>JBEKCA010000013.1:0-58700 GCA_050015115.1 Occallatibacter sp.
CTGAGTCCGCATCCCCACCCGCTTTGTCCTCAACGCCGATCGCGGTATGGTTGCCGGATTCCTTGTCCAGGAAGTTGAGGACCAGCGTCTTATTGGCAAATGTTCCGCCGCCGCTACCCGATCCCGAGGGCACGACCAGCTTGAAGGCCTGGGCGGTCGTACCATTGCAGGTATAGATATCCAGTTGTACGCTGTTCGCCGTTGAGTTGCTCGGAACATCTAGGCAAAGTCCGCTTCCCTGGCCGACAAACTTGTAGTATCCGCTGCCGAGCGATACTGCCGAAAACTCCTCGTTAGAGTTTGCCGCATAGCTCCAGATCTGCATCAGGCTGCCATTGCTGGTCCCGTTGCTGACCACATTCCAGGCTTCGGAGGTGGCGCCCGCGTCGGCGATTTCATAATAGCCACTGCTTGCGGCGGTGAAGATCCACTGCTGGGCCAGTTGGGTGCTGTAAGTACCGTTGGCGCAGGAATACATCTCCAGGACGGTGCCATTGGCCGTTGCCTGACCGGAGGCTCCGATGCACTTGCCGCTGTTCTCGTTGACAACGTTGAACGGAGTACCGGTGGTTAAGGTTGCTTGCGCATGAAGCAGCGCAACCGGCGCCAGCAACATGACTAGACAGAGGGTGAATCGCGTGATTGGGCCCTGTATAAATCTGCTCTGCATTCTGTTCTCCTGATTTCACTTCTGTGAAACTGTCGATAACGCGGTGTAGTCTGCGTCGGCTGAGAGTCCCTGGATGAAGCTCTTGTTTCCGGCCCATAAACTCCTCCCAAGTGAATTCAAAATAAAACCTGGGTCAGTGGAGACTTGAATCCTCCGACCCAGGGAATGGTTCTGAAACACAGGAGGTTACGCACCAAGAAATTGCCACGAAACATATAGGGACAATGAAACAACGCGCAAGGTTAAGAACGTTTCTATCCACTTTGTGTACAAGGTTAGTCACAAAGATTGCACTATTCTTCATGAATTGCGTTATTATTCCTGCACTGCGGTCGATTCCGATGCGCGTTATAAACGTTCCTAACTGAGAAGTATGAACGACCTTCTCTTTGGAGGCTTGGCATCTGCAGCCAACGTCGTCTGCTTAGAACGTATCGTCGGCTTCCAGTCCGTGAGGACCGGAGAGTTCATTGCATCCAGCACACTCTTCCCGGTGACCTGCCGGTTGACATTACCCGTGGTTTGAATACCCGCGTCGCGCAGTGCCTGGCGGAAGGACCGCGCGCTAATGCTCGCAGTGTTGCACGGCTCCGGCGATGGGCAGAGATAGGCCGCCGCGACACTCGGAAATGAGCAAAAGGGACCATACATCGCCTCGGGTTTTGGCGATCCTGCAAGATGTATGTTGTACAATTCGCTTGAATACGGAGTGAAAAATGCCTGGAACCGAAGACTGGCCGGGGGCTCAACCGATTCGCGCCGATCACCGGTTGTACCCGCCTGCCCCTTGGTATCGGAGGCGCTGGTTCCTGTGGACCGGGGCGCTTCTTCTGCTGGTTCTAGCCGCGATCGGTCTTTGGTTCATCCACAATAACGACGCCAAAGCGGCGGCTACGAAGCGAAAACAGGCTGCGGTGAAGCCGTCCGTCCCTGCCACATTCGCAACTGCGACGAAGGGCGATATCGGGGTTTATCTCGACGCTATTGGCACGGTGACCCCGGTCTACACCGCCTCGATTACCGCGCAGGCAAGCGGAGTCTTGAGCGCGGTGCACTACAGTGAGGGGCAATTCGTCAAAAAAGGGGACGCGCTGATCGACATCGATCCGCGACCGTACCAGGCACAACTGACACAAGCCGAGGGGGCTCTGGAACGCGACACAAACATTCTGGCGCAAGCCGAAATGGATCTGGAACGTTATCGGAAGGCGTGGGCGCAAAACAGTATCAACAAGCAACTGCTGGATGATCAGGAAAAGATTGTCCTGCAGGACAAGGGCACGGTTAAGAACGACCAAGGCACCGTAACCTATGACCAGGTGCAGCTCAGTTACTGCCACATCACTGCACCGATTGCAGGCCGGGTTGGTCTTCGCCTGGTGGATCCCGGAAACGTGGTGCAGACAGGTGGAACTACGGTCCTTGTGGTGATCACGCAGGAACAGCCAATGACGGTCGTTTTCACGCTTGCGGAAGACAGTCTTGCTCAAGTACAGGCGCGCATGCGTCAGGCGCACACGCTGCCCGTCGAAGCATGGGATCGCGCACAGACTACGAAGATAGCGTCGGGCAAAGTTCAGACGATTGACAACCAGATTGACACGACGACAGGCACGGTCAAGCTGCGCGCTACCTTTGATAATAGGAACGGCGCACTGTTCCCCAACCAGTTCGTCAATACAAGATTGCTCGTGAAAACTCTCAACGGGGTCGTACTGGTTCCGACGGCGGCCATTCAACATAACGGACAGGCAGCGTCCCTCTACGTGATTGAGAACGGGGTGGCGAGCGTACGCAACATCAAGACCGGGGTGTCGGACGGCGGCCAGACCGCAGTCGAGGGAATCAACCCTGGCGAAGTTGTAGCGACCAGCAGCTTCGACAAGCTGCAGGCCGGCAGCAAGGTCGTCCTGTCGAAGCAGGCGCCTGCCGCAAATAGCAGCGAGGGCAATGCCCCTTGAGTCCCTCCGGGCCTTTCATTCAGCGACCCGTGGCCACTGCGCTTTTGATGGTCGCGATCCTGCTGGTGGGTATCGTTGCGTATACCCAATTGCCGGTCTCCGCCTTGCCTGAGGTCGATTACCCCACGATCCAGGTGCTGACCTTTTACCCAGGCGCCAGCCCGGACGTGATGGCCACCACTGTTACTGCTCCTCTGGAACGCCAGTTTGGCCAGTTACAGGGGCTGAGCCAGATGACTTCGACCAGTTCCGGCGGATCGTCTGTGATTGTGCTGCAGTTTGCTCTCAGCCTGAACATCGACATCGCTGAAGAAGAGGTCCAATCCTCAATTAACGCGTCGCAGAGTTTTCTGCCATCGAATCTTCCCTCGCCGCCGGTTTATAGCAAGACGAATCCCGCGGATGCTCCCGTGCTCACGCTGGCCATTACATCCAACTCAATTCCACTGTCTCAGGTTGAGGATCTCGTGGACACGCGTCTTGCTCCCAAGCTTTCGCAGTTGAGCGGGGTCGGCCTTGTAAGCATCAGCGGCGGACAAAAGCCGGCCGTGCGCATTCAGGCCAATCCAACAGCGCTGTCCTCTTACGGTCTTAATCTTGAGGATCTGCGCACAGCACTTGTACAGACGAGCGTAAATACAGCCAAGGGCAACTTTGACGGGCCGCACCAGGATTATCAGATTAACGCCAACGATCAGTTGGTGACCAGTGATGACTATCGCAAAGTCGTAGTCGCCTATCGCAATGGCGCACCCATCATGTTGCGGGATGTTGCACAGGTCGTGGACGGCATCGAGAACAACAAGCAGGCTGCGTGGATGAATGAAACCCCAGCAGTCATTCTCAACATTCAAAGGCAGCCGGGCGCCAATACCATCAACGTGGTGAAGTCCATCAAAGCAATTCTGCCGCAGCTTGAGGTGAACCTGCCGGCCTCGGTTCAGGTAACGCCGCTGACCGATCTCACAACGGCGATCAACGCTTCTGTCTCCGATGTTGAGTTCGAGTTGATGCTGACTATTGCTTTGGTAGTGATGGTCATCTTTGTCTTTCTGCGCAACCTCTATGCGACCTTCATTCCCTTCCTTGCAGTGCCGCTCTCGCTGGTGGGCACCCTCGGCGCCATGTATGCCCTGGGCTATAGCCTGGACAATCTTTCGCTGATGGCGCTCACCATCTCTACCGGATTTGTCGTGGATGACGCGATTGTGATGATCGAGAATATTACGCGCTATCTCGAGGCCGGAGACACGCCCATGGAAGCGGCCATCAAGGGCGCGGAACAGATCGGCTTCACCATCATTTCGTTAACCATTTCGCTGATTGCAGTGCTGATTCCGTTGCTCTTCATGGGCGACGTTGTGGGCCGATTGTTTCGCGAATTCGCCGTTACACTCGCCGTCACGATCGTCCTGTCGGCCGTTGTATCACTTACGCTCACACCTATGATGTGCTCGAGGATTCTGCGCCATACACCCCAGGAGCGGCAGGGCCGATTCTTCAAGGCCTCCGAGCGGGTCTTTGAAAATGTGATTGCATTTTACGGCCGGACGCTCAAGTTTGTTCTTGAATATCAGACCATCACGTTGCTGGTCGCCGCCGCCACGCTGGTGCTCACCGTTGTTCTCTACATTGTCATTCCCAAGGGATTTTTTCCCACGCAGGACACAGGTGTAATTCAAGGCATCTCGCAGGCGCCAGAGACAATCTCGTTCGAAGCCATGAAGCAAAAGCAGCAACAATTGGCAGCAGTCGTTCTTCAGGATCCGGCGGTCGAGAGTCTGTCTTCTTTTATCGGCGCGGACGGCACCAACACCACGCTCAATAGCGGACGGATGTCGATCAACCTGAAGCCACTGAACGCGCGCGACATGAATGCTTCCGATGTGATTCGCAGGCTACAGAAGAGCCTCAAGCAGGTTGACGGAATCGAGCTCTTCATGGAGCCGGTACAAAACATCACGGTGGATGATCGCGTCAGCCGCACCCAATACCAATACACGTTGGAGGACCCGGACGCGAACGAATTGAATCTATGGACCGGCCGGCTAGTCGATAAGATGAAGCCGTTGCCTCAACTCGCCGATGTGGCCACCGATCAGCAAACCGGAGGTCTGGCCGTATCGCTGGTCATCGATCGCGCCACCGCGTCGCGGCTGGGCATTGCGCCTTCAACCATAGACAACACGCTCTATGACGCATATGGACAGCGGCAGATCAGCACTATGTATACGCAGTTGAATCAGTACCACGTGATTCTGGAAACCGCGCCAAGCTCTCAGCAGAGTCCAAACAAGCTTCAGGACTTATACATTCAGACAAACGCTTCAGCTGGAGGCTCCGGTCCGGCAGCTTCCTCGTCCTTCGCGGCTTCGGGGTCTTCGTCCGCCGGTTCAAATGCGACGACGAGTTCGGTGGCCTTTACTCCGTCCTCAGCCGTGCTTAGCGCCCCTACGAATGCCCTCAAGTCGAATGTGGGCGTAACCAACGCTTCTGCCACAACCACTGCAGTTACCTCGACTGCGGCTGCGAATGCCGTACCCGTCAGTGCGTTCACACATCTTGTGCGCGTGCCCGAGGCGCTCTCAATCAATCATCAGGGACAGTTTCCGGCAGTCACCGTCTCATTCAATCTCGCCCCCAACGCAGCATTGGGAAGTGCGATCACGGCCATTGAGAAGGTTCAGAAACAACTGAATATGCCGCCGAGCATTCAGACTGGCTTTCAAGGAACGGCTGCTTCTTTTCAAGGTTCGCTCTCCAATGAAGGCCTGTTGATTTTAGCCGCGCTTGCCGCCGTGTATATCGTGCTTGGAGTTCTTTACGAAAGTTTCATTCATCCAATCACGATTCTCTCTACATTGCCATCGGCCGGCGTAGGTGCGCTACTGGCTCTCATTCTTTTTAGGCAAGACCTGAGTGTCGTCGCAATTATTGGCATCATTCTGCTGATCGGCATTGTGAAGAAAAACGGAATCATGATGGTTGATTTTGCGATGGAGGGTGAACGAGAGCACGGAAAGAACGCCACGGACGCTATTTACGATGCCTGCCTTTTGCGGTTCCGCCCTATCATGATGACAACCATGGCTGCGTTGTTGGCGGGCATTCCGCTGGCGTTGGGCCGAGGTATGGGTTCAGAGCTACGGCGGCCTTTGGGTATTGCGATGGTTGGCGGATTGTTGCTGAGCCAGGTGCTTACGCTCTACACCACGCCGGTGATCTATATCTTCTTCGATAACATTGGCCATCGCTTCAGCGGTTCAAAGAAAGACATCGACCCTGGCAACGAGCCAAAGCCGGCGGAGGGATAATGAATATCTCCGCGCCGTTCATTCGCAGGCCCGTGGCGACCACGCTGCTGACGGTGGGCATCATCCTGGTCGGAGCCATCGCATTCAACGTCCTGCCGGTCTCCCCACTGCCTCAGGTCGACTTCCCAACAATTTCTGTTTCAGCTAGCTTGCCTGGCGGAAGTCCTGAAATCACTGCATCATCCATTGCAACGCCCCTGGAGCGCCAATTCAGCCATATCGCGGGCGTCACTGAAATGACCTCGTCCAGTTCGCTGGGTAGCACTTCGATCACGCTGCAGTTCGATCTGAGCCGTGACATCGACGGCGCAGCGCGAGACGTGGAGGCGGCAATCAACGCTGCGCGCACTTATCTGCCTGCGAACCTGCCCGCCAATCCGACTTATCGCAAGGTCAATCCAGCAGACGCTCCGATCATCATCCTGGGACTTACTTCGGATAAGTACGATCGGCCGGCTCTCTATGACGCGGCGTCGTCGGTCATGGCACAAAGATTGTCGCAAATCGAAGGCGTTGGACAGGTCGTCGTTGGAGGAGGCGCCAGTCCTTCCGTGCGGGTTGAAGTCAATCCCACATTGCTGAACAGCCACGGGCTCACACTGCAGAACATTCAGTCCGTTTTGAGCCAACAGAATGCGCATGAACCGGCGGGGCAGATCTCAGACGGAGACACGACGGCGGACATTGTTACCAACGACCAGATATCCCATGCCGACCAATATAGGCCGCTGATCGTTGGTTACAACAATGGGGCAGCTGTCAGGCTTGCCGATGTCGCCGACGTTGAAGACGCGGCGCAGAATCTTCGCACCGCGGGATATTTGAACGGCGTTCCGTCGATCCCCGTCATTATCTTCCGCCAGCCGGGCGCCAATATTATTGCAACCGTCGATCGAATCCGCGCATCGTTGCCGTCGATTGAGGCGTCGATTCCGCAAGGCATCGAGACAACGGTAGTTCTCGATCGCACCACAACTATTCGCGCTTCGGTGAGCGATGTGGAGCGCACACTCATACTCTCAGTTATCCTTGTCATTCTGGTTGTTTTCATCTTTCTGCGCAATTGGCGGGCTACTCTCATCCCCACTGTGGCCGTTCCTGCCTCGCTTATTGGCACGTTTGCCGCCATGTACCTTTTTGGCTTCAGTATCGACAATCTCTCTCTGATGGCGCTGACAATCTCAACGGGGTTTGTGGTCGATGACGCCATCGTGGTGATGGAGAATATCACCCGACTTCGTGAGTCAGGCATGTCGCCCATCAAGGCGGCATTTGAAGGGTCCAGAGAGATAGGATTTACTATCTTGTCAATCAGCACGTCGCTGATTGCGGTCTTCATTCCCATTCTTCTCATGGCCGGAATCGTCGGCCGCTTGTTCCGCGAGTTTGCGATCACGCTTTCAACAGCGATTGTCGTGTCAATGCTGATTTCGCTCACGACCACGCCCATGATGTGCGCCTATCTGCTCAAGGATGAAAGGACGGTCAAGCATGGCCGTGCATATCAAATCAGTGAGAACGGATTCTCGTGGATGCTCTCCATTTATACGCGCTCGCTGGCTTGGGTGCTGAAACACCCCGGCCCCATGTTGACTCTCCTGCTCCTCACGATTGCATTAAATTTCTATCTCATTGACATCATCCCCAAGGGGTTTTTTCCGCAGCAAGATACCGGAGCAATCCAGGGCAGTGTTCGCGGACCGCAGGATGCGTCCTTCCCGGTGATGGATAACTCGATCGTGCAGTTGGTGAAAGTGATCAAGGCCGATCCGGCAGTGGAGAATGCGATTGCCTACACCGGCGGCAACGGCCCATCCAACACAGGCAGCATCAACATTGCGCTCAAGCCGCTGAATATTCGCAAGGTTAACGCGCCGGCCATTATCGATCGTCTGCGGATCAAGATGAATAAGCTTCCGGTTGCTTCGGCCTTTTTGCAGGCGGCACAGGATTTGCGCATTGGAGGACGGTCAAGCAATGCCATGTACCAATACACAATTCAGTCGGATAATGTGCAGGACCTCGCGCACTGGGGCCCCATACTGCTTGCCGGAATGCAGAAGATTCCTGGTTTCCAGGATGTAAGCAGCGATGCACAGAATAGCGGCCTGCAAGAGTTGTTAACCTACGACCGGCCGACCGCGGCACGGCTTGGCATCACACCGCAATCGTTGGACCAGTCGCTTTACAGCGCCTTTGGACAGTCAGAAGTCTCCATCATCTACACACAGTTGAATCAGTATTACGTCGTGTTGGAGGTAGCACCGCAGTACTGGCAGAGCCCCGATGGCTTGAAGAACATCTACCTCAATACCGCGGGGAACGGTGTCATTCCACTGTCTTCGGTCAGTTCGGCTCAGGCGAGCACCACCCCGCTCCTAATCAATCACACCAGTTCCTTTCCATCTGTCACCGTATCGTTCAATCTTGCGTCAAATATGTCGTTGAGCGACGCAACCCGATTAGTCACTCAAATGCAGGAGCGGCTCAACATGCCGCAAACAGTTCGCGGATTTTTTGCCGGACAAGTGGCGGCTTATCAGGCATCGCTCAGCAACGAGTTGCTTCTCGCGTGCTTGGCAATACTCGCTGTCTACATTGTTCTCGGTATGCTCTACGAGAGCCTGGTTCACCCCATCACCATTATTTCCACTTTGCCATCGGCAAGTGTTGGAGCCATGCTTGCGCTGATGCTTTTCAAAGTCGACCTCAACGTGATCTCGATTATCGGTATCATTCTGCTGATCGGCATCGTCAAGAAAAATGCGATTATGATGATCGATTTTGCATTGGTTGCGGAACGCGAGCAGGGCAAATCAACCTCCGACGCCATCTTTGAAGCGTGCCAACTTCGCTTCCGCCCCATCTTGATGACCACAATGGCGGCTCTGTTTGGCGCATTGCCGCTGGCCTTCGGAACCGGCACCGGCTCTGAACTCAGGCGTCCGCTAGGCATCACCATCGTTGGCGGATTGATCGTCAGCCAAATGCTGACTCTCTATACCACGCCTGTCGTGTATCTTTTCTTCGATCGCTTGCGTCTCCGCTTTCAAGGTAGGCAGTCGAAGGATCTGTTCCATGGAGACGCGGATCCCGTCCAATAGTGGTTGATTTTGGAGTGCTTAATATGAATAAGTTGATCGCGCAATTTCGACGACCGTGCAAGACGAATTCTGCACTCACTGCCACTGCGTTCTGTGTGCTGGCGGCGGGATGCAACGTTGGGCCAAAGTATCTTCCACCGGCGGTGACGGCTCCTCCAGTTTTCAAGGAGTCTCCCACGCAGTTCAAGGAGACCCCGGGATGGACAGTCGCGCGGCCGCAGGATTCAGCGCTTCGCGGCAAGTGGTGGGAGATCTACAATGAGCCGGAATTGAATTCGCTTGAAGATCAACTCAATATCGACAATCAGAATATTCAGCAGGCTTTTGAAAACTTCATGGAAGCACGCGCTCTGGTGCGTGAGGCGCGGTCTCAATTGTTTCCCACCGTGACCGTCGGTGGATCTTATACCCGGTCGCAAACTTCGGCTAACTTATCGACCACTGCAACTAATGGCACTGCCGTCGGCAAGCAGGAGCAAGTGTTCGCTCTTCCTACCGAAGTATCGTGGGAGCCTGACCTTTGGGGTAAGGTGCGCAACGCGGTGCATGCAAACCAGTATAATGCCCAACTGAGCGCAGCCGACCTTGAGAATGAACGGCTGACTGAGCAGGCCAGCCTCGCCGAGTTTTTCTTCGAGATTCGCGGTCAAGATGCGCTTCAGAAGATTCTGGATAGCACTGTGGAAGCCGACAAGAAGTCGCTCGATGTTCAACAGGCCTCCTACGACAATGGCGTTGGCGATCAGATAACGGTTGTTGAAGCGCGGACGACCTTGGAGAGCGCGCAATCTGCGGCGCTCAACCTGGGAATTGCTCGATCGCAATATGAACATGCGATCGCGGTGCTGGCCGGCAAGACTGCTTCGACGTTCTCCATTCCAGTGGAACCGAAAACGAGCGCGCCTCCGCCAATACCTGTAGGTTTGCCTTCGCAACTTCTCGAGAGGCGTCCGGATGTCGCCGCCGCTGAGCGAAACATGGCCGCCGCGAATGCTCAGATTGGTGTCGCTCGTGCCGCGTTTTATCCCGCTCTCACGATCTCAGCTAACGGCGGCGTGGAGAGTTCCGCTATCAAGAATCTCCTGGAGTGGCCCAGCCGTTTCTGGTCCGTGGGCCCATCGATTTCGGAGACTGTCTATGATGGCGGCCTGCGCCGTGCAACCGTGAATCAATACATTGCCACCTATAACGCAAACGTCGCCGCGTATCGTCAATCGGTGCTTATAGCGTTTCAGCAGGTGGAAGATTCGCTTGCTCAGGTGCGCATTTTATCGCAGCAGATTCAGCGCCAGCAGGAGGCTGTCAACTCCTCTCAAACTTTTTTGAAGCTCGAGTCAGCACGCTACGACAACGGCATCGACCCTTACATTGATGTGATGACCGCTCAAACGACTTTGCTTTCCAATCAGCAATCGCTGACGAATCTTGAGGTGGAGGAGATGACAGCGTCGGTTCAACTGATCGAGGCTCTGGGCGGAGGATGGGATCGGTCGCAGTTGCCAACGCCAGCACAAGTTACTCATCCGCCAGCAAAATCAGAGACAGCAATCCAGCATTAGCCGACGAAAGAGTTGTTGACTTCCCTGCCTTTCCGCTTTGAAAAACGGAAGAAACGGGACACGAAAATGCTGTAGTCTTTATTTATGAACGCGCTCTTGGTTTTGCCTGGCTGCCTCTCACTTTGGCTCGTGATTCGAGGGCGCATTGAGGCCGCGTTTCTTTCCGTTTATTTGCCTGCGCTTCTGCTGCTACCTGAGAGTTATGCAGTGCGGCTGCCCCACTGCCCGCCAATTTCCGCCGCTGAATTTGCGCTTATTCCCATCGGCGTGGTGGCGGTTTCCCGGCTTATCTTGCGTGGTCCCCGTGCTCCGATGGATATCCTGGTGGGTTTGTTCATGGTTAGCCTTTGGGTATCCGAGATCCTCAAAGAACCTGTTCTGAACGACGGTATCTTTCAAGCAGCGACCTACACGATTTCAATTTTCCTTGCCTATGCGGTTGGAAGGAGGATCATCGAACCCGGCCTGCGGGTGGCTGCAGTTCAGCGATTCGTATTACTAGTTCTCCTTCTCGGTGTTCCAGGCCTGCTTGAATGGCGGATGGGACAGAATTACTACGGCGTGGAGGGGCAGAGGCTCTTCGGAGTCGCACTAACCCAGGGTGTGCAATTGAGAGGCGGGCATGCCAGACTGACCGCATCCTTTACCGACGCCGAGATCTTTGGGATTGCCCTGGGGATGACTTTTGCACTCAATGCATGGTTGTTTTATTTCTATAAGTGGCGGTCAGAAACGGCTGGGGGCGGAATCTTTCAAAAACTGGAGAAGCGCTATATTCCCGGCGTTTTGCTGCTCTTATATCTGCTGCTCACCCAATCCCGCGGTCCATTGCTCGGCCTGGGAGCTGCGTTCCTCATTCTTCAAATACCAAGATATAGGAACACCAAGCGGGCAACAATTGTCGTCGCGGTTCTCATTGCAGTGTTCGCTGTCGCGGTGCACCAGTATCTCAACTACTATACAGACGTCTCCGGCAAGGTTGTTGTTGACGAAAAACGCGGCAGTGCGATTTACCGAAAGGCGATGAACGAGCTTTATGCGCCGATCGCGGATGCGGGCGGCTGGCTGGGCTATGGAATCCTACATCACCCATCTCTACCGGGATTGGAATCGATCGATAACGAGTTTCTGCGGGTACACCTCGACCAAGGTAATTTCGGCTATGTTCTCTTCATCCTGATTGCGCTGGAATCGGGGAGGAGTTTGGCCGTGCGCTCGTGGCGATTCGGGACCATCGAAGAC
Organism: Occallatibacter sp.; assembly: GCA_050015115.1. Taxonomy (GTDB): domain Bacteria; phylum Acidobacteriota; class Terriglobia; order Terriglobales; family Acidobacteriaceae; genus Telmatobacter. Next base: position 11,851 of record JBEKCA010000013.1, read on the forward strand.
TCTTCGTTCGCATTGTGCATGCTGGGCAGCTTGACCGTCTTCTGGGTCACGCTCATGACGGTCTACATGGGAGAGCAACTGCCGCAGGTGGGCTTCCTGCTTATTGGATGGAGTCAGTCGATTGTTGCCGGGACACCCGCGGCAGCGATGGATTCCGAGCCGGCTGTGAATCCGAAGTTCGCTTTCAGGCGAGTCTTTAGATGACGCGACGGCTTCTTTCGTCAGGGCCTCTTGCAAGAATCAATCGAGATTGCAAAATGCGCCAGAGCGCGAGTTCACAAGCTGCGGAAAATGGTTAGGCGAGGAAAATCAATTCAAATGCCGCAAGTTAGCCCCCGCTCAAGCAGGGTTTGCGAGTTAACAAGTTCGCGGCTGGCATCGGTCGATTCAAGTTTCATGCTTCCGTGGGTCAGCGAAGCCGGTGGATGGCACCCAGGAAACATGCGCCTCATGCAGGGACGCACCTGCGAGCCTGCGCGATGCGAGCACGCGGGTGACGACCTCGCGCATCGATCTGCCCCATGCATCCCAGTTCAAACACCGCTCGTACTCGTCGCGGCTAGATGCAACCAGCGCACGATAGGTCTCTGGGCTCTCCACGATGGAGGCGATCTTGCCTGCGTAGTCGATCCCCGTCGCCGCCAATGGCATCAGGAAGCCATTCACTCCGTTCCGAATGGCTCCACGCACGCCGCCCGTATCACTGATTACGCATGGCAGTCCGCAGGCACTCGATTCGCTGAGCACGATGGCCGTGGCTTCGGCACGGGTGGGAAAAAGCAGAAAATGCGCATCGAGAAATAGCTGCGACAGACGGTTCCGTTGCTCGGGAATGGATTTGCTCAGGAAGGGAATCACCTTGAGGCGCGGATGAGCAAACTCAGCGGGAGGAGCGCAACCCACAACCGTCAGCTCGGCGTCGATTCCGATTTCGTTGAGTCTGGCCAGGCATTCGAGCGCAATGGGGCCGCCCTTTCTCTGCCAATCTACGCCGACCCAGAGAAGTTTAAGCGGACGAGTGAGCTTGCGAGACAAAGCATCGGTCCGCGAAGGCGCTTGCTCCAGATTGGCTCCGAACGGAATCGTGTACACCCATTCGCTGTCGGCATTGTAGTGACTGATTGCGCTCTGCGCGGCCCACTCGGATGGGTAGATCAAAGCCGCAGCCTTGCCGATCGCCGCTGCCTCGATGCGCTCGCCCTCCTTGCGCTCGCGCGCCGAGAGATTCACAAAATCTGGATAATAATTGACAATGCCCGCCCAGGTCAGATCGGACATGTAGATGATCGGCAGATTGGTTTTGAGATGAGCAATTTCAGTGGAGGCCACTGGGGCGTATAAGATGTCGCAATTCGTCTCGCGAATGCGCTGCTCGAAATATTGGGCCAGCCGCATGGCGAGAATCCGGTTCATGTCGCTCACCAAGCGCTTTCCCGAGAGCCGCCTGCTGACGCGATTGATTCTGTCGGTGGTGTTGACAACCATGCGAGTCGCACGGCTTTTGTCTGGACCGAGATAGGCCACATTGCCAACGTGCTGCTCAAGAGCTCTAGCCATGAAGTACAAGGTGCCAGACCAGGAGCGGACGTTGCGGGCATCAAAACGATTCAAAAATCCGATAGTTATTTTTCCAGCAGGATGGTCGTTCATCTTCACTCCAGGACAAGAGCGACATCTCGGTTTGGATCCGCGATCGGAAACGTGTGGGTTTGCGATCTTCGTTGAACAGTGAAAGGGGAATGGCCGGACTGTGTCTCCGCTCCGCGGTCATTCTTCTGGGGAAGAGATGAGACCGCATCCCGGCTAGCAGCATCAACTGATCTTACTATAGATCAGATTCGCATGACGGCCGGAAGATGCGCTGTTTCGATACGAATTCCGCGGTGTCGCAATGCCGCCCGTGATTAGGAGATAGGGAAGAATCATCGCTCCATTGACGAGGTTGTCGATGACCACCATCAAGATTAAGGCGGCCATCGCCCAACGGAGGTTTGATTCGCCAGAAGCGTATTGTTTTGTTGGAGTCCAAATTGCGCGAAAGACAGGCAGGAGCAAGATCGCTCCGAAGGCAATCAGGCCAACCAACCCGTACATGCCAAAGACGAGCAGCCACAAGCTCCAGGGACGGGAGTCGCCGTTCTGCCACCAGTTCCATTGCCCGGAGCCGAGGAGAGGCGTCTGGAGCGCCACGTTAATGTGGTTCTCATCCCGAGCGAGCCGCCAGACCAGCGAGTGGCGGCCAAGGTCATTCAGGGCGACCGAGAGGGAGCGCGCGAATTCGTTGCGCTCTGCGAGCGCACGCAGGGATACGAGGTTCGTCATGCGTAAGAGCGCGAATGCAAGAATGCCAAAGACCAGAACTGCAACAAATGGCCGCAACATAGAGCGCCGCCTTAAAAGCGCTAGAGGCAGCATGAACAAGAGCAAGAGAATGCTGCCTGCGGACTGGCAGAGCAACGTTACCAGGGCCAACCCAGCCGCGACCCATCCTATTGGCAAGCCAAGAATTCGGCCGGTCAGGCGATCGAGAGCGAAGAAAACCGCAAGCAGTGTAGCCGCTGCCATCCAGATGCCCAATTGATTTCCATCCTCGAAAAAACCCGTGGGACGAAATCCGATATAACGCGCTGCGCCTACCCACCGGTACGGCTGGTAACCATAAACGAACGCGTAAAGCTGAGGCCCGGCGCAAATCTCGAAGAGACAGAGCGGCACACAACAGACGCCTGCGATGACGCATGCTTTGGCAGCGAGGAGCAGAGAGTCGCCGTCGGAGAAGCAGATGCGGCCCAAGAGCCAGGGCACCACCCAGGAGATTGCCAGATAGGCTGCGCCCGAGAGACCTTCGTGAAGCGTATACGGATGCGCGGCCGCCGAGAGAAGGGGTACGCAGCACCACAGAGCCATCGGAAGATCGCAAATGCCTGGCTTGAATCTCTTGAATTCCGCGGAATGAAAGATGAGCATTCCCAACAGAGCGGCCAGCCCGGTGGCTGTGGCCTTGGTGAGAAAATAATTGGCCGGAAGGCAGACGCCGAGGAACCAGTAGGGAAATGGGTCGGTGGTGGCCTGGTAGTTCGCGCCCGGAAGAATCGCCCAGCCGCCGAGGAAGTTCGCTAGAATTGCAATGCGGACGGGATAGCGGCGGAAGAGAAGCGCGCCGGCGGGGATCCAACCGATGAGGACGATGAGCGGAGAGATATGCATAGCGTTCCCGGAGGGCCTCCTTACGGCGATTTCAAAAGACTCAAGTCGTTTGCAGTTTGTGCGGGATCGCCGCTCACGAAGTTTTCGTTCTACAAAAGGAGTCTCTTGCAAAATTCAATTGAGATTGCGAAACGTGTCAGGGCACGACTTCAATCGTGCCGAAAGAGAGCGACGAGAGAATGTTGGGCTTTAGCCTCTGCGGTTTTTTCTATTATTTGCAAGTCCGCGGCGGCTAAAGCCGGAATCATTTTTTTGGCCATTTGCGGCACGACTGAAGTCGTGCCCTGACACTTCAAGCCTCCCCCAATAACGATTTTTGCAAGATGCTCAAAGGAACAGCATGAACGAGGGCCATCCATTACGTAGAATGCCAGCGGCCGGAAACATCGAGGTCTGGACGATCGATCTGGACAGGCCTTTGAATCCGGCAGTGAACCTCAATGAGATCTTGACCGCCGAAGAGCGAACCCGCGCGGAACGCTTTCTTGTTTCGAGAGACGCATCCCGCTTCAGGGTTTGCCGGGCCATGCTGCGGCTCGGGTTGGCATGGTATCTGGAAACGACCCCGCAGATGATCGCGCTGACAATAAACGCCTACGGCAAGCCCTATCTTTCCGAGCACTCCGCGCTGAATTTCAATGTATCTCATTCTGGCGGGTTGGGAGCGATTGCGTTTACAACCGTTGGAGAAGTAGGCATCGACGTGGAGGCGATCGAGCGAAATGCCGAGGCGCTGGACATTGCAACATCTAATTTCACCGGAAACGAAGCGGCAATGGTCGCGGCGGCAGCTACGCTGCAGGAGCAGATCCGTATCTTCCTGCGTCTCTGGACACGTAAAGAGGCCGTATTGAAGGCGGCTGGTTGTGGACTGCTGGGCGGATTGGAAGGGTTTGACGTATCACAGTCCTTGGATCAGGTGAGATTGAATTGCTCGATTGGCGGAGGCGGCGGGTCGAGCTGGCGGATACAGGATCTGGAACCAATGGACGGCTTTGCTGGAGCCTTGGCCGCGCCCGCAGGAGAATGGTCGGTGCATCAATGCTCGATTGACTGCAATGAAGAAATGAGGGGTTTCGCTGAGAAATTTCGCGGCATTCGGTGAGTTTTCGGCAAGGAAGTAACATCTTCGTAAAGGATGGAACGCCGACTAACTCAGTTGACGGAACCGTTGTTTGGAGGTTGTGCCCTGAAATAACTGGGAATACATTTACGCCAGTTGAATCATTTGCTTTTGTTTGCGCTGGAGCAAGTTGAGGGGATCCTATTTAAAAGCATTTCGTAGAGACTTTCGGGTTTTCCGGTTGTTGTGTTTTTCATGTAACGTACTTCACTACCTGCACTTATACCCAAATAAAACCGGGAAAGCCTGACAGTAAGGCTTTCAAGCATTACTAAAGTTTAGTGGCAAAATCTTGTCACTTCACATACGCTTGGGTTACTGCAAGGGTAACGGTGGCGCATCGGTGGCGCTGTGACAACCAACACATAAGTTTTGAAGCGGCTTTCCCCCAGCGACAACCGATCTTGCAGAGAACAAGGAGTGGAGTATCTACCCCAATCTTAAGCTCCGAATGTACACGACAGGCATGCGCCAGAATAAGCTGGCCAAGCTGATAGGCATCGATGAGGCATACTTGAGCCGCATCATCAACGGTGTTCGTGTACCCCGGCTGCAAATGCGGCAGGAGATCGCCTCGGTGTTGGGATGCGATGCTGAATGGCTTTTTGAAACGGTAATGAAGGAATCCAGCACTATCACGGCAGACGTGGGGGCCGGCGGAAACCTTCTCCATCAGTAATTGTTCGTTTGGCGTCACCGGCTGTTGTTGCTTTGATGTCAGGAGCGGGTCGCTCTTGCTCATCCGTTTCCCCCTTAATTTTGGACAACTCAACTTCAATTTCAGCACTCAAATGGGAGTGACATGGGCGAAGCCTGCTTCAGCACGGAAAAACGGGTAATTGAGGTGCCTCATACGAAGAATCCCGATCAAGCCTGGTACGGGGTTCAGACCGCCTACCGTTGCGAGCAGCGCGTGGCATCGGGGCTGACCGCAAAGGGGTTCAACACGTATCTTCCCTTGCTTCGGGAGGTGCATCAATGGAAGGATCGCCGGAAAACCATTGAAGTACCGGCTTTTACCGGCTACCTTTTTGTTCACTATGAGCCGAGTTTGCGCAATCGGGTGAAGGTGCTGGAGACGAGCGGGATTGTTCGCCTGCTGGGCGGGAACCATGCGCCAAGCCCGATCTCTGAAGTCGAAATCGAAGCCGTGCGCCGAACTCTTGGAAGCAGCGTGCCGTGCGGCCGCTGCGATGCGCTGACGCCCGGCACACTGGTCGAAGTTACGCGAGGCCCGCTGGCCGGCGTGCAGGGCCGCCTGGCGCGAATCAAGAATAACCTTCGGTTGATTGTTACTATCTCGGTATTCTCGCAAGCCATTTCGGCCGAACTTTCCCTGAGTGACGTGCAAGCCGTTCAGGATCGAAACAAACCAGAGTTTGCCGAGCTGAGTAACTGATTCTGTGAACGATGTATTCGGGAAAGGGACTCACATTAACTTAGTAGGCCGCAAGCGGGGGACCTACGGAGAAAGACGCAAGCAATTTCCGACGTAACGAATTCATAACCTGATTTTTTCAAACCAGGCGCGCTCGGACTTTTCCCGGGAAGAAGCCGCGTAAATAGCGGCCTCATCCACCGAGAGCGCCAACAGAGACTTCCCCGGTTTCTGCATGGTCATGAGGCCAAAGCAGCCTCAATCTCCAGGCGCCACGGCCTCGACCTCTCTTTACTTGAAGTCAAATCGCGCCGGGCGACCAGTAAGTTAACGAAGGATCAAGGAGCGATCACCATGGCAAAGACCAAAGATCCCCGAGTAGCCATCCTGGGAGTGGCCATCGACAACCTAACGATGGAAGAAGTACTAGCCGCAGTGGAGACCAAGATTGCCGAGGGAGGCTTCCACCAGCTGGCGACGGCGAACGTGGATTTCATCATGAGATCCATTCACGACGAGGAACTCTACGAAACGCTTGCCAGCTGCGATCTAGTCATGGCAGACGGCGCACCACTGGTGTGGGCGTCGCGCCTGCTGGGGGCTGGGCTGAAAGAGCGCGTAGCGGGAGCCGATCTTGTACCGCATCTTGCGAGATTGTCGGCCCAACGAGGCTATCGACTCTTCCTGCTGGGGGCGGAGGAAGAGAGCTCGGCCGGGGCGGCAGAGTGGATGGAGCGGAATTACCCAGGGGTCTCGATTGCCGGACGCTATTCGCCGGAGCACAAGCCTTTAGAAGAGATGGACCATGAGGAGATCCTTTCAAGAATTGAGGCTGCGCGGCCCGACATTCTTCTGGTGGCCTTGGGGAATCCAAAGCAGGAAAAATGGCTCGCGATGCACCGCTACCGGTTGGATGTGCCTGTCTGCATCGGGGTCGGAGCCTCTTTCGATTTTCTGAGTGGAAAAGTCTCGCGCGCACCCAGGTGGATGCAGCGAAGCGGCACAGAGTGGCTCTACCGCGTAATCCAAGAGCCAAAGCGGCTTGCGCAGCGTTATTTGAGCAATGCGGTGGGTTTGTTGCGCTATTTTCCGATCCAACTCGCGGCGATGGGTCTGCAAGGGAGACGGAGCAGACAGACGCGAATCTCGCAAGCGATGGCCGGCTCAGCCCTGGTTCTGCGGATTGACGGAGATTTTACCGGTGCACTGCTGCCACGATTTGAATCCGACGTTCACAGCGCGATTCTTGCCGGTTCTCATGTGGTGCTCGATATGAGCAACACGACATACATCGGTGCGGATGCGCTCGCCTCGCTCGTTTTCGTGATGAATGTGGCCCGGTGCCGGAAGCGCGAATTGTGGCTGGCCGGGATGGACCGACTTTTAATCCGCGTTGTAGAAGCGTCAAGGCTAAGGCTGTTTTTTCGCATGGCTCCCAAAGTCGCGGAGGCATTGCGGCGCATCCAACCAGAAATGGCGCCGACCGCGCAATTTGGCGAGGACTGGGCGTTCTGCAACATTGGCGGCCAACTGATTCCGATTCACATGCAGGAGGTCCCTGCTGTTTATCGCCAGGTGCAGCAGTTGCTCAGCCGGGGGTTTGCGGTTGAGCCTGTTTCGATGATGTCGCAAGACGGGAACGAGATGGAGGGGTTGATGCAGGGAATGGCCCCTGCCGATGCCGCATGAAACCTGAACTACGCAAACCTGCCGAAGATTCGAAGCGTTCGATTGCAGTCAATGCGATTAAAGTTCCAAGCGCGGCCCTTTCGTAAAGGAAGCCCACCAGGCCAGGGCAATCGGAGATCGATCTTATGCATTCATCGCAACTGCTTGACATCGCCGGGGTCGTGCTTGCGCTGGCGACACTGCCGTTGCTCGTGGAATTGCTGGTGCTGACCGCGGCCTCATTGCTGCCGTGTGCGCGTGCGAGAGTGCAAGACGGCGCGGGGGAAAATTTTCCGCTGACGGTTGTGGTTCCGGCGCACAACGAGGAGGCTCTGATCGGGCGCTGCATTCGCAGCCTCGCTTCATCGGCCGGTCCGGGCGTGGAGTTGATTACGATCGCGCATAACTGCTCGGATCGGACGGCCGCGGAGGCCGAGGCGGCCGGAGCAAAGGTCTTGGTGCTGAACGATCCGGAACAAAAGGGCAAGGGCTGCGCGCTGAGTTACGGCTTTACCGAGGCTCTGGCCGGGCCCTCGCGAGCAGTGCTGGTGGTTGATGCGGACTCCGTGGTCAGCCCAGGCCTTATCGCGGCGGTGGGGCAGAGGTTTCAGGCAGGGGCGCAAGCCTTGCAATGCCGTTACGAAGTCTTCAACTCCGAAGAGAGCGACCGTACCAGACTGATGGCGCTGGCCTTTCAAGGATTCAATGTGGTTCGTCCACGCGGACGCGAACGTCTGGGGCTTTCGGCGGGAATCCTGGGCAATGGCTTCGGTCTGCATCGCGATGTGCTTGCGCGAATTCCTTACGGAGCCTTTTCCGTCGTTGAAGACCTGGAGTATCATCTCACTCTAGTTCGAGCCGGCATTCGCGTGGAGTTTGTCGAGACGGCCACGGTCAGGGGTGAGATGCCGCGTTCAGATGGTGGCGCTCGCACACAACGCGCTCGATGGGAGGGCGGTCGGCGGCGGATCACCCGGCAATGGGCTCCCAAACTGATGGGAGAACTGCTGCGCGGACGAGCACGGCTTCTGGAACCGCTTATCGACCTGCTGGCAGCACCGATCTCGACCGAGGTTTGCCTGCTGCTGGTTGCCGCTTGCCTGCCAGTTGTATGGCTCAGGCTGTATGCGCTGGCGGGCTTCTTTATTCTCGCTTTGCATGTCGTAACCGCCGCCGCTTGCGGTTCAGGATTGACAGGGACGATGAAGGCTCTGACGTCAGTTCCGGGCTACATCTTCTGGAAAATACGGATTCTCCCTGAGGTATGGCGTGCTTCCCGCGCGGATTCTTTATGGGTGCGCACCGCTCGCGAAACTCCGGGAGACGGCCAATGAAATTTCGTGGGATTGATACGGGGTTATTCAATCGACACCCGGCTGCTACATTGCTAGTCGCGGTCGGCGGCAGGAACAGCGATGCAAGGCGAGTGCTGAAGGAGTTACCGGTGAATCTGTTGAGCAAGGGTCGGACGCTCGTTCTATGCGGTTTGGTTTCTCTTATGTTCTGTGAGCGACCCGCGGTGGCCGCACAGGCTAACGACCAACCGCTGGCCAAAGATGCGTCGAGCAACGTTCAGACAGCGACAGATCCAAACCCAGCGAACCCGCCTGATCCAAAGCTGAAACTGAGCCCGCTCGAAACTTTGCGCAGGTTCGAGCCATCCGCGGATGAGGAATACACATTAGGGGCGGGAGATGAGATCTCAATTCAATTCCCCGGCCGGCCCGACCTGGCAAGCAAGGATGTGATCGGTCCCGACGGGCGCGTGACGCTTCCGCTGGCTGGGCCGATCAAGCTCGCCGACCTGACCCGCCAGGCAGCGGGAGAAAAGGTCGTCGAAGCGTTGTCGCCTTATTACACGAAGCTGACCGCGACTGTCGAGGTTGAGAAATACGGGTCGAATCACGTAACTCTGCTGGGGGACGTGAGGAGTCCAGGAATGGTTAGCTTCGAACAGACTCCCACTTTGCTTGAGGTGCTCTCGAGGGGTGGCATACAGGCTCGCCCCGACGGCAGAATGCCGGAGCAATGTGTAATCTACCGGGGAGATCAGGTGTACTGGGTTGAGTTGCAGGAGTTGCTGACGTCGGGCAGCCCGCTGGCGGATCTCCGCCTACGGCGCAACGATGTGATATTTGTGCCGGCACTATCTACTAGGACCGTCACGATCATGGGCCAAGTGCAGCATCCGGGGCTGATCGCCCTGAAGCACGACTCTACGCTCGCCTCGGTTTTGGGGGAGGCAGGCGGGGTGAGCGATGGAGCCGGGGGCAATCCGGAGATTCAGATCGTTCATCGTTCCAAGGGAGACAAAACTCAGTACGTTCACTTTCGCGACTTGCTGAAACCGACTGGCGGATTGGAAGTCTCGCTCAATCCCGGCGATATCGTGTACGTGCCCAAGAGCGGATTCGCCAAGATGGGCTTTGTGATGCAGCAATTAGCGCCATTTGTGACGATGGCGAGTTTTGCGGCAATCGTTCACTGACTCGGGAAAGGCTGGTCATGATCAACTCAACGTCCGACAATTCGCTTTCCGCGAACTCCAAGAGCCTGCCGCCGGTGCCGCTGCGCAGGACTGGAGGTTCCCCGGAAAAGTCGCGTCCAACGATCAATGTGGCCGGCAGTCTTCGCCGCCATTGGAAAATCGCCGCGGCTGTGCTTCTCGTCATTCTTGGCTGCGGGGCTCTCGCCCTCTTGAAAAAGGCAAAACCGGATTATGAGTCTCACAGCGAAGTCTATCTATCGCCAAAGTTTCCCAAGATGCTGGCGGGCGACACCGAGGTCGAGCTTCCTTACGACTCCTATGTGCAGGATCAGGTCCAGACGGTAACGCGCCACGACATCATCGCCGATTCGATCTCAAAGCTTCCCCTCGCCGTGAGGCAAAGAAGGGGCTTGCCTGCGAATTATGTGGGCCCAGCTTTGCCCTATGAGGTTGAACTTTTGCAGAGAGATCTTGACGTCAGGAGAATCGGCTCGAGTTATGAGATGGGAATCGGGCTGCATGGCACCACCCCGGGGGATCTGGCTGAGATTGTAAACACGGTAACTGATACCTACGTAGAACGGATGAAAAGTGAGGAGTTTTATGGCCTGGGCGATCGCTTGGAAACTCTTCGGCAAGAGAAGGCCCGGCTCCAGAAACAGATCGACGACGCTCTGGCAGAGCAGGCACAACTCATGCAGCAGCTTGGCGTAGCCACCCTTTCAAGCAAAGAAGATGGCAATGACGTCTATGATGAGACATTGCAGAAATTGAACGCGGAAGAGGTTACCGCGCGCATGCAGCGGGAGGCGGCAGAATCGCAACTGGCTGCCGTCTTGAAAGGAAGCAACTCAGGCGGCCCCGGTGTGATGGAAGCCGATGCGGATCAGGCGATCGCCTCCGACCCGGGGCTCTCTGGAGTGAGAACTGCGCTAAACAGCCGAAGAAGTTCGTTGATAGAAGAAATGAACGGTCTGCGACCGGATCATCCGATCTACCAGAAAGACAAGGATGAACTGAATTCGATTGACGGTCAGATGAACGATCTAAGGCACCAGGCCGGCGAACACTTGCAGGACAGACTGCAGCAGGAAGTGGCGCGCACGCGCATGGTTGAACTCCAATTGACCCAGGAATTGGCGCAACGCACGCACACGGCTACTTCGGCCGCTCCCAAGTTCCAACGAGCCGCGGCGCTCGGGCCACAGATCGACAGTTTGCAAAAAGCATATAGCGCGATCGACGACCGCATTCGCGACCTTGAGTTGGAAAGTAACTCTCCGGGATCGATCCATGTGTCATCGAAGGCCCTCACTCCGCTCAATCCGGAGCCGACCAAACTGAAGGTCTATCTGCTCGCCCTGGTCCTCTTTAGTCTTGTCGGCGCAATTGCCGCTCCAGTTGCGATGGACCTGCTTGACAACCGAATCTTCACTGCTCAAGATGTGGAGCAGGTGATGGGCTTCTACCCTCTCGGCGTGCTGCTTGACTCTCGCGAGTTTCGCAGAGAGATCTCGGGAGAGTATTACCTTCGCTTGGCGGCGGGCGTTGATCATGCTGTCAGGAATGCTGGAGCGCGGGTTTTTCTGTTTACATCCCCTGCTCACGGCAGCGGAACCAGCACCATCGTGAAGGAACTGAGCGAGCAACTGCGCAATCTCGAACTAAGGACTCAGACGATCGTGGCATCGGCAACCGAAGGGCTGGAGTTTACTGCGGCGAATGTTTCATGGCGGTCTCAGCTGCTGCTGCAAAGACGGAACAAGACCGATGAGATTCGGCTCGCCGCACTTGCGCCGATCACGGCATCCCACAACCGCGCGGAATACGGAGCGGGACAAGAGAAACCGACACTGAATTCGGTGCTTCAAGGTTTGCATCACGCAAACGAACAATACGATGTGATACTGATCGATGCGAGTCCGCTACCCATATCGGCGCATACCGAGTATCTGGCAAGAGTTTCCGACGTGACTGTTCTTGTGGTGAAGTCCAGCACGACAACCAAGAAGGAGTTAGATCGCGCCGCTCGGTTGCTGGAACGCCTGGATGTTGCAGGCGTAGCTGTGGTTCTGAACAAGGTTAGCAGGGAGCGAGCGGATCGCGCCTTGAAGATGGAACTCAGCAGTTATGAACAATCGTACAGGCAGCGCCGTTCAACCCCGGCGAAGGACGAACCGGTGCAGCGGGAACGAGCCAGCGCATGACAGAACGAGACAACCCAACGGCGGTAAGTTCGCGGTCAAGCTATGCGCCCACTTGAAGTTTCTCTAGTCTTGCTGACCACAGGCGCTGTTGTTTGCCTGCTGATGGGCCGATGGCCGGGCATAGCACGTCTGCTCATGATCGCGGCTTTGCTTGTGCTTTTGGCGCACGGAGTTTTTGAGGGTGCGCATTGGCAGATGATCCCGGCATACGCAGCCACGGGCATTCTTTGTCTGGCGGTCTGGAAGCCCACCCGAAATCGGATTCGATTTCAGAGACTAATGGCATGGCCGGCGCTGCTGCTTTTGTCTGGTTCCATCGTGGCATCATTTCTCTTACCCATGTTTAGATTGCCTGAGCCCACTGGGCCCTACGCAGTCGGCACGTCGATTTTGTATCTGAAAGACCCGACTCGAGTCGAGGATGCAGCGCCAGGCGGCGGTTCGGCGCGAGAACTGATGGTTCAGCTTTGGTATCCAGCTCAGCCATCGCATAATCGCTTTGCTCGTTATCGTGAACCGCGAGAAACCAATGCACTCAGTTCGTACCAGAGTATGATTCGCACAAACTCGCGGCTGGATGCTCCGGTGGCGCTCGCGGGAGCGCCGTTTCCAGTGGTCCTCTTTAACCATGGCTGGGGAGGCAGGCGGACCAACGACACCTTTCTGACCGAGGAGTTGGCAAGTCGCGGATACATCGTCGCCAGCATCGATAACACATACAACGCGAGCCAGGTGGCGTTTCCGGATGGACGGGTTGTGTTTGGGATCGCTTCGAACGTCGTCAATGATCCGGATTCCCACACTGTGGAAGAGGTCAAGGCAGTCTGGGACAAGGAGCTGGCTAAATCGGTAGCAGACCAACGATTTGTTCTCGATCGTTTGGAGTCGATGAATCGCTCAACCGGCTCGCCGTGGTTCGGACGTCTGGATACACATAATGTTGGGGCAGCCGGACACTCGTTTGGTGGGGCGGCTGCCACAGCGATTTGCGCAGAAGACCGGCGGGTTCACGCGGCCATCAACATGGATGGATGGTTTTTTGGCGCAATCCATGAGCGAGGAGCCAACCAGCCATTGCTTGTAATGGACTCAACCGCAGAAGAGACGGGCGTAACTCCGGATTCCCACAAAACGGTTGATGCAACTCTCGACGATACGGACTTTGCCGATGTGGAGAGCTCGCTGCACACCTTCGGCGGATATCTGCTTTTAGTGAAAGGCGCAGCCCACGACGACTTCACGGACCAGCCACTGACGTCACCGCTGCGCTCGCTATCGTATCGCGGCGCGATTCCTACGAAGGAGATTCAGAGCATTGTACGGAGCTATGTAGTGGCCTTCTTCGGCAAGACACTTCGAGGTGAGGATCCTGCGATCCTACGCTCACGCACTGGCCCCTATGCCGAGGCATCGCTGGAATCGTGGCAGGCAAACAAGACGGCGATCATACCGCAGGCCGGTAGAGATGGCCAATGAGACGCTCGAATGCTTTCTTCGGTAACTCCTGCAATTGCCCGAGTCATTTTTTCTTTGAATCGCGTGGCTACAGCGAGGTAGCCACCAACTGACAAATGCAACCAATTCTATAGACCCTTATTGGGGAGACAGACATATGCCCGCAGTTTCTGATCGCATCATCCAATGTGCCCCCAGCGTCTTCGCGGGGAATTTGAATCGGCTGTCGTACGAATTCGCTCACACACTCGCCGGGAACCCGGTCTTTGAGCTTTCCCGGCTTGTGGACTTGGCCGAGAAGGTGGCAACGCGCTCCAATCCCCACCTGCCCGGAGGGGACGTTTATTTCAACGATGGACTGATTGAACCCGGCGAAAAGCCGCTGCGTCCGGACCTGCCGCGAACGGCTGCCGTGGATCTGATTCGCAAGATCGACCGCGCGCAGGCATGGATCATCCTGAAGCATGTTGAGCGTGAACAAGGCTATGGCGACGTACTCGAGAACTGCATACGCGACATCCTTCAACTCTCCGGACCGGAGCTTCTGCGCAAGATCAAATGGTTCGAGGCGATTCTCTTTATAACGTCGCCGAATCGCGTAACGGAGTATCACCTGGATCGCGAGGTTTCCTGGATACTGCAACTTCAGGGTGACAAGGAAATTCACGTATTCGACCGCGCCGATAAGGACATTGTTCCCGACCAGGAACTTGAAGTCTATTGGACGGCCAACAATCAAGCGGCGCGCTATAAGCCGGAGTACGAATCGAGAGCCAAAGTCTATCAGATGCGTCCCGGAAGCGGCGTGCATATTCCCATTAATTCACCCCATTGGCTGCGCAACGGAAACAATATTTCGGTCACATTGAATATCAATTTTCAGTTTCACGACCGGCACTGGGCCAATCTGTACAGAGCAAATTATTATCTTCGGCGAGCGGGAGTCCGGCCGCATCCACCCGGCGCCCATCCCGTGTCCGACCAACTCAAGAGCACGGCTTTCACAGTCATGCAACGGGCAAAGCAAGCTTTGAAGGGGAGAACGCGCATCCCGGCGGAAGCGCGTGAGCAAAACAAGAGGATCGCACGACTGGTGGGAGCCAACTGAATGCGGCACAACGAGGATTCTTGCCGGAGAGCTTATGCATTTCTGGAAGCGGGAAGGACTCAGTATCACTCTCAGCTGGGTGTTAGTTGGTCTTCTTGGAGCTTTGGAAGGAGTCTACGGACGGACTCAATACTTAGGCGACTGGATTTCTTATTTGAATGTCAGTCGAGCCGTTTCGAGCCATGACTGGAAAAACGTATTCGACCCAATGTGGACGGCGGGTTATCCGGCGCTGGTGGCTCTGGCGCGCAATCTGGCACCCCAATCAGCGGAAGGCGAATGGTACGCGATCACTGGATTGAATTGGATCCTGTTTTTCGCGGAGTATGCTTCTGTGCGGTATCTAATGAAGCAAGCAGCGGCACTATACGATCCGATTGCCACGAAAGTTGCGCGCAGCCCGATCGTGACCTGGGCAGTTTGCAGTGTATTTCTGAGCTTTGGGCTCTGCCTCGATAAAGTTTCGCGTGTAGCCCCCGATCTGCTCGTTTCCACGCTGCTCATTCTCGGCGGGGCACAGGTTTTGCGCACAATTCGCCTTCGATCTGCAAACGCAGCTGCAATATTGGGGTTGATCCTGGGCCTGGGATGCTGGGTCAAAGGCGTAGGTCTATGCAACGCGGCAATCATGCTTCTAATTCTTCTGCTAGCGAGGTTGGCCGGGAAGATTTCATGGAGCGCATTCGCTGTCAGCGCCTCAGTCTTTCTCGCGCTTTTGATTCCATACGTCGCCGGCATCTCCTGGTCCTACGGTCAGTTCACACTAGGGTCTTCCGGGGAGTTGAATTATGCCTTTCATGTTAACCATCTGCCCCACTGGACAAACTGGCAAGGTGGGCCGCCTCAATTTGGAAGTCCAATTCACACTTCCGAGAAACTGCTGAATGATCTGCCAGCCTTCGCATTTCCCGAGCCATTTACAAGCACCTATCCGCCCTATAACAACCTGTCCTATTGGTATCGCGGATTCCGCCATTTCTTTAGTCTCGACAATCAGGTTACGGCAGCGATGGAGGGCTGCTACCGTTTGCTGGAAATCGTGAAAGATCACCAGATTTTATGGGCCTTTCTGGCAGTAGTGCTTGCCATGACACTGAGGCGCGACTGGCGAATGGCAGGATTGCAAAGTCTGGCAATTCTTTGGCCCCTTCTACTTCTTCCCACTCTGGCTCTCTTGCCGTATCTTATGGTGCATGTAGAAGAGCGCTATCTCGGCGGAATACTGCTTTTGCCGGCTCTGCTGCCTGCTGCGATCGCGTTGAGTCCGAAGTTCAAGGCACGGCGCGGTTTCATCGTTTTTGTATTCGCATTGTATTCGGCAGGAGCCGTTGCGGAGTTTGCAGGTCATGACGGCGAGACAGTCCAAGCGGCAATTGGCCGCCGGGATTTTCATAGCGATCCGCAGTGGAAACTGGCCGAGACATTATCGTCGCATGGATTTCGATCGGGCGATTCCATAGCCCTGATTGGGCGCGCGGGCTTCAACATCCGTTGCGGTTGGGCTTACATTACGCGCGTTCGGGTCATTGCGGAATTCGGCTCGCTGCCATGGAACATTGAACCGTGGGATCGCACGCGGTTTGACCACGCTGAGCCAGAGGAGGCGGACAAGGACTGGGGAAGCTTTTTTTGGCAACTGCCGGAGCAACAACGCGAGCAAGTCATGAGCGCATTTCAGGGGATTGGGGCTCGGGCAGTCATTTCGCTGGCTCAGCCGGACTCTGGCTCGAGCGGATGGATTTTCTTACCAGGCACGGGCGCGTGGATTTATAGTTTCGATCCACAACTGACAGCATCGCTTGCCACGATCCAACAAGCAGGCTGAATCATCTCGCAGCGGATCTGCTCTGAGAACTCAATTGGGTCAGAGTTGCGGAGATCGATTGCAGCAGCGGGCCGTGGGGATAGAAGTGACCTCCCGGAAAGACCTGCATTGCGAAGCGGCGTCGGTGTGTTTGACGCTGCCATGCTCGCAACTGATTCCAGTTAATGCTTGTGTCGTTTATTCCAGAGAAAACCGTCATAGGACAATCGAGCGGTTCACCCTCTTGAAAGCGATAACTCTCGACGACGGCTATGTCGGCACGCAGAATCGGCAGGAAGACCTCCAAGAGCGCCTCGTTCTCCAGAAACTCCTGAGGGATTCCATCGTAGACTCGGGCCAGTTGCTTCACGAATTCGCTGTCCGGGAGCGGGTGCAAAAGGTGATTGTCGTCCGGCGTATCCGGTGCGCGACGGCCGGAAAGAAAGAGCCACGCCGGCATGGCGGCACCGTCTCGTTGCAGCTTGCGCACCCATTCAAAGGCCAGCAACGCACCCATGCTGTGTCCGAAGACTGCAAACGGAATATCCAGCCATGGCCGCAGTTCTCGATCCATGGCGTCCAGCAACGTATCGAACTGGGTAAAGAGGACCTCGGAAAGACGAGTCTCCCGGCCTGGCAGCAGGACCGAACATGGTTGCACAAAAGCAGGCAGTTTGGCGACCCAGGAATGATAGGTAATCGCTCCGCCCCCAGCATGTGGAAGACAAAAAAGGCGCATGCGTGGATTGCCATCTGATGGCTTGAGTTGGAGCCACGGCGTACTTGAATTCAATGCTGCGTTCCCCCTGGTACGATTCTACTCGATGTAAGTACACGTTTGATCGAGTTAAGAAGTGATGAGAAAAACTCTAGGAGGGCCGTTCGGTTAATGTCTCGGAAGTAAAAAATGGCATCAAATGACATGAACGTCCAAATCCACGATTTGAGGCGGCGCGACCGTCTCTGTGCTGGATGCATGGTCATTGCAAACAGCTTCTCTGAAACTTTGAAAGCGCGAGGTCTTGGTAACCGATATGGCGACATCTGGATTTTGGCAAAGAGTCACTGCAAGCGGCTATTCCTCCAGGCAATGGGCGGAGAGGCCAGCGGTAGGTTCGCTTCGCAGTTCGCGAGGCATGATTGCGCTATGGATGGTCCTGGATGGAATCACGATCCTGTTCTCCGCTGCGTTGATCATTCTCTACGAACGGCACACCGGGCCAATTGCCGCGGCGAAGGGTCTGTGGCATGGCGCCCAAATGCACGGTCGC
The DNA here is from genome assembly GCA_050015115.1 of Occallatibacter sp. Taxonomy (GTDB): domain Bacteria; phylum Acidobacteriota; class Terriglobia; order Terriglobales; family Acidobacteriaceae; genus Telmatobacter. The sequence goes on from JBEKCA010000013.1 coordinate 29,560, forward strand.
TCGACTGGAATCCTGCTGGGTGCCCTTTGCGGGTTTGCGGTTTCACTCATGATCATCAGCAGACGCTCGCACCTGTATACGCCATCGCGTCTGAGCGGCTTTTTGCACGAGCAAAGTCTGAGCGTGCAGGCATGCCTTGCCTCAGGACTGTTGCTTACTGGCGCGCTCTTCCTGCTTCATGCTGAAGAGATCCCTCGCAGCATCGTATTGGTCACGATTCTGCTGGTCACCGTGGGGTTGAGCCTCCGCCGGTTCGGCTATCGCTTCTTGCTTTACAACCGGTTCGAACGCGGCATCGGGACCCGCAATGTTTTCATCGTCGGAACTGGACCCGAGGCCCATGCGCTTCGCAATCATCTGGATCGCATCCGACATCTTGGTTACAACTTCAAGGGTTTCATCGCGTTCTCGGGAGGGTGCCCCAACTTCGGCAACGATTCCAGTGACGTTGTTGGTTCGCTCGAAACGCTCTTCCAGCACACCCGCAAGCATTTTGTGGATGAAGTATTCTTCACCGCGCCCTGCGAGCAGCGTGGTGTCGTCAAGGACATGCTCGAGCAGGCTCGCTCACACAACGTGGATGTTCGCGTGGTTCCCGATATGTATGATGGACTGGTCTGGGACAACCCTATCGAATACATCGGCCAATTTCCGACCATTCCGCTGCAACACGGCCAGGCTCCGGAGATTGCGCTGCTACTTAAGCGGGTCGTCGACATTATGCTCTCCAGCCTGATATTGATCGCGATTTCACCGGTATTGCTGGCTATCGCCATTGCCATCAAGATGGATTCACCCGGTCCGGTCTTTTATCGTTCCGAACGCATCGGCAAGAAGGGACGCGTCTTTGGCTGCATCAAGTTCCGCACCATGGTCACCGACGCAGAGAAACGCCGCGCCGAGATCATGCACATGAATGAACGTGACGGCGTGCTGTTCAAGGTCACCAACGACCCCCGTATTACAAGGCTTGGACGCATCCTGCGCAAATACTCCCTGGATGAGCTTCCTCAGTTCTTCAATGTGCTTCACGGCGACATGAGCATCGTAGGTCCGCGTCCGCCGCTGGCCAGCGAGGTGCAGGCATACCAACTCAGCCATCTGCGCCGTCTCGATGTAACCCCGGGCATCACCGGCCTGTGGCAGGTTCAGTCGCGCCAGGACCCTTCCTTCGACAGCTATATCTCTCTCGACGTGACGTACATCGAAAACTGGAGTGTGTGGCTGGACATCAAGATCATTTTGCGCACAGTCGGCGTAGTTCTTGCAGGGACCGGCTCGTGATTCCCTTTCCAATCCTTTTTCGTACCGGGGAGTATCGGAAGAATCTATACGGAAGCAAACACGCAGCGGAGATCGAATTCCATCTCGTCCGAAAGTGACCTCGTCCGAAAGTGACAATTTTTTGCAACCGGCCATGGGTTCAAACATCCAAAAGGTAGTGGAACAAATTCGCTCACTCTGGCCGTTGGGAGTGATGATGGCGAAGCCCGCCCGCAGCAGAAACTCCGAATAGTTCGCCAAGTAAAAGAGTGTGCGGAAGGAAATCGCTTTAAATTCGCATAACGATTTTCGGAACGATCTTCGCTCTCGTGCGAAGGCCCTGTACTGCCAACCGATCAGGGACTTGCTTTCGTGTCACCGCCTCAAACTTTCATAACCCCATTGGTACTCCGTCGAAGCGTAAGCGGAGGAGGTTATATGGCAACAGCGATTCATTCAGCGTCGGCTGTGTTTCCGCACGATGCCGAGACGGGCAAAGAGTTTGCCGCCAATTTTGACCACCGGCCGTTTCAGTTTCGCCATTCTCTCGACAAGATGGACATCTTCAGGATGCCTGCGCTGTTGAGCCTGGCCGAACGCTGCATGCAAAAGCGCCAGCATACGAGTCACTTTGAGACCGGCGAACCAGTGGTGAACGGATCCTTCGGGAAGAAGCCCTCGGATATGACACTGGTTCAAGCGCTGGAGCGGATCGGGGAGGGTAGAAACTGGATCATTCTCAAACGCATTCATGAAGTTCCTGAGTATCGTGCGGCGCTGGAGATGTTCATCTCGGAATTATCGGAGCTCACCGGAGTTGATTTGCGCCGCCGGTATCGCGATCCGATTCTGACGATCTTCATTACTTCTCCTAATCGCATCACGCCCTATCATCTCGATGGTGAGGCCAATTTTCTGGCGCAGGTGCAGGGCAAGAAGTCGGTTTTTCTTTACGATGCGAACGACCCTCGCATTCTAACCACAGAGGAGACCGAGCGGTACTGGACCGGGCACCTGGCGGCTCCCAGATGGCACGACGAACTGTCGGATGGGCAGTGGCGCTTTGATGTAGCCCCGGGCATAGGAGTCTTCAACCCCGCCACATTTCCGCACTGGGTAAAGAACAATGACAATGTCTCAGTCTCTGTCAGCATCAATTTCAAGCGGGTTCGGAATGACGCAATTGGTGCATACCGTGCGAATTATTATGCGCGAAGGATCGGCGTCAAGCCCACCGTGCCAGGGCAAAGACCCGCTCTCGATCGCGTGAAGAGTCTGACCTTCGGCAAGTTGTACGAAGGAGCCCATGCGACTCGCAGCGCGCTACGGCGGCGCTTCGGGGTTTAGGCGCGGTCTGGCTGAAACTCATATTTCCAAAGTTTGAAACTGACTCACATCGAAGATCTCCCGGCGCTTCCGCGGGAGAACCTGCTCAGTCGCGAGGCTAGGAATGCCAACCACAGAAGACAGAAGCCGCCACGCCGACAATAGCTTCGACACGTTGCGTCTGTTTTTCGCTGTCTTGGTGATCTTCTCGCACAGCTTTGCTTTGGGTCGCGGCTCGAACGATACCGAACCTCTCTTTGTGCTGACTCATGGGCAGATCACATTTGGAAACGTGAGCGTGTGGGCCTTCTTTGTGATCAGCGGATTCCTGATTGCGCAAAGTTGGACGCGCTCACCGAATCCGCTAAAGTTTCTCAGACGGCGAGTTGCACGCATTTACCCAGGATTCATTGTCGCCGCATTGTTCACGGCACTCGTGGTTGTTCCGCTTGCGACTGATCCTTCTACGCGCCATCCGATCTCAGTATCGAACTTCCTGCTGCAAACGCTGAGGCTGCAAGTGTTCGATGTTTCACCAGTTTTTGTCCATAACGCCTTTCCTTATTCGCTGAACGGTTCTCTATGGTCGGTATCTTTTGAATTCTGGTGCTATATCGGAGTTCTGCTGCTGGGAGTAACTGGAATATTCCGGCACCGCTGGCCGGTCGTGGCAGTCTTTGCGGCAGTGATTGTGTGGCACCTCTATCTGTCCATTACTGGATGGGTCCCGGGAGGCAAGATTCTGGGGCTGATCTTTGGTTTTCCTCTGTTTTGGGCAATCGTGCTTCCCTTTTTTCTTGCCGGATCTCTCTTTCATCTTTTTGGAGGCACCGGGCTGTTTCGCAGGCCATTGATGATTGCGGCTCTTGCGATTCTTGTCGTATCGAACTTCATCCCGAACGGACTCTTCGTTACCCTTCCAGTTTGCGGTGCATATCTTCTGCTGGGCCTTGCATATCTGCCTTTGCTGCGTCCACTAAATCTGGGGCGGTTTGGAGATTTCTCTTATGGAACCTACCTCTATGCCTATCCGATTCAACAGTTGATCGTGAAGTTCGCGGGGGGAAAGATGGCGCCGTTGGGACTCTTTCTGCTGGCTGCTCCACTCTCGGTAGGAGTCGGCGCTCTCTCGTGGTTTCTTGTGGAGCGACACTTCCTGGCCCGTGAACCAGTTTTGAAACAACTGACTTCTCTAGCTCATAACTCAGCCAGGAGTCTAGCTTCGGTATGGAGAACGGGACGGAACCTGTTAGGCTCCGGGCAAAGGATTTCCACGATACAGGAGACAAGAGAAGACGGGCCACCAGAAGCCATCTCACAAAGTGCGGATTGATTCGCAAACCCGAGGCGGCTTTGCAATGGGAGTGGCGTCTCCCTGCATCAACAGACCAGAACCGATAGTAAGGCATATGTTCGGGCTGTAGACCTGCGGGCCTTAATCGAACCACCAAAAAATACCATTAAAGAGAGAACAAACTTGACATCTGACTCGACATCCTCGACCACGGCTCTTTGCGAACTTGAATTGACGCCGGAGAACCGCGCCAGTCCTGAAAGGCCCGCGAGTAAGGCGCTGGAATCGACCGCGATCCGGGCCACATTCTGGACGGTTGTCGACTATGGCTGTTCGATGGCGCTACGCGTCGTCAACAGCCTGGTTCTCACCCGTCTTCTGATGCCTGAATCATTCGGTCTGATGACGTTGGTGACGACGCTGGTGGTCGGAATCAGCCTAATCTCGGATATTGGCCTGGGACCCAGCGTAATTCAAAACCCTCGTGGGGACGAGCCAGCGCTTCTGAATACCGTATGGACCCTGCAGGTGCTTCGCGGGCTGGGCATCTTCGCCGTCTCGCTGATCCTGGCGTGGCCGATGTCGCTGATCTACCACGAACCGCGTTTGGTGGCGCTGCTGCCCGCGCTGGGCCTCAATGTCGTCATCAGTGCATTTAGCAGCACCAACCTACTTTCAATGTCGCGGCACATGGGTGTGCGGAGAGTGTTTCTGCTCGACATCGCAACCCAGATCTTCACGCTGCTGGTCACCTCAGGCTGTGCGTTAATATACCGGTCGGTGTGGGCGCTGGTCATCGGAATGATTTTGAGTTCGATCTTCCGGCTCGCATTCAGTTTTTACAGACGACTGATTCCAGGCATCCGGAATTCGTTTTGCTGGGATCGTGAGAGCCTGCACGGACTGGTTCACTTTGGAAAGTGGATTCTATTATCAACGGCTTTCTTCTTCTTTGCATCGCAGGCGGACCGCCTGATTCTAGGAAAACTGATCAGCTTCAGCCTTTTGGGAGTTTACGGAATCGCATATTCGGTGTCGGATATTCCGCGAGCTGTCATCTATGCGTTCTCCAATCGAGTTGGCTTTCCGTTCATTGCCAAGATGGCTCATCTTCCGATTGCTGAATTCCGAAAGGCTTTTTTACAGTATCGTCTTCGCACGCTACTCGTAGGCGCGGCAATGCTGTGTCTTATGGTGCATCTGGGCGGTTTTCTAGTAACAATGATGTACGATCGCCGGTATCACGAAGCCTCGTGGATGGTGCCCGTTCTGGCGCTTGGCCTGTGGCACACGATGATGTATGCGACGACTATGCCCGCGCTGCTCGCTCTCGGGAAGTCGAAGTATCAGGCGATGGGCAACGCGGCCTATTGCATCGCGGTGGTAACAGCTATTCCTCTGGCATTTCACTTCTACGGGATGTTTGGCGCCGTCATCGCGGTGGCCGCGGGTGATTTGCCTTTCTATTTTGTGCTAGTGGCCGCGGCGAGCCGCGAGGGCGTCTCGACATGGCGACAGGATCTGAAAGCAACGGGAGTTTTTCTTGTCCTATTGGCATTGGGGCTCGCCGTTCGCAAAGCTATCCTCGGTTAGTGTGCTTCCCGGCGCGGGCGCACAAAATTGATTCAACCACAACAAGCCCCACTACATCTGTACGGCTTTCGAGTTTGTTGCCTTGCTATGACCACTACTCCTGAGACGAAGAGTACATTGGAGACCCGCCCAGAGGTATTGGGAGGGCCAGTCGAGCGCGGAGCTTCCACTGCGCATAAACCACTATGGCAAACGTTCGATGAAGTGGCCGCGAATCACGGCGAGCGCATTGCGATAACATTCGGAGACCAACAGCTCACCTATCGTGAGCTTCAGGGACAGGCCAGCCAACTCGCACGCCGGCTGCGCGGCCTGGGCGTCGGACCCGAAACACTAGTCGGCATCTATCTGGAGCGCTCGGCCCGAGCAATTATTGCGCTGCTGGCGGTAGTGAAAGCCGGTGGAGCATATTTGCCGCTTGATCCGGCCTATCCGAGCGAGCGCGTGGCTATGATTCTCGGCGATGCGCGGCCAATCGTTTTGCTCACAGAGAGCCATCTGCTCGACGGCATGACTCCGCATGACGGTCAAGGGATTTGTCTCGATCGCGAGGATACGGAGGAACTTTATTCAGAGGAACCTTGGATTGAGTCAGGGGCAGGCCTGGAGAATCTGGCGTATGTAATCTACACCTCGGGGTCGACGGGAAAGCCTAAGGGCGTGATGGTGACGCACGGCAATGTTGCGCGACTAATGAGCGCAACGGCGGATTGGTTTCATTTCGACGAACACGATGTGTGGACACTCTTCCATTCTCTGGCCTTCGATTTCTCGGTTTGGGAGATATGGGGCTGCCTTTTGCATGGTGGAAGACTGGTCATTGTTCCCTTCCCTGTCTCGCGCTCGCCGGAGGATTTCCACGAGCTATTGGTGAAGGAAAAAGTCACGGTACTGAACCAGACACCGTCGGCGTTTTATCAGCTCATGACAGTCGACCAGGCGCGCCGCTCGCCGACATTGGCTTTGCGGTTGGTTATCTTTGGCGGCGAGGCGCTGAACTTCAAGACGCTGCGTCCATGGTTTGAAACGCACGGCGACCGTCACCCACTATTGATCAATATGTATGGAATTACAGAGACTACTGTGCATGTTACTTATCGGGAGGTAACAGCAGCAGATGCGGCCGACGGGGCGCGCAGCCTGATTGGCGTCCCGATTCCTGACATGCAGCTTTATTTGCTTGGCGAAGACATGCAGCCCGTGCCGGCGGGAGAGGTGGGCGAGATCTGTGTTGGCGGAGCAGGCGTGGCGCGTGGATATCTGAACCGACCCGAACTCAACGCCGAGCGTTTTGTGCCCGATCCATTTTCAGAGATTACAGACGCGCGGATGTACAGATCCGGCGACTTGGCGCGTCTGCTGCCGGACGGTGAAGTGGAATATCTCGGCCGTGGCGATGCTCAGGTCAAGATTCAGGGCTTCCGTATAGAACTCGGCGAAATCGAAGCTGCTATCGCGGGGCACGAGGGGGTACAAGAAGCGCGAGTGATTGCCCACACCGATGACGCGGGAACAAAGCGACTGGCAGCTTACTACGTTACGAATGATGGCACAATGCTTCCGGTGCGCGAGCTGAGCGGGTATCTGAGCCACAAGCTTCCACCATGGATGATGCCATCGGTATATCTGCCCATTGCAGCTTTTCCGCTGACTGCGCACGGTAAGGTGGACTACTCGGCGTTGCCGAAGCCAACATCGGGATCTGCGAAGAGCGCCGCGGAAACTAGAGGCACGGATCTCGAAGAGAAAGTTGCAGGCGTGTGGCGGATGGTGCTGAACACCGATCAAGTCGGCTTGGACGATAACTTCTTCGACATTGGCGGGAACTCGCTGCTGCTGGTCTCGGTTCACGCGAAGCTGCAGACGATCTTCAACAAAAAGATTCCCGTCGCGGAACTCTTTGCCTACACCACGGTCCACACGCTCTCGGAGAGGCTTGGGGGCGCAAGCCCGGACTCCGGATCGCGTCACGCGACACAAGACCAGAGACAACTTCAGGCTCAGAAACAGCGAGCGGCGTTTGAGCGCGCTCGCGCGGCGAGAAAGGCGGCCTTATGAGCAGTTCGGAAAACGACAACCGGCTTGCGGGTGTTGCCATTATCGGCATGGCGGGGAAGTTCCCGGGCGCGCCGGACCTTGAAACATTCTGGGCCAATATTGCCGCTGGCAAGGATACGATCACGCAGTTTACTCGTGCCGAGTTGGAAGCCAGGAACCACGCGTCGCTCGAATTCGGCCCCGACTACGTGGCAGCGCACGGCGTACTTGAGGACGCCGAGATGTTCGATGCGGGCTTTTTCGGAATACCACCTCGCGAGGCGGACATTCTCGATCCTCAGCATCGGCTGTTTCTGGAAGCCTGCTGGAATGCGCTCGAAGACGGAGGATACGATCCGGCGCAGTTTGCCGGGCAGATTGGCGTTTTTGGCGGATGCAGTCTGAACACCTATCTGCTGGCAAATCTGAGCACAGGCCGCGAATTCATCGACGAGCTTACGGGCAACTATCAAGTAGGTGAGTTGCAAGCGACGCTAGGCAACGACAAGGATTTTCTTTGCTCTCGCGTGGCCTATAAATTGAATCTGCGCGGGCCATGCATGACGGTGCAAGGCGCGTGCGCGACATCGCTGGTTGCGATTTGCCAAGCAAGCCAGAATCTGCTGACGTATCAGTGCGACATGGCGCTGGCCGGTGGAGTTTCGGTCACATTTCCGCAGCATCGCGGCCATGTTTTTCAGGAAGGCAGCATGGGCTCGCGCGATGGCCATTGCCGTCCCTTCGACGCCGATGCGACCGGCACAGTCTTTGGACACGGCGTGGGAGTGGTGCTGCTGAAGCGCCTCGAAGACGCCGTTGCCGACGGCGACCGGATCGACGCCGTCATTCGCGGCTTTGCGGTGACGAATGATGGAGCTGCGAAGGTCAGCTACATGGCTCCCGGCGTGGATGGCCAATCGTCGGCAATCGCGGCGGCGCAGGCCATGGCGGGAATCAACGCAGACTCGATCACCTATGTAGAAGCGCATGGGACTGCGACGCCGCTTGGCGATCCAGTCGAAGTTGCCGCGCTGACCCGCGCCTTCCGCCAGACGACAGAGCGTAACGGATTCTGCGCGCTCGGTAGCACCAAAGCAAACATCGGGCATCTGGACGCGGCGGCCGGAGTCAGCGGATTGATCAAGACTGTGCTTGCGATGCGGCACAGAATGATTCCACCAGTCGCCAACTTCCTCCAGCCAAACCCGAATATCGATTTTGCGAATACGCCCTTCCATGTCAGCGACACGGCTGCGCCATGGCAGTCCGACGGGCCGCGTATGGCGGGCGTGAGCGCCTTTGGCGTGGGAGGCGTGAATGCGCATGTGGTGCTCGAAGAGGGACCTCGAGTCCCGCCTGAGCCTTCTACGCGCGCGGCTGAGTTGTTCTGTGTTTCAGCACGTTCGGAAGCTGCTCTCGATGCGGCGCTGGGCAACCTCGGCCGTCATCTGCAGCAGCATCCAGAGTCGAATCTGGCCGACGTTGCCTTTACGCTTCAGACCGGGCGGCACGGATTCAATCATCGCGCTTCGGTCGTGTGCTCCAGCGTGGACGAAGCTGCATCGACGCTCGCAGAGCCCGCGAATCGCCGTATCCAGAAGTCGGCAGCTATTCTCTCCCGGCCTCAGCCGGTCTTTCTTTTCACCGGGCAGGGCGCGCAGTTTCCAGGAATGGGCCGCGCACTCTATCAGGCGGAGCCCGCCTATCGAAAGCAGATCGATGAGTGCGCGGAGATTCTTCGCCCACTGCTGGATCTCGACTTGCGCGAAGTTCTCTTCCCGGCAAATGCGGACTCAAAGACGAGCGCAGAGGCATTGATTGAGACGCGATTGGCGCAACCCGCACTCTTCATCACTGAGTTGGCGATGGCGAGGCAGTGGATGGAGTGGGGCGTCGAGCCGATGGCTATGACGGGGCATAGCGTAGGAGAATTCGTCGCCGCCGTTGTGGCCGAAGCGATGAGCCGCGAAGACGCGCTCAGACTGGTTGCCGCGCGCGGCCGGTTGATGCAACAGATGGAACGCGGCGCGATGCTCTCGGTGCGTCTCGGTGAAGAACGGGTCAAGAACTTGATCGGAGAGGAGCTTTCGATCGCGGCGCTCAATGGTCCGTCATTGAGCGTAGTCTCCGGGTCAATCGAAGCGATTGAGGAGTTGGAAAAGCAGCTTGAGCGGGAGCAGATCGAATGCAAACGACTGCGGACTTCGCACGCCTTCCACTCCGCGATGATGGACCCGATGCTGGATGCTTTCGAGAGTGAAGTTCGGAAGATCACTCTTCATGCGCCTTCGATTGCTTATGTTTCCTGTGTCACGGGAACGTGGGTCAAGCCGGAAGAGGTCATTACCCCGCGCTATTGGCGTGATCATTGTCGCAATGCCGTGCGATTCGCAGACGCGGTGAGGGTCTTGCTCGATCTGCCTGAAGCCGTGCTGCTGGAAGTGGGGCCTGGGCAGTCGCTGACCGTTCTTGCGCGGCAGCAGCGCGGCAATCGCGCCGTGCCGATTATCGCATCGATGCCGGAACGCGCAGCCGAGTCGGGCGATGCAGGAACGATGCTGGACGCCTTGGGACGGCTCTGGACAACAGGAGTTCAACCGGATTGGAAACGCGTGTGGAGCGACGAGCACAGGCAACGCGTCCCGCTTCCCACCTATCCATTCGAGCGCGTGAAGCATTGGATTGATCCGCCCGTACACGCGGCGACTCATGCGGCTGAGCACGCCTCGTCTGCGTCACCAAAGACTGAAGCGCAATTTGAGGGAGAAGTCAAGATGACCCTTGATGCAGTTGGAATCGTCCCTGAACGCCGGCTCAGGCTTCAGCCTATTGTGGCAAGCCTCTTTGAAGAACTAAGCGGAATTGCCACTGGACCCGAGTCCTTCGAAACATCGTTCATGGAACTCGGGTTCGACTCACTGTTTTTGACGCAGGCTACGCAAGCTGTGCAGCGCCGCTTCGGCGTCAAGGTCACCTTCCGCCAGATCGTGGAACAGTACTCGAGCATTCGTATGCTTGCCGACCGGCTGGATTCGATTCTGCCCGCCGATGCTTTTCCGCCTGAGCAGGTCCAAGCGCAGCCATCCGCGATTTTAACTCTCGCCGCTCCGGCAGCGGCTGTTACGCCGTCTTCCGCTGCATCAGGTTCAGCGCTTGACGCACTGATCACGGCGCAGATGCAGGCCATGTCGCGTCTCTTCGAGCAGCAGCTTGCTGCGGTGCGCGGAACAGCTCCTGCCGCCGATGCGCAGCAGATGCCAGCGCAGTCGAACCGCCCGATGAAGGTGCCAGCGAAGCAGACCGTCGTCAGCGAGACCACTGCGGCTACGACTTCCGGCGCTCCAAAGATGCATGGGCCATTCAAGCCAGTGCAGGCGGGCAGCAAAGACGGCCTGACCGGCGAGCAGCGCGAGTACATTCAATCATTGATCGCTCGATACACGAGCCGCACTGGCAAGTCGAAGCAGTATACGCAGACGCACAGGCCGCATCTTACCGACCCTCGCGCCGTCGCGGGCTTCCGGTCGCTGTGGAAGGAGATGGTCTATCCGCTCGTGAGCAACCGCTCAAAGGGCTCTCGGATCTGGGACATCGACGACAACGAGTACATCGATATCGTTAACGGATTTGGGGCGATAATGTTCGGACACGGACCGGAGTTTGTGACCGAGGCCGTGCACAAGCAGATCGACCTGGGGGTCGAGATCGGACCGCAGTGTTCGCTCGCCGGAGAGGTCGCAGGGTTGATCTGCGAACTGACGGGCATGGAGCGCGCCGCATTCTGCAACACCGGCTCGGAAGCAGTGATGGCTGCGCTGCGAGTGGCCCGCACGGTTACCGCGCGCGACATGATCGTTTACTTTACCGGCGACTACCACGGGACCTTTGACGAAGTATTGCTGCGCGCCACTCCGCACGGAGCCGCGCCGATCGCACCCGGAATCATGGCGGGAGGCGCGAACAACGCGGTTGTGCTGGAGTACGGCGCGGAGGCGTCGTTAGAATACATTCGCGCGCACGGCAATGAGATCGCCGCGGTTCTTGTCGAACCGATCCAGAGCCGCCACCCCGAGGTGCAGCCGCGCGAGTTTTTGCGCGAACTGCGCAAGATCACAACGGAATCGGGAACAGCATTGATCTTCGACGAGGTGGTGACCGGCTTCCGCGTGGCTCTGGGCGGGGCGCAGGAGTACTACGACATTCGCGCCGATCTGGCCACCTATGGAAAGGTGATCGGCGGAGGCTACCCGATCGGCGTGCTGGCCGGAAAAGCAGAATACCTGGACACGCTCGATGGCGGAGCATGGCAGTATGGCGACGATTCCGCGCCTGAAGTTGGGATGACGTTTTTTGCGGGAACGTTTGTGCGGCATCCTCTTGCTCTGGCCGCGGCCAAGGCAGTTTTGCATTACCTCAAGGAAGCGGGACAAAAGTTGCAGGAAACCCTCAGCAAGAAGGTGGCTTCGGCCGCACAAGCGATAGAGCAGGTTTTCCGTGATGTCGGGCTCGATGTTGGCGTGCACCCGTGCGGCGCGTGGTTCTCGTTCAGCTTGCCCTCGGATGCGCGCTTCGGCAGCCTGCTCTACTACCACATGCGCGAAAAGGGCATACATATTCTCGAAAGCTACCCTTGCTTCTTTACTACCGCGCACTCCGACGAGGATTTTGCGCGCGTGGTTGATGGCTTTCGCGAATCGATCCAGGAGATGCGCCTGGGCGGTATGTTGCCGATTCCCGCAACGCAAGAGATCCCCGCGCAGGCCGCGGTTATCTTGCCCGCACTGCATCCAGCCGCGCTCGGCAACACACGCGTCTACGAAGCTCCCGAATCAACGCCTCTCACCGAGTCGCAGCGGGAGATCTGGATGGCCGCCGCGCGGGGCGATGACGCCAACTGCGCATTCAATGAATCGCTGACGTTGCGCCTTGTTGGACGAGCACATGAGGATGAAGTGCTGCATGCGCTCGAGGCGACAATTGCCCGCCACGATGCTCTTCGCTCGACGGTCGATCCGAACGAAGAGTGTATGAGAATCGAGCCCGCCTTCACCGGGCAGATCCCATTCGTTGACTTGAGTGCTCTATCCGCCGAGGAGCGCGAGGGATTCATCGACGCGAGAATCGCGGATGAGGGACGCGCACCATTCGACCTGGAGAGCGGCCCATTGTTCCGCGCAACGCTCTTCCGCACCTCTCCCGAAGAGCTGCTGCTGCTCGCAACCGGGCATCATATCGTGCTGGACGGGTGGTCTTCGAACCAACTGCTTGAGGACATGAGCAAGATATATAACGCGACGAGAACGAAATCTAAACCGGCTCTCGCGCCGCTCATGCCTTTCAGCAGCTATGCGCTCAAAGAACACGAAGAGGCGCAGGCGGGCGCGTATGCCGACAACGAACGCTATTGGGTTGATGTTTTCACAGGGCATACGCCAGTGCTGGACCTGCCAACGGATAGACCGCGCCCGGCGATGAAGTCGTATAAGGGAGACACTCTCAACACGTCTCTCGGTGCGGAGCTGACCGCGGAGTTGAAGAAAGCGAGTTCGCGGCTGGGCTGCACGTTGTATGTTTCGTTGCTCTCGGCATTTCAAATGCTGCTGCACCGGCTTACCCGGCAATCGGAAGTTGTGGTCGGCATTTCATCGGCGGGACAGGCTCTTTTCGATGAAGCAAGCCTGGTCGGACATTGCGTGCATTTTCTGCCGATGCTGAGTGTGCTTGCACAGGCCTGCACTGTGAAGGAGCATCTGGCAGCCACACGCGGACAATTGCTCGACGCATACGACCATCAGGAATTCACTTACGGCACTCTGCTGCGCAAGCTGCCGATTCAGCGCGATTCAAGCCGTCTGCCGTTGATTGAAGTTCAGTTCAATCTTGAAAAACTGGGGACAAATCTTCACTTCGAGGGACTACGGAGCGAAGTTCATGCAAACCCGAAGAGCTTTGTGAATACGGATCTCTTTTTGAACATCGTCGAGACAGGCGACGATCTTCTGCTGAATTGCGACTACAACACGGACCTGATCGACCGTAGCACTTTGGAACGGTGGCTGGCCTCATATGCGACGATCCTGCTCGGTATTGCACAGGATGCAAACCGGGAGGTCGAGAGTCTCGAGATTTTGACCGAAGACGAGCGAAAGCTGGTCCTGGACAAGTGGAACCGTACTACAATCGACTTCGGCACCTTCGAACCGGTCTATCGAAGCATTGAGCGGCAGGCCGCGAATTCGCCCAATCGGGTCGCGGTGATCTGCGATGGAGTGGAGTGGACCTATCGCCAACTCAACGAGTACAGCAACCAGTTGGCGCGGCACTTGCGCCGTCAGGGAATAGAAAAAGGCTCGCTGGTGGGCGTGTGCCTGGAGCGCTCATTCCAGATGCTGGGCGCGGTGCTGGCCGTACTCAAGGCGGGCGCGGCGTATCTGCCCCTGGACCCGAGCCATCCAGCCACACGTTTGGAAATGGTGCTCTGTGACGCACAAGCATCGCTGCTGCTTACCCAGGAGCATTTGGCCTCACGCCTGCACGCCAGCGCGCGGGTAATTTGCCTGGACGGCGAACAGACACTGTGGGCGCGAGAGAGCACCACAGACCTGGTCACAAAGAGCACACCGGATTCGCTCGCGTACGTAATCTATACGTCCGGCTCCACGGGAAAACCCAAAGGCGTTGCCATCGAGCATGGCGCGCTGACCAACCTGCTGCGCAGCATGGAACGGGAGCCGGGCTTGAGCGCCACGGACACGCTGGTTTCGGTCACCACTCTTTCATTTGATATTGCAGCTCTAGAACTCTTCTTGCCTCTGATGACCGGGGCGAAACTGGCGATTGCAACCAAAGAGGAGGTGATCGATGGCTTCCGTTTGCTTAACTTGCTGAAGCAGTCTGAGGCGACGGTCATGCAGGCGACGCCGTCAGGTTGGCGAATTTTGCTGGAGGCTGGCTGGAAAGGGCAGCCGCACCTGAAAGTGCTGTGCGGCGGCGAAGCTCTGCCACGCGATCTTGCCGATTCGCTGATGGATCGCAGTGACAATGTTTGGAACGTCTACGGGCCGACGGAAACTACTATCTGGTCTTCGGCGACCAGGCTCGATAAGCGACCGGGCCCAGTAACGATTGGGCCTCCTATTGCAAATACACAATTCTATGTGCTCGACGATCGGCTGCAACCGGTGCCGGTAGGTGTGACAGGCGAGCTATATATCGGAGGCGATGGATTGGCGCGCGGCTACTGGAATCGGCCGGAACTGACCGCCGAGAAGTTTTTGCCCAATCCGTTTGCCAGCGGCCGGATCTACCGAACAGGCGATCTAGCGCGTTGGCTCCGTGATGGTCACATCGAGCTTCTGGGCCGGACTGATTTCCAGGTGAAGGTGCGCGGCTTCCGAATTGAATTGGGCGAGATCGAAGCTGCTCTTGCCAGCCATCCAGCAGTGCGGGATGCGGTCGCGACGGCGGTCGAGGTCAGGCCGGGAGATACGCGGCTGGCAGCATGGGTAGACACGGGATTGAGCCAGCCGCCAACAAACCTGGAAGCGCAACTGCGCACCCTGCTCACCGCGAAGCTGCCCGAGTACATGCACCCGGCCAGCATTACCGCGCTGGCTGTGCTGCCCCGGACCGCCAACGGCAAAATCGACCGCAAATCTCTGCCGGCACCGTCCTTTGGCGGGCAGACGAAGGCGCGCCAATTTACTCCCGCAACAACGCCACAGCAGGAGAAGCTGGCGGCAATCTGGGCCGATGTTCTGAAACTCGATCGAGTCAGCATCACCGACAGCATCTTCGAGCTAGGAGCCGATTCGCTGCTGGTCTTCCGGATCTCGGCACGTGCAGGACGGGAAGGCCTGCCAATTAACCCTTCTCAAATCTTTCAACATCGCACCATCGCCAATCTATCGAACGCTCTTGCTGAAGCGAGGAACTCGAACCCGGAAACGGCTCCTACCGGTCCCGTCATTGCTGCTGTTTCAAGGGAGAAATTTCGGAGAACTAAGGCCTGATGAAGATGTCACTGGACAAGACAGATTCCTCACCGGAGGGTGAGCGCCCAACGGCGGAGACCGAGCCGGAGATTTTCGTAATGCCGGCGACGCCATGCCAGACGCGCTTTTGGTTGCTGCACAAGATGAACCCCGGCAACCATTCGCTGAATATGCCCATCGCATGGACCTGCCGGGGAGCATTCTCTCACGATGTGGCGGCGGCAGCGATGACGGAGTTGGTGCGGCGTCACGAGTCTCTGCGCACTACCTTCGAAGTCGTGGACGGCCAGTTATCGCAGGTGATCCATGCGCCCATCGAAGTCCCGCTGTCTGTCGATGATTTGCGGGATCTGCCGAAAGATGCGCGCCAAAAAAGAGCCGATGCGATCATCCACCAGCAGGCCTGTGTCCAGATGGATATGGAGAAAGGCCCCCTGCTCGTGGCGCGCGCCGTTCGCCTGACGGCCGACGAGCACATACTGCTGGTTACGATTCATCACAGCGTCTGCGATGGCTGGTCGAATGGCGTTGTGCTTAGAGACTTTGCGGCAATCTACGATGGCCTGGTGCGCAACCTACCTCCGGAGCTGCCTGAATTGCCCATTCAATTCGGCGATTATGCAGTCTGGCTTGACCAGTGGAGAAAAGGAAAGGAATCGGCAGAGTCTCTCGAGTACTGGCGCCAAACCCTGGGCGCAAACTTCAATTCTCTCCAAATCCCACGGGACTTTTGCGACGGAGGAGTTGAGAGACAGGGCAATATCGAGACACTTTTGCTATCACCGGAACTGGTGCGGCAGGCGCGGGATCTCTGCGCGGTCCGGGGAGTGACGCTTTATATGCTGCTGCTTTCGGTCTACGCCGCAATGCTGCATCGGCTGACAGGCCAAGGCGACATCCTTATCGGAACGCCCTGCGCCAACCGGCGCCGCGAGACGGAGGACCTGATCGGCCCCTTTTCGAATCCGCAGGTGATCCGTGTCAGAATCGAAAAGGCAGAGACTCTTGGCTCAATCGTCGAGAAGGTGCGTACATGGACATTGGGCGCGTTGGCGCATCAGGACCTGCCCTTCGAGGATCTGAACGACGACGAGTTCTTTTGCCGCGATAAAAATCAGATATCGCTGCAGGTGTATTTCATCTATCAGAAGGCCTTCATGCAGGCCCAGAAAACGCCATCTCTGGAAATCGTTCCACTGCGTTCAGTCAGCCCAGGAACCATGTTCGATCTGTTGTTGAGCATCGTCGAGCGCGGCGAAGGCCCTCGCCTCCAATTGGAATACAATCCAGGTTTCTTTCGCGTTTCCACCATCCAGCAAATCCTCAGGCTCTATGTGCGGGTTCTTGAAACCGTGCTATCGAGCTCGGATAGTCCGGCAGCTGAGCCGGTGGTGGATGCGAGCGGAAAGCCACTGAATGCAGGCTCAAATGGAGCAGTTGAACGCAGGATCGCCGAAGAGGGCGTCAATCGGAACGGACATCTGAACGCAGGCATGAACAAAGTGACACCTGCCAATGACAAGCTAGGCGAGGATTATCTCGCGCCCCGCGATGCGCTCGAGGCGCAGATCGCTAGAATTTGGGAAACTGCAATCGGGGTCGCAAAACTAAGCATTCGGAGCAGCTTCTTCGACCTAGGAGGCCGATCGCTGGCAGCAATGCAAATTGTCTCCCGGATCAATAAGACTTACTCGCTCAACTTCGGTCTTGCTTCTCTCTTTACCGGGCACACGGTTGAACGCATGGCGCAGTTGGTTACGCAGCGGCTTTCCGCAAACGGCAGTTCTTCGATCGTGCCGATGCAGCCCAAAGGAACAGCGGCTCCTTTGTTTATCATCCACGGCGCGGGAGGAAACGTTATCCGCTTTTATCAGCTCGCCATGCTGGTCGGGACGGACCACCCGATCTATGGCATACAGGCCCAATCACTGCTGGAGGGTCAGCCGGCACTGCTTCGACTGGAAGATCAAGCGGCGTTTTACTTGGCTGAAATTCGGCAGATCCAGCCGAAAGGCCCTTACTATTTTCTGGGGTATTCCTTTGGCGGTACGATCGCTCTTGAAATTGCACATCAGTTGCGCGCCCTTGGAGAGCGGGTAGAACTGCTTGGCATGCTGGATAGCCGCCAACGCGATTGCATCGTTGTGGCTCAGCGAGACGATTCAATGCGAGTGCAGCTCGATCGGCGCATTGCACGCTTTTTGGGAAATCTCTCAAGCCTCACGCTGGGAGAAAAGATCGAATATCTGCGGCAGAAACTGTTCACACGGACCCTGCGCAAGATGTACTCAGTTGCCTCCGCGCTGGGCATTCGCAGCGTGCCGTCCTTCATGAAAAGTACGGACGATATCACCTGGGTGGCGGCGATCAACTACAAAGCGCGGCCCTGGCCCGGACCACTGACGCTCTTCCGCACCGCTGTGCAGCCCGATCCCAGGCTGCCGATGGACCTGGGATGGACTCCGCTCGCGCAAGGCGGAATTGAGCTCTATGAACTACCGGGAGACCACGATCTGGTCTTCCTGGAACCGAACGTTCAGGTTTTGGCTGCGCAATTGCGATCCCGGTTGGAGCGCTCCGATACCGCCGAAGTTCCCCTGAAGGAGCCAGCGGGCTTTGCCGATGAACTCGTTCTTCATCAGTCTGTCGCTCAACCGGTTCCAGTGGCCCCCGTTTCAATCTTGTAAACCGGGATAAAGCAACGTTCATCGCTTTCAAATTCAAAAGGACCACAAAGATCAAATACCGAGGATCGAGTTCGATGACCCTTCGCCAAGTGTATATGGTGCTCTCTCCGCGCTCGCTGGGCTATGCCAGGGATGCGCTGGAGAGTTTGTTCTGCAATTCTGTCGAAGCTCTTCAGCTGCGTTTGATTACCGATTCCGAACAGGACAAGCAAGAGTTGATTAATACTCTGGATGCGATCGATTTGCGGGGGCATCAATGCACGGTTTATTCGGAAAACGATCTGGCCGAGCGCGAGGAGACACTTTTTGCCGGGCGCGATAGCTTGCGCGCATTCCGGCGCGGTCATCCCTGCTGGCGCAAGATTACCGATCCGTTGCTGCTGAGCAGTCCCGGTGAAGAATTGGTCCTGCTCGATCCAGATCTTTACTTTCCTAATCGTTTTCAATTTGAACCGACGCCTGTAACTGGCCTGCTGCTAATGTGGCAACAGCCTAACTGCCTCTTTCCACCTGAGGTGGTGAAGACTGCAATCGGCGATGGCATCCGGCTTGCGCACCATGTGGACATTGGAGTAGCGCATTGGCGCGCCTCCGCCGATCTGGATTGGCTTGACTGGTTGATCGGCAGACTGGGTGGAACGAAGCTGCCGCGCATCATGCATGTGGAAGCGATTGTTTGGGCGGCATTAGCCATGCGAGTGGGAGGCGGATACCTCGATCCGGAGTACTGGAAATGCTGGCGACGCTCACCGGCAAGACGGGTGATGACCAAGCTGGGCGTGAGCGGCCAGTACATTTTGGAATCGGAACCGTGGGCTGGTCTGAAGTGTTTTCATGCAGGCGGCGAGGCAAAGTGGTGGCTGCACAAGGCTCGCGAAACGGGATTGCTGGACGGGCAATCTACACTCCTCCAGCTAGGCCACGTGCTTCCGTTCGAAGAATTAACACCGGCGCAGTATGCGCGTGAACAGGCGTTCAAGCGAATGCTGCATGCGATGGGGTACTACCAGATCTTCCGTCCAGTGTGAGCCATTATGCGAATATGTATTGTTGCTGAGAATGCCTCGACACGCTTCGGCGGCGAGGCAATTCTGCCCGTCCACTACTTTCGCTTGCTGCGCTCTCGCGGAATCGAATGCTGGATGGTTGTTCACTCGCGAACGCAAAACGAAGTGACGGAGTTGTTCCCGAACGACATCGGCCGCATTCTTTTTATTCCCGATCTTTGGATACACAAGCTTGTTTTCCGTTTGAGCCGCTATCTTCCCAGGCGATTGTCTGAAGCCACGCTGGGATTGGTCATCCAGCTCATCACGCAATTCTGTCAACGGTCTGTCGTGCGCAGATTAATCCGCGAGCAACGGATCAATGTTGTTCATCAGCCCATTCCGGTCGCTCCGCGTTTCCCTTCAGCTATGTTCGGCTTGGGAGTCCCGGTGGTGATTGGGCCGTTGAACGGCGGCATGGAATACCCTCCGGCTTTTCGCCGCGCTGAATCGTCGATGAGCCGCTCGGCAGTGGCATTTGCCCGGCTGTTTGCAAACGCTGGCAACATGCTTCTGCCCGGCAAGAGACAAGCTAGCGTGGTGCTGGTGGCCAATGAACGAACGCGACGTGCGCTGCCTGCTGGAATTCGCGGCAAGGTGATCGAATTGCCGGAGAATGGAATCGACATCGGCGTCTGGCAGGGCGAGCACGGGACAGCACAAGGCACAGCCCCGCGTTTTGTCTTCCTTGGACGCCTTGTGGACTGGAAGGCTGCAGACATTGCAATTCGATCGCTCGAAACGGTTCCGTCGGCCGAACTCGAACTCATTGGCGACGGACCGATGCTGGAGACGTGGCGATCCCTGGCTGTGGATCTTGGATTGAAAGATCGCGTTCACTTCAGTGGTTGGCTGTCTCAGAAAGAGTGCGCTGCTCATTTATTAAACTCAGTCGCGCTGGTTCTGCCGAGCTTGTATGAATGCGGTGGTGCGGTGGTGCTTGAGGCCATGGCCATGGGCAAGCCTGTGATCGCCACACGCTGGGGCGGTCCAGCAGATTATCTGGACGCTTCATGCGGGGTGCTCGTGGACCCCGCGAGTTACGAAGGCCTGGTGACGGGATTCGCCAATGCGATGCAGTCGATGCTTGAATCTCCAGATCTCGCAAAGCGAATAGGAGCCGCGGGACGCGAGCGAGCGGTTCGCGATTTCGACTGGCAACTCAAGATCGACAGGGTGATTGGCATCTATCGCTCAGTCGCGGAGAAGACGGAAGTTTTCCAAGAAGCGAAGCAGGCGGCAGTTTCTCCGGCAGCCGCTTCCAAATCTAATTGAAGGCAATTCCGGCCGCGATTGGGCGCAAACGTCAGGAACGGCAAGTTCAGGCAGGGGGTAAACATGTCAGCAATAAAATCAGAAACCGACTTCGCGGCAGATTCAAATGAATTGATCGCAAAGAACAGGCAGGCAGCGCCCCCGCGACTTCTCTATCTTTTGAGCCGCTATCCTGCGGTGTCGCACACGTTTTTTCTGAATGAAGTTTTGGAACTGAGAAGGCACGGCTTCACCGTTGAGACGGCTTCGATCAACCCGACCGACCGTGCGCGCTCGTCGATGCCTGTGCTTGAAGTTGAAGAAGCGGAGAAGACGTTTTACATCAAGTCCGCCGGAGCCGTGCGGGCAGCGGTAGTTGCAGCCAAAACGCTTCTGTTTAGGCCTAGAGTTTTCTTTCGGGGATTCGCATCAGCGTTGCGCCTGGGAGGGTGGAATCCAGGCGCAACGCTTTATGCGCTTTTCTATTTCGTGGAAGCGCTGATTCTGGGTGATTGGATGCGTTCGCGAGGTCATCGGCATCTGCACATACACTTTTGCGGGCCAGTTGCGACAGTGGGAATGCTGACATCTGATGCGTGGGGATTCTCATACTCACTGACAGTGCATGGTCCAGATGAATTCTACGACGTGGAGAAGTTCCATCTTCGCCAAAAGGTGGAGCGTGCAAAGTTCATTCTGTGCATCAGCAACTTTTGCCGCAGCCAACTGATGCGCATTTCAGCTCCGGAACATTGGGATAAGATGCACGTGACGCGCCTCGGCGTTGACCCAGATGTATTTTCACCGGTGCAGGCTCAGCCGAATCTGGATCAAGTGATTGAGATTCTCTGTGTGGGGCGGCTGGTTCCGTCGAAAGGCCAGCTGATCCTGTTGCGCTCCTGCGCAATCCTGCACTCAAAGGGCTTGCCGGTCCGAGTGCGGCTCGTGGGCGATGGCCCGGATCGCATGCATTTGGAAGCCTTCGCGAAGCAGGAGAATATTCCTGTGATCTTCGAAGGAGCAAAGAGCCACGGCGAGACGCGGCAGTTGCTCGGTAAAGCAAAGATCTTCGCTCTGGCGAGCTTTGCCGAGGGAGTGCCGGTTGCGCTAATGGAGGCAATGGCGATGGAGGTGCCTTGCGTGAGCACAGTCATTGCCGGAATTCCGGAGTTAATCCGTGATGGGCTCGACGGGCTGCTCGTTCCGGCATCCTCGGCGGAGTTACTGGCTACGGCGCTTGAGCGCCTCGTCGAAGATCCGCTACTACGGCGAGGGATTGGGCTTGCAGGACGCAAGCGTGTCCGCGAACTCTACAACCTCGGTGAAAATGTGAACAAACTCGCATCCGTCTTCCGCGAGAACGTATCCAATAACTAGAGAACTCTATGCAACGCAAGCTCAAGTCCGCGCTCACCTTGTTGTTGTCTTCGTTCTACAGGGCCACGTCGGCACTGCGGCGTAATCTGGGGCGCATTCGCAACCACGCCTTGCTTTCGTCTTCCATGTCATCGCCGCTCGATGCGTCGGTTGTGGTGCTGGGCCGAGCGGAGGTGCATGGTTCGGGCATGATCCGCTTTGGGCAGGACGTGTTGCTGTATCCGGCACTGTATCTGGAGACGGAAGAGAATGGTTCGATTGAGATTGGTGACGGAGTCGTGATTTCGCGCGGGGTTCACATCGTTTCAAGAGAGTGGATCACGATAGGCAGCGGCACAATGATTGGCGAGTACTCGAGCATACGCGACGCAAATCACGCACGTCTTCCGGGTTTAACGATGCGCGATTCCGGACACATCGCGCGACCCATCGCAATCGGCAGCGAAGTATGGATCGGCCGCGGCGTGACTGTGCTGGGCGGTGTCACAATCGGGGACGGCGCTACCGTGGGGGCCAATGCAGTGGTCACTCGCGATGTGCCGCCTGGAGCAACGGTCGTGGGCGTGCCCGCGCGTGCAGTGGGCGTGAGCCAAATACGCTGACTGCGACCAAAGCTAAGGAACGAATCATGCTCGACCGAGAAGGGAGAATTGGAATCCTGGATAGCTCGAAGGAAAACTCTTGGATGGCGGAACACCGCACCGTAGCGCAATTTGCATTGTTCGTTGGATCGTTCGCAATCATCTATCTCATTTCCTGGCCGATCGTTTTCTCATTGGATCTTTGGATACTGAAGGACCGCGGCAGCTTTCTGAATCTCGATTATCTTCTGGATCAGCACTTACGGCTGGGCGTTGACACTTTCTATTCCTACGGCCTGCTGCCGGTTTCGATTCAGCACTGGCTCTTTGTCCTATTTGGCCGAGGCTATTGGCCCTTGCTCGGATGCGCGGCCGCGACCATGGTGCTGATAGCCGCGTTTTGTGCTTTCTTGCTGCGCTATCTTCCCAGTGAACCGATATGGCTGATAGCAATACTAGCGATGAGCCGGATCGTTAACACGGTCAATCCGAATCTTCCCTATTCTATCGTTCAGTTATCCCTTCTTTTTGCGCTGCTCTTTGTGCTACTTGGACGGCTGGACATCAGTCTGGCAATTTCCGCGATAGGATGCTGGAGCGTGCCGTCGCTGCCATTGGTCATGACGGCCGCATTGGCCGCATTTCTATTCATTGATTGGCTTATCAAGCCTTCTCGTTCTGTTTCAGGACTGCTTCGCTCATTTGCTCCGGGAGTGCTAACGTATCTGACACTCGCCATACTGCTAGCCATTGAGTTTGGGTGGCGAAGCGTTTTCGCGACGGCGACTCCTCTGGCGGGAATGGGTTTCTACAAGCAGATTGGCTTCGGGACCGGAGCAGCGTTGATGCAGTTTCTCCATCCCTCGGGATATGGTTCCAGGTTCTATCTCGCTTACTCGCTACTTACGCCGGTGAGTTGGTGGGTTTTGAGCACGCTCAGTCTCATGATCTTCGCCATACTGGCAGTGCGAAGAATGGCGATCAGGCGAATGCTCTACCCCAGAGACACAGCAATCGTTCTTTGCGCTGTGATCCAAGCGGTGTTCGTTTCCGTCGCCTATGGATCGCCGCATCAGCACTATGTCTTCGATCCAATCCTGATGGTGGGAATGCTGTTGGGGTTGTCGGCAACGCCTAAGGGCATCCTGCGCACTTGTCTCGTAACTGTGTTTCTTACGCTCGGAATTGCAGGTCAGTCGACTCTCGCGCATACAGTCATTCAGGGTTGGAAAGAGATCAAGTCACCTACCACTACCGCGAACCTATATGCCAATGCAAGCTGGGTAGCAGAATGGGAGAAGATTCTGGAAACATCAAAGCACGAGAATCTGTTACTGTTTTCCTACAGTACAGGGGCTCATCACTACTTTCCCTCAGTTCATTCGCCGGAGGTATGGACACTTCAGGAGGGACAACTCCTTCCCGCGGACAAGGAGCGCGTGATCGAACAACTCGACCAATCCAATGTTGTGATATTGGACCTGACCAGCCCGACGACCCTGGTGGACATGGATGCGGAGATCCGGCAGCATATGTCGTCACTATGCCTCACCCAATCTACGGCCTATTTTCAGGTTTGGTGGCGGCGTTCAACGGAATCCGCAAGCCTGCCGTGCATTGCCAACCCGCGCAAATGAACCATTCTGCCGTACCTCCCCCGCACTCCCATTGGTCTAAAGCCTCAATCAACAGGAGATTCATATGAACGAATTGCTGAGTAACGAAAATTTCCGGAAACTCGAGACGCTCGGAAAAGAGAATGCCGAAAAGTACAAAAACAACAAGCCCTTTCCGCATATCTATTTTGACAACTTTCTGCCGGAGACGGCAGCGGAAGCGGCCTTGCGAGAATTCCCCGAACCTAAACAATTGGCTTGGACCCAATTCAATACACCCAAGGAACGTAAGCTGGCGTTCGATGTGGTGGAGAAGCTTCCCGCGGCAGTGCGAGACGTTCTTTACTTCCTGAACAGCCGTCCGATGCTGCAGTTTCTTGAAGATCTCACTGGCATTCAGGGTGTGGTTCCCGATCCGTATTATGTCGGCGGTGGATTGCACCAGATCAAGCCGGGCGGAAACCTCGAGGTTCATGCGGACTTCAACTATCACGAAAAATTGAAACTCGACCGCCGCATCAATGTATTGGTCTATCTGAACAAGGATTGGAAGGAGGAATACGGCGGGCATTTTGAGCTTTGGAATCGCGACATGACGCGCGCCGAGCAAAAGATTCTGCCTATCTTTAATCGCTGCGCCATCTTCAGCACGACCAGCTATTCCTATCACGGGCATCCAACGCCGCTTGCCTGCCCTCCAGAACGGACACGCAAATCTGTCGCGACCTACTACTATTCCAATGGCCGCCCCGAAGAAGAAATCAACGAGTCCCATTCCACGCTATTTCAGCATCGTCCAGGGGCCGAACGGAACGATCCAACCGTGATCAGAAGAGTCCTTCATGCTATCACGCCTCCGATCATCGTAGACACGATCAAGAGGATTCGCGCCTAGAATTGGTTGCTCAACGCTCGGGGTCGGCCGAGAAACATCCCTCAGGGAGCGAAGTCCATGATTTTGTTGACTTCGCTTTTGGCGCAGCTAAAGCCGTGCCCTTTCAAAGCCCAGTTTATGTAAACAGCTTTTGAGCATTTCACTCCACAGCTGCTTTTGCCTTTTGGAGGGTTTGATTGTTCGATAACATCCGCGAGGACTGGCGCACGCACGACCGGCAGCTTGCCCGTCAGGGTTTGTGGGCCTTGGCCGTGTACCGCTTTGGGCGCTGGCGCTACACCATCCGCTGGCGTTGGTTGCGGCTGCCGTTCTCGTTTGTCTACAAGTTTCTGAAGCCTGTCTCCGAGGTACTGACAGGTATTGAGTTGCCTTGTGAGACAACGCTGGGGCGGCGATTCCGAATCGATCATTTTGGAGGGATTGTTATCAGCGGTGATGCCGTCTTTGGCGACGACTGTGTGATTCGCAACGGGGTGACGGTCGGGCTCAGGCACACTGGCAGGCGCGGATCGCCCATCCTCGGAAACCGCGTGGATATCGGAGCTGGAGCCAAGATTCTGGGTGCAATCCGGATAGGAGATGATGTGCAGATCGGAGCCAACGCAGTGGTGCTCAAAGACGTTCCTTCTAACTCGATCGCCGTCGGGGTTCCGGCGCGGGTGATTCATAGAAATGCGCCGAGGGTGCGCGAGGAAGTTGAACATGCCGAGGCAGCTCAATAGGAGGGATTTGTATGAGTGAAATCTCTGAAGGCCTTTTGAGCCGTTGCTCAGACTCTGCCTTGCCTGCGCTTGCGATCGTCGTGATCGGACGCAATGAAGGAAGCCGGCTGGCCAGGTGCCTTGAGTCCATTCGGGAAGTTCGTGGCGTGAACGTGAAGGAGATTGTCTACGTCGATAGCGGCTCGGTCGATGGGAGTCCGCAATATGCGGAATCGATGGGTTGCAAGGTTGAGGAACTTGATCCTTCGCAGCCCTTCAGCGCGGCGCGCGCGCGCAATGAGGGCTATGCCTGGATCATGGCGAACGATCCGGATGTGCCATTTATCCAATTTCTCGATGGCGACTGCGATCTGGTGGACGGCTGGTTGGAGCGAGGAGTATCTGCGCTAATTGAGCGGCCGGATGTCGGTGTGGTCTGCGGCCATGTCCGCGAACTGTATCCATCGGCAAGCGTCTACAACCAGCTAGGCGATTTGGAATGGCAACAAGCGCCAGGAGAGATAAAATCTTCGGGCGGCCGCTTTCTGATTCGAACGGAACTTTACCGTGCGGCCGGTGGTTTCAGGCCCGATGTGATCGCCGCCGAGGATGATGAATTCTGCGTGCGCGTGCGCAGAACGGGAGCAAAGATTCTCCATGTGAACGCGGAGATGGCCCGTCACGATCTGGCGATGACTCGATTCAGTCAATGGTGGCGACGGTCAAAACGCACAGGACATGCATTCGCGCATGTATCGGCCCTGCATGGCCGCAGCGAGGACCGGTATTTCGTCGCCGATTGTCGCCGGATCTGGGTGTGGGCTCTGCTATTGCCGCTAATCGCACTAACACTTGCTCCATTCACTTACGGCCTGTCGGTGCTCTTGTTGTTCTGCGCCTACGGGCTCCAATTTACTCGCACTTACATTCACGGCCGACAGCGAGGATGGTCGGCTCGCCAAGCCTCGATTTTCGCTTTCTTCACTTTTCTCTTCAAATTCCCCGCGCTGACCGGCTTGCTGGAATTCTATTGGAGGCAGTGGCGCGGACACGTTTTAACGATTATCGAATACAAAGGAAGCTCATAACCTATGACCCAACTCTACTCAGCACCAACATTGGAGCCTACCGCGAGTACGCCGTCTTCCCTTCCTGCCAGCTCCGACTCGTTCCGAGATTCAAAGCGGCGAGTGGGCTTTCTGGGTACCGGCTACATCGCCGATTGGCATGCGCAGGCCATTGCAAAGGTCCGCGATGTCGAGTTGGTTGCAGTCTGCGATCATATTCTGCCCAGGGCGCAGGCTCTGGCTCGTAAGTTCGGCGTGCCCAAATTCTATGGCTCGCTCAAGGAGATGCTTGCGGAGGAGCAACTGGACGCTGTGCATGTGCTGCTGCCGCCCGACCGGCATTTCGAGGCTGCGCGCACATTGCTCGAAGCCGGCGTGAATGTCTTTCTTGAAAAACCCATGTGCCTTCGCGCGGCTGATTGCGTGATTCTTGCGCAGATGGCCGAAGAGCGAGAGTTGCGCGTTGGCGTTGGCCATAACTTTCTCTTCTCGCGCCAATACGAGCAGTTGCGGCAGGATGTGCGGAGCGGCGTTCTTGGACTGATCGACGACATCACGATTACCTGGCACCGGCCCTTGCCGCCGACGATCTACGGTCCATTCAACATCTGGATGTTGCGCGATCCGCGCAACATCATGCTCGAGATCGGTTCGCACTCCGTGGCTCACATGATCGACCTGACTGGCGAACCAGATCAGATGATGGTTCATGCCAGCAACCCAATCGACCTGCCCACCGGCTGTACATTTTATCGCCGCTGGCAGGTGAATGCCTTCAAGGGGCGGACGGCGATTGAAATGCGCTTCTCCTTCGTTCCGGCATTTTCCGAATACACGATTCACGTCCGTGGTTCGCTGGCGTCGGCTACGGTTGACTTTGAGCGCAGCACCTACACGCGTCATGAGCATCGCCCCATCGATCCAGATTTCGATGCTCATGCAATGGTAGTAAACACAGCCCGCAGTTTGAGAAAGCAAGCCAGGCAGACGTTGCTGCGCTACTTCCGCTCCAAGCTGGGCCTTGGCACGCGCGGGAATCCATACGGCGCGACAATCGCCAATGCCATGGACGCTTTTTACGGTTCACGCAGGGCTGCGCTCGATGCGCGCATCGATGCGCGCACAGGAGCCAAGGTGATCAGGATATGCGAACAGATCGGCTCACTGGCCAATCTCCCAGCCGAAGAGCTTGAAGCGAAATTGTTGCCGGTCAAGAGCGGCGCCGCTTCCGCTCCGCGCATTCTGGTGCTTGGAGCGACCGGCTTTATCGGTAAGGAACTGGTGCGGCAGTTGGTCGCGACCGGGCGAGGCGTGCGGCTGCTTGTGCGCAACACTGGCAATCTCCAACCGGACATGCGGGGCCCACTGGTGGAGTGTCAGTCCGGCGACCTGACGAGCGCTGCGGATATCCGCAAAGCGATGGAGGGGATTGACTGCGTCATACATCTGGCGCGATCGAATGTGAAGACCTGGGCGGAGTATCGGGAGTTTGAGATCGGCACGACCCGTCAGGTGGCCGAGTGCGCGCTCGAAGCGGGCGTCAAACGGCTCGTCTACACGGGCACGATCGCCTCGTACTATCAGGGTGCAAAGGCCCGCATGATCAGCGAAGACACCCCGCTGGACCCGGGGATCGCTCGCGGCAACTTGTACGCACGGGCAAAGACGGCCTCTGAAGAACTGCTGTTGAAGATGCACAAGGAACAAGGCCTGCCGGTCGTGATTCTGCGGCCAGGCGTTGTCATAGGGCGCGGCGGCAGTCCTTTCCACTGGGGAGTGGCCATGTGGTGGCACGATGCCGTCTGCCAGACCTGGGGAGCAGGCGAAAACAAGCTGCCTCTGGTTCTGGTCGAGGACGTGGCATCGGGCCTGATCAGCGCGATGGACGCGCAAGGAATCGAAGGCCGCTCGTTCAATCTCGTCGGCGAGCCGAGCCTCAGCGCACAGGAGTATCTTGATGAACTGGACCGCTGTGGCGGCTTCCGTGTTCAGCGTCACGCGACGCCGATCTTCAAGTTCTATTTAATTGACCTGATGAAGTGGGCGGCAAAGTTTGCGCTGCGCGTTCCCGACCGTCAGTTTCCGCATTATCGCGACTGGGAGACGCGCACGCTGAAAGCGCCATTCGATTGCACGGCAGCAAAAAAGGCGCTGGGCTGGAAGCCGGTTTCGGACCGCGACGAATTTGTGCGCAAAGGCATCACCGAGCCGGTCGTCGAATTCACAACTTAGGGCTCGCGCATAAATAAACTGCACAAGCGTGTCGTCATTGAGGGAGCACGGAGTACTTCCAATCGCCATGGAAGGCCTTTGGCGACAGGTTGAGTTTCGCTATCTCCGAAGTGGGTATTTCAACTCCTGTGGGGTACGTTCTCTGCGTCAGTTTTGCCTTGATCTTGAGACCGGTTTT
>JBEKCA010000014.1:0-58425 GCA_050015115.1 Occallatibacter sp.
GCAACTCTCCTTCCAACCTTGCCGCAGGTCCTGGCAGGCAGACGCCGCCGGGCGGAAAGGTACGATGGCAAAGGAAATTTGTATCTCCAGCACGCCGCATGAGACGCGGCTGGCTATTTTGGAAGACGATCAACTCGCGGAAATCTACTACGAACGCGAAAACGAATACACCCTGGCGGGATCGATCTACAACGGTCGCGTTACCCGTGTCCTGCCGGGAATGCAATCGGCATTTGTGGATGTCGGCCTGGAGCGCGACGCGTTCCTTTATGTAACCGACTTCCTGGAACTCGAAGACCCGGAAGAGACCGAGGAATTGGAAAAGGCAGCGGCCAGCGGCGGCAATCAGCCTCCGCGCGAGGTCAAGCACGGCGGCGCACCCGACAATCGCGGCGGCCGGCAGGGCCAGAAGCCGGAACAAAGACCGGAACAGAAACAGGACCGTCCCACCCCGGCGAAACCCTTCACTGAAAAGCCCCCCAAGGGCCGTGTCCTGATTGAGTCCGACCCCGAGCCTAACGAGGCAGTAGCTGCCGAATCGGCCGTTGCCCCTGAGCTCCCTTTCGACGGCGCGGAAGACCCCGGAGCGGCCGGCGCAAAGCGTTGGCGCGGACGCCGCCGCCGCCGTGGCGGCCGTGGTGGCGCTGGCTCGCCCGAAGGCCAGCCGCAGAACGGTGAAGCTCCCGAGGTCTTCGTCGAAGAGATCGCGGAGACTGTAATTGAGGTTGCGCCGCAGGTTGAAGCCGCTGACTTTCAGGGTGACAGGTCTTCGTCATCGAGGCGGGAAGCCGCCGAGGCCGCGCCCCGCTTCGAGCGTGCGCCGGCTGCCGCGCCAACACCATTTGTTATGCCCGGCGAGTCGCTCTCCAAGTACGGCGGCGCTTCGGCAGAGACCTCATCGGAAGAGAACGCGGCTTCTGTGCCTGTTCGCCCGGCCAATTCCTTCAAGCCTGCAACTCTGATTCAGTCGCCCATCGAGTGGGATGGCAGCGGGCTGTTGCCTGGCGAGACGCTCTCAAAGCACCGCACCCGCCAAAATGAGCCCGCCGAGGTCGAACCCGAGGTCGCGCCCTACGAGGCTCCGGTAGCTGGCAGCCCCGCTCCGGATGCCGTCGAAGAGCAGGAGTTCTACGAGGAGACGACGGAGGAGTCGCCAAGCGTGCCAGCGCTCGTCGCGCCAATTGAATCGAGCTACGGGACGACTGAGGAAGAGCTTCTGCCGGACGCGGCAGAGGGCGATTTCGTTGAAGGGGATCTATTCGAGGAAGAACTGACCCCTGAAGCTGCGGCGGAGCCGGACCCAGCCAAGCCGGAGCCGAAGGTCGCCACCCCTGTCGAGCCGGAAGACTACGCAATCGAGCCTGTGATCGAGCAACCGTCGGTCGAGGATACAGTTGCCGCCCCAATGACAAGGCAGGACGAGGTCCTTCCCGAAGGCGCGCACGACGAGCCCGCCGATCGGGAAACCTCCAAGCCGGAGCCGGATGCGACCGCGGCCCACAACGTAGACCCGGTGCCTCCGGCCGGCTTCAGGCTCTTTGGCATTGGCAAGAAAAAGGACGAAGAGAAGGCAGTCAAGCCGGAAACCGCGCCCGCCACAACTGGTCCGGCTTCGTCATATGCTCCCGGCAGCGGTCTCATCGAGGAAGAGACCATCGAAGAGGAAGAGTTTGATGCTCCTCGCCACACACATCGCGCCAAGGGTGGAGACCACGAGTCGGACGACTTCGAAGAAGAGACGCTGCCCACTCATATGCGCACAGGCGACCTGGGCGAAATGCTCCAGGAGGCTCACCTCGACCACCGCATTCAGTTGAACTTCGACGAGAAGAATGGCGACGAAGAAGAGATTGAGGACGACGAAGAGCCTTCAGCCGAAGGCCAGCCCGCCGGAACCGCAACCCAGCCTCGCCGTGATCGCTTCGCGCGCGGACGCCGCGGTCGTGGCGGTCCGGCAGCGCCAGCCGCCCCGGCCGGCAGAGGAGGCCGCGGGCCCTCGCGGCGCTCGATGCAGCTCTCTGACCTGCCCGTCATCAGCGATTTGTTGAAGCCGGGCCAGGAGATTCTCGTTCAGATCGCCAAGGAACCGATCGCCAAGAAGGGCGCACGCATTACCTCGCACATCGCCCTGCCCGGCCGCTTCCTGGTTTTCATGCCTACGGTTTCGCACATTGGCGTCAGCCGCAAGATCGCGTCAGATGAAGAGAGGCAGCGCCTCAAGCGGATTCTGGTGCACGAGCGCGGCGAGGCCAGCGGCGGCTTCATCGTTCGCACCGCCGCCGAGGGCGCCAGCGAAGACGAACTCCGCACCGACCTGCGCATGCTGCTGAATTTGTGGGCCGAAATCAAGCAGCGTTCAGAGGCCTCGAAATCTCCGGCGCTGATCTTCCACGATTCCGGGCTCATTGAGCGCATTCTGCGCGACCAGGTCAATAACAATTTCTCAGCCATCTGGGTGGATTCTGAGGAGAACTACGAGCGCATTGTTCGCCTCCTCAACCTCTACTCGCCAGCGCTTACCCGCCGCGTCAAGCTCTACACCAAAGAGACGCCGCTCTTCGAGCAGTTCGGCATTCAGGACGAGATCGCCAAGGCGCTGCGCTCCAAGGTCTGGCTCAAGTCCGGCGGCTCGATCGTCATCAACCAGACCGAGGCGCTGGTCGCGATCGATATCAACACCGGCAAATACGTCGGCAAGTCGGCGCGTCTTGAAGACACCATCGTCAAGACCAACCTCGACGCCGTGCCTGAGATCGTTCGCCAGATTCGTCTGCGCGACCTCGGTGGCATCATCGTGATCGACTTCATCGACATGGACGACCGCAAAAACCGGTACAAGGTCATGGCCGCTCTCGAAGAAGCACTCAAATCCGACCGGGCACCGACCAAGGTCCTTCAGTTCAACGACTTCGGCCTGGTCGCCATCACCCGCAAGCGCGTCAAGCAGTCTCTCGAACGGACCCTCTCGGTTCCTTGCCCCACCTGCCAGGCCACCGGTATGGTCAAGAGCCCGACGACGGTCTGCAACGAGATCTACACAGAACTGCGCAAGATGAAGAAGCATTTCGAAGGCGCCGATGTGCTGCTGCGTGTAAACCCAGAGACTGTCAAGGTTCTCAAGGCCAACAACGGGAGCTGGCTGACAGAGTTCGAGGAGTTAGTGAGCAAAAACATCTTGGTCAAGAGCGACGCGACGCTGCATCCAGAGCAGTTCGACATTCAGGGATGAATGCAGTGAACAGTGGACAGCAACGACGAAGGCCGGAGCAACTGCTCCGGCCTTCGTCGTTGCTCCAATTTCCCGGGGCAGACTCAATGCAGGCCGCAACCTTCTGAACCGAATTGGTGTCTAAGCTAATGCCCGGAGACAAGTCGCGATCTCCGGACGAGAGAAGCACAAGTCTATCCTGGAGGTTTCAGCATGTCTTTCCCCCGTTGGATGTCATTGATGCGGCGTGCCTTACTTCTTTGTGGCGCGGTGAGCCTTACGGTAGTCTTAGCAAGTGCCCAGTCCTCCCCTTTTTCAAGTCAACCCAATTCCAGCCTCTTCATGGCCGGCAAATCGAGTGCCAACGAATTTCATGTTGACTTCGGTGGTTCGGACAGCGCGTCGCTGCCGTATTCGTCTTCGGCGTTGCCTGAGGCTGCCGGGGCGTCGGGCGCAGCCGCCTCCGGCGCAGGAATGGCTGCCGGCCAGGAACAGCCGCACGGCTGGAGGCGCATTGCGTCGCATGGCTTCGCTGCCGATCTCGGCGCCGGCTTCAACGCTCCTATCGGCAACGACACCTCCACTGGCGGCGGAGGTCCATTCATCACCTATGGCGGAAACTTCACCGTTGGCGGTGGGCTGCGATTCTCAAAGCGCATCTCCCTGCTGGGCGAGTTCCAATTCCTGGACAACAAACTCCCCGGGGCGTTGATTGGTGAGGTAGGCGCTCAAACCGGGAACGCGCACATCATTTCAATTACCGCGGCTCCCGTCATTGACCTATTTCCCAAAGCGACCAACAGCGTCTACCTGACCGGTGGAGGCGGCTATTATCACAAGTCCACCAACTTTAACGTTGTGCAGTGTTGCGATATTTACGGCTACGGGGTACCCGTGACGGTCGATTCATTCTCTTCCAACCAGCTTGGCGGCAATTTGGGCCTCGGCATCTCGAGGCGGCTGGGTGGGGTCAATGGCGATGGCACGATGAAGCTCTTTGCCGAGGGCCGTTATCTTTACATCAATACCCCTCGAATCACCGAAACCAATGGCCTGGGACGAACTGAGTTGATTCCGGTGACTCTCGGCGTGCGCTGGTGACTGGCAGGCGGGTCTGGGGATTCTAAAGAATCCCCAGCACCCGCAGCCGCACAAGTCCGCCGGCCAACACGCCTAGGGGCGAAATCGCCACAAGCGACAACTGGTACCAGACGGGCTGCTTGCCGCGCTGCTGCAGGGCACTCATCGCTGCGAGCGCCAGCACAGTCAGCCCCAATACCAGCACGTGGACCAGCGGATTGCCGGCTGCTGCGAACGCCGTCATGTAACCGCCTGACGCAGTGGCCAGAAACGAAGTACCAAGATTGATGAAGATGTAGCCAGGCGACGGCTTTCCTTCCGCTCCCGACCAGCTCGGAACCAGCCGTGTCAGCAATGCCGTCATCAAAATCATCAGAATGGCGATGACGGCAAAACCGGAGACAAGCGCAAGAAAAGCGCGCAAAATCACCATAGCCTGCGCTCGCCTTCAGGCTGCGTGCCCACCTCGCCCCGTTCGATCCGCTCAAGAAATGCGCGCGCTAGCTTCCGTTCGCCAGGATGGCTCTCGCCGTGGATCGAACACAGATCGAGGAACTCGTCGCAGAGCGCATTCCGCTCTTCCTGTTGGGCAAAAATGCCCTGCAAGGCAAGCGCCAGTTCGCGCAGCCGCGCAGCCTCCGGCCATGCGATGGCTTCATCATCGTTCAAAAGTTCCACGTCGGAGAAGAGCCCCTTGCGTCCGCGCGCGCATTCATCCAGGCACGCCATCAACTGTTCGCAAAAGACCTGCGCCAGCGACTCTAACTGGCCGGGTTCGACCTCGTCCTGGGGGTCCATTTCGATCCTTCATTGGATTGATTGGAAAGCCAACAACCCATGCAACCAGCCTCATCGACGGGGCGTCGCCTGTCAAGCGACCTGGAGCGGTATCGGGGATGAACCCTGTTCCGGCATATCTTCGAAGACGGCCGTTTTCTTCTGGTCCGCGGCCAGCACACTCCGGAATTCGCTCAAAGGCACCGGCCGGCCAAAAAGCCAACCCTGGGCACGAATCGAACTGTCGACTCCAGCGAAGTAGCTGGCCTGCTGGCTGGTCTCGACGCCTTCCACAATCACATCGAGGTGCAGAACTGAGGCCATGGCCAGGATCTGCGGCAGGATACCTACTGTTACCGCCTGCGTGCCAATCGCCTGGATAAAGGATCGATCGATTTTGATGGTGTCGACAGAGAGATCCTGCAGATACGAGAGACTCGAATAGCCGGTTCCAAAGTCATCGACATGTACGCTGTGCCCGCTCTGGCGGAGGCGCCGAATCGCCTCCCTCGCTACCTGGTGCCGCGCGGTGGAGCTTTCGGTGATCTCAATGGCCAGATTCTTTGCCGGCACCTCCGCCTGTGCAAGCGCATCACCAAGCATGGGCAGAAACTTGGGGTCGCTCAGGTCGGAGGCGGCCACGTTGATGCTCAGCCTGAAATCGGGATTCTCCCGGATGATCTCGGCAAAATCGCGTAAGGCATGGCGTACCACCAGCCTGGTGAGATCTCCCACAAACCCATACTCCTCGGCCACGCGAACAAAGACATCCGGGCCCACTGCGAACCCTTCCTCGTCGGTCCAGCGTGCCAGCGCCTCTGCCCCGATGACATCCCTGGTCGCGAGATCGACGATTGGCTGGTAAACCAGCCGGACCTTGTCTCGTGCGATCGCCCTGCGAAGCTGGTGCTCCATGCTGCGGTTGCGACGGTAGAGAAGAGACGAGAAGAGGCCGGCGAGTGCGCCGATCAGGCCGCCCAGCGCGGCGCCCAACGTTCTGTGGACGTGGTCACCTGCCATCGCCTCGGCAGTCGAGATATAAGTGGTCGCGCATCTGAAATAATGCGCCGAACAGCGTGTGACGTAGAGGCTGTCTTCCATCAGCGCCTGACCGTTTGTAGTGAACACCTTTGCCATCTCCGGGGACAGGTCCTTCCCGGTCTGGCCATTTCTCATGCGGAGTGATCCGGTTGGGGTGAAAAGAACATGCGAGGAGGTTGCGCCCTGATTCTCCATCAGGTGCGGCGCATAAACGACGTACGAGCTGCCGAACTGCAAAAGCATTCCCCCCGAATTGCCGACCTTGAACAGGGGCAGGTTGGCGAAGACAAGGGTGCCGTCCGGCTGTGTGATATCGGGCTTGAGCCGTTGAGCGGGCAAATCCGCCGTGGTCATCGTCGCAGAGCACGCTATGACTCCATTGCGCATCCGGCCGGCGTCCCTCAGGTACTTCGATTGAAAGAGGAGTTTGCGGAAGTAAGCGATCTCAGTTTCCGAACAGAATGGGTACGCTGAGGCATTCAAGGTTGCCAGCACGGCGCGCGACTCGTCGCTGAAAGCGTCCCCTTGCGCAACGACGAACGTGGCGTCCCGCATTAGCTTGGCTTTAGCTGCCTTGAGCGTCACCGCGCGGCCGATCAAATCACCGGTTAACGTACCGATCAGCGCGGTCGTGACCGTTGCGGCCATCGTGATCAATACGCGCTGCTTGAGTGTGTGCTTCATTCGATGGTTATCTGTGCGCTCTTGAGATCTGCCCCAGCAAACGCTTGTTCTCTGGAATGGCTAATGTTCATCTACTATCGGCTCAACTTAGAAAGACTTCAGAGCAGAATTGGGAAAAATTAACAATAAATACTTAACTGGCAGTCCACGACTCCTCGAACTGGTTTTTCTTGAGGGAAATGCGCGATTGGGATCCCCTTGGGGGAAGCGGGACGCCCGCGGTCTATTACGCTCTCGTAGCCAGGCCACTCAATTCGCGGCCGTTGCGGCCTGCGCCTTGTCTTCGTCGTCCGCAAGCAGATGAAAGAATCTATCCGCTGGAACGGGGTAGCCGAAGAACCATCCTTGCGCCAGGACCGGCATATTCAGTGAGGAAAAATACTCGGCCTGAGGGGCGGTTTCGATCCCCTCCACAATCACCTGAAGCTTGAGCGCTTCGGCCATGGCTAGAATCTGTGGCAGAATCGCCACAGTGACCGCCTCTGTTCCGATCGACCGCGTAAACGATTTGTCGATCTTGATGGCGTAGATCTGCAGATCCTTGAGATACGAGAGGCTGGAGTATCCGGTCCCGAAGTCGTCGATATGCACTCTGTAACCCATGTCGTGCAACCGGCGAATCGTATTGATAGCCACCTCGTATCGGGCGGTAGAGCCTTCGGTGATCTCGATGGCCAGACTCTGCGGCTGCACCCCGGACACGATGAGCGCCTCTTCCAGCATCGGCAAAAAAGCCGGGTCGCTCAAATCCGTTGCCGCGATGTTGATGCTGAGCCTGAACTCGGGATTGTTGTGCAGCGCCGCCGAGAAATCGCGCAAGGTATGACGCACCACAAGCCGTGTGAGAGATCCCACAAAACCGGCCTCTTCGGCCTCCCTGACGAAGACATCGGGGGGCACGGCAAAACCCTCTTCGTCGGTCCAGCGCACAAGCGCCTCCGCGCCCACAATCCGCTTCGTGGCCAGATCGACGATCGGCTGATAAACCAGCCGCAACTTGTCCTTTGAAATCGCCCGGCGGAGTTGCTGCCTCATATTGCGGCTGCGCCGGTAGGCCAGCGAGGCGAGAAAGCCGAGAAGCGCGCCAACGATTCCGCCCATTAAAATGCAAATCTTCAGCTCGGGGCGATCGGCATTGAGAGCCTCGACAATGGAAATGTTGGTTGTGTCGCAGCTTAACTGGTCGGTTGTACAGCGCGTGAAGTAGAGGTTTTGCCCGTTCCGGGTCAACCCATCCTTCGTGAAGACATTATTCACCGGCTCAGGCGTCGTACTCAGAAGCGTGCCGGGATCCTGGCCCGCTCCTGGCCGCAATGTCATGATGAACGAGAGTGCGTTCGGGTCCAGGCGCCTGCCAGCGCCAGAGTTGATCACAACAAACATATCCTTGAACTGGATCCCCAAGGTGATCTGATCGCGAATCTGTAGCGGCCCGGTTACCCTGTAGACCTTTGCCCCTCCAGGCATAACGAACGCCGGCTTCATCGGCTCGCGCGGCAAATCCGCCTTTTCCAGCGTTGCCGAGCAATCGATGACTCCATCGCGTATCCGTCCGGCATCGGCTAGGTAGTCGGTCTGAAAGATCAGCTTGCGAAAGTAAGCAACCTCCGCTTCCGAGCAATAGGGGTAAGGCGAGGAGCTCATCTTGCCCATCGTCGAGAACGTCTCTTTGAGAGTGGCGTTCTCCTCAGCAATGAGCCGGTCAGCATCCCGCCGGAGCTGGTGGATAGCCTGTCTCACGGCAAGGCCGCCCCCCAGCAGAAAGCCAGTTCCCCATCCGCAGACTGTAGCCAGGATCGTGACAGCCAGAGTGACTCGAACGCGGTGTCTCTCGGTATTCATTTATCCATAGCCAGCCTGAATCTATCCCTTGGGAGGCGCACAGTCCCCCCGCGCACCAAGCGTATCTCTCTTATCGGAACTTGCGGAGATAGTCTTTATAGGCTTCTGCCAAATAATTGGCAGAAACGCGGACTCGCTGGGCGATGCAACCTATGTAAACCGATGCCGCGTTGAGCTGCGACAAAACCGGGTAGACCGAAAGTTTAGGCTGTTTTCAATTGCGCTTCAGCGATAGCGGCTGAGATCACTTGATCGGCGATTCCATGCTTGCGCAGGCTCTCGGTGAGCATCAGAACCTGCGAGTTCTCCAACCGAGCCTGATCTTTGCGCAGGCCCTGGCCGATATAGGCGCGGATGAGCGGCTGATAGCCGCCGAAGCCGAGCGACGGCGCGATTTCTTTCAATTCCTCAATCACGTCCTCCGGCATACGGAGGCTGATCACCGTCATCGGGCGATCCTTTCTTAATCGCTCCTGCATTCGTTCACTAGCCGTCTTCATAAGACCTCCGTTCCTGCGCAGTGACTGGCACTGAAATAATGCGGATTGTTCCGCCCTCGCGCTGGATATGCACAACCAGGAACAGCATCCAATCTTCGGTCATTCCGATTGCTGCGTCCCGATTCTCCTCCTCGACGCTTGCCTCTTCGATGTGAATGAATCGATCGAAGAAGACCTCGCAAGCGACTTCAAAGCTCACACCGTGCTTGCCTGAGTTGCTGGACGCCCTCTCCGAATCCCACACAAAACGTTGGCCGTTGTAAAGGAAGTTGACCTCCATCGCATTAACGTATATACATTGTATATCCATTTGTCGAGCAAGTGAGATCAGGCTTCTCAAGCCAATCCGTTGCAGCCAGTCCGACTTCGCATCTCCGTCGCACACGCCCATTGAATTTCCCGGCATTTTGGCCTATGCTTGAGATGCAGACGAGTTTGTCCGCCTGAGTTGCCGTGAGCACGCCGGCTGGCGGAGAGATGAGTGGGCTTACAGCCCACTTTTTATTTGCGGAAAATTTCAAGGTTTTTCGCGCGGTTTCAGGTCAAAAACTGCCCTTTGGGGCGGTCAGAAAACGAGTTCCGGCGGGCGATTGGCCGCGCTGGGGTATTGAGAAAGATGGCAGTTAGGCTGGACGCAATCCGATCGGCGGCAGCGCGTGTGGCAACCTCCCATGGGCTGGAACTGGTGGATCTTGAGATTGTTGGCACGTCGAAGGAACGCGTTCTTCGTGTATTTCTCGAGAAAAATGCCGAGGGCCGTGACCTGCTGAAAGCCGCGATTGCTGCTGGCGCTGGGCACGAGAACCTGCCCGAGCGGCTGGTTCAGGAGATTCAGGAAGGCAAACTCAGCCCGGATCGCCTGGAGCAGCTCTCGGGCGTCACGCACGAGGATTGTGCGGCCTTCAGCCGGGATTTTGGCGTGCTGTTGGATGTGGAAGACCTGGTTCCGGGCGGGGAGTACACGCTCGAAGCCAGCTCTCCGGGGCTGGATCGCAAGTTGACCCGGCCGGAGGATTTTCAACGGTTTTCAGGGTCGTTGGTGAAGGTGCAGACCTTCGAGCCCATTCGCAGCAACCGGCACTGGCAGGGACGTCTGACAGCCGCTACCGGCGAGACCATTACGCTCGACCTGAACGCGGTCAAGCAGAACAGCAAGAGCCGGAAAGCCGGAGTTAGTACGGTGGAGATTGCGCTCGCCAACATCGAAAAAGCGCAACTGGTGCCGGAATTTTAGTGAGGCGCCGGCGTAGTCGAGTTTTTGAAAGGGCACGGCCTTAGGCAGTGTCTGGTGAGTACTGAGTTAGCACCACCTCGTGTCAGGGCATGGCATTAGCCGTGCCGAAAGGCAGCATATTCGACAGGGGCTTTAGCTCCGGAGGTAGGATTTTCGGGCGATCCGGCCAAATCCGCACCTTCAACAAAACCAACTGAACCGGCTTGGGCCGCGACCGGGTCCCAAGCCGAGCAATCATGAGAGAGCAAGCAAAGTATGGCCAGCGTTTTGTATCAGAGTATCGAGCTCTTGAGCCAGGAGAAGGGCATAGACCCCGGTGTCGTTGTCGGCGCCGTAGAGGAGGCCATCGCCCTGGCCACGCGCAAGTATTACAAGACCCAGGAAAACATGCGTGGCGAGCTAAACAGGGAAACCGGCCAGATCACCGCCTACATCTACAAGACGGTGGTGGCCGACGACGAGCCGGTCGAGGACACGCTCAACCATATCTCGCTCACCGAGGCCAAAGAACTGGCGCCGGACGTCGAGGTCGGCAGTGAGATCCGGACTTACAAAGACACCAGCCCGCTGGGCCGCATCGCCGCGCAACTGGCCAAGCAGGTCATCTTCCAGAAGGTCCGCGAGGCCGAGCGCGACACCGTCTTCCAGGAGTACGCGCACCGCGAAAAGGAAGTGTTGAACGCCACCGTGAAGCGGCTCGAAGGCCAGGACGTGATCTACGACCTGGGCAAGGCCGAAGCCCGCTGCCCCAAGCGCGAGCAGTCGCGCCTCGAGCAGTTCTCCATCGGCGAGCGGGTTCGCGTCGTTCTTCTCAAGGTTGACCGCGCCGCCAAGGGACCGCAGGTGATTGTCTCCCGCGCCGCGCCCGAGCTGGTGCAGAATCTTTTTCAGTCCGAGGTTCCTGAGATTTACGACAATACGGTCGTCATCAAGGCCATTGCCCGCGAAGCCGGTGAACGCACCAAGATCGCCGTGCAGTCCCGCGACAAGGATGTTGACCCGGTCGGCGCTTGCGTCGGCATGAAGGGAATGCGCGTGCAGTCGATCATCCGCGAACTCCGTGGAGAGAAGATCGACATTATTGAATACTCGGACGAGATCACCACCTTCGCTGAGAAGGCTCTGCAACCGGCCAAGGTTAGCCGCGTCTCCATCGCCGACCTGACCGACAAGCAGCTCGAAGTCATCGTCGACGATACGCAACTCTCGCTGGCGATCGGCAAAAAGGGCCAGAATGTACGCCTGGCGGCCAAGCTGCTGGGCTGGAAGATCGACATCAAGAGCGAAGAGGAGAAGCGGCAGGAGGTCGAGCAGCAGATGCAGGACCTCACCGGCGGCCCTTCGACGCCCATCGAGCAGGTCACGGAACTTGGCGACGGCATCATACAGAAGCTGGTCGCCGCAGGCATTACCACCGTCGAGACGCTGGCCGACATGACGCCCGAGCAGCTCGAAGAAATTCCCGGCATCGGCGAGAAGACGCTGGAGAGGATCAGCGTCGCCGTTCGCCACTACTTCGGCCAGTTTGAAGAGGGCGAGCAAGCTCCCGCTACGGTAGCCGCGGAGCCAGCCGCAGCAGAGGAAGCGAGCGAAGCGGCGATGGCCACCGGCGAAGCGGAAGGAGAGAACGCCGCCGCGGTCATCGCTGAAGCGGAGAGCGTCCTTGCTGCCGAAGAGGGAGAGCAGATTCGCACCGAGGCTGAGGCGGCGGTCGAGGATATTCCTCCTGCCGATGAGGCGGAAGTGCAAACTTTGGAAGATCACCCGGCTGAGGCGCTTGAGGAAGATGCTCAAAGCGCGGAAGAGCCGCTACTCGAAGAGATTGAAACCGAAAGCGCAACAACGGACGAGCAGGCAGACAAAGAGGGTGGCGCATAAAATGCGCCGCATCTTTCAAGCCCGGTCAGGCAATCACGGAAGTTTTGAGAACAGCCAATGCCACGAGGTAGCTATGAGCAACTAACGGCCTTGGGCAGCAAAAATCGAAAAGAGGCGGATGAGTAAGGTTCGAATTAACGATCTTGCGCGCGAGATGGAAGTCAAGAGCCGGCAGGTTCTCGACATATTGACGGAGCTCGGCCTGGGCGCCGGCAAGACCCACTCCAGTTCGCTGGAGGACTATGAGGCAGACAAGGTGCGCGCCCACTTTGACCGCGGATCGCGTCCCGCCGGCCAGGCAGGACAGCAGTCGCGTGCTCCCCAGGGCATAACGCCCAAGATTGATCTCTCCCATATCTCCAAGCCGGGCGATGTTCTGAAGGCCATCCTGGCCAAGAAACAGGAAGATGAAGCAGTGGCGCGCCACGGTCATGTGCCGGCGAAGCCCGCTGTCGCGCCGCCAGCTCCGGTCGCGGCAAAGCCGACAGCGCCGGTGGTGGTTGCCGCTCCGCCGCCAGTTGCGCCCGCACGACCGGAACCGCGCAAGATTGTTCCCCAGCCGCGTTCGGCCCCGCAGATCGTCGTCGCGCCGCCGGCCCCGGCCATTGCCAACCGTCCGCCCGCTGGCCCCGTCGTGGCCAAAGCTCCCGCTGGCGCTCAAGTTGCGCCGCGTCCGGCGGTCGCAGTGGCGCCGCCCGCTGCAACCGTGGTCGTCAAGCCGCCGGTTGCCCCACCCGTCACACCCGTCGTCCGCGAAGCTCAGCCGCGCACCGTCGCGCCGCCGGTTTCAGCTACTGAGGCCGCCGCGCCGCTAGTCGCCGCCGTTACGGCAGTCAGTGCGCATGTGCCATTGGCTGCTGCGGTTCCAGTGGCAGAGGCCGTCAGTTCTCTAGAAAGTGCACCTTCCCCGGCTATCGAAGCCGCAACCGTTGCACCGGAGCAGAATATTCCCGCAGCCACCGATCTAGCCGGACCCGAGGTTAGCGTTGCGCCGGCCGCACAGCCCGCGCACCGCACCAAAGGACACACCCACACTCCCTCACCGACTGCCGCGCTTCCGGCTCGCCGCATGGTCATGCCGCAGACAGGACCGCGTCCGGTTTACACTGCGCCTCCCGTGGTCGCAGCGCCGCCCCAGGCAAACGGCGGTCCTGCTGCTGGCGGCATTCAGCGCGGCAGGCCGATCTTTGACCGCAATCGGCCCTCCGGCGGCCCTGGCAGCTATCCTCAGCGCAGCTCGAGCGGTCCTGCGGGAGCCCCCGGTCAGTTCGCTGGCGGTCCTCGTCCCAAGCATCCAACACGCACCACTCCCGGCGGCTATGCCGGCCCCGGTGGCACGGGCGCGCCCGGTGCTCGTCCAGGCTTTGGCGCTCGCCCCGGTTTCGGCGCACCTCGGCCGGGTGGCCCACCGCGCCCCGGCGCTACAACGGGCGAAGCGCCTCCCCGTCCGGCACGCGCCCCGTCCAGAGGACGCGGCGGTCGTCCGCAGTATCCCAAGACCAAAGAAGGCCCAATGAAGGGCTTTGTGCCGCCGCCAAGGTACGGAGGAGTCCAATACGGCGGCGAGCCTTTGCCCATCACCCGCGAAATCACGGTCACAGAGGGCATTAGCGTCAAGGATCTGGCCGAGAAACTCGATGTCCGCGCCAAAGACCTGATCGCCACCTTGCTCATGAGCGGCATCTTCGTCACCGTTAACCAGTCTCTAGACGCCGAGATGGTCAAGGATGTCGCCGCCAAGTTTGGCGCCGCAGCCACCGTCATCAGCTACGAAGAGGAGATCGCCAACCAGTCCATTGAAGAAGTTCTCGAGGCTGATAATACAGGCGATCTCGAGGTTCCACGCTCGCCTGTGGTTACGGTCATGGGCCACGTCGATCACGGCAAGACCTCGCTGCTCGACGCAATCCGCGAAACCGACGTAGCAGCGGGCGAAGCCGGCGGCATCACCCAGCACATCGGTGCTTACAAGGTGAAGTTCGCCAAGGAAGGATCACCGGCGCACGGGCGCGAGATCGTCTTCCTCGACACCCCCGGCCACGAAGCCTTTACCCGCATGAGAGCCCGCGGCGCCAAGGTTACCGACATCGTCGTCATCGTCGTCGCTGCCGACGACGGCGTCATGCCCCAGACCCTTGAGGCCATCGACCACGCCAAGGCTGCCGAAGTGCCCATCATCGTGGCCGTCAACAAAATCGACAAGCCCAACGCCAATCCTGACCGCGTCAAGAAACAGCTCGCCGATCGCGGCCTGGTTCCCGAGGAATGGGCGGCAGGCGGCGAAGGAACCGTCTTCGTCGAGGTCTCGGCCAAAAAGCGCATTCATCTCGACCTGCTGCTTGAGATGATCTGCCTGGTCTCTGACATCAAGGCTCCCAAGGCCACTCCCGGTCGCAAGGCAGTCGGCTCGGTCCTTGAGGCCAAGCTCGACCGCGGCCGCGGCGCAGTCGCCACGGTCCTCGTCCAGGACGGAACTCTCCACCTCAACGACAGCTACATCGTCGGCAACACCTTTGGCAAGGTCCGCGCCATGTTCGACGACCGCGGACGCGCCATCGAAGAGGCCGGTCCCTCCACTCCAGTTGAAGTTCTGGGCCTTGAATCCATGCCCGACTCCGGCGATACCTTCCTCGTCGTAGCCGATCGCGACAAGGCCAAGGGCATCGCGCAATACCGCAAGATGAAGGAGCGCGACGCCCAACTCGCAAAGAGTTCCCGCGTCTCGCTTGAAGGGCTGGCCGAGCAGATTCGGCTGGCCGGCGTCAAAGATCTGCCGCTGATCATCAAGGGCGACGTGACTGGATCTGTTGAGGTGTTGGCCGACTCGCTCGTCCTCATGTCTACCGAGAAGGTGCGCGTCAAGGTCATCCACTCCGGCGTTGGTTCCATCACCGAGAGCGACGTGCTGTTGGCGACGGCTTCAAACGCCATCATCATTGGCTTCAACGTTCGCCCCGAGCGCAAGGCCGCCG
This sequence comes from Occallatibacter sp., assembly GCA_050015115.1. Taxonomy (GTDB): domain Bacteria; phylum Acidobacteriota; class Terriglobia; order Terriglobales; family Acidobacteriaceae; genus Telmatobacter. Next base: position 15,217 of record JBEKCA010000014.1, read on the forward strand.
AACTGGCGCAACAGGAGAGCGTCGAAATTCGCCTCCACTCCATCATTTACGAGTTGCAGGACGAGATGCGGCTGGCCATGCTTGGCCTCCTCGATCCGACCTTCAAAGAGAACTATCTCGGCCGCGCGGAAGTCATCAACGTCTTCCGCATTCCCAAGATCGGAACCATCGCCGGATGCCGCGTGCAGGACGGCGTCATTCGCCGCGATGCCGAGGTCAAGGTCATGCGCGGCACGGAGCAGGTCTTCAAGGGCAAGGTTAGCTCACTCAAGCGCTTCAAAGACGACGCCCGCGAGGTCACCAACGGCATGGAGTGCGGCATTGGTCTGGGCGGCTTCAATGACATCAAGGAAGGCGATTTGATCGAAGCCTTCTCTACCGAGAAGTTAGCCGCCGACTTAGGCGCGCTGACCACCGCCAAGGCATAACTCGACTTATCTGATCGCTGACCTTGACTAGCATTCAAACCAGTCCGGCCTGCTCCTCAACAAGAGAAGCGGGCCGTTTTCTTTTGGATAGTCCAGGTTGGTTCGCTCAAAAACCTGTCATCCCGAGCGAGCACAGCGGGTCGAAGAACCTGCGGTTACCGCGTTTTCTACCTTTTCTGCTTTCTTGCTTGATAACTTTGAGGACCGCTCATTCGCTAACTTGCGAATTTATTGGATGGTTGCACAAGATTCTAATAAGCAGGCTGGCACGCGTGCTGGACGATAGGTCGCAACTCCTTCAAAATAAACATTAGTTTTCATCGGCTCCAGAAGATGAATATTAATTGAATCTGTAAGATATTGAAACATATAACACATAAATAAGTGATTGACAAATACCTCTACTTTATCGTATGATCGTGATGGTTACTGTTGACCAGAAGGAGGTAATCAATGCGTCGTCTACTGGTAGCAAGCCTCATGCTTCTCACCTGGCTCTTCCCCGCAGCGGTCAACGCAAGCCAGCCTGCTGACGATTCCTCCACCTCAACCCCGGCTCCTATAGTTAGTACAGGAGTTAGCGCCCCCAGGATTCTCGATGCAACCGATGTGCATCTGGGTCTCGACACTTTTGGCAATTCCATCCCGAACGACGCGACATTTGTTGTTAGTCTGAACGTCGACGAAAACGGCAAGGCGCGGGATGTGCAGGTCGTCAAGTCGGTCAACAACGTGTTGGATGAACAAGTGATGGATGCGGTCCGCCAGTTCCGCTTCAGCCCCGCCATGCTGGACGATCAACCCGTTCCGGTAAACCTAACCCTGAATGTCGTGGTCAGGCGCTAGAGCAGAACCGCGATCTCCCCACCTAACAATGTCTCCGCGCAGAAAACGTTGATTTCTTATAGAATTCTTATAGAAATCGACGGGACGGAGTTATTGTCCGGGTGGAACACGCTTGGCATTGTTGTAACTTGGGCAAAGATCCGAGGTATGGCAGGTTATATAACTTACCTACCATGTTTCCTTCATCCTGACGGCCACACCCCCGGGATGGAGGAATCGTAACTCATTCAGTTATTGTATGCACTCTCGTGCTGGCAAGTTAGCTGCTCTGCCGTGCCAGTCCATGCGCATGACTGAAGCAGCATATGTTACATCACAACGGGTATCGTTCCAGCTGAATGCATTGCCGGGCTACAGTGCGGCTAAGCCCCACAGCATCGGCGGGAGTTGACCTCGCCAGCCGCCGCAGAATCGCAAGTTGCGTTCGCAGCAGATCACCGTCGCTGCAAGCAGCCAGCACGCGCCGCGAGGCGGGCTCTGCCAGTGCAATGGTCTCATCGGCCAGCAGGCCGGTCATGGCGGCAGCAACCTCGGCCGAACCTGCGCCAGCCGCAGCCAGTTTCCGCGCGCGCATTAGCGCCGACTCAAGCGCATAAACCTGAGTGACGGTGTCGGCCAGATCGGCCATCACCTCCTGCTGATCTTGAAGCGCCGCCATAAACCGCTGACTGGCCACTCCGGCGGCAAAGAGCGCGATCTTTTTCGCCGAAGCCAGAGCCGCCGCCTCCCGCGACAGCAACTCTCCCGCGCCATCCCCGCCATCGAACGACGCTGGCTGCATCACCTCATCCATCAGCTTTTTAATCGCCGGAAGCAAAGGAAGCTGCCCGCCAGTAGCGCGTTTCATCAACCAGCCCGTGATAATCAGCCGGTTGATCTCGTTGGTCCCCTCGAAGATTCTGTTGATGCGCGCATCGCGATAGAAGCGCTCGGCCGGATACTCCTCGACGTAGCCGTAGCCGCCCATGGTGGCGATCAATTCATCGGCCGCATGGGTCAGCATTTCCGAGCCATAGACCTTCAGAATCGAGCACTCGACGGCGTACTCCTCGATGCGTTTTTGGATCTCGCGCGGATTGTGGGCCCGCTCAGGTGCGAGCGCGGCCAGCCCGGCATCGATCATTCCGGCTGTGCGGTAGGCCATGCTCTCGGCCGCGTAGAGCTTTGTGGCGCTTGACGAGATCTTTTGCTGAATCAGGCCAAACTCGGCGATCGCTTTGCCAAAGGCGCGCCGCTCTTTGGCGTAGCGGATCATGTGCCCCAGTACGTGTCGCGCCCCGCCAATGCAGGCCACCCCCAACTTGAAGCGCCCGACGTTCAACACATTGAATGCGATGTGGTGGCCTTTGCCTGCTTCGCCCAGCAGATTAGCCGCGGGAATCTTGCAGCCATCCAGCACCAAAGGGCAAGTCGAGGAGCCGCGAATCCCCAGCTTGTGTTCCTCCGCGCCGATGGTCAGCCCCGGAGTGTCGCGCTCGACCAGAAACGCAGAGAACTTCTCGCCGTCGATCTTGGCAAAGACGGTGAAGAGGCTGGCGATTCCGCAGTTGGTGATCCACATCTTTTCGCCGTCGAGCGTGTAGGTGCTCCCGTCTGCGGAAAGCGTTGCGCGGGTACGGATGTGCATCGCGTCGGAACCGGAACTGGCTTCGGAAAGGCCGTAGCCTCCGATCCACTCGCCCGAGCCGAGTTTCGGCAGATAGCGCTGCTTCTGATCCTCGGTGCCGTACCAGAGGAGCGGCAGCGTGGCGATGCCCACGTGAGAGCCAAAAGTCGTCGAGAAGCTGGCCATGATGGAGAGGTGGTCGGTGACGAGCGTGGAAGTAATTTTGTCCATCCCCATGCCGCCGTACTCCTCGGGAATATCGACAGAGGTAAAGCCCAGCTCGCCGGCCTTGCGCATCAGTCCCGCCAGAACACCCGGCTGCTTGGCCTCAATCGCCGCGGCGTTCGGCAAAATCTCTTCGCGGGCAAACTGCGCCGCCGTCGCGGCAATCTGGCGCTGCTCCTCGTTCACATCTTCGGGAGTAAAGACCTCGTCCGGGGTCCGTGATTCGAGCAAAAAACTGCCGCCCGCGGCGGCAACGATCGGAGAAGCCGAAACTAGGGACATAGACGAACTGCCTCCTGGGGCACAGCCCACTCTACGATAGATGCACGCAGGCGGCAAGAGATGGGAATCTTCAGGCCAAGGAGTCTACTACCTTGCTTTTGAACAAATACAATCAATGAGAAGTTTGAGCGCCGAAAGCTGGATGAGTAAATCAATGAATATCCCACAATTTACCCTCGACAATTACGAAAGCGACTTTGCCGATCGCCATCTCCTGCACGGCGTTGTAACGAAGTGGGCGAAGGAGAGGCCCGAGGCCCCTGCTCTGGTCAGCGCTGAAACCGGCCGCACTGTCACGTGGAGCGAGTTCGACTGCTTCACCACGGCGATGGCGGCGGAACTGTTGCGCATGGGCTTCGCAAAGGGCGATTTTCTGGTCACGCTGCTGCCCATGTCGATCGATCACGTGCTGCTCGAATACAGTTGCTTCAAGATTGGCGTGATCGTCGCTCCGCTGGATCTGCGCCTGTCGCCCGCCGAGGTAATTCGTGCGCTGGAGACTCTGCGTCCGCGCGGCTTTGTCGGCCTGGGCGTTAAGGGGCCTATCGATATTCGTCCGCTGTGGCGCGAGGTACAGGCGCGGTGCGGATGGATCGAGCACTTCGTTGCGGTAGATTCCAGCGAAGAGATTCCTGGCACACTGCCCTATGCTTCAGTGGCCGAGGCGGCAGCGTCACGCTCTAACGACCCCAGTTCGGCGGAGAGTCTGGCTGGCATCGCCGTCAACAAGAACGATGGCGCTCTCGTCATCTTTACCACCGGCTCGACTGGCTCGCCCAAGCCGGCCCTGCTCTCGCACTGCAACATTACGGTGCAGAACATGTGCTTGTGCGGAGCGTTTTTCGGAGGCGACCGCGGCTCGCGCATTCTGGTCAATCTGCCCGCCTCGCACGTTGGCGGACAGACCGAGGAGTTGATGACCATCCTCTTCGGTGGCGGCACGGCTGTGTTGCTGGAGATCTTCGACGCCAGCCGCTCGATGCGCGCTATTGCCGAGCATCGAGTGGAGATTCTCGGCCAGATTCCGGTCATGTACAACCTGGAGTGGATGCTGAAGGACTATGACCGCCACGATCTCAGCAGTCTCAAATTTGCCGCCTATGGCGGGAATGCGGTCTCGCGGCCATTCGTCGACCTGCTTGCCGCCATGTCGCCGTTGATCGGCACCGGGCTGGGGCTCACTGAGACTGCGGGCTTTTGCACCTATATCCAGGCGGGCGCAGATGGCCGCGAAACAATCGTTGCCGGACTCGGTCAGGATATGCCGATCTATCCGTGCTCGATTCGCCAGCCCATGTGCGAGGATGGGAATGCGGGCGATGAGTTAGCACCGGGCGAGATTGGCTACGTCTGCTTCAAAGGTCCGCAGACCTTTCTCGGCTATGTCAACGATTCAGCGGCCACTGCCCGCACGATCTCGCGCGACGGCTTCTTGTATACCGGCGATCTCGGCCTACAAGACGCGGCGGGTCTGCATCTAACAGGACGGGACAAGTGGGTAATCAAGTCGATGGGCTATCAGATCTTCCCCGGCGATGTGGAGCAGCACATCTGCGGATTGACCGAGAAGGTGGCCAACTGCGTCGTGGTCGGCGTGGCGCATCAGGTCGTCTCCGAAGCGCCTGTGGCTGTTGTTGAGAAGAGGCCCGGCGCGGAGCTGAGACCACAGGAACTCGACCGGCACGCACGGACGCTGGCCCCGTATATGCGGCCCCGCCATTGGATTCTGCTCGAAGCCGGTCAGATGCCGCTCAACCGCATCGGCAAACCGGACCATCTGCGCGCCCAGGAAATGGCGGGCCAAGAGATCGCCGGGCTGCGCGCTCGCGGCGAGTGGGACAGCAGCTACGACAAGGGGGAGACGACTACGCCAGCCTGATTCGAGAGGAGGACAGCCCAATAGCACAAGGGCTTTATCAGTCCCCTACCGAGATGCTAGAGGTGAAGAGGCCGAGCGGCGGTTCGGCTACCATCCTGCGCGCGGTTCACTGGAGAAAGAGTTTTTACAAAGCGGTGACCGCCCGGTGACAACCCCGGCTCGCGATTTGGCGAACATCACAGGGGCCAGAGTAGGTTCTTTACCTCTCCACTTCCACTCGATGGTTCAGCGCTTACTCTGTGCCCCACTTCACCAAGGAGATATGAGTATGCAGGTTTGCAGGACCGCAGCCGCCGTTTGCCTCGGCGTGATTCTTCCCATGCTTTCTGCCCCGGCCGAAGCACAATATCACCTCAAAAACCTGGTCTCGAATCAAGTCGATTCACATGCCACAACCATCGACCCACTGTTAGCAAATCCCTGGGGACTAGCGCGGAGCGCCACCAGCCCTTGGTGGATCAGCGATAACGACACGGGCTGGTCGACCCTCTATGACGCGACTGGAACTCAAGTGGCGCTCAGGGTTGTGATTCCCACCGCCGGAAACGGACCGGTCGAGGCGACAGGCACAAATGGCCCTGGCGCACCGACTGGAATTGTCTTCAACGGATCGAAGACGGATTTCCAGGTTTCAGGCGCGTCCTCGTCTTTCATCTTTGCCACGCTCGATGGCACGATCAGCGCCTGGCCGGGCTTGAACAAAAATCTCGCGACCCTCGTGTTTCCCACTTCAACCAATCCAGCTCCCAGCACGCCCAACCCGGCGAGTTTCACAGGCTTGGCCATTACCAGCAACGCCTCGGGGAATTTCCTCTACGCAGCGGATAACGCGAACAATGTAATCGATATGTTCGACGGCAGCTTCACACTGGTGAAGTCATTCGGCGATCCGGCGATTCCATCGACCTTCTCAGTCTTCGGCGTTCAAGACATCAATGGCCTGGTCTACGTCACATATGCCGTACCCAACGTCGGCGCCGGAGGCTACGTCGACGTCTTCAAGGAGGACGGCGCCTTCGTGAAGACACTGATCCAGGGACAGATACTCAACCAGGCCTGGGGTGTTGCCGCCGCACCGGCCAATTTTGGCCCTCTGAGTAATACTCTGTTGATTTCAAACAATTCCGTTGACGGTACCATCAACGGATTCGATCCGGTTACCGGAAAGTTTGTCGGTGCGATAAGAGACGAGCGCGGAGAAAAGATTGTTCTCAATAACCTCTGGGGAATTGCCTTCGGAGGCGGAACTACAAACAATGGAGCACTCAACGAGTTGTTCGTCACCGTGGGTCAGGGAATTGGCACCAACGAATTGGCCGGCACCTTTGCAAGCATCGTGTTCCAACCTGGCGCAAAGGAGTGGTGAGTCACCTTTGAATCTCTTGCAGAATTCAATTGAGTTCGCAAAACGTGTCAGGGCACGACATTAGCCGTGCCGAAAACGCGAGAGAAGGAACGCCCGGGATTTAGCCTCTGCGGAGTTTTTCAGCCATGAACGCGTGAGCAGCGGCTAAAGCCGGGACTCGACAAGGGTGGTAATCGGCACGACTGAGGTCGTGCCCTGACACAAAACTTTCCCCCGCGGCAGCATCGCCCGGGCAAGATTGGAATGTATCTTTCGGAAATTGTGTAGATGAGAAAGTTATTGGAATCCCACCTTGTTCACCCCAACGACGAGGACCTGTCGTTGGGGATCCGAAGCCGAAAAAACAAGAATGCGGCGAGAGTGGGGCACCCAGGGGTTCTGAACATTGCCTTATGCAGAGATTCCCGGAGATCGGAATCGGGCGGCGAATTCAGGCGCACTCATTCGCGGCGCTGGACTCGGCAAAAACAATCCAGCACATCGACACTCCAGGCGCACACTGAGAGCTGATTCCCTCAAGCGGCGCACACCCGATAGCCTCGGCAGCCCTACTTTGGCGGCGCAGGGGTGAACCCTTCGCGTCTCTGCGCGGGCTCTGGCTTGGGCTTCGGTTTGGGTGCCTTCTTGACTTCTTTTCTGCCTTTGTCTTTGCTTCCCATGCATCCAAGTGTGCCACATGAGGGCGGCCTGGGGAAAGCTCGAAAGGCTCAGCGCAACCGACAGGTAAACACCGGCGGTTGCGGGCGTTTTACTGACCGATCAAGCTGTGAGCGATCGTGTCAAGCAGTCCGTTGAGGAAGTTGATGGATTCGGGAGCTGAGTAGCGCCGCGCGATCTCTAGCGCTTCGTTGAGCACGATAGGAAAGGGAGTTGCCTTGAAGCCCAGCATCTCGCCGACGGCCATGCGCATAAGATTGCGGTCCACGGCAGGCATGCGTTCAAGACGCCAGTTTTTTGAGTTGGCCACGATCAGTTCGTCGATCTGCGCCTGATGGGCGATGGCAACGCGAAATAGGTCTTCAGCGAAGCCCTGAACCTCCGGCTCGACTTCGCCGGCTGCTTTCCAGAATGTGGCGCGCACCTGCTCGGGCGTCTGCTTGCCGATATCCGCCTGAAAGAGCATCTGCATGGCCAGTTCGCGCGACTTGCGGCGCCCTGAGGAGTGATGTTGTCCACCGGTCAAGCGGGGCCGCCTTCCACCCCACGGACGAAGACCTGTCCGTGGGGGCCCCGGTTTTCCACCCCACTCTGCTGGAGCTTCCGGCTCAGGCTCACCATTTCGATGGCGGCCACGGCGGCCTCAAAGCCTTTGTTGCCGGCCTTGATGCCGGCGCGGTTGAGGGCCTGCTCCAATGTCTCGCAGGTTAGCACGCCAAAGCTGTGGGGAATGCCGGTCTCCTGTTGCGACTGGCCGATGCCGCGGGCGACTTCGTTATAAATGGCCTCATAGTGTGCGGTCTCGCCGCGCAGCAGGCAGCCTAGCGTGATGATTGCGCCCACGTTGCCGCGATTGGCAATGGTGCGCGCGGCAGAGGGAATCTCCCACGCGCCCGGGACGCGAACCACCTCAATGCCGGTTCGCTTTGCGCCGCTGCGCAGCAGTGCGTCCAGCGCGCCCTCGAGCAACCGCTCAGTGATCACCGCGTTCCAGCGAGCGACGACGATGGCGAAGTTCATACCAGCTGCGGAGAGATCGCCTTCGACTGTGACCGGCTTGCCGCGCATTGGATCGGTCCAGGCCCAGAAGCTGAAGAGAAAGCCGGGCTCAGGCTCGACGGTGAAGATGCGCGACTTCCAGTGAGTCTCGGTAATGGCGGAGAGGCGCGCGGTGGCCGCGTCGCCATCTTGCATGCGCAGCCAGTTGGCCGCGGTTTGATGCACCGCGTCCAGTGCGGTCACTTCAACGAGAACATCGGCCGTAGAAGGGAACTGGCCGTCGACAAACTCAATATTGCCCAGCGGTGCCAGAAATGCCGCGCCGCTGCTGGATACCGGGGTGCCCAACGACAGGTCTTCGCCGTTGGGGTGGTCGTCGTTCCAACCTTTGCCGGGCTCAAATCCGAGCGCGGAAAAGAAGCTCGTCAGCCGGTCGTAGGCTGCTCGGCTGCCTGCGGAACGAAGAAAGGAAATTCCCTTGATCATCTCTTGATTCTATCCTGTGGGGCTGGGGGGAATTGGCCCGTGGCGCCCTCGCATTCGACCGTTGCCAGAGCAGCGAAACGACTGATCCAGGCCGAATTCGCGCTTCGAAGGGCAAAAAGAAAGCCGGCGCGCGGCCGGCCTTCTTTGCCTGTTTCGCTCGGAGTTAAGTGGTCGAGCGCGGCTTGACGGCGATTGCCGTAGCCGGAACTGGGTTGGTGGTTGGCGCGATGAGCAAGCAGCCGGCGTCGATGCCGGGCGTGCAGGCCGGCAGGTTGGGGCTGATCTGCTGCGTGTCGACCGGCGGAGTCGCGGGAGTGACGGCAGTGGGAATGCTGATGTAGTGGATCATGTTGTCGCCAGCGGTGGAGACGAAAAAGAGCTTGTCGTCTGGGGTGAAGGCGCCGGCCAAGGGCGCCGTGATTGCCGAGTTTCCTGTCAGTGTCACGTAATTGACTGCGCCGCTTCCCGGCACATAGTAAGGCAACTCGGCTCCGGTAGTGGACCCGGTATAGGTGATAAAGGCGAGATTGGACTCAGGAGATGCTACAACCTGATTGACGGCGGTTGCATTTGTGCGGGTGGGATCGATCGTCAGCGTCTCATTGAGTGTCGGACCGACGGAGAGCGCCGAGAGGGTCTCTATGCCTGTGGCCGGGTCGGTGGTCTCAGGGCATGAGATCGGAGTCAAAATTTCGCTTGGCGATTCGACAGTGGGGATATTGTTTGCAATATCGCTTAGTGTGAATCCGCTGCCGGTGACTGCCGCGCCGAGAATGTGCTGGCCGTCCGTGGTGGCTGCCAGAGTGTCGGTCTGCACATCCACCGAATCGCTAATGCTCTGCGGATAGAAGATCATGCTGTTGTAATTCGCAGCCGTGCCGGTGGGGCACCAGGTGTGGGCCGTTGTTGGGCTGCCTCTGAGGTAGGCGCCCACGGATGGAATGGTGAGCGCCGGGGTTTGGTTGGTGCTTGAAATGGCCACATTCGGCGGCATCGGATTCGGCGGCAAATCAGACGGCGGTAGCCCGGGCGGTAGCGGATTAGTCAGTGGGCTCGGCGGCAGCGGGTAAGTAGTCCATCCGGTGTTCGCGTTATAGACGTACAGGGTGTCGGAGTGACCAGTGATGCCCTGCTCCGGGCTGTCGGGGGTGCTATTGAGAGACGCGCTGTCGGTGATGTAAAGCGTCTTCGAATCGGGGGTCCAGGCAGCGGCGTTGCCCATGCCGCCAAAGGTCGACGAAACGCCGGCGGAGGCGCTGTAGATGTAAAAGAGCTGGCGCACCTGATCGTTAATCAGCAGATTCGTATTGTTTGGGGAAACGGCCAGCACTACGCCAGGGACGGTGGAATCCAGCTTTCCGACCGCGCCCGTGGATGCGCTGACAGAGATCAACCCGTGGCCGGAGCCGAAATAGAGATTGTTGCCCAGCCGGTCCATGATCATCGAATTAGGAACATAAGGCAGGCGCACCGTGGAACCTACCGCGCCGGTGAGCAGTTCGATAGGAACAATGTACTGCGACTGGCCAGGAGCCCCGAACCAGACGTAGTCGCTGGCCGTTCCGGGGGTGGTGATGACCACCGGGTTCGAGGCCACGGGCAGTCCGGTGCCGAACAAGCCAATCTTATTGATGGGGGATGGATTGCACGTTGTCGGCTGGCAAATAGCGTAGACCGAAGCCACGCCGGGGAAGGAGGTCGTGATGGATCCGGTGGTATTCGCCGAAATATCGATAGGGTCGGTGGATTGGTAATCCAGAAGCAGGCCGGTGAGTGGGCATCCACCCGTCGGATTCGTGCTTGTTGGGGGACACTGAGTAACGTTGGTGTCGTAAACCGTCGTGACCAGATTCTGCGTAACGCCTTGAGTGATCGTTCCCTGGGTTTCGCCGTTGGCAAGAGTGACCGAGATCGACTTGGGAGGGCAGGTGGAGAAGTACCCTGCCGACGATCCAGAGCCGGCCACCGAGGCGGTGATGATGGTGGTGCCTGGCTGATTAGCGGTGATGGTCACCTGGTTGGTGGTGGTGTTGGTGGCCAAGGCCGCAATGTTGGGCGTGGCCACCGAGTAGCTGAGTGTGCCGATCGTCGCCGTGCAGTCGAGAACTGAGCTTGCGCCTGGAGGCAGCTTTCCGGGACAGGTATATTGGCTGGTCGAGGAGACGGAGGGCGGGGCGCATAATTCATATTGCGTGTTGTTTTGGGCGAAGCAGGCCTCCGCGTCGAGCGTGGCCTGGGTGCCCTGGGAATAGCATTGCTGTCCGGACCCGCCGAGGGATGTCGCCTGAGTGACCAGGTTGACCGAAGTGACCTGGGCATGTACAAAGACTTCCACGGGATTGGAGACGACGGTCTGCGCGGAGGCTGTGATGAACGCCGTGGCGTAGGGAAGGCCGCCGGTTGAGGGCGGTGAACTCGGCGGGGTGCAGATGGTGTAGTTGGGGATGCCGCCGCCGCTGTTCCGGTTCCAGCTTCCGGCGCAGATGCTGCCGGTTGGCGAAATGTCCACCAACTGGCGGTCGGTGGTGCCCCAGGTGATCGTGCCGGTGGCTGAAGTGCCCTTGCAGGTAACCATCGTAGGCTGACTCGCCTGGCTGGTCTGCCCGAAGGCGATGGAGATCCCCGTGGTCGCGGGCTGCAGCGTGATCGCGGCCACATCGGTGATCTTCTCCCCGTAGCCCAGCCCATTGCAGTAGCCTGCGCCGGGATTGCGGGTGCAGCCAGAGATCGAAATCCCGGCCGGAATGGCAAGCAGCAATAAACAAAATAGCGTCAAAAACCGCCGCATGAATCCTCCCCGCCCCGCTCTGTCAAACTGCGGAACGGTCTTTCCCGAAGCCGTCGGAAAACCTGATTTACAAGCGAACCTTCTGAGCGCCGCCGGCCGCGTCTGCCGTTGCCGAGCGGCCTTTTTCTTCCCGGGCACCCTCGACATATCTCAGTCGCAGATCCCAAAAGGAAAGCCTCTTACACGGTGCCAGATAAAGCTGCGGAGAATAGAAAGACGCTCTATGAAGCGATCCGTCAACAGGCCAAGGCTGGCTCGCCGCCGGTGAAATCCGCTCAATTGACCGGCATCCGGCATCGCGCTTCTGTCCGGCCGCCGGTTGACCAAAAACGCTAACGAAACTCCAATAAAAAGTGTATCAGGACGGGGTGGCAATGGGCATCATGCCTGACGGGGAGCGCGTCCATCGAGATCAGTTCACAAGGCCCCGTTAAGTCTCGATCGCTCACTGGCCTTTACTACGGCGCGGGCGGCATGTAACGGGCAAACCACTCTACGGCCCGCTCCATCGCATCCCGCCGATGAGCCGGGTCGGTAAGCCCGTGTCCCTCGTTGGGATAGACCACGAGTTGCGTGGGCACGTGCCGGTCCCTGAGCGCATGCCAGAACTCAAAGGACTGTGGCGCCGGGCACTCGCCGTCCCAGTCGCCCACCAGGACCAGCGTGGGCGTGTGCGCGGCACGGATGAAATTGATGGCCGAACTTTTTGCGTAGACAGCCGGGTCGTCATACACCGATGCCCCAAAGTAGGGGATCATCCACTGGTCGATCGAGTTTTCGCCATAGTAGCTTTGCCAGTTAGAGATTCCCGCGTCGGCCACCGCCGCCTTGAAACGTTGAGTCTGGGTTACGGCAAACATTGTCATGAAACCGCCATAGCTCGCGCCGGTGAGGCCGATACGATTGGGATCTATCGGGTACTTCGCCTGTACCGCGTCAACCCCGGCAAGAATGTCGCTCAGGTCGCCGTAGCCGAAGCCTTCACGGTTGGCCTGAGTGAACTCCTCGCCCTGACCGAAGCTGCCTCTGGGGTTGGGCTCCAATACGAAGTACCCCAGAGCCGAGAAGACCGCCGCGCTCAGGAAGCCGCCCCAATGGGGCGTTGCCGCGGCGGCCGGCCCGCCATGCACGATGACGATCAGCGGATACTTCCTTGCCGGATCGTAGTCTTTGGGCTGCATCAGCCAGCCCTGGACATTGAACTCTCCGCTCTTCCAGCCGATCGAAACGGCTTTGCCCCAGACTGGCGCGATGCTGTCGTTGATGTGGGTGAGCTGAATGAGGGCCGAATTCATGAATCTACAGGTCGGGCATCCGTCCGATTCTTGCAGAAAGACCTCCGGTGCGTGGTCGAAACTGCTTGCCACGAAGACAAAATGTGTTTGATCCCTCGTGGCCGAGACTCCCATCTCAAAGGCTCCATCGCTAATGATTGTGGGCTGGGCGTAGAAGGGCGGATCGAAACTGGCCGCCTCGCTGCCGTGCAGAGTGAGGCGGGCCAGTTGTGAGTTGCCGCCTGCCATGCTGCTCACGATGAGCTGATCGGGGCCGCTCCACTCCAGCCAGGATGCCGTAGCCGGGCGATTTTGCGTCAGGTTTCTTGCGCCTCCGTCGCTGGCTGGCACGATCCATACATCTCCGCCCGTGGATCCCTGATCGCTCATCAGTCCACCAATGAATGCGATATTCTTGCCATCCGGCGACCACCGCGGCACGGCGATCTGCAAGCCCTGCAGCGGCCCAGGATCTTCCGCGGGCGAAAGGAGAACCCCCGGCTTTCCATCGAGTGCCTGAGTGTAGAGCTTGGCTACCCACCAGTTGTTTTCCCCCGGCGGATGGCCCGCGACATACGCTAGCCCCTTGGAATCGGGCCTCCAGTCGAACTCGTAGACATGAAGATCGGGCGGCGTGGCCCACTGGGGCTTCTCAGGCTTCAATGCATCGATACGGGCGACCGCAACCCGCTGAACCTCCACGTCCTCCTCGCCGACTACCCCCGACGGCGCTTTCATCGCCGCCAGCGCCCCGGCGGGCCGTGTCGCACCCTCAACATACAAAAAGGCCACGCTCTTTCCGGCAGGTGAAAAGGCCGGGGCATCCACGTATCCTTTGAGCTCCGTGAGCCGGTGCGCCGGGCTGCCGTCCAGTCGCGCGAGATAGAGGTCGGGCTGCCCGGGCTGAGCGCAATCGGAGAAGAAGGCCAGCGAGCTCGCATCCGGCGCCCATGCGATCTGCCCCTCCTCACAATGCGCATCTGGCTTGGCAGCGGCCGTTACGCGATCGCTCCTTGCTGGTCTGCCCTTGATCAAATCGTCCATTGACGCTACGCGAATCTCCGGGCCGTTCTTTATGTTCTGAATCCAGGCCAGCCGCTGGCCGTCGGGGGAGATTGCCACTTGACCGATGGAGCGCCCGAGGCTGAGCGCACTGAGCACCTCATCAACGCGGGCACGGACAGAGTTGGAGCTTGGCGCCACTTGCAGAGGTGGAGCATTCTGGGCCAGCGTGGCGGAGACCGAGAAGACCGCGCCCAGAATCAGGGATGCGGCAGCGAGGTTTCCGTAGCGAAGAGAATGAAAGACCGGCTTCGCAATCATGCGAAAATGCTATCAGCCGGCAGCCTGTTGCGTGGTTCTTCAGCAGGAAAATGAAGCCGAAGTTAATATTCGATACGAAATGCACTGATAATGTTCTCGACAAGAAATAGTCCTTGACATAGATCAAGCATCAGCGTAGATATGGTGTTGTGAGTGGGTATTTCCCCCCTCGTTTTCAACAGATGGTCTGAACTAAGGCGGACGATCTGAGACATACCACTCCGGATAACGGGCCCCGATTTGAGCCTCCCCAGAGATTGACGTTAAGGCTCTGATACAACAAACGCAGCAAATCATAGCCGCCATAGAGCAGATTTTGCCATGATAAAAGGCGGCATTCGGGCCGGTTCGGATGTTTCAGCTTAGAGAAGCCGAGATGCGTTCATCTCGCCTCGAGCCGTGATGGCTCGTTCCGGGTGGGCTTTGTTTTAGCGACAAACAAAAACAACTGGAGCTGCTATGAGCCTCGCCACAAAAAGCGACATAAGGGAACGTCTCTCTGCGGGCCGGAGCCGGAGTCAACACTCCTTCAGGTCAGCGAGTCCGGTTGATAGCGCCAACTCCTCCGGGATCGAGCCGGTTGGAGCAACGGCTAAGCGGCCGTCCTTTGCAGAAGACTTCATGCTGGAACACACACACTCAAGCTTGCGCATCGCCTTCAGGGGGATGACAGGCAACTCGGGAACCTCTACCAGAGAGCAGCAACAGTCAGCCCAGTGTTACGGATTTCCCTCTTGAAGTAGCGGGACGGCGCGCTCTGCCGATGAGGGTTAACAGGGGCGCTCGGCGTCCACCTGGGTTTCACATAACGAATTAGCTCGAGCAAGTTCTGACGTCAGACCTGACCACCGGCCTTTGAAGCTGTGTCATCCGATGTCAGTAAGCTCGTCTTCTCTTCGTTCCCGCAGATCTGGCTTAAGGCCGGAGGAGGTTTTTATGAGTTGCTCAATCTGTGGATCTTTGGAACGAGCGTACGAGGCCGTACTCGATGAATACCTTGAGGCCCGTTCTTCGGCGCGATACCGGGTCAGCACAGTGCTTGCTGCCCAAAAAAATGTCGACATGGAGCGCGCGCGATATGAACTGGAAGAGCACAAGCGCGCCTGTCCTTCCGTCCATCATCCCGCTCTTATCGTGAGCCGGGACAGGCCTACGACGCCCACGAGGTCCAGGTCAATGGCGGCTTAGCTGGGGATCAGTTGTCTTGGTTTTCTCGGTCATTTGAGGGGAGGCTAGGGAGCGCCCGAATGAGACGGCGCTCCCTAGCCGTGTAAAGGAAAGAACTTTAGATTATTCCGATTCCGCAACCTCATGAATAGCGAGCAGCCGCTCCAATAGCGGCTTCAGCAGCTTCAAATCCAGCGCATTGGCACCGTCTGACTTGGCGTTTGTCGGGTCGTCGTGGACCTCAAGAAACAATCCATCGACGCCCGCTGCCACGGCGGCGCGCGCCAACAGCGGAATGAACTCCGGCTGCCCGCCGCTGACGCCATTGGCTGCGGAGGGCTGCTGCACCGAGTGCGTCCCGTCGAAGACCACCGGCGCAAGCCGCCGCAGCACAGGCAGGCTGCGGTAATCGACCACCAGCGAGTTGTAGCCGAAGCAGGCTCCGCGCTCGGTGAGGAAGATGCGCTCGTTGCCCGTCGAGCGCACCTTCTCGACCGGGTGCGTCATATCCCACGGGGCCACGAACTGCCCCTTCTTGATATTCACGGCCCGGCCTGTCTTGCCTGCGGCGACCAGCAGATCAGTTTGACGGCATAAGAATGCCGGAATCTGCAGCACGTCCACGGCCTCGGCGGCCACCTCGCAATGCGCGGGCTCATGCACATCGGTCAGCACCGGCAGGCCTGTATCTTTGGCAAGGCGGCTCAGGATGCGCGTGCCCTCGACCAGCCCCGGTCCGCGAAAACTCTTCACGCTGGTGCGGTTGGCCTTGTCGTAGCTTGCCTTGAAGATGTAGGGAATGCCGAGATCCGCCGCGATGCGCTGGATCTGCTCGGCCATTGAGCGCACGTGGGATTCAGACTCGATAACGCAAGGACCGGCGATCAGGAAGAGTTGGCCCTCGCCCACATGGACCGGACCGATTTCAAAGGAATGGCTCACGAATTCGATTGTAAAGCGAAGCTATCAGTAGCAACCCGTGGTATCCGACCCTAGCCGCAAAATGCCGAACCGCAGGTTCTTCGACTCCGCTGCTCTCCGCTCAGGATGACAGCTGTGAGGCGGGGCACCCACAACACGAATGAAAAGGAGAGTTTCAAGAACCTACGGCGCATTCGCCGTCAGGAACTGAAAGACGTTGGTCGAGTTCACGGTGAATCCCTCCGCGCTAATATTCTGGCCGTTGATCTGGCGCGTCACAATGTCCCCGTCGCTGATCTTCTGCGCCGCCGTCAGCGTATCCGTGCTGCTCACTGGCGTCACGGTCACCGACCAAGTTTCGGAGCTGCCCGAACCAGAAGTCTGCGGAGTCATGTTCATCTGCTGCACGGCTGTCATCAACGTCTGCAGGTCGCTATCGCCGTTCGGACACGAGGCCGCTTGCATGTAGAATCCCAGCCGAAGCGGAGTTGAGGTTGCCGGGGGCGCACTGCCGGAGTAGTGGCAAGCAATGACCCGTCCCGCGTGGTAGCCGTCCAGTTGCCCAGTGCCGTCAGAAACCAGCGAGAACGTCGGCGTGTAGCCGCCAGCGCCGTCGGTTGTAAAAATCTTTAGCGCCGCGCAGCCCGTGGTGTTGCGCAGCCCAAAGACCTCTCCCAGTGTCAGGTTCACGCCCTTCTGCGAGGCCGTGCCCGCGCTCACTGCCGCCTGGCACAGATCCAGATCGTGTCCGTCGCTTGGGTTCACCGCCGGAATCTGAATCGCAGCTTCTGTCACTATGTTCAGCACGTTTCCCGGCTCGCCCAAAGTGGCCAGCGTCGTGGCGTTGCTCGGAAACAGAAAGCTGGTCGCCACTCGCACGTTGGTGTTGTAGTCCGAAGGCATCAGATCGAGCAGTGCCAGCACGGCTCCCTCGTCCTGGACAATTACCGGATGCGAATCGATGTGCTGCGGCTTGCCCGTGGTCACATAATCATACGGGTCGTCCCCGGGATTGCTGGCATTGGGGTCGCTGATCGCCGTCGGCATTACGCCGGGTTCGAAGGTGACATTCGCAAAACCGCCGTAAGTCGTATTCGCCAGTTGTAGCTTCACGATTTTGTCCTGTGCGTTGTAATTGGCGCTCATCGAGCCCAGCGAATAGTCGGGTGTGATGTAGGTCGTCACGTCGGCGGGCGAAGCTGTGTTGTAGGTCTCGGCTATCGACCGCGTCGGGATGCTGGCGTATTGCAGGCTGTCTGCGCCCGGCTGGTAGCCGTTGGGGTCCACACCGTTGATATACAGCAGCACTTGTTGCAGCGTCATCCCCGGCACATAGTCCGGGTTAGAGTTCGGCGGGCTGAAGAGCCCCTCTACAAAGAGCGCGCCATCGGCCTCGCCCAACCCGCGCATAAAGTCGTAATCGCGCGTGGCGGCACGGGCAAAGGCCTGGTTGCTGTTGAACTCCGACGCGGCAATATCGCTCCAGAAGGCATTTAGTCCCCAGTTGGCCTGGGCGCGCATCGTGGCCGGTCCGTAGCGGTAGGCCAGCAGCAGCGATTGCACGTCCACGTCGTAATAAACCGGACTGCCACCCTCGTGAATGAATTCCGTCTCCATGTCACTGACCCAGTTGGTCATCCCTGCCTGCCCCTGGGTGTAGGCCTGGCTGTTTGCCCAGGGTTTTCCCGGAGCATTGAGCAGCGCCAGCTCCACCGAGTTGGTGATCGCCATGTTGGTGTACGAGGGATCGATGATCTCCGTCGTGCTGCTCGAGTAGAGCGGAGCATCGGGATTATTTGCCGAGTTCGAGGAGTGATACATCATGGCCGTGATTACCGCTGGCAGGCCCAGGCCGGCATGAGCGTTTTGCCCTGCGAGCCAGTCTTGAATGTTCTGGGAAAAGATCGTCGGCGAAAAATCCTGAAGCATCGGAACTAGCGACTGCGCAAAAAACTCGTCTTCGTTCGGATCGCCGATATTGCCCGGCGCAGGCGTGCCGCCAACCACAACAGGGTTCACATTAATCTGCATCGGAATGTGCCCGTAGCCGCCCTCCAGCCAGGGACTGCTGCCGGTGGCGATCTGCGCGTTGGTCACCGTGGTCAAAAAGCTCTGAGCCTGGCTTAGCGCAGTCGTGTAGTTGGCTGAGCTGGGCGGATTGAACAAGAGCTCCAGGTAGGCCATCGCCACCAGGTCGCGCGTCCAGAAGTACTGGTTCGGGGCAGGGCTGTTCCACGTCGCCACGCTCGATGCCAGCGAACTCTGTAACTGCGTTTGCAGCGTGGCATAGCGGTTGGCGCGGCTGGCGGTCGAAACTGGCTTCGGCGTAAGCTCGACCTGGTTCGACTGCACGTTGCTCGTCGCGTCGAAAACTACGTAGTAATACGCCTTGCCTGTGAACAGCCCGGTGTCCGTGCACGAGCCATTCGTGCTGCCGCATCCCATCACAGCCGCATACGGCCCGCCGCTCGCGCTTCCCCGCTCCAGTGCCGGCGAGGAGCACGCCGAGTTCGCCGTCCAGCTAAGTGCATTCTGTGCATCGCCGGCCGTGCCCTGAAGCGTTATCGAGCAGGTAAGCGGCGGCGGAGACACTGGGGTGCAACTCGCGCAACTGGTGCTGCCTGCCGATCCGCAGCCGCTAAGGCCCAGTGCCAACACAGCCGAAAAGAAGAGTGATGCGGGAAGTATGGAGGAGCAATTCATAGGACATTTTCGCATGAGCTGATCTCGGCGCGCAGCCTTTCCGAAAGAACTAAAGCTAATCGAGAGAGGCTGAATCCATCAATACATGGACCGAGTTCTTATTTTTCTGTAGAATACGCTCGAATGGACATTCGTCCACTTCCCCAATTCTGTTTTGCCGACTGAAAACTTGAGCACACCCTCCAAATTCGCTCGTATCGCGTTGGAGAATCTTTTTGAGATCTCTCCCGACGCCATTATTGTTACTGACTCCGATGGGATCATCCGTCACGCAAATCCTCGCGCGGCTGAGCTGTTTGGCTACGCCCATGAGGAACTGATCGGGAAGAAGGTCGAGGAGCTGGTCCCGGAGCGCTTGAGATCTCGTCATCCAAGCCATCGTGAGAATTACAATGCCCACCCGCGCGAGCGCCAGATGGGCGCGGCGATGGAACTGTCTGGGCTGCGCAAGGATGGGACAGAGTTTCCTGTCGACATCATGCTTAAGCCGCTGGAAACCGAAGACGGTCCTGCCGTGCTCAGCTTTGTTCGTGACATTACCGAACAGCGAGCCGCTCAGGATGCCATGCGAAACCAGGACCAGCAGATGCGTTCGGTCGTTGAAAGCGTGCGCGACTATGCCATCTATTTGCTGGATAGCGAAGGCTACATACTTACTTGGAGTCCGGGCGGTGAACGGATCAAGGGTTACACTGCGGACGATATCATTGGCAAACATTTCTCGCGATTCTTTACTCGCGAAGATGTGGAGCGAGACCACCCAGAGGAGTTGCTGCGTCTGGCCGCGGCACGGGGACGATTTGAAGAAGAAGGCTGGCGAGTGCGCAAGGATGGGTCGCGCTTCTGGGCCGATAGCATCCTTACGGCGATCCGCGACTCGTCCGGCACAGTGACCGGATATGCCAAAGTGACGCGGGACTTTACCGATCGCAAGCGCGCGGAAGAGGCGGTGATGATGCAGTTGACCAGCGCCCTGCTGGCCAACATGGATGTGCGCAAACTGCTTGGAGCGATTTCAGCAAGTCTCCATGAAGTGATTCCTCACGATGCCGCGACGCTGGGCTTGTATGACTCAAGTGCCGATTTGTTGGCGGTGCAGTTTCTAGGGCCTGAGGGAGAGGAGCATCGACGCGACGACATACGCCTTCCGATTGAAGGCTCGCCGGCCGGCGAGGCATTTCGCACGCGAGAGCCGGTCCTGCTGGACCAGATCAAGAGCTCTCGCTTTGCAGAAGCGTCCGTACGCCATTTCACAGAGCTTGGAATGCAATCAGGTCGCTGGGTTCCTTTGATTCATCGGGGCGAGGCGATCGGAGTCCTGGCCGTGGCCAGCCGGCTTGAATCGGCATTTATCCAAAGCGATGCGGAGATGCTGACCCAAGTGGCGGGCCAGGTCGCAATTGCTGTAAACAATGCAATGACGATTCGACAGATCGCCGAGTTGCGCGACCGTTTCAGGATGGAGAAACAATATCTTGAAGAAGAGATCAATGTAGAGAATCGATTCGACGACATTGTGGGGGAGAGCAGTGGGCTTCGCCAAGTGTTGAGAGACATCGAGACCGTGGCTCCGACCGGCGCGACTGTGTTGATCCAGGGTGAGACGGGCAGTGGCAAAGAACTGCTGGCGCGCGCCATTCACAGGCTCAGCCCGCGCAATGAACGCACCTTTATCAAAGTGAATTGCGCTGCGATTCCTGCCGGACTGCTGGAAAGCGAATTGTTTGGCCATGAAAAGGGAGCCTTCACCGGAGCCATCGCGCGCAAAATGGGCCGTCTGGAGCTGGCTCATGAAGGGACACTGTTTCTGGATGAAGTTGGCGAATTACCGCTGGATCTGCAACCAAAACTGTTGCGCGCGTTGCAGGAAAAAGAGATCGAGCGGCTGGGCGGAACCAGGCCCATCAAGGTGGATGTGCGCGTAATTGCAGCATCCAACCGCGATCTGGCCAAGATGGTTGCCGACAAAGAGTTTCGCGCAGATCTTTACTATCGTCTCAAGGTATTTCCGATTCAGTCTCCGCCCCTGCGTGAGCGAATCAACGACATTCCTATGCTAGTGCGGCATTTTGTCAGTCTGCACAGCCGGCGCATGGGCAAGAGCATCGAGACTATCTCCGATGCGACGATGGAAGCATTGAAACAATGGAAATGGCCGGGCAATATTCGCGAGCTGGAGAATTTCCTGGAACGCGCGGTGATTCTCACCCGCGGTTCGACTCTTTACATTCCGGTGGCAGAGTTAACGGTCGAAGAACAGAACGAGAGTCCGTCGCCGGAAAGCTCAACATATGAAGCCGCCGAGCGGGAACACATCCTGCGGGTGCTGCGCGATGCCAAAGGCATGATCGCGGGTGACGATGGAGCAGCCGCTCGTTTGGGCCTGAAGCGCACTACCTTAAATTCCAAAATGAAAAAGCTGGGCATCGTGCGGAGTGACTATATTTAGCCGGGATGACGATATTCCGTCATCGTCAACTCGTCACTTTACTAACAAGTCTCGACCTTGAATCTGGTGGCTATCCAAATTAAGCCCTTTCCTTTCAAGGAATAGTTAGCTCCCGACCACCGCTGGCGCCGTTTGGTGTGATACGTGCAAATAGCCAGGCATGGCGTTAAAGATCACAGTTCAGGAGCAAGAAAGCTCGATCAAGCTAACCCTGGAAGGACGGCTCACAGGGCCGTGGGTGGCCGAACTCGACAAGGCGTGGAGAGAAACCGCTCCACGCCTTGGAAGCAAAAAACTGCTTCTGAACTTGCGTGATTTGACTTTCTCGGATGATGAAGGCAAGCAAGTGCTGCGAGGAATTGTGATGCAAAGCAGCGCAGAGATTTCTTCCAGCACCCCTTTAACAAAGCACCTCGCACAGGAAATCAGTACCCCCAAAACAAACTGAACCCAATCGGAGGCCGTTCATGGAATCGATGCGTGAAGGAAATTGCAGGAACCAAATCAGGCGCACTGGCGAGTTTTTCAGTAAGTTACCATCTTCTGCGTTAGAGGATTTTTCCTCGATGGAACGTCCGACGTCTCATGCGGCCAACGTGGTGCTGTTCGCAGAGGGAGAGCCGGTCAGATCGGTCTTCATCATTATCGAGGGCGAGGTGCGGCTCTCGATCAACTCCAGCGAAGGCAAGCGCTTGAGCCTGCGCATCGCAAGAGAAGGAGACATCATCGGCCTTTCGTCGGCACTCTCCGGCACGCCCTACGACATGACAGCCGAGACGCTCTACCCCGCGAAGATTGCCTCCATCGAACGGCGTGAATTTCTGAAGTTTCTTTCGCGAAACCCAGACGCCTACCAATCGGTGACGGAGGAATTGGGTCGCCAAATGTCCACCGCTTGTTCGCAGTTGCGAACCTTGGGGCTTTCCTCTTCCGCGCCGGAGAAGCTTGCGCGTCTCTTGCTGGAGTGGGGCGGCCGCGGTCAAACAAAGGAGTCAGGATGTCGCATGCGCTTCTCCTTGACTCATGAAGAAATTGGCGATTTCATCGGTACTTCGCGGGAGACCGTGTCACGCACGCTGAGTAATTTCAAGAGTCGCCGCCTGGTGGCTTTCCAAGGTTGCATGATGACCATACCGAGCCGCGCTGCGCTGGCAGACTATGCCCACGCACAGGCTTAACACGGAAATCTTTTCTGGACGTTTCATAAACTCATACCGGTCATTCATTTATAGATCCAATCCAACGCGGCGGGTCTCTTTTGGCCGCCGCTTTGGAATTCATCTCTTGGGAGGAAATGACAATGCCGCCAATGACCACAATCGAATCGCCCGATAAAGTTCACATTCCAACAAAGCAGTTAGATGAAGAATTCCAAGAAGAATTTGTGGAGTCATTCATCGCAAGGGCCAACAGAATACGTCGAGCTCAAGGTCTATCGGATCTTTGCGTTGGGGCGCTGGCGTCTCCTTGTTTTTCTGGCATGATCCGCGCCGACGCAGAATTGCCATGTCTGGATAGAAGGTAGATTTTGAAAAACATCTCGTTCGACAACCGGGATCCCGACCCAAGCAAAACATTTGGGGTCCACTCCGTGGGAGCGATGTTGGTCGAGAAGATTGCTCTATGTCAGCAGCGCGAACTCACAGATGCTCGGTTGGCGGTCGTGGGCGCAGCCGCTTCTGCGATGGAGACGTACCACGGTGACACCGCACGCCACCAGGTTCGCGTCGCCATGATCGCCTGCTCCATCGCCCGCGAGTTGGGATGGGATCAAGAGCATGTTCAGGCTTTGCACGTGGCCTCGCTTCTGCACGACGTTGGGAAGATGACTGTTTCTCGACAGATACTGACCAAACCCGGACGGCTGAACGCGGCGGAATCTGCTCAAGTGAAGCGCCATGCCGAGGCTGGTTACGCCATTCTGAAAAACATTGAGTTTCCTTGGCCCATTGCCGAGGTCGTTCGCCAGCACCATGAGCGTTTGGATGGCTCGGGCTACCCGAGAGGTTTGAAAGGCGATGAGATCCTGCCGATGGCACGGGTTCTGGCGATTGCCGATGTGTTTGACGCGATGACATCCTCCCGTTCGTACCGGGCGGCATTGGAGCACGAGGCTGTGCTAGTTGAACTTGAGGGGCAGGCGGGACTACTTCTCGACGCGGGAATCGTCGAGCGGAGTGTTTCTCTGTTCCGTGAAAAGCGGTGTGAACCGACGCGCAAGGCCTTTGCAGCATGACTATGACTGTGAGTGTGTCACGCTGAATATCCCCTTCCGGCTGACCCTAAGCACTGGAGTGAATAATTTTCTTAGCCAGCCGATACGCAAACTAACACCGAAATCCCTTTTTAAGAAAGTGGTTGGTGATGAAAAAACCCGCAAATCTCCTGATTCTCGTAATCTCAATCACTTTCGCTGCAACACAGGCGGCCGCATGCACGCTCGCTCCCGCTTCGCAGGACCCAAAGAAGATTTCCGAGCCTGCAACTCAAGCGGAGCGGATCAAGACTTCCCAAGCGGCGGAAAACACCGCGGTTCCCTCTCATCTTTTTCCTGTCAATGACGCAAAGGGACTGTTGTTGACATGTATCGCGCCGGAAATCGACACGAATCCAGAGACCGATGTATTCCGCGACTGCACATTGGCGCCGGGCCGAACTCTCGACGATGTGATGCATACTTTCGTTGGTGCTATTCATTTTGTGCAGAATCAGCAACTCAAGGAAAGCTCTGAGCAGACCAAAGACACTGGAGAGAAAGCAGCCCAAAAGCCCGAACACAAAGAGTGAAGCCGTTTCCAACGGCCGGTGCTTTTACTGCGGCGCATATGTGCCGGGAAGGGTCACCGCACCGTTGACCGCCCGGTGCGACGCAGTTAGCAACGAAGCAAACCATAGGGGACTTGCATTGCTCCGCCGTCGCTGTCGGCTTGTTAAGGGCAGGATGCCAGCATGAAGAATCGACTCAAAGGCGCAGCACGAGGCTGTCAACCGGCTCGCCGCGCCGAATCTTTTTGAGTTGCCGGCTTAGTTCATTGTTGAGTTTTTCCGGATCGCCTTCATCATCTTCGTCGGCGTCCTCTTCCTGCTTCACCTCAACGACATTTGCAACGCTGGGCCGGTAAAAGACCTGAAAGAAAAGAAGAGCAACCCCCAGTGCGGAAGAGGACGGACAGAAGCCGGAGTTCTTTCTTCCCAGCCGTCGGTTCAGCCGACAACGCGCACGCAGAAAGAAGTAGTGAATAGGAATCGCCCCAATCGCCAGAAATGGCGCGCCCATGGCCAATGAAGCCAATGCTGAGAGAGCATCGACGTGCATAAATTCCCTCGCAATTCGCAAGTGAGATCTCGGAAGTGAAGAAGCCGCGGCGCAAAAACCGAGTCCAAGGAGGTATCCCACCCTAGGACTCTGACCTTGTGATTTCGAACTTTCGAGATCGAGGCTTCCCCCCATTCGCCAGAAAAAAGGCGAATGGATGGGGCACGGTGCCGGTGCAAAACCAGGAGGTCAGAGACCTAGCCGCAAAAAAACGCGGCGAGAGTGGGGCACCCGTCTCTTTGCTTGCCGGACTAGTTTTGGAGAATTACGCGAGTCGGAAGGGTGGTGGGCGCTGGAAGCGTGAGGGTAGCGTCGGAACCTTGGGCGTGCGGCCAACATATTCATTGGCCAACGGCGCAAGCAAGCTGAGCGGGGAGATGAGACCAACCATGAGAAGCGGCACGATGGCCAGCCAATCCACGCTGCCGGCGTTGCCATGGGGAATCAGCAGACACACAAGCGCAATCCCGATTGCGATCGCCGCAATCAGTTGCCATCCGCACCTCTGCCGGTTCTGAGTCATCGTCGAACTTCTCTTGCCGGAAGTATATCGGATCTCGGGGAGGCCCTCAAACAGACCACTACGCCACCCCGGTACAATGGAAGAGATAGCCGAACCCCGACTCAGCCGATGGCCGACGAACAACAAGAGAAACCAAAGAAGCCCGATGATGAAGTGACGGGCAAGGTCTACGACTCGCGCCTCATCCGCAGGCTTGGCAATTACCTGCGCCCCTACTGGATTCAGGCGATCATCTCGACCCTGGCGATCTCGCTCAAGTCTCTCTGTGACGTCGCCGGCCCTTACCTGGTAATGGTCGGCATTGACCGCTACTTCACGGTGGGCGCAAACCCGTCGCAGTCCGGCGGGTTTCTTGTCCAATGGCTGCGCAAGACTAACTGGCTGGGCAGGGTGCTCCCCAACGATCCCTACCAGGGCATAACACGGCTGGCGGCCATCTATCTCGGGGCGCTGCTCTGCGCTTATCTCTTCCAGTTCATCCAGACCTACCTGATGCAATGGACTGGCCAGAAGCTGATGTTTGACCTGCGGCGCGAGATTTTCCGCCACATGCAGCGGATGCATATCGGCTTCTTTGACACGCACGCGGTGGGCCGTCTGGTCACGCGCATTACCTCGGACGTCGATGCCATCAACGAGATGTTCACCGCAGGCGTGCTGGCCATCATCGACGACTCGCTGAACCTCACATTCATGGCCATTCTGATGTTGAGGATTAACTGGTGGCTGGCCTTGCTGGCCTTCAGCGTGCTGCCGCTGATTCTCGTCGTTACGCGCCTCTTCCGCGATCACGTTCGCTCGAGCTTCCGCCGTGTCCGCACCGCAATCGGCCGCATCAACAGCTTCACCCAGGAACACATCTCGGGCATGAGCGTGGTGCAGCTTTTCAACCGCGAACAGCGCGCCTTTGACGACTTCGAAGACGTCAATCGCCAGCACATGATCGCATTCAAGGACACCATCTTCGCTTACGCTCTTTTTTATCCGGCGGTCGATCTGCTCTCGGCCATCGCCATCGCTCTGGTTATCTGGCGCGGCGGCTTCGGAGTGCTCTCGGGCGTGGTGACGATTGGCGTGCTGAATATGTTCGTGCAGTATTCGCTTCGCTTTTGGCGGCCGATTCAGGACATGAGCGACAAGTACAACATCCTGCAATCGGCGATGGCCGCCAGCGAACGCATCTTTAAACTTCTCGACACCGAGCCGGAGATTGTCTCGCCCGTCAATCCGCTCGCCGGCGACGGGACAAACAGAATTGAATTTCGCCACGTCTGGTTCACATATCAAAAACTGACCGACGAACAGAAGGCCGCCGTGGACCGGGCCGTCGCCAGCAAATCCCCGGCTGCAGGATTAGCCGCGATCACCGGCATCGAGTGGGTTCTCAAAGACGTCTCTTTTGTCGTCGAGCCCGGCCAGACGGTGGCTATCGTCGGCCACACCGGCGCAGGCAAAACCACACTGATCAGCCTGATGATGCGCTTTTACGACGTCACTGCCGGGCAGATTCTTGTCGACGGGATCGACCTGCGCCAGCAGGATCTGACCGCACTGCGCCAGCACTTCTCCGTCGTGCTGCAGGACCCCTTTCTCTTCACCGGAACGCTGGCCGAGAACATCCGCTTTGGCAACGAGGCCATCACCGGCGAAGGTCTGCGCCAGGCCGCGCGCGACGTCAATGTGCTGGACTTCATCGAGAGTCTTCCCAATCAATTTGACGAGCCAGTGCAGGAGCGCGGCAACTCGCTTTCGACCGGCCAGAAGCAGCTCATCAACTTTGCCCGTGCCCTGGCCTGCAACCCGCGCATTCTGATCCTCGACGAAGCCACATCAAGCGTCGATACCGATACCGAGTTGCGCATTCGCGGAGCACTTGAGCGCATGGTCGAGGGCCGGACAAGCGTCTTGATCGCGCACCGGCTCTCGACCGTGCAGCGGGCCGATACAATTCTCGTGATGCACAAGGCGCAGTTGCGCGAGATGGGATCGCACCAGCAACTGCTGGCCCAGCGCGGCCTCTACTGGAAGCTTTACCAGCTTCAGTACAAGGACCAGGAAGTGGACGCGCTGGCCAATGGCGCTCGTCAAGCCTCGATTGCGCCTGCAGTTTAGTGTCGAAAGTCCGATCTGGAACCAGTTATGATCTCCATTACAGGTTCAATTCCCTCGCCGAACTCAAGGTGAACTTATGACGGCTTCGACGCCCGGCGCACTCGATTCCAAATCGCAGTTGCGCAAAACCATGGGCTTTTGGGATGTGCTGCTCTTCAACATCGCCACGGTGCTCGGGCCGCGCTGGATCGCCGCCGCAGGGCATAACGGGACCTCATCGATCAGCCTATGGGTTCTGGCCGCGGTCTTCTTTTTCGTGCCCGGGGCGCTGGTGATCAACGAACTCTCTTCGCGGTTTCCGAACGAGGGTGGGCTTTACTCGTGGTCCAAGGAGGCATTCGGCCCCTTTCACGGATTCGTCGCCGGATGGACCTACTGGATCTATACCGTCTTCTACTTTCCCGGACTGCTGCTCGCCAGCGCGTCAATGAGCGCATACATCGTCGGCGGCCGTGCGGTGGCTCTCGCGCAAGATCGCACCTTCTTACTGTTCGTCTCTCTGGCCATGCTGCTGGTCGCCGTGCTGCTCAACATCGTCGGACTGAACATTGGTAAGTGGCTTCAGAATGCCGGCGGTATCGGCACCTATGTTCCCCTGCTGATGCTCTCCGGCATCGCGGCGGTCGTCGCGCTGCACAACGGTTCCGCGACTCATTTCACCATGGCCAACATGATGCCCACATGGAATTGGGATACGGTCAACTTCTGGTCGCAGATCGCGTTTGCCTTCACCGGTCTTGAGTTGGTCTCAACGATGAGCGAAGAGGTGCGTGATCCTCGGCGAAACCTTCCTCGGGCCGTCTTCGGCGCGGGCGCGCTGATTGCTCTTATGTACATTGCCGGAACCTTCGCGATTCTCTCGCTGGTGCCCGCATCGGACATCGACCCACAGAGCGGCGTCTTTTATGCCATTGCCATCGGATCGACTGTGCTGAAACTGGGTTTTCTGGGAATGTTGGCTGCGATTCTGGCCACCGCTGGAAATGCAGGCGGCGTGGGATCAACTGTGGCAGGCATCGCCCGCGTGCCTTTCGTGGTGGGAATCGACCGATACTTACCGGCGGCGTTTGGCAAGATTCATCCGCGCTGGAAGACGCCGTGGGTTTCAATCCTGGTGCAAGCTGGCATATCTGGTGCAATTCTGCTTTTGAGTCAAATCAAGAGCCGAACAGTAGCCGAAGCTTACCAACTCCTGATCGATGCAGCCATCATCCTCTACTTCATTCCGTTCCTCTATATGTTCGCAGCCGTCATCAAGCTGGCTCGGCGCAAAGACCGCAGTGAGAATCCGGATGCGGTGCTGGTGCCTGGAGGAATTGCAGGCGTTTGGATCTGCGGCGTCCTGGGGTTCATTGTTGTCTTCGCCGGCATTTTCGTTTCGCTCGTTCCTCCCGGGGGAGTTTCCAACACGTTCTTCTATGAACTCAGGCTCGGCGGCGGCACGCTCGCTGCGATTCTGTTGGGACTTATTCTCTATTGGCGCGGTACGCGCGCAAAGAGGAAGGCTGCGTAGTTTTTTCAACGCAACTCTGCCTCGAATTGACTGAGACCTACAGTCCCGCCACAACGGTTTTCTAAGTAACGGCTAACTCGACCAGCTTGTGCTCAGACGCTGGATTGGCACCGTCTGTGCGGTATGCGCCGAGGCTTGCCGCCATTGTCTCTAGCTTGTCAGCATTTGCGGAGAGAGCGCAGGGGTGGTCGTGTGTCTCAAGCATGGACCCGTTGTCGCGAATCATGGTGAAGAAGGAACCGGCGAGGGCCTCGGAGACTGTCGAAGTGCTCACGTTATGCGTTGCCAGCGCTGAAAAAGGGCAGGCCGTGAAATCGCCGGCCGGTGTGACGTGCGCGAAGCCTCGTCCCGCAGCGACGCAGCCGCCAAAGAACTCCTCGTCGGCGGGTGAGTGCACGAGATAGGCAGCGCCCGTCTCACGGCCGCGATAACGAAGCACGGTCTCGCGGAAGCGCAGCCGCTTTTCCTCAGAAATGGATGGAACCACAACGCCGCCGCCTTCGCCCGTAGGAATCTGCTCAATGAAAAATGCAAGCGGGCCGCTGCGGTCCATCATCGCATCGATTCTCTTCTCATCGGTCCAGTAGTCGATGTTTGCAGCGCCCACGGTGATGGAAAGGCCCGTCAGCACACCCGTGGCGCGTAGCCGGTCGAGCGAGCGCAGTGCATTTTCATAGACACCACAGCCCCGGCGCTCGTCGGTCAGTTCGCGATCTCCCTCAAGGCTCACGACAACGGCCGTGTTGCGGCAGCTCTTCAAGATCTTGTAGTCGCGGTCGTGCAGAGCTGTACCGTTGGTGAAGATGAGAAACATACGATCGGGAAAGTCGCGGATGAGGTTAGCGATTCCCGGCAACAGAAATGGCTCGCCGCCTGCGATCACAAATCCCATCACGCCCACTGCTGCGGCTTCCGAGATTACTCGGTGCCAGTCGGACAGATTGAGAGGTTGCCGCTTGAGAGGTTGCCGCGCAGCCGGCGTGCCGGTAGTGATTCCGACCGCTCCGGCAAAACAGCCTGTGCAGCGCAAATTGCATTGCGATGTCACGCTGAGAACGAGAAACGGAGGCACCTGCATTCCACGCTCAAGGGCCTCATCTCTCATGCGGCTGGTCTGCCGGTGCGCCCGCGCCAGGCGGAAAAACGCCGGCAGATGCTGTGGATGCTGGAGCGCCCAGGGGACGAAGATGCGCGGCAGGTTCGGATCGACATCCTTGAGCAGACTCTTGATGGAGGGAACGCGGCGTGAACGCGCTTTGGTGTTTAGCACGACCCGTTCTAGCATGGTTCAACTCCTTGAAACATAGTGACGATTGTTGGCAGATCGTGACAGCGGTCTGGCTCTTCGCAACCATCCTCCTTACGGCCCCTTTACGAAGAATGGGCGAAAATAGCGCATGTTCAGTCGTATGGACCGCGCCCACCGGGCCCTTCCCGTCATCCTCGGCCTTGTCGCGCTGGCGAGCGTAGCCGCGCTCTTCGCCTGGGACGCTCTCCCGCAGCTCTTTCCCGCCGGGGCGCATGCCGTTCTGGGTGCATTTCCACTCTTCATGATCGCTGTCGCCTACCTTGTCTACGAGAGCGCGCACCGTCCAGTTCCAATGGAGGTGGTGAAGGCGATTCTGCTAGCCATCGCCTTCCTCTTTTGGGCCGCCAATCAACTCTGGCCCGCTCTGCCTCAAGCGATGCTTTTCAACGACATCGCCATCGGGCTTTTTGTGTTCGATGTCTTCCTGGTCATGATCGGCTGGCCGGCGACATCGCCCGACGAGTCATTCGCCGAAATCTACCCAGCAGAGTCCCACATTAGTGAGACGCAGCCGCGCCAGGATTCTTAACTACTTCAGAGCAGAAAACTCCGCAGCGAAAGTAGCCGGTCTCCTGGCCAGCAATCGCATCGCCGAACCGGACTCGATTGCGGACCAATGCGGTCCGGTTCCTACTCATATACCCTGCCGGACGATCCAGCTTGCATGACATCTCCATCACCAGCTAAAGTTTCTCAGCAACAATTATTTGAAACCTGTGTTTCAGGAAACAGACCCAAACAACCCGGTCGGCCGAGGAGCCTCTAAGCCTCCCACTGTCCGGTAGATGGAGAAATCAGAATGTCTCTTCGCTCAAAGATCCACTCTCTGCTGCTTGCCGTACCGGTCGTTGCTCTCATGCTGCTGCCCGCCCCGCAAGCGAATGCGGGCGTCTTTATCTCGGTCGGCTTTGCTCCTCCGGCCCTACCCGTCTACGTGCAGCCTCCGCTGCCTGCTCCTGGCTATCACTGGACACCCGGCTACTGGGCTTACGGCGATGCGGGTTATTACTGGGTTCCGGGCGTCTGGGTGCAGCCGCCGTCGGTTGGCGTTTTGTGGACACCCGGCTACTGGGGATTTGCGGGTGGCGCCTATGGATGGCATCCCGGCTATTGGGGACCACACATCGGATTCTATGGCGGAGTTAACTACGGCTTCGGCTATGGCGGCATCGGCTTCTGCGGCGGCGAATGGCGCGGCGGGGTCTTTGCCTACAACAGCGCCGTGGCGAACTTTGGCGGCGTACACGTGACCAACGTCTACGAGAACCGCACGATCGTTCAACAGAATACGGTCGTTAATGTAAATCACGTCAGCTACAACGGCGGTGCGGGCATCTCGGCTCGTCCCTCGCCGATGGAGATGCAGGCGGCACACGAGAATCATGTCCAGCCCACCGGCGACCAGATGCAGCATGAGCACTTCGCCTCTCAGGACCGCTCGCAGCTCGCTTCAGTGAATCATGGCGCGCCTGCAACCACGGCGGCCGCGAGTACCAACTCTTATCATCAGGTTGCGCAGCAGCACATCGCCTCGCATCCCATCTCCTCGGCTGATCGAGCGGCGGGAAGCAACTACCACCCCAACGAGCGCGCGGCCAATCAGGACCAGCGCATCGCCAACGGATTGCGCAGCGGTCAGATGACATCAGGCGAAGCTGCAAGGGCGGAACGCACGCAGTCGCACATCGACCAGCAGATTCACAATGATCGCGCAGCCAACGGCGGCAAACTCACCGGCCAGGAGAAGCAGCAGATCAACGGTGAACAGAACGCGGCCAGCAAGCAGATCTACAACGAGAAGCACAATGGGAACACTGTGAAGCCGAACGAGGTGGACGACCGCGAAGCTAACCAGCAGCAGCGCACAGCCAACGGCTTGCGCAGCGGGCAGATGAACGCGGGCCAGGCGGCTCAGACCAATAGGAACCAGGCGAAGGTGGCCCAGCAGGTCCACAATGAGCGCACTGCCAACGGGGGCGCACTGACCAAACAGCAGAAGCAGCAGGCCAACAAGGAAGAAAACAAAAACAGCCAGCAGATTCACAACGACAAGCACAAGAGATAGCAAAGCGAAAGGACTCACAAGGGGCGCTAACGCCACATCGTGAATCTTTGAAGTCCAAGACAAAGGGCCACTCCGTATCTGCGGAGTGGCCCTTTGTCTTTTCCGATCAGGTTTACCCGGCGGCCACGCTATCAATCTCTCCTAACCGCGCCTGGATAACGGGTGTCTAATGGTTCGCATGGATAAGAACGACCACGCGGCGATCCGGGCTGTACTCTCCGGAGACAAAGAGGCATACGGCGCGTTAGTCATGCGCCATAGCCAAAGCCTCTTTCGGGTGGCGTTTCGCATCACCGGCAATGAGGCCGATGCGGATGACGTAGTGCAGGAGGCGTTCTTGCGCGGCTATCGGAAGCTGGAGAGCTTCGAGTCGAAATCGAATTTCGGTACCTGGATTTACCGGATCGCGGTGCATTGCGCGCTGGACAAGATCCAACAGCGCGACGGGAATGACTCCGGCCGGGTTGGCAATGCGAACGATCCGGAGCAGGACCAGTTGCAGGTGGCGGACGTGGCCGCCGGTCCAGACCGGCTTTTGTTGAGCGGCGAGATCGGTGCGATGCAGCGGGATGCAATGCGCTCCCTTACGGCCACGGAACGAACCGCGTTTGTGCTGCGGCATATGGAAAATTGCACGACTGAGGAGATCGCCGCCGCGCTGGGCATCGCTCCGAATGCGGCGAAGCAAGCTGTATTTCGCGCCATACAAAAGCTGCGGAGCCGGCTGGCGAACTTGAGGGTGAAGAGATGAAGCATCTGACGGAAGAGGAACTAGTCGAACGTTTCTACAGTAAAGACGAGCCCGGCACGCATGTGAACCGGCATCTTGAGAGTTGTGCTGAGTGCGCGCAGGTCTATGCGGCGTTGCAGAGCGATTTGGCGGAATTTGGCGGAGTTGAGCCGCCTGCTCGCGATGCCGGATATGGCGCAAGGGTGTGGGAATCGATCGCGCTGTTGCCGCCTGTTTACGAGAGGCAGAGGCAAGGCTGGATGCGTGGCTGGTTGTGGAGAGGTTTGAGTTATGCAGCCGCCAGCGCTCTGCTGGTTACCTGCGCCTTCTACACCGGTCGCTTGTGGGAGCACAAGCAAACGCAGACAGCTGCGGGAAAGATTCCTGCACAGACTCAGCAAAACGCGATACGCCCGCAGGAGCACGTTGTTGTGGTGGTTTTGGGCGACCAACTGGACCGCTCTGAGCGTTTGTTGGTGGAGCTCAAGCATGCCGACGCCGAGGACTCACAGATCATTTCGCCGCTGCGCGATGAGGCCCGGGATCTGCTCGAAGCCAATCGCAAATGCCGCCAAGAGGCTGAGAAGACGGGGGACCCTGCTGTGACGAAAGCATTGGACCATCTGGACCAGCTTCTTGCCGAACTTGCCAACCAACCGGGCGGACTGAACGCCGCAGCGATTACCCGGCTCCAGGACGAGATGAAGACGGACGGCTTGCTGTTTGAAGTGCGCGTCTTACGTTCCAGAATCCCGGATCATGAACAGGAAAGAACCAATCGCCCTAAGGGAGGGACAGTATGAGAACCAAAGTCGCAATTCTCGCCTTAGTGTTGTCGGGTGTGGCTTATCTGCCACCGGTGCTGGATGCACAAATTACGATGGGGCAAAACCTGTTGTCCGAAAGCACTCCCATCGAATCGGCAGGCGGCTCTGCTTCGAGCGACACGCCTGACAGCAGTGCCTATGCGGACGGAGTGCGCGCCATCAACGCTGGCCGCTGGGCTGATGCTGTCGTGGTCTTCACCAAGATCGTAGCTGAAGCGGGCGACCACGCCGATGCAGCGCTCTATTGGAAGGCGTATGCCGAGAACAAGCAGGGCAATGGCAGCCAGGCGCTCGACACCTGCGGCGAACTTCGCCGGGAACACAGGGGCAGCAAATGGATTGACGAATGCGGTGCTTTGGAAATTGAAGTTCATGCCAAATCGGGCCAGCCGGTTCAACCTCAGGCTCAACAGACCGACGACCTCAAGCTGCTGGCTCTGGCTTCGCTGATGCAACAAGACCGAGAGCGCGCCCTTATGCAGATTCAGGAGATTCTTGACGGCGACTCCTCAGAGAAGCTCAAAAAAAGCGCTCTCCTCATCATGGGACAAGTGCATTCGGACACGATTTATCCGCAAATTGCCCGTATCAGCTATGTCGATGGCGATGTGCGCATCTCCCGTGGCACTGAAAAGGAGCGAGGTAAACACTCGGCCTGGGAGATCGCTGTTGCCAATCTTCCCCTTGAATCGGGCTTTAGCCTTGTCACGGGGGACGGGCGCGCGGAGATCGAATTCGAAGACGCCTCAACTCTCTACCTCGGCCAAAACTCGGTGCTTACATTCAAAGATTTGAGCACGACAAGCGGCATCCCACATACCGAAGTTGCCCTGTTGACTGGAACTGTCACTCTGCATGTCCGTCCTTACGTTTCCGGGGAGTGGTTCCTTCTGCGAACCCCTACGGACGACATCTTGACGAAATATCCGGAATCGACCGATCTCAGGGTGAGCAGTTACGTGGATGGGATCAGCGTCGTTTCGCCAAATAAGGGAGCTCTGGCTCTGACTGGAGCCGATCGGGAGTTTGTGACTCCGGGCCAGACCCTCTACTTCAAAAACGGCCGCAGAGTCCTCGACGCGGGACCGATACACCCCCCGGATTTCGCAGCCTGGGATGCGTGGGTCGCTTCGCGTTATTCCGAACGTCTAGCAGCAATGTCCCAGGTGATGAAGGCTTCCGGACTCGACACGCCCCTTCCGGGCATGGCCGAGATGCAGGGTAAAGGCAATTTCTTCGAATGCGAACCTTACGGCACCTGCTGGGAACCGGCGGCAGCCGAATCTGTTCAGACAACAGAGACTGCACGCTCCGATTCCACTACTCCGTCCGCGCAAGCTTCCCAGTCTGGCCGCAAGATCGGATTCGTGGGTTCTCCGAAAGCCGCGACCACGCCGGGCCAAGCCCAAGACATGGAATATTTCATGGAATATCTCTTTCCTTGCGGACCTGGCGGTTATGGAATGGCTATCGCAAGAACCGTTTTTCCAGACGGTACGCAGGCATCCTATCCTGTGGACTTGTCATTCGGAGAGCCGTGGAGGTGGGCCGTTTGCCATTCGGGAAGCTGGCTCTACAGGGGGCATCGATATGTGTGGGTGGTGGGTAGAAGGCATCACCATCCGCCGGTCCAGTGGGTTAAATACGGTCACACGGTGGCCTTTGTCCCAATCCACCCAAACGATGTGAAAGACCGGCTCCCAGTCAATCGAAAGAACGCCATCTTTGCCGTGAACAAGGACGGACATACGATTGAACGTATCGAGACTCCGGATATTCGCTCTCTCGAACTACTGAAAGAAGCTCCAAAACCGTTTCGCGCCGCAGCTATGCCATCGCTTGCTCGCGCGGACGAACCACACATGGAAGCACACCAGATCAAGGATGCGGCCCTCGCCAAGGGTGAACTAGCCAAGGCACAGGGTGTTCCAATTACCTTCGATCAGAAGACGCAAAGCTTCATGATGCAGAGAGAGGAGATGCGCGGAGGCAAAAGCGTGACCGTGTTTGCCCCGATCAACAATCACAGCGGAAGCCTCCAGGCACGAAGCATTGGGATGAGTGGGGGCAGTTCCCGCAGTAGCGGAGCCAATGGAGGGTCTGGTGGTGGCTCCAGCGCTGGCGCATCTGGCGCTGCTTCCCATAGCAGCGGAGGAACCGGCAGCTCGGGCGCTTCCAGCTCCAGCTCTAGTTCATCCAGTTCCAGTTCTGCTAGCTCCAGCGGCAGTTCCAGTAGCGGCAGTTCTCACCACTAGACAGGAGCTGAATCTACGATCCGGGTCCCTGCTTCGACCGTAAGAAAGAAATCCGCCGCCGAAATTGAAAGGGCCACTCCGCAACCGCGGAGTGGCCCTTTGTTCTTTGCCGAACAGGTCTGCCGGAGTTACTTGGCGGCGACCAGGGGCTGTGTGCTCAGAGTGCCGTCGGCGTAGCCTTTGGCGATCTGGGCGATCGAAATCGGCGCATAGTCGCCGGCGTGTCCGGCCTGGCCAAACTGCACCATGCGCTGGGCGACGACCTTCTTCATGGCCTCGCGTGCCGGTTTCAGATAGTCGCGCGGGTCAAACTTTTCAGGTGTCTCGGCGAAGACCTTGCGGATTGCGCCGGTGATGGCGAGGCGATTGTCGGTGTCGACGTTGATCTTGCGCACGCCGTTGCGAATGCCGAGCTGGATCTCCTCGACCGGCACTCCCCAGGTCTCTTTGAGCTTGCCGCCGTACTGATTGATGATGTCCTGCAGGTCCTTGGGCACCGACGAGCTGCCGTGCATCACCAGGTGGGTGTGGGGCAGGCGCTTGTGGATCGCGAGCAGCACATCCATCTTGAGCACCGAGCCGTCTGGCTTCTTGGTAAATTTATAAGCGCCATGGCTGGTGCCGATGGCGATGGCCAAAGCGTCAACGCCGGTCAGTTCGGCAAACTCGACTGCCTGGTCGGGATCGGTGATGTGATCGAGGCCGCTGCCGCCTGCTCCGTGGCCGTCTTCCACGCCGCCCAGCACGCCGATTTCGCCCTCGACCGTGACGCCGCGGGCATGAGCGTATTCAACCACCTGCTTGGTCACAGCGACATTTTCGTCAAAGGTGGCCGGGGTCTTGCCATCGGCCTTCAGTGAGCCATCCATCATGACGCTGGTGTAGCCCAGGTCGATGGCGCTCTTGCAGGTCTCGAAGCTGTTGCCGTGATCCTGGTGCATGGCGATGGGGATCTCGGGATTGAGCTCCGCAGCCGCCTGGATCAGCTTGAAGAGATAGAGATCTTCGGCAAACTGGCGTGCGCCGCGGCTGGCCTGAACGATGACCGGCGACTTGGTTTCCTTGGCGGCGGCCATGATGGCCTGGATCTGTTCCATATCATTAACGTTGAATGCGCCGACGCCATAACCGCCCTTGGCGGCCTCGTCGAGTAGTTGCCGCATGGAGACTAGAGGCATAGAGGATTCTCCTTCGAGGTTCTGAAACCTGATTTGGGCTGCTTCGGTTCTAGCCGCCTCCGTGCACGGGCACTTGAGCGCAAGCATACAGCCTGACGGACGGCAGGAACCGCAATCATCCTTATGGTAGCAGAGGCGTGCAAGCAAAAAACGTGCGCGGGAACACAGGCGCAAATCGTCGTTTTCAAGGCCCGATTCAGGAGGCGCGCTTCCCGATGTGGTGCAACGAGATGCGGCTTCCTGACTTCATGGTCCGATGTGGAATAATCTGCCGGTGGGCGTTGCCTCCCATCACGACTTGTTCCTAGTAGCCTGCGCCGCTGGAACGGTTCTTCTTCTGCTGATCCTCATCGCCAGGGTTCGGCTGCATCCGGCGCTGTCGTTGGCCGTGGCGGCCTTTGCGCTCGGAGTGGGCTCGGGAATGCCGCTCAAGCAGGTTCCACTCTCGTTCACCGGCGGCGTGGGAAATCTGCTCGGCCATATCGCCATTGTGCTCGGACTGGGCGCTATCTTAGGCCGCTTACTGGCCAGTTCGGGCGGCGCGATGGCGCTGGGCAGGGCGCTGGCCGATGGCTGCGGGCCGCGCGGCCTGCCCTGGGCGCTGATGGGCATGGGCATTCTGGTCGGGATGCCGGTGTTTTTTGAAGTGGGCCTGGTGCTGCTGATGCCGATCGTGGCCGAGGCCGCGCGGCGCAGCGGACGGCCGCCGATTCTGGTTGGAATTCCGCTGCTGGCCGGGCTCTCCATCGTGCATGGCACGCTGCCGCCGCATCCGGCGGCGATGCTGGCGGCGACGCAGTTCCACGCCGACCTGGGGCGGACAATCTTGTTTGGCCTCGCCGTCGGATTGCCGGCCGCGACGCTGGCCGGGCCTGTGCTGGGCTGGCTCATGATGCGCCGGTGGGAGAAGCGCAAGGCCAAGGGCCTGCCGGTTTTGGCCGAAGCGGCAGAGACGCTCTTTGTGTCAACTGAGGCCGAGGAGTTGGAAATTGAGCATCGGGATGAAGGGGCGGTACTCTCCCCAGTAACGCATACCTCAGGGGCTGAAGCCCCGGCTCATTCTTTGCAAGCTACGGCACGACTAAAGTCGTGCCCTGATACGATCTTCGCGCCGAGAGCGGAGGTTGTGCCTTTGCCAGCCGGTCCCATCCGCGCTGCAACGGCGATTCTGCTGCCCGTAGCGCTGATCTTCCTAGGCAGTTGGGCCGACACGCTCACCTCACCGGGCGGCGTTGCCAATCAGATTCTGCACTTCGTCGGCAGCGCCGATGTCGCCTTGCTGATCGCCGTTTTGGCCGCGCTCGTTACGTTGGGCGGACGTATCCAGACCGGCCGACATCATGGCCGCGAACTCTTGCGCAAACTAACATCCGAGTCCTTTGAACCCATCGCGCAGGTTCTGCTGATTCTCGCCGCCGCTGGTGGCCTGAGCGGCATTCTGCGTGACTCCGGAGCGGCCCAGTCGACGGTGAGCCTGGCTCTCGGCGCGCACATGCCGCCGCTGGTGCTGGCCTGGCTGCTGGCCGCGGTGGTCCGCGTATCGATGGGCTCGGCGACGGTGGCCATGGCCGTGGCCTCGGCGATTCTGGCTCCAATGGCGGCGCAGACCGGCGTGCGGCCTGAATTGCTGGTGTTGGCCACCGGCACTGGCTCACTGATTCTCTCGCATGTCAACGACCCCGGCTTCTGGCTGATCCAATCCTTCTTCAAGATGGACCTCAAGGAGACGCTCTCAACCTGGACGGTGCTGGAGACAGTGTTGTCGATAGCCGGGCTGGCGATGACGCTGGTGCTCTCGGCGGTGCTGGGGTAGAGCCCATCGTCGGTGCTTGGGGCTCGATCTCAATCCTGCGAAAAGAAGACGGATTAACGCCTGGAACGTGAAACCAGCGCAGTGCATTGCCGCTTTACACGGACGTAGCGCGGTGTCGAAGTTTCCTCCCGCACCAGATCTCCACAACCGTCGGGGACCTCACTTGGGAGTGAAATGCTTGTGCCCGACTCCACAAATGACCGAAGCTCGCCAGCCTCGTGAGGCGATAGATCCGCGCTAAGTGTTGAAAGAAGATTTTCGGTCGTCAGTAATGCATCCGAATGATCCTTCACCAGAGTGACCATCCGTTCATCCAGAGAGCCTCGCTCTTCGGAATCTTTTCGCAGGCGGTCATTGAGCCATAGTGCGATCATGGCCCCTCGGGAATAGGGCAGGTCGTATTCAGCGCGGTGCGTCGCGTTTCGTTCCAACCATTGCTTCTGCGTCCAGTCAGACGGTAAGACGTTCTAGAGAGCGAATCTGGTGAATAAAAGGGCCATTCTTGTGGCAACAGGCTTAGTGTCTACCGTCGCGACAACGCACGCGCAAAATGCGACCAGCGACGTGGGCGGTACGTTTCAACAGGTGCAGACGGCGGCGAATGCCTGGATACCGGCAATTATGGCGGCTGCCACGAGGCTTTTCCCGCGTTATCGCCGTGAAAAGCCAACCGAGCTAACTGATTGATTCTTTGCGGACAGGGGCTCCCTCAGTCCCTTATTAGTCCCCTCGGCTCACGGTAATGGACCGCTATGGGACCGGCAGTCTGGCATTCCTCTCACCTCACTTTCATCGTCCAACTTACCACGGGGTAATCCTTCTGATTCGCCTGAGACAGAAATTATTGCTCGTTCTCAGCCCTTGGAAAGGCCTGCAAGATCAAGCCGGCCCCGCAGGGGGATCGGCTCGAATAGCTGATCGATTGAATTGTGACCCGACCGGTCCACCTACTTGACGTTGATCGTAAACGTCTGGGTGCTCTTGCATCCGCTGGTATTGGTATAAGTGGCGACATACGAGTCGGCACCTACTGTCAAGGGAACGCTATTGATTTGACGCTCTGTGGATGTGTACTTGTTGGGGCCGGTCCAGCTCCATGATCCGCCGCTGACTGGCTTCGGTCCGAGGTCCACAACCGTTGAGGTGGAGCTTACCGTTGTGCTGGATTCCTCGGTCCAAGTTGAACCTCCATTGATTGAAATGTAGGGAGTGATTGTGGTGGGCGTACAGCCCACTGTCAAGGCAATCGATGTGCTGGCCGTTAGGCTGCCGGAGGTTCCTTTGATCGTAACTGTCGCCGTTCCGATGGTGGCGGTGCTACTTGCGGTCAGCGTAAGCACGCTGCTTTCACTGGCGGGGTTGGCAGCAAACGATGCAGTCACACCGCTGGGCAAGCCTGATGCAGTCAGAGATACGCTGCCGATGAATCCGTTTTGGCCGGTAACCGTAATGGTGGGCGTTCCCGACGCACCCTGGGTCACGGTCAGAGAGGTGGGTGAGACGCTCAAAGTGAATGTTGGCGGAGGATTGACCGTCAGCACAATCGTAGTGGTTGCCGTCAGTGCCCCCGAGGTTCCTTTAACCGTAACGGTGTCCGTCCCAGTGGTAGCCGAAGCGCTGGCCGTCAGTTTGAGCACGCTGCTCCCGGTGGTCGGATTGGTGCCGAACGATGCTGTTACACCACTGGCTAGGCCTGATGCGGCCAACGTTACGCTGCCGGTGAATCCGTTCAGTTTGGTTACGGACAGAGTTGATGTTCCGGATGCCCCTTGAACGAGGGTCAGCGAGTTGGGCGAAGCTTTCAGGGTGAAGCTTGGCGCGGGATTGACGGTCAAAGCAATCGTTGTTAATGCGGTAAGGCTGCCTGAGGTTCCCTTGATCATGAGCGTTGCCGTTCCGGTTGTGGCAGCGCTGTTGGCTGTCAGCGTGAGTACGCTGCTTCCTGTGGTTGGGTTGGTTGCGAAAACCGCGGTGACGCCGCTGGGTAACCCTGATGCGGCCAAAGTTACGCTGCCGGTGAATCCGTTCAGTTTGGTTACGGACAGAGTTGATGTTCCGGATGCCCCTTGAACGAGGGTCAGCGAGTTGGGCGAAGCTCCCAGGGTGAAGCTTGGCGCGGGAATACCAGTGCCACTGAGTGCGATGCTCTGTGTTGCGTAGCCCGGTGCAGCAGCATTCAGATTGTTGTCCGTCAGTACCAGTGAGCCGCTGAGAGCGCTCGCTGCGATGGGCGAGAAGCTGATGGGTAGCTGGCAGGATGCTCCGGCCATCAGAG
This sequence comes from Occallatibacter sp., assembly GCA_050015115.1. Lineage (GTDB taxonomy): Bacteria > Acidobacteriota > Terriglobia > Terriglobales > Acidobacteriaceae > Telmatobacter. Next base: position 56,532 of record JBEKCA010000014.1, read on the forward strand.
TGCTGGCCGTCGAGGAACCGGCGCTCACCAAAGGGCAAGCTGAGGCCCCGCTGCTGTTCAGCGTGAAGTTCGCCGCAATGCTCGGGTCGTTTCCGGTCGAAGGAATCGGGAAGCTCAGTGCGGCATTGCCGACGTTCTCCACCGTAACTGTCTGTGGGCTGTCGGCGCTGGTTGAACCTACGGCCGTGGTGGCGAAACTCAGACTCGGCGCATCGGCTAAATCTTCCTTCAATACCCGCATATTTGCGCCATCGGAGACATAGACGTCGCCGCCGGCATCCACGGCTACTGCATGGGGATAACTTAGTTTGCTTGTTGATAACGTACTTTGAATGTAAGTTCCGTCCGACGGCGTCTCCTTGATCACTTGGTTGCCTTGAAGATCGACAATAAAGACGTTTCCGTTCCCATCGTTGGAGCAGCCGGGATGCTGCCATTCACTGCCAGAATCTCATTCACGACCTCATGGCCGTCATCCGAGAAGTAGACGTCTCCGTTGGCGTCTACCGCAACGCCCCTGTCTCCGTATGCACCACCGGGAATTGCGATGATGGCGGGCGAGGGTGGGATGCTGCCGTTGACCGCGACAATCTCCTGCACTCCACCTTCCCCGGCAACATAGAGGTTGCCGCTAACATCCACGGCTATTTCTTCGGTGCCATTGAATCCACTAGCTAGCACCTTGACGGTGGGTGAGGTTGGGATGCTGCCATTGACTGCAACAATTTCACTCACCGTTCCATAGATGTAATCGGTAAAGTAGACATTACCGCTTTTGTCCACCGCGACACCCTCTGGAAGTTGAGAGCCAGCAAGGGTTCTAATTGTCGGCGAGGATGGGATGCTGCCGTTGACTGCCAGCATCTCCTTCACTGATTCATAATCGATAAAATAGACGTTGCCGTTTCCGTCCACCGCGACGCCCATACAATCGCATGTAGTCAGAGTCCGTATAGGAGAGGAGGCGGAGATACTGCCATTGACCGCCAAAATCTCGTCTAGCGAGCTGCCGTCATATTCGGCGATATAGACGTTGCCGTTTTTATCGACGGCAACGTCAGCGGGACCGCCGTACCCATTCGCCAGCACGGTATCTACTCCACTAAAGTACGCGGCAGGGGCTGTAGACTGTAGCACGGTCAGAGAGACCGTAGTCGTTTGAGTGATACCTTCCCCTGTCGCGGTCACGGTGATCGGGTATGTTCCCGTGGCAACAGTTGGCGCCACAGCCACGTTCATCGTGGAAGAGCCGCTGCCGGGAGCAGGGATGTACTCAGGACTGCCCGCGCTGACACCTGCTGGTTGCCCACTCACGGTAAAGAGAACATTCGAGTCAAAGCTTCCCGATACGGTGGTTATCATCGTGGAGTTTCCGCTGAGGCCCTGCTCAACGGAGATCGAGGCGGGGGAGGCGACAAGGGTAAAGCTCGGCGGAGAACTGACGGTCAGTGCAATGGTGGCAGTTGCGGCCAGCGTGCCGGAGGTTCCGGTGATCGCTACGGTGGTGGTTCCGGCTGGGGCAATGGTGCTTGCCGTCAGCGTGAGCACACTGGTTCCGGTTGTTGGGTTCGCCGAGAACGATGCGGTTACGCCGCTGGGCAGGACGGATGTGACCGCGAGATTTACGCTGCCGGCGAACCCAGTCAAGGGGGTTACTGTAATTGTGGAGGACCCCGAGCCTCCTTGGGTTATAGGGGACGACGTCTTCAGGCGCGATACCATGGGCCTGCGCGTAGTCGCTCTTGCTGACGAGCATGGTATGCGGGATGGCGTAGTTGTCCAAACCGGAAATGTGCCAGAGCTGGAACGGCAGGTTTGCAGTGGGCTCTCGATCTGGAGGGAGGCATCGAGATCATGGCTGAATCGCTCCTGGGAGGGGGGGACTTGCTCGCCG
>JBEKCA010000015.1:0-53414 GCA_050015115.1 Occallatibacter sp.
GAACTCCAGGAAAACCCCGCACCGGAAAACTACCGCGAATACCTTGAGATCAAGCTGCGAAAGGCAACTGAGACAAGGCCGGCAACCGATCGGAAAAACACGTTTTCAGATGAGCGCTAACATCAACCGGGCGTTTGCGTAAATGGCGGTAAGAAATTGATCGTTCCGAGTGTTTAACCGGCATTCCGGACTGAACTCGAAGCACGGGGTCTGAGGGTCGATTATTCAGGCTGCTAATCGCGCAACACGCATGAGTTGGTCCGGTCTCCTCTTCGCCCCCTCAGTTCGTTGGTGTTTGGAGCACCCCCGCTGGCGCTTCCGTGGTGGACCACGTCAAGTATCGCACGGTCTTTGAGCTCTTCCTGAATCACTGCCAACCCGGCAAAGCGCCGAATTGGGGCACCAATTAGCCGTTTCGTTCTCTGGTCGACTTCCGCTTTCGCCGATTCCTTCAGCGGCTGTTATACCCAGGGCGCATTATTCATCATGTCCAGGTACTGCTTGTACTCTTCCTCAGTCAAGTAATCGAGGCTCCATCCGGCGGCGGCAGCGGTATGACCTTTTTGATGTCAAGGCTCCTGAAATATTTTCGTGACGCGATGAAGGGTTGAAGCAGCGTACAATCCTTCTGTGCAATTCGCGACAAGAGATCGTGCTGCGTTTTTGCACTCAGCTTGGGAATAACATCGAGGTCCGGCTGCCCAATCTTGCATTGGTCGGTAAGAAACTGGGTGTCGGCAGCGGTGAGTTTTGCGGGAGATGTCGCCAGTGTTTGGCCACCATTGGCTTGTGCAAAACAAACAATACTGCCCAAGGCAAGTGCCAGAGCTACGGCGATCAGACAAAATCCAGTTTTCCTCATCGATTCAGCCCTCCTTTCGGACTTCGCGACATCAATGGGAATTAAGCTGCCCCAATATTACGCCAATTCCAATTCCCTTCTGAAGGCAGTTTCTCAGATTACTCCGCCTATCCCAAGCGGCTAAAACCGTCTCCCGCAAATCGCAGTTCTGGGATGCGATTACACAATATTCCGCCCCGTTTTCGGTCAACCGGACTATATTCGAATCGGTCTTGTTCGTTCTGGAATTACAACCGGCCGTACCTACAGAGCTCGATTTTGGCTGCCCCCGGCCGGGTTGGGGAAGAGACGCCGACATACCAGGTGCTACACCAATCCTGAGCCCTGCGGTTACCTGTCCCAATCCTGCGAGGGGGTCCGTCCGCACCGCAGGATTGGTTAAGCAGTCTTCAGTTTTGGGTCTTGGGCGTTGAATTGGCAGGAGAGGGAGATGGCTGCGGGGGCATTGCAGGCGGCTGGGGTATCCTCTTCGCCTTTCGATTTGGAGCAGACTTTGGGCGGCCTGGCGTCGCAGAAGTGGGTGTCGTGGGGCATTTAGCGGCTTCACTCGCTTGTAGCGTACTCCGCAGATCGACTTCCTGCTTTTCAAGAGCGACGACAGACGCTTGCAGTCGGTCGTCTAGTGCGGCACGTGCGGCTCCCAACCTCTTCAAGGCTTGTTCCAACTGCGTTGACTCTTCTGATGACGCGGTGATCCGCGCCGCTTCAACGACGCGCAATAGCACGTCATACAAGGCTGCGATATTGCGCGAGACCGGCAGCATTCTGCTGATGGTTCCCGGAGTAGCATCGGCCGTGTCCAGCAGTGGCGGCAGGGTCGTATGCAGATCCCGCAGGATTGCGCTGATGTTGTCGCGAGCATCATCGCGCACAGTTCCCCTTTTCCACTTATCCACCTTTAATGCACTGACCGTCTGCTGCACTTGATCAAGGGCGGGCTGCAGCAATCCAGAGGGAGTTGGTTGCGCAGAAGGCGTTCCTTGTGCGGGCGTCCCATCAGTGGGCGATTGCGCCGAGGTGACGGCGCAAAGGGAGCAGAACGTTACAACGATTAAAAATGCACTCGAAATGCGCATTACGTGTTCCTACAGTCTATCCGCTTTTCGCCCTAGCTGGACTCCTTGCGGCTCTATCACGGGTCGGAGACGGCTTGCCGACGATCCGACCGGAGCATAGTTCTAGGCGTTGTGACAGTTTCGAAAGTGTCACAAGCCGAGCAATTCACGAGACAAGCAAAGAATAATATCGGCGATATGAGAACTACAAACGTTGGGTCATTCCGATCTGTCTGTTTAGTCTTCCTGGTCCTGTTAGTCGTGCTCAAATCGGAAACTCAAACACCGCGCCAGGATTCGGTCGCAGGTGGACGCGATCCGCAGGAAAAAGCACTCAATGAACTGGACAGACTAGCCCAAAAAGCCCACGCGAGGTTAGAGATAGAGAAAGAGATCGAACTCCGAAGAAGTCTCTCGGCTGCTGTGTGGACCAACTACCAGCAACACTCCAACAATCCTGGCCGATGGGACCGCTGGGCGATCGTTTACGAGAACGACCTACCACTTGCGTTGTTACTTGAGGGATCTCGTGCGTGGGCAGAAGCCGAGGCGATATTCCGGCGAAATCAATCCGCGTTGAAACACGAGCGTTTAGCTGGAAACGACATCAAGTCCGAAAATGATCTGCATCTCGCTCACCTTTTGCTAAAAGAAGGAAAGCAGTCTGAGGCGGAGACCCTATGTGCTCACTGGAAGAACAAGGTAAAACACAATGCCGACTTCGCAATCGAGGCGGTAAGGACAAACACTCCGACTCCACCGCTGTACGACGCACCCGAGGTAGAGATCGGAACATGGAAATTAGCGTGTGAAAGGCCAGAAGACGGCCTCCGCATGTTGAAGGATCAGACAGAAGCTCATCCGGGGATGCTGGCCCCCTTCACGGCTATGGCCAACTATTACACGAGTGAAGGTGACTTTCGCACCGCGCTAGCGATCGACAAGGATGGTACATCAGCCCTGATGTCAACGCCGGATACCGCACGGAAGTAACCGAGATCGGAACATCCTGTTTATCCATTTGCTTGTCGCGGCCGAGTAACCGGCCATGGGCCGTGATCGTGGTTGTGTAACCGGCTTCTACACGTACAGAGCTCGATAGCGGATAGGTTTAGTCCAGATCCGGGGCAAGCGCAAGGACGGACTTCCCACTTGGCGACCATACTCCTCGGGACGTCTGACTGCGGGCTCGGTAGCCGCTATAATCCCATGCCATGGCTCTTTTCAACGCGAACGATGCGAGTGATCAGCAATTGGATTGGACGATCCTTCGGGATGGCGGCGTGGCTCTCTATTGGCAACCGGAAGTGCTCGCGGCGGATTTGAAGTGGCTCCAGTCGAATGGATACGGCATCATTGAATTCGACGCAGGTGTTTGGAAGAGCGAAGAGCAAATGCACATCGAACTCAAGTCGGGGCTATCCTTCCCGGATTATTACGGCAAGAACCTTGATTCGCTGAACGACAGCATGCGGGAGGACCTTGCAATACCAGATGAAGGCGGACTTGTTCTCGTTCTACGTCGCTACGATCATTTCGCGAAAGCGGCACAGATCGGCACAGCGGACTTGCGGACCTTCGCAGAAATGGTGCTCGACAATTTCGCTCGCGCAGTCAGGTATCACATTCTGTTCGGTCGCAGACTGATCATCATTCTCCAATCCGACGATCCGCGGGTAAGATTCGAGAACCTGGCTCCCGTTGCGGCAGATTGGAATCCCCGCGAGTGGTTGCCAAGAATCGAGGACTCTGAACGGTTGATCGGATCCAATCCGGGGCGGGCGAAGACCTATCAAAGGGACGAGTCGGCAACAAACCGATCGGAGTGGGTAATTATCCCCGGCAGAAAGCCGATGAAATCAACATTGGCGTCAGCCCCCGGGGATGTTTTTCAGAACCTTGACGCACGTCCTCCCACTTCCCGCACCCTGTTTAGCACAGCGTAATTGTTGCGTCGTGGCAGAGACTTGTTCAGTGATTTTTTGACAAAAACAGGTTGATCACTGCTGACCGAGGATCACCGGCAAGCCGTCCTTGCCACCGATGATAACAACCTTTGCATTGGGAGAAACTGCCAGCTTTTCGGTTGCCTCGATGCCTTTCCACTTCAGCAGGGGCTCGGTAATTCCCTTGGTTACGATGTTTTGGAAGTCCTGAATGCCCTGAGCCTCGATGGCCTTGCGCTGCGCCTCCTTGCGCTCCTTTTCGAGCGTAAAGTCCATCTGTTGAGCCTGTTGCTGCGCGGTCATCTTCTGCTCGATTGCGGTGAGCAGTTGCGCGGAGGGCTTTACTTCGCGGATGAAGACCTGCTGAATCACCACGCCAGCGCCTGAAAACCCTTGGTATTGGCGGAGAATCTCATTAATCGAGCTATTCATGCGGGTGCGAATCATCTCCGCCATCACCGCGCGCTTTGAGGCGTAGGCCTCCTCGAAGGTGAATTGCGCTGTGCTGTCGGGCACCGCGGATCGAGCCGCCGAACGTACGATATTGCTGGCGTAGTCGGTTCCCAGGTGGCGATACACCCAGGGCGCATCGGCGTCTACCAGTTTGTAAACAATGCTGACATTCAGCGTAAGCACGACGCCGTCGGAGGATTGAGCAAAGATCGAGTCGTCTCCCTTGACTTCGCCTTCATTCTCGGCGGAGACCATGGTGTAGGTCTGGCTGCGAACTGACATCTCTGTCACCGACGCAAAGGGATTGATGGTGTGCAGGCCTTCGGGGATGATGTAGGGCTGCACGCTGCCATAGATTACCGGCACGCCCACCTGCCCCGCTCTGACTGACGTGACGCACGAAGCGACGATAAACAGAAGACCCGTCACGGTAGAGACCGATGGACCAATTGATAGAGCGCGAACCAGAAAGCCTGAACTTACTTCTGGCATTTCCTCTTTGAGAGAATGGCTGGGATGGCCGGCATCCGCCTTCGCCAACTCGCTTGATCTCACTTTGAGACGATGAGCCACAATACTTAAGGCAAGCGCTACAAGCAGGAATACACAACCCACGATGAACATTGGTCAATGCTCCCTTTCAAATGGCAAAGTTGTTTGCAAGGCCAGAATACTCCTATTGGGGGGAGAGACGACAAGGTTTCGCAATGCACTCCAGTCGACGACGCGGCGAGTCTTTCAGATCTGCTTTCAACCGGTATTCATGGCGATGTGAATGGTTTTGCACTTTGCCTAATAGCTAACAAGGGGTTGGGGCGCTATCCAAATCTGCCTTTCCCGTTCTGGCCGAGCGACCGGCAACTCGGCTCCAACCCGATTGTGGACGTGCTTAATCCTCTTGGCTCTCGCGAAGGCTGATCTTCCGAATACAAAGTCCCCGGTGAGGATTTGCGATCGTTAGCTTGGAATCAGGATTCTGATCAAGGAACGCGGGCAATCAAGAACCGGGCTTCTGCAGAAAAGTCGGCCCAAAAGCGCAATCAGCACTATTGAAGAGCGGTTCGAAAACTGTGGGAGGATTTTTTGCGGACCTGGGTGCAAAACGAGGATAAATGGGGGTAAAAATCTACAAGCAATAATCGCTGTATCTTATTGAAACAGAGAAATCTATGACAACATATAGTACGTGCTGGAATTGGCTTGGATAGGCCTTCTAAGCCGGGGGTTGTGCGTTTGATTCCCGCCTCGCCCACCACGTCGCAGGCCGCCGCGGATTTTTCCCTGCCGTTCATACATCGGTGTACAATAGCGGTTGCGCTACCAATACAGTTTGTTTACTCTCGGGGGATCTCCCTGTTTTCACGTCCCAGCGTGAGACAAGCCGGCTGGCCGGAGCGCAAGATGCTATGCGGAGGCCAGAGGGTGCGGTGCGACAATCCGCAATGACCGGCATGTATAACTATCGGAACAGAACAAACCAGATGACCGTCGAGACCCTTCTGCCGCAGTGATGAGGAAGGTTCTCCGCGGGAGACTTGTGTGTTTTCTCAAAGAGTTTGCGCTTAACTGTAAGGTGCAGGTTCTCGCCTGCATATGAGGTTCAGGTATGAGCGATACACCGGTCCTTGGGCAGCCAGTCATCCTCTTCGCTGAAGAGTGCGACCGAGGCACCCTGCGCCAAGTCAACCATGATTCCCTCCTCCATGTCCGCATTGCTCTGGGTGATCTGCTGGTCGTAGCCGACGGCGTGGGAGGGGAGAACACGGGAGTTGTCAGTGCGGCTCAGATGGCGGTTCAGCTTATTCAATCGCATCTGGCGGCTCTTCCAGAGGATTACCCGGCCGAGAAAGCCATCCACGATGCCATTGAGCAGGCCAATGCAAAAATCACGCCCGTTGACAAAGACCACGAGGTACCGCAACTGCGGGTGGGCACAGCGGTGGTGGTCGCTCTAGTGCAGCAGATAGCCGAAGGGGCTCAGGCCTGGATCGGTCACGTCGGAGATTGCCGGGCTTACCTACTGCGCGCGGGGCATCTGGACCGACTCACCTCCGATCACTCTGGCGTGCAGTCGCTCCTCAACCGCAGCCTGATTACCCCGGAAGAGGCTTATCGCCACCCCGACACCTCGATACTGACCCGCAGCCTTGGGGTTGGACCCGAGGTTGAGGTTGACATCGAAGGACATGCACTCGCAACCGGCGACACATTACTGCTTTGTTCCGATGGTCTTTGGGACACTCTCTCCGACAAAGTGATTGAGGCGACGGCCTCTGGCCCCACCGTGGAGGCCGCTGTCCATGGTCTTCTCATGCGGGCGCTGGAAGCCGGGGGGCGCGACAACATCAGCATCGAGATGGCGCGGATCATTGAGACCCGAAGCTTGCCTGGGAAGAATACGCAAACCGGCCTTCTGAAGTGGCTCGTGGTCATCTTCCTGCTGGGTCTCGTCGGGTTGGGAGTGCTAAGCTATCTCACCTTCTGGGCCAACAACTAATCGGCGCGTCCGGCGGTTTCCGGTCGCCGGGCGCAGCTTCGATAACCCTGGGAATGGCTAGTCGCAGACCAGCAGATCTGCTGGAAATTCTGAAGACGCATCGTCCTCCGGAACCGCGCAGGGCTGCGCGCCATCGCTGAGTTGGGCCGCAAAAAACACATCCACCTGGGCCAGCACCTCTGTCCCCGTGCGCGCCTCGTAGATGGCACGCCTTAGTTTGGCTCCGCCTGCTACACCGTGGGTGAACCAGGTAGCAAATTGCTTCATCTTGCCGGCCGTCTCCCCCAGCCGCGCGGCTCGCGGCAGATCCTTGGTCGCCTCAGCTTCATCCAGCAACATCTGAAAATAGGCCCGAATCATGCGATAGCGGTCAGCAACGGTGGGCCGCTCGTAGCTGCCTGTAGCCGTGTACTGCGCGATTTGTCTGAAGATCCACGGATTCGTCGGCGCGGCCCGTCCGATCATCACCGCATCGCAGCCGGTCTCAGCCACCATCGCAGCCGCAGCCTCGGGAGTTTGAATGTCGCCATTGCCGATCACCGGGATCGTCACCGCCTGCTTGACCCTCGCAATCCACTCCCAGCGCGCCTGGCCGCTGTACCCCTGCTCCCGTGTGCGAGCGTGCAGCGCCACACCATTCAACCCCTCGGCCTCGGCCATCTTCGCCAACTCGATGCAGACGATGTCGGCGTCGTTCCAGCCCAGCCTGAACTTCACCGTGAAAGGTATCGTGACAGCTTTGCGAATGGCCCGGAAGATCTCGCCGATCCTCGGCAGGTCGCGCAGCAGGCCGGAGCCGCCGTTCGATCCCACAACCCGTTTGGCTGGACAGCCGAGATTCAGATCCACCAGGTCGAATCCCGTCTCCTCAACAATTCGCGCCGCCTCGGAGAGCGTCTCGGGGTTGGCTCCAAAGAGTTGCGCCCCGATGGGGTGCTCGTCTTCATAGAAGGTCAAGTAGCGCTGGCGCTTGTTTTCCCGCATCCGTGCCAGCCCGTCGGCGGAGGTGAACTCGGTCATCAGCAGCCCGCAGCCGGATTGGGTGTTAGTCACCGGAGCGTCCACGGATGCTCCGGCAATTGCCGCCGAGATATCCGGCTGTCCCGCCAATTTAGTCTCGGTCTTTGACCGGGCAGAGCCTCGCTTTGTGTCAGGGCACGACTTCAGTCGTGCCGCAAAGCGTGCTAAATCAGCGAGGGCTTCAGCCCCTGAGGGAGGTACCTCAGAAATCGATGCCATTGGGTGGGATCCATCAAACGTGGCCGCCGTAAACAAGCTGGCGTGACGGATAAACCGCCGAAAAACGGTGTCCGTGACCCCGGCCATGGGAGCCAGAACCGTAGCCGGAGCCACGACCACCGGCCCCACTCGCACCTCGGCAGGCACCCGCGCCTCCGCGGGCATCGCGTGCTCTTTGGGGTTATCCCAGTCCTTCTTTACGGTGAAGCCCTTGCCCGCCATCTCAACCTCAATCCACTCTGGTTAGCCGGGCAGCTCGGCCACTTCATACACAAATGGCTTGCCCCGCGAGGCTGGGTCGTATCCTGCTGCCATCGCCAGCCGAATATGCGATGCCACCTTCGCTGGAGATATATTCTGCTGGACAAAGTCAGTGCGCGTAAAGTCGACTTTTTGCGTCTTTACCGCCGGATATTCCAGATGAAGCTCTCTGCGCACGCCCTCTGCAACCCTGACGTGGATGGCCACGCCCCTCCACCCATCCACAGTGCTTAATTGCTGCTCGCGGTGCAAATTCCAGACCAAAGAGAAATCGTCAATCTGCAACCGGACCTCTATGGATCGTTTGGCGCGCGGCATCGTTGACCCCAATCAGAATTAAGCGGTTCGCATTCGTTTTCTCAAGAAGTGGGTGCCCCAGGTCCGGGTTCTCGGACCTGGGAAACCTCGAACCTCAATTTGCCCGAGGATCGGCCTCCGAACGAAGTTGGGCCTCCGCCACAGCGGAGGCCCAATCGTCCAATCTGGTTAGCGCCAGTTACTTGGCTGCTGCCGCGGCCACAGCCCCGTCGGACTTGGCGTACTTGCGGCGGAAACGCTCGACGCGGCCCGCTGTATCCACCAGGCGCTGTTTGCCAGTGAAGAACGGATGGCAAACCGAGCAGATTTCCACGTGAATGTCGCCCTTGTGGGTCGAACGGGTCTCAAAGTTGCTTCCGCAGGCGCACTTCACCTGCACTGCGGCGTAATTGGGATGAATCTTTTCCTTGGGCATCTCTCTCGGTAGACCTTTCCTGCAATTCTTCTATTGTAGGGGGATTCGGGCGGTTTAGCAATTGCCCCAAAGCAGGGGAGAGGGAACAGGGAATAGAAACGGGTGCCGACGGTCTCCTCCTGAATCATTCACGTGGAATTGCAGAAATCACCACGAACGCCCCCTGAATGCCGGTACTATTCCCTGTTCGCTAGGTTTCTGACCGCTTGGTTTTGTACCTGCACCGTGCCCCATCCATTCGCCTTTTTTCTGGCGAATGGGTGGGAAACCTCGATCTCGAAAGTGCGAAATCACACGGTCAGAGTCCTAGTCCCTAATCCCTGTTTCTTTCACCGACACAACCGCACAGACCGCCAGGATCGCCCCAATCACAGCGAGCGAGAGCGTGATCGGCACGTCAATCCATCGGGCAAAGAGCATCTTGAATGCGATGAACGCCAGCAGCGCACCCAGGCCGTAGTGCAGGTAGCGCAGCCGGCTGAGCAGCGAGGCCAGCGCAAAGTAAAGCGAGCGCAGACCCAGAACAGCCGCGATATTCGACGTATAGACCACGAAGGGATTGTGGCTGACGGCCAGCACTGCGGGAATCGAATCGACCGCAAAGAGAAGATCGGTGAACTCGACGGCCAGGATCACCGGGAGCAGCGACCCTTTGGCCGGTTGCAGCCTGCGAATCCACTCCGGGATCGCCGCCCTCGCCGAGCCGCCGCGCACCAGTCGCCAGGCCGCGTAGAACAGAATCAGCCCGAAGATCCACGTAATCCAGTCGAAGCGGCGCAGCAATGTAATGCCCGCAGCGATGAAGAGCCCGCGCAGCACGACCGCTCCGGCCACGCCCCAGAGCAGCGCAGTGTGCTGGCGGCGCGGCGAGATGCGGAATCCCTCAAACAGCACCAGGAAGACAAAGAGATTGTCGACGCTAAGCGAGATTTCAATGGTGTAGCCTGCGGCGAATTCAAGTGCGGCCTGATGCCCTTTAGCGATGGCCACCCACGCGGCAAAGGCGGTTGCAACCAGCACGAGCAGGGCGGTCCAAAGCCAGGCGGCCATCTGCGAGCGCTGGCCCTCTCGCCGGTTACCCGGAAGCAGCGAATCAGCGACAAGCAGCAACGCCACCACCGCATGAAACCCCACCCACCAAACCCAGGATGCACCAGCGATCATAGGTCGATGCTATCGGAAAAGCGGGGCAAGGAACAGGAATGGAGAGCGTGAGCAAGGATGAGGTTGCGATTCCCGGCGACTATCCTCGCTCAGCGGAGTGCGCTTAACCTTCCGGCCTCTGTTCCGTTTTGGTTCCTCGCAATGCTTCTGGACTCATTTTTCCCTCGAATGGCGCCGATTACTCTTTCAGAGGACACCGCCTGTGCAACTGATCTGGACCGCGAATCTGAAAGTTGGCATCAAGCACTTTGACGCCGACCACAAGCAGGTATTGAGGATGCTCAATGAGTTGAATTGCGCCATCCAGGAATCTGCTGTCAGCGGAAAGGTTGAGCCGATAGAAATGGAGATCGCTCTCCACCGATTGGAGAATTACATTCGGTACCATTGCGCCCAGGAAGAACTGTGCATGGCTCTGGCCGGCTATCCCGATCTGGAGCAGCACAAAAGGGAGCACGCAAAGCTGGGTGCGTTGATCGGCGACATGCAAAAACGATTCAAGGGAAGCACGAACCCCAAAGATGCCGCGGAGATCGAGCGGTTCGTCCACGAATGGATCATCGATCACATCTTTGTAGTCGACAAGCGGTACACCGAGCACCTGCATTCCAAAGGGATATTCTGAAGCAATTTTGCAGTTGTCCGAACATGCCGGTTGACCCTTGGATTACGCCGGGGAGCCTTGTCTTATCGCAAACTCAACAGTTGGGTTGATCCCTTAAAACATTGCATCAAGAGAAACGGGAAACAAATCTTGCGACTATTTCGGCCGTCTTTTGTGGTTCTCTTTGAAAAATCAAATGAGGCCCGGGAATCGTTACTACGGAAGATTGAGGCTTGATCTGTCGCATCTCCTCAAGAGCTGAAGCGGAAATCAAGCGATCTTGTTTGGCCTGTATGTACAGGATCGGTAGGTCAATTCGATTCAATTCCATCCGCACATCACACCTAAAAACAGCGCGAAGGCGAGCCGACAGTACCTTTGGCCGCACCGATGAGATCGCAGCAGCGACATCCAATGGTAGACGAGAAGGCGCAGTTGACCCAACCAGCCAGAAGGTCGCCGCGAATCTTGGAAGTTTTATGAGGAATAACACTGGCGCAAGGAGTAATGCGGTAGAGCGCAACCAGTTCCGCACCGGGCATGAAGCGAATCCCGCGCAGAGAATCAGGCCCTTCAAGTTCGCGGGGACTGTCGCCGCGAACTGGATCGCTAGCGGGGTTGAAAACGACTCGGCGACAAGTACAAATGGATCACGGTCTGGTGTCCCCGATTTCACAAATTCCATAAGTTCGGGATAGGAGAGATAGACGTCTGACGGATACCGAACTATGACCGTCTCAAGCTCACCTGGGAGAGCTCTTACGAAGTCCGTAAACAGATCCCCGCTTCCGTCCATTCCTGGCAACAGAACGATCTTCATATTCACCGCTGACTGATTAACCGGATCGTCTCCAGTATCACATCGCCATCAATCGTCAAGCTGTGCGGGCTGAGCTTGTCCATGGTGTCTTTGTCGGTGTGGTGGTAGCTGTTGTTCGGGCCGTAGTTGAGGTCGATGATGTCGATCGACGGCACGCCGCGCTTGACGAAGGGAAGATGGTCATCCTCTACTTCCATCTCCTGCTTGAAAAAGTACTTTTCGGCGCCATACTTCTTCGCCGCCTCCCGCACCAGATCGACAAGCCAGGCCGCATCTCGGCTCTCGCGCTGGATGTCGAGATCCTTGTCGCCGATCATGTCGGTCAGGATGAAAGCCTTGATTTTGGCCAGTGTTCCGTCGCGACCCCACTTGGCAGCCAGATGCTTGGTGCCATAAGTCGAGTCGGAGTCTGTCCAGTCATGAATCGCCTCTTCGCCGTCATCGAAAAGCAGCCAGACCGAGTAGCCGTCGAGCTTTTTTCCGCCTGCCGTCTGCGCGCGCAACTGGTCGGCGATGGCCATCAGCAGGCCGGTCGTCGCGCCGCCGTCGTTGGCGCCGACAAAGTTGATATTTCTCAGCCAGTAGTTAGTCTCGTAGTGCGTGGCCAGCACGATGACGCCGTCTTTCTTGCCCGGGTAGCGCACGATGAAGTTGCGCATGGCCACAGGGCCGATGGGCGTCGATGCGGTGAAGGTATCCTCTTCGAGCTGGTCGTGCTTGAAGTGGTCGCGCAGGAAAGCCTCAGCCTTCAAGTGGCCTGGTCCCGTGGGCCAGCGCGGTCCGATGGAGACGAACTCGCGGGTGTACTCCAGAGCCTTGGCTCCGCTGAAGTGCGGCTGGGCCTGCGCGACAAGGGACGTCAGCAAAATCATTCCTGCCGCTATTTTCTTCAAGGTTGGTGCTACCATCGCTCCGCCCCTTCCAGCGTCGGGTGCCCCGCCCTCGCCGCGTTCCTGTTTTTGCGGCCAGGGTGGGAGACGTCCAACCTCAACCCCACTCCGTTCACTTAGCCGCCTCCTTCTTCTTTCTTCGCGACGGATGAACCCACCAGGCCACACCAATCCCGATCAGATAGAGCGCCAGCATCGGAATGGCGTAGATGCACATCGTCCATGGGTCAGGGCTGGGGCAGATGATCGCCGCCACCACGAAGACCGCCAGAATCGCATAGCGAATGTTCTTCCACAAAAACTTCGGACTCACAATGCCGAAGAGCGCCAGAAAGAAAATCAGAATCGGCAACTCAAAGCTGATGCCCAGGCCGAGGATGATCGACAAAAAGAAGCTGGAATACTCCTCGATCGTCACCATCGGTGTGAAGTTATGGCCGAAGTTCACAATTAATATTTGCAGCGCGCCGGGCAGCACATAGAAGTAGCCGAAGGCCGCGCCGGTCAGGAACAGTCCCACCGTGGCCGCCATAAACGGCACGACAAATCGCCGCTCCTTCTGGTAGAGCCCCGGTGCGATGAAGAGCCAGACCTGGAAGAGTACGAAAGGCGAGGCCAGAATCGCTCCGCCGACCAGCGAGACCTTCAGGTCCAGGTTCAAAGGGTCCATCGGATGTGTAAAGACCAGCGACTTGCCGATGCGGTTCAGCGGCGCCTGGATGAAACCGACCAACTTGTCGTGAAAGATCCAGGAAACAAAAAAACCCACGGTCAGGAAGATGGCCGAACGGACAATGCGCTTGCGCAGTTCGTCCAGATGCTCCATCAGGCTCATGCCGGGCAGTTCCGCTCGCTGGCTGACTGCCTCCCGCGCCTTGCCGATCACCTCCGCGGGATCAACCATGGTTTTCGTGCTCCGTCACCGCTGGGGTCTGGTCCGAGGGGTCCTTCGCGGGAACCTCGCGCGCCTCAGCCATGCGGCTCGGCCGCTCCGCCGCTACGGGCTCTCCGGTCGTGGGCGGCTGAATGCGCGGATAAGGTTCATTGTCGTGGAAATCCCCAGGGGGGGGCGCGGGGTAGACGCCCTCTTCAGGATACGGGCTGGTTGTCGGGAACTGGCCATCCTGCACCGGTGCTCCAGGCTCCCATTTAGGTATCTGGGACTCCAAACTGGGTGTCCCAGAGCCTGCCCTGAGCGTGTCCAAGGGTCCCGCATTTGGGACCTGGGAGTCTGCGCCGGCTTGCACCGGAGCCGCCAACGCCAGCGCGGCCTGCCGTTCCTGCTCTCTCTTATGCCGCTCAGCATCCTCGACCTTGCGCAGTTCATCTTCCATCTGGAATTTGAAGTCGTTGGAGGCCTTGCGGATCTCGTACATCAGTCGGCCGATCTGGCGGCCAATCTCCGGCAGCCGCCGCGGTCCGAAGACCACCAGCGCCATCACCATCAGGATGAGTGAATCCCACATCCCGAGGCTTGCAACTTCAATTGTTTGCGGCAATGCCATGAAGATTCATGATACCTGCCGGCGCACGGCGCGAACAAACCGGGCGCGACTCGGTCCGATCCATGAACCATGGCGTGTTTTGTGCCTATTTTGCCCAGAAAAGGATTGAGATTGGGGCAAAAACCGGCTTTTTGGTTTACTGATCTGTTAACATTCTTAGAATATAAATTGTTTATTATCTTTTTGTTACATTGAGGCAAGTCTGAAGATTCGTATCGAAGAGCAACGTCAAAGCCCAGCAAAATCGATCATCACTGCATCGTCGGTCAGTACGAACGCTACTGTGATTCTGCCCTTGGCGGAGCCAGCCAGCTTGGCTGCGGTTTGAGTGTTCCTATCCCCTTGACAATATGCTGAAAACGCAAACAGCAAAACCAGGATGGCGACTGAGTTTCTGATGGCGGACATGTCTTCAAATGTAAAGGCGGGCCTCGATATCAAGCCGGCTTTTGGGGCGCTTACCAGAAGAATGGATGAGATCAGACCGACTCGACGGCAGCGATTTTCTTGCCTATTTCGAAGGCCAGTGGCTCGACCTTAGAGTGAAAGAGCCTGCGCTCCCGCGTGGGCAGCTCATTCAGCAGGTCAGAGAACGGCGTGACCTCGCAACCTGGAAAGGCCGCAAAGCCCGCGGTATCGGCCATACGGCAACTCACGTTGATGAGGTCGGGCATCTCCCACGGGCCGTCCTTCTCGCGCGGCAGATGATGGTCTCCAGCGACAGCTTCAAAATCAGGAGGCAGATTCCAGTCCGCGATCAGTTGGCGGCCGGCCTCGCAATGATCCCAGCCAAAGAGATCGCGCTCGGCGGTCAGAATGCTCGCGGGAGTGCCGCTGTGAGCACCTAGCGGTAAGCAATATTCCTTGGGGCGGATCACCGCCAGAGCCAATCTTCCGATGTCGTGCATCACACCCGAGGTGTACGCGACATCCCTATCCATGAAGCCTACCGATGCCAGTTGATCGGCAATCAGCGCGCAGGCCAGATTGTGGCGCCAGATGGTGCGCATGGCGGGCTGATTGAGCGCCTTGCCCATGTACCCGCGCACGCCCACGGTGAGACACAGGCCTTGCAGGTTGTTGGCGCCCATCACCGCAATGGCCTGCAAGACGCTGCTGGCGGGAAAGCGCGGCGCGTACAAGAGCGAGTTTGCAATCGTGAGCACTTCGCTGGCAAAGGCGGGATCAGAGGAGATCAGCTCGCTCAACTGATGCAGTTGCACATTCTCATTATTGGCCAGTTGCAGCACGCGGAGAGCAACCTGTGGGAAGGGCGGAATACGGAGATGCGCCCACGATGGAGAGACTGACGTTTCTCTTCGCCTCTCGATTTGCAACATCGGCGTCTCCCTTCACAAAGGCGGTCCGTCTCGCAGGCGAAAATCCAGACGACTACGCGCATTGCAATTGCAACCCACCGCGCCCGAATGGCAACGTCCGCTGATTGCTACTTCGGCAAGCCGAGCGATTCCTTCAGAGGGCAGTGCTGAATAAGTGAGATCTAAGAATTGAATCGGTCCTGCAAAGATGGCTGCAAGTTCCGCGTGAGAAACAAGAAATCTCGGAACTCAGGCCCTGCAAACCGCACGACGTGGCGCGTTTCGCTGTTTACGCGCGGGCGCGTTCCGTTCTTCTTGTCCTGCACGTCCGCATCGCGGGTCTCTTATCTGCCGTGGACGGCAAAGCGGGCCGGTCGAGCAGCGGTTCTTGAGACGGCTGCTCCCCGATCATCTCCGAAGCCTGCTGGGTCGACGGATTGTCGCACCAACAGAAATACCAGGAAGGCGAGCTCAACGAGTCGCGCAAATCGAGAAAGATGCCCAGTGTCCTTGAAGACATTTCCCAACCCTCCACCTCCGCGTGGCTGCAACGGAGGTTCAACGAATCTATACTGTCTTGCTCAAGAACGGATCTCGTGCATTTGAGAGTAAAAGACTTCAATCTCGCGGTTGTATGTGAGGTAAATCACAGTTTGAGATTGGACTGTTTGCTGAGGATGAAAAGCCTGCCGCTCCGTCGCCTCGAAACTGCCCGCCCCGCGTTGAGGCGCAAGGCGATACGATGATCTTTGGAGCGAATCATGCCAAGAATTCTCGACGGAGTGGCGATTGCCGCGGCAATCAAGCAGGAAGTGGCCGAGGAGGCGAGAGCGCTGGCCGCGCAGGGCGTCCGGCCGGGGCTGGCGGCGGTGCTGGTGGGCAACGTGGCCGCGTCGGAGATCTACGTCCGCAGCAAGGTGCAAACCTGCGCCGAGCTTGGGCTTTTCAGCGACCTGATCACTCCGCCCGAGACCGTCACCACTGAAGAGATGCTCGCTCTGGTGGCCCGGCTCAATGCGCGCGACGAGATCGACGGGATTCTGATTCAGTTGCCGCTGCCCGCGCAGGTCGATGCGAAGCGCCTGCTCGATGCGGTCTCTCCCGCGAAGGATGTGGACGGCTTCCACCCCATCAATGCGGGCCGTCTGCAAGCCGGGCAGCCGGCTCTGGCGCCCTGCACCCCGGCAGGGATCATCGAGATCCTCAAGCGCAGCGAACTCCCCATGGCCGGCCGGCACGCCGTCGTCGTGGGCCGCAGCGACCTGGTCGGCAAGCCTGCCGCGATGCTGCTGCTGCACCAGAATGCCACCGTCACAATCTGCCACTCCAGGACCCGCAACCTCGGCGCGATCACCCGTCAGGCCGACATTCTGGTGGCCGCCATCGGCCGCGCGGGGTTCATTACTCCCGAGATGGTCAAGCCAGGAGCGACTCTGATTGACGTCGGTATCAACCGTATCACCGAGCGAGCGGAGTTTGACCGTTTCTTTGCGGGCAATGCCAAGCGCGAAGCTGCCTTCGCCAAGAACGGATCCGTAATCGTGGGAGACATCGATCCAAAAGCCTTTGAGATCGCCGGGGCCTTCACGCCTGTCCCGGGCGGCGTCGGCAAATTGACCGTGGCCATGCTGATGGCCAACACTGTGCGCGCCGCCAAAATGCGCAGGGGACTGTAGATGTTGCGCGTTGGCCTCACCGGCGGACTGGGCAGCGGCAAAAGCACCGTTGCGGCGATGCTGCGCGAGTTAGGCGCAGAGGTCATTGAAGCCGACGAACTGGGCCGGGCCATGATGGAGCCGGGGCAGGCAGTATTCTCTCAGATTGTCCACGTCTTTGGGCTGGAGGCCGTCGGCTCCGATGGGCATTTAGACCGCGCGCGGCTGGCCGATTTAGCCTTTCAGTGCGGTCGAGTCAATGAGTTGAACGCCATCGTTCATCCGGCGGTGATTGCCGCCCAACGGCGCTGGATGGACGAGCTATTTGCGCGCAACCCCGGCGCAGTGGCCGTCCTCGAGTCTGCGCTGATCTTTGAGGCGGAGCGCGATGCCCGCGCCCGCGGCGAGCATGAGAGCGTGCTGGCCGACTGGCGGCGGCGCATCGACCGCATCGTCGTTGTGACGGCTCCTGATGAGTTGAAGATTGCCCGCTACATAGCTCGCGTCAGTCCGGCAGGCTCCGAGGTCGGGGTCCCCAGCGACAGGTCTTCGTCGCCGGGGTGGAAAGCTGTTGAGGCCGATGCGCGCCGGCGGCTGGCGCATCAGATTCCCGACGCCATCAAAGTTGCACGTGCGGACTATGTGATTGACAATGGGGGAGATACTGCATCTCTTCGCGGCCAGGTAGAGAAGTTATGGCAGCGTCTTCGTGCGGAGAGCAACAAAACCCTGCGCGATGAGTCCTTAGAATAGTGGTCAGGGGACAGTGACCAGTGGTCAGCGAAAGTCAGCTCCCGGGCTCCCATATCGCAGTGCGCAAAAAACGCGCCCGCGGATTATGGGGCGCCCAATTTTTCTGGGTCGACATTTTTGACCTCTGACGATGCGCGATTGACTGCTATTCACTGATCACTGTCCACTGATAACTGCTCTTGAGGTTCAAAAACGATGAAACTGCGTCCGTTGCTTCTGGTTATTCTGATCGTGGGCGGATTTTGGTATATCACCGCGCATCTTCCTGAGGGTGTGGGCCACCTGCCGCTGTTGCATACCGGTGCCTCCGGCTTCGACTCAGGGTCCGGTGCGGGCTCGGGGCTTCAGCTCACCGAGGCGCAGGCAGCGCCCTCTTACGATGCCGAAGAGCAGAATAACATTGCCATTTACAGACGGGTGTTGCCTTCGGTAGTGAATATTACCTCGAAATCGCTGGTCTATAACTTCTTCTTTGAACCGGTGCCACAACAGGGCCAGGGCTCGGGATTCATCCTCGACAAGAGCGGCCACGTGCTCACCAACTACCACGTGGTTGAGGGCGCCAACCGCGGCATCAAGGTGCAGTTGAGCAACAAGCGCAGCTATGATGCCAAAGTGGTCGGAACAGACAAGGTTCATGACCTGGCCTTGTTGCAGGTCAACGCGCCCAACCTCGAACCGGTCACGCTGGCCGACTCCCGCGACCTGGCTGTGGGCCAGAAGGTCTACGCCATCGGCAATCCCTTCGGCTTTAACGGCACGATGACCCGCGGCATCATCAGCTCGATTCGCACAATTGGGGGCTCCGAGGGCGCACCGATTGAGGACGCCATCCAGACCGACGCGGCCATCAATCCCGGCAATTCGGGCGGCCCACTGCTCAATTCGCGCGGAGAGGTCATCGGAATCAACACCATGATCGCCTCAAACGGCGCCAATCAGAGTTCGGGAATTGGCTTTGCCATCCCCATCAACACAGCCAAGGCGGTGTTGGGCGATCTGACCCGCTACGGGCGCGTCAAGCGGCCCTCGCTGGGTATCGTTTCCTATCCCATCGGTCCGGACTTGGCCTCGCAGATCGGCCTTGGGGCCGACTCGGGCGTGCTGGTGCAAAAGGTCATCCCCGGCGGCGCTGCGGAGCGGGCCGGGATGCGCGGCGGCAACCAGCAGGCCTACGTGGGCAACACTCCCATCGTGCTTGGCGGAGACTTCATCGTGGGCGTCGATGGCCACGAGGTGAGCGACCCCCAGGAGATCACGGCCCTGATGTCGAAGCACCAGCCCGGAGACACCGTCACCGTCACCTTTTATCGCGGAAGGAAGCAGATCACCCTCAAACTGATCGCCGGTGAGGCGCAGGAGGCGAACCCGTAGAGGCCGGTAACCTAGGCCGGCCGCCCGAGGATGGTGTTATACTTCCGCCGAAAGGAAAGTTGCTCCTCATGAGAATCTGCAAGATGTTCTCAGCGATTTGGAAGATCGACAGCCTGACCGAACCCGCCGACGGAGGCCGCATCCGCACGATCCCCAGCCATGCAAGCTATTTGCTAGCCACAGCCCTGTTGGGCGTCACTCTCTCGATAAGCGCCTCGGCAGAGAATTTCTCCTCTGTGGCCGTTTTCGGCTACAACTATTCCGGTATCGTGCCAAGCTCAGCGGTGGTGCCGTACTCCAGCACGGCTTCGAGCCTCGACCTTGGAAACGATGCACTCTTCCAAGCCAGCTTGCCAGGCGCTGCGGCAGGTGGATTGCCGGCGAATGGTATGCTGGGTTACACGTCGGGTTCAAACTCTTACGACTTTGCGCTGGGGCCCTATGGAGGTCTGAATCTTCTGCGAGTCGATCCGTCGGGCACCCTGTCATTGGCCGACCCAACCGCGTACTCGACGATTGCGGTTCTGGGGTTTTCGACCCAAAACAACAGTCTTGGCGCCATTGAGATGGTCGGTGATGTAACTTTGCATTTCAGTGACGACTCATCGTCGGTTTATAGCGATGCGGTCGATCTTTCGGACTGGTTCGCGACGAACCCTGGGAATGCAAACAAAGCAACCAGCGCCGCTGGAGGTCTGATCAACATTGGCGCCGCGAACGCGGCCGCAGCGTTCGAGCCCACAGCAGGCGGGCCTGACTTTTACGTATCGGACATTGACCTGACAGCCGGCGATGCTGCCAAGACGCTGACATCGGTGACCTTCGACGATTTCCCGGATGGCGGCAACGGGTTTCAGTTCGTTATGGCTCTCGACGGCGGAACGGGACCCGTTTCTACCGTCCCGGAGCCGCCCACATGGTCGCTTGTGGCGCTGGCGATGTTGGTGCTTTTCGGAATTCGCGCAGCCAGGCTACGGCGTGCGCACGCCTGCGAGCTGAGATAGCGGGGCAATTGGCGGAGAACCGCGCACCGCGGCAGGGTCAGGCATTTTGGTCAAGGGGCCGCTTCGGGGTATAATGGAGATTCGGCAACCGCCGGGGTGGTGTATCTTCTGGCGCCCCGTTGGACAGGTCTGGAATGCGCGCCCTTCCTGGAGCGCTGAGACGGCTTGGTGCGGCGGCGCGAAACACCAAAGTTTGGAGCGAAGTCATGGCACAGGTATGCGACATCTGCGGGAAAGGTCCGCAGTTTGGCAACAACATCTCACACGCCCACAACGTCACACGGAGACGCTGGAGCGTGAATCTGCAAGCAGTGAAAGCGCTGGTCAACGGCAGCGCCAAGCGCATCAGGGTCTGCACCAGCTGCATCAAGACCGGCAAGATCGCCAAGGCGTAAATCGCGGAATCCGTTGGATCTGGTTGAGACTCGATTCTGAGGCCGAGGTCAGGGCAGAGATTCAGGCACAACAAAACCCCGTCCGGAATGGACGGGGTTTTGTTGTGCCTGTTGCGCGTGGGCGTGAATCGCTGCTAATGCATTTTCGCTCTTACTGTTGACCTCCGTGCCCCATCCACTCCGCTTCTTTCTGCGGAATGGGTGGGCAACCAACAAGACCCCGATTCACACAACTTGCGAAAATGCCCTAATCGCTCTTTCCTGAGCCATTCTCCACCGAGGCGGGCAGATCGAGCGCCACCAGGGCGAAACGGGTCCCGCCGCTCCCGTTTTTCTCAAAGCCCACAATATGCTGGTGGCGTTTTGAACCAGCCTTCAACTCAAGGTTCCCTTTGCCCAGGTGGTAATCCCCCTGGTCGATCTGCACGTTGCTGTGCTTGTCGTTATCGCTGCAGGTGAGCCCCTCGCGCGTCGCCGCCGGGGTACCCACTGGAGCGTTGCTCTGGCAGGTGATCACATCGCCGAAACGCCCCAGCGCCTTCTTATAAAAATCGGTCACCTTGTCCTGCGAGTCGGAGGTTTCATACGAGACCGCCCGCACCCGTAGCTCCCAATCACCAAAGCCCAGGTGCACGTCGGCAGACTTGTGCTCGTCGTCGCCCTTCACGATCTCCGCGCCGGGATAGACCGGCAGGCCCAGATCCACCGCGCTGGTCTGGTCGGTGTTCACGTGCACGCCGCCGAAGGGCGTATCCACCTGAACCTTCTTTTCCTCGCCGTTGGCGTCCTTGTCGACGTGGACCCTGCATCCCGCAACTCCGCCGGCCAACGCCAGGCTCACGAGCAAAAATGCTGCTATCTGTGTTGTATTCCGCATGGTGCCAATCGCCCTCCAGCTTCGGTATACGCCGGGTCTTCCCGAAAGGTTCCTCGAATCATGCAAAGCTTCGTGGGTCAATGCTCCGAGGGGCCGTCTTCCTTGGAACTGGTGGCATAGAAGATTGCCACGGCGAAGACCACGACGATAACGGAGACGACGAAATATGGGGAAGTGATGTCCATTGCCTGACTCCTCGCCGTTAGAGTACCAGAGAACGTGGACCAGTATCTTTGCTTGAAATTCCGGTTGCCGGAATGGGCCCCTTTGGTTCCGAAACAGTGCGGTAGTTTCTCGGGGGATCGAAAACTGATCCTCGCTGCCGAGATAACTTCCGGTTGGCCGGTCAACCGGGGGTTACATCGCTATTTATCTTCCCTGATTCGGTGCCGCTTTCGTTTCAATGAACTTTTGGTGCCGAACCAGCTTGTATTTCCCGTCTTTGAACTGGTAAACATCCGTCCAATTCTGAGCTTTCAATGACATCTTTGGCCCACTCTCATCCAATCCTCGTGAAATCACCTCAATGTCGAAATAGCCATTCCCGTTCGCACAACTGCCATCAAAGATACAACTAAATCGAATGGCGGCAGCAGAACGATATCGAATCGATCGTCCATCAACGCCTTTAGGATCGTTAGCTCCAAAATTGTCCTGCTCGTCTTGTATTTTCCACACTTCAGCAACTGTATTTCCGATAGGTGCCAATAGCCATTTCGACTCAGACATATAACCCTGGCCACCGAATTCCGAAGAAAGTAGAAGCCCATATTGAGATGGACCAATTGCCATCAGATTCACAATAGGCGGACGACCCCATGAACCATAAAAACCGACGGTCGCATTCGCTCTTTTCAATTTCCACGTCTGATCTTGCCAGACAAATTGAGCAACGCCGATTGACGGCTCACAAGAATGGCATTCAAACCCCGAAGCGGCATGAGAGGGCACGGCGCTTGTAACTAGATACGTCTCTTCAAGCTTGTACTTCGGATCTGTCCATGTCGGAACAGTCGCCATGAGGATAATTTCAACAGAAGCCACTGAGGAGTCTTTGTAGCAAGGCCACCAAGAACCGTGCGCCTTCTCGTTATCGACCCTCTGCGTATCAGTGCAAGAAAGTGTTGCTGTTCTTGTACTAGAGTCATAGTTTCCGTACATCTGCTTCAGTGCTTCGTCTTGTGAAAGTGACGTTTGTGCTCTCAATATTCCGCCTAAACAAATCAACGCCAAAAATACAGTTGTTTTTTTTCATCGTCTTAACTCTTCAGCAAATGGTAAATCAGATTCAGAGGTAAATCGCGGTGTTTTGCTTGCAGGACTGTATTGTCGCCAATCCGGAAGTTATCGTGCCGTTGCCCCCGAAAAGCCGCCAGAGTTCGGACACACAGCGGCTGTTTCCTCAACCGGTACTCAATTTGGGCAATCTTTATTTGCTTACTCCTCCGTTGGGATAATCCACCCTGATCGTCAGAATCTCGTACGGCTTGATTGGCGCTTTGACTACGTCGCCAGCGACTTCCAACGCTCCGCTTTCCGACGCCCCTGTCGCCTCCATCAGATTGGTCACGGTTGCCGAGACTGCCCCCGGCGGCACGTGGAACCTTGCGGTCGTTGCCTTTCCAGCCCACTCGTAGGCTCGCAGGATCAGCGCATTGGAGTCCTCGGCCTTCTTCATCGCAGTCAGCACAAGACTCTCCGGCGCGACCGAGGCAAAAGAAAACACCGCTGGCGTCAAGCCCGGATGCGCAGTGGTAGTGACCGACGTGAGCGGATAGTTGTACTCCCACCCGTGGCGGACGGCCTGCGCTTCCTTCCATGTGCCCATGTGCGGATAGAGCGCGTAGTGGAAGTGGTGATGGCCGCGGTCCGCCTCGGGATCGGGCCACACCGGCGAGCGCAGCAGCGTCAGCCGCAGCAGACTTTCCGTTGCATCGTAGCCGTACTTCGACTCATTGATTACGCTGAGGCCGTAAACCCTTGCTCCCTCGCCTTTGCCGGAAAGATCTGCCCAGCGCATCGCTGCAACCTCAAACTGCGCCTTCTCCCAACTGTTGTTGCGCGTTGTGGGCCGGTCGATCGTGCCATAGGGAATCTCATAGGTCGCGTGATCGCTCGAAACCGTCAGCGGAAACGCCGCTTTGAGTAGCACATGCGTTTCGTGCCAGTCGATGTCGTTTTCAACATCGACCTGATCGGCACCGGTCCTCAGGCTGATGGTCTGCACAAATTTGGAGTGCTGCCAGGTGCGCGTTACGCGAACCCCCGGCGACCGCGTATCCCCGCCGACAAGTTCGACCTTGTCGGCATGGGTCAGCAGAGTGGGCGGCTGATCAAGCGTTCCAGGATCGATATTCCAAGCATCGTAGTCCTTCGGCGTGTCGTTGAATGCCTGAAGCTCGTTCGCGCAACCGTCCTTAGGCACGGTCTCGATGGTGACCTCCGACGGCCTGGCCGGCGGTACTCCCTCTTCCACCGTGGCCCATTTCTTCGGCTCCCCGCTCCCCTGATTCCAACGCATCTGCAGGCTGGTGATGCAGCCTGTGGACTTGTCGACCGTCAGTTGCAGCTTGCTGTTGCGAATCCGAATGAATGACTCACTCTCGAAGCTTTGTGGAATCAGGGCAAAGTCTCTGTTGTGACCGGTGTTGTCAGCCTCTAGCACAAGGTGATAGACCGCATACCCGAGACCTTGCACTTCGACATCCGCATCCATCTCGGCCACGCCTGTCTGCTTGTCCCATGTCACACGGCTTGGATAAGTGATGGGGCCAGTAGCGCGCGGCGGCACGATGCGGAAGTGATAACCCTCCTGATAGGGAACCTGCGCTTTGATCCGCACCGTGCCCGTTCGCGTCCATCCGAGCGGATTGAAGACGACAACCGGAGTGCCCTCGCCCTGCGTATCGATGTTCTCGGTTACGGTTTGCAGCGACGTGCGCGCAATCTCATCGGTCGACAGGCGCACCACGTCGTAATCCTTCTGCGCGTCCTTGTAGATCACGCCGATGCCCGACCCCGCCGCCAGATCGTGGAATTGGTTGAAGAGCACCTTCTTCCAGTCTTCTGTCAGTTCCACTGCGGGATAGCTCTTGCCGTCGAGCCAGGCCAGCGAGGCCCACTTCTCGGCATTGAGCATCTCCTCCTCGGCCTCGCGCATATTGCGCTTGTGATTGGCCTGCGTAGTGAACACCCCGCGGTGGTACTCGAGGTAAAGCTCGCTCTTCCAGGTCGGGATGCTGACCTTGCCTGGAACCGCCGGCGGAGGCGTGTAGCCCTTGGCAATCGACGCATAATCCCACACTGTGCTGTCGGGCGCAATCTTAATTTCCAGAGCGGTAAAGTACGATTGCGCCGTGCCAAACTCGTACTTCGGCGTCACGTGTCCGGGCGTAATCCAGTGCATACCCTCGTCGAGAACCGCCCTTGTCGGACCTCCGCCATGATCGCCGATGCCATAGAGATCCATCATGCTGGGCAGCCCCGGAGCCTGCCTCTGCGCGATGGTGAAGTCGCGCGACAGCCGCACCGGACTCAGATCCTGATTGCCGTAGTCGTGGGGAAAGTAAGTCAGTACCTTCGATCCATCGGGCGACTCCCACCAGAAAACTTTGAACGGCAGTTTGTTAGTGTCGTTCCAGGTCATCTTCTGCGTCACGAAATAATCGATGCCGCTCTTTTTGTAGATCTGCGGCAACTGCCACGTGTATCCAAATGAATCCGGATTCCAGCCGATCCTCACATCCACGTTGTAGGCCTGCATGTACCAGCGCTTGCCGACGAGCAATTGGCGCACCAGCGATTCGCCGTCGGGCATGTTCAGGTCCGGCTCGACCCACATGCCGCCGACGATCTCCCAACGCCCCTCGTCGATGCGTTTTTGAATCTCGGCATTCATCGCGGGATATTTGTTGGCCATCCATTCGTTGTAGGCCGCGGCCGATTGCGTGTAGGTGTACTCGGGATACTCGTACATCAGTTGTAGCGCGGTGCCAAAGGTGTGCCTGACCACGTCCACTGTTTCGGTCCACGGCCAGAGCCACGCGGCGTCGATGTGCGAGTTGCCGGTCAGATGGAAAGTCACTTGTCGCAGTAGAGGCGTGAGAGCATCGAGCTTGGCGTGTGCCGCCGTCAGGCTTGCGTCGAACTTCGCCTGATCGTGCTGGGTCAGAGCTGACAGGTCAACCGCGCGAATGGCATCGGAGAGCGTGGCAAGCCGCGAGGGATCATTGGGCGCAAGCGTGGGAACGAGCAATGCAGCGGAGAGAAACTCCTTGCGCAAATCTTCGGGGTTGGGCCGGCCCTCGGGAAAGTCGATCTTCAGCGTTGCTCCATTGATGTGTTTGTCATCCACGGTGTGCAGCAGCTTGATAGCGACGGTGACGATGTCGCCCGGCTTGGCGTGGTCAAAGAGCACGACCGGCTCAAGATCTTCGCCCATCGCCACGCGGCGGCCATCGAAGTAAAGAATCTCGGGCATTGGTCCGTTGGCCTCGGCGTGGAACTGGAACCAGATGCGCGCGCCAGTCAGGTCGTAGCCACTCAGCGTGGCCGGAACCTCAAACGCCTGCCGAAACCAGACCGCATCCTTGGGAGCCGTGCCTTTTGAGATCGGTTGCCATTTGCTTTCGTCGAGATTGACGGCCTCGCCGTGAGGCACGTCTCCGGCCTGCATCTTCCAGGTTCCGTCGGGAAGCTCATGCAGACTGGAGAGGCGGTCGATCACTGCTTGAGCGTCTGAAGGCAGAACAGCGGCGATCTTCGCAGCTTCGGCGGTGGACTGCGCGGCGGCGCGACCGGCCAGAAGCGCAGTCCCAATGAAGGCGGCAACACAAACCAAACAAGCGAGGTGAGACTTGGAGGGGAAATTCATCGCAGGTGATCCTCCACGCCATGTTAAGCCAAGCGAAAGACTTCTGGCACTTATGAATTTGCACAGAGGACCACATCCGGCATTGGCTGGATAAGTTCTTCTGTTAGGTCCTGAAGGCTCATCAATCCGCTCTTCGCGCACCGACTCGACGATGGAGTCTTTTTATCTCTGCGGCACATCTAACGGATAGCGAGTTTTGAAGATTCGTTTGAAGTTCTTGCTGTGTCCGCATGAAAGCGAAGGCAGCCCGTTCGGTGCGGATGTGAGCCATCTCACACAATGGGATAGAGTCCCCCTGCCGAAGGCGCATACTAGTAAGTAAGCCGTTTTTATGAGGTGCGCCTCCCCTTAGGTTCCCTCGTCATGACCGCGGCCGAACCACTTGCTAGTGCATTCGATCTGAGCCGCACACGAGATGCGGCCCGATGAATCAACGATACGAACCGCGACGCGGATTCGAGAGAGTTGCCTTCCCTCGAAATCGACGCTCACACACAGGTCGAAGACGCCGATGCAATCACTGACGCCAAGAGAGGAATTCATGACTGCTGCTGCTCGCTTCCCCGGAATCAGGGTCACCGCCAATGGAAACCAGCTCGTCTCATATCACACCGAGACGCGCATCGCCGACGCCGGTGTTTTTTATCCCATCACGCCTTCAACCGAGGGCGGCGAACTCTTCCAGCAGGCCTATGCCGAGGGCCATCTGAATGTCTTCGGGCAAAACACCATCGCCATCGAGACCGAGGGCGAACATGCGGCCCAGGGCGGAGCGATTGCTCACTCGGTCTGCGGCAAGCGTGTGGTCAACTTCACCTCGGGCCAGGGCGTTGTCTATGGCGTTGAGCAGTATTACCACGCGCCGGGCAAAGGCTCGACGATGGTGCTTGAAGTGGGCGCACGCGCGCTCACCAAACACGCACTCAATGTGCATTGCGGCCACGACGATATCTACGGCGCGCTCGACACCGGCTGGATCATGCTCTTTGGCAAGGACGCGCAGCAGGCCGCCGATCAGGCGCTCATCCTGCGCCGCGTGACTGAATTGAGCCTGACCCCCGGCATGAACATCATGGACGGTTTTCTTACCTCGCATCTTGAACGCACTTTTTATAAGCACGAATCGGAGCTGATCCGCGAGTATCTTGGTGCGCCAGACGATATTATTGACTGCCCCACCCCGGCGCAACGCACACTGTTTGGACCCACCCGCCGCCGCGTGCCCAAGATGATGGACCTGACGAATCCCATTCTCCTCGGTCCCGTGCAGAACCAGGAACACTACATGAACGGCGTCGTGGCGCGGCGCAACAACTTTGCCGAGCCGATTCTCGATTTTCTTGAGGCGGCCTACAAAGACTTCGCCGATCTAACCGGCCGCAACTACGGCCTGATCAGTAAATACAAAACAGACGACGCCGAGACGGTCTTCGTCTCTCTCGGCTCAGCCGCAGAAAACATCGAGGCCGCTGTCGATTATCTGCGCGAGACGCGGGGCGCAAGCGTCGGCTCCATCCACGTCAACGTGATCCGCCCCTTCCCCGAGGCCGCTATCGTTGCCGCGCTCAAGGGCAAAAAGAACGTCATCATCCTCGAACGCACCGACGAAGCTCTCTCCGGCGACAACCCACTCGGCCGCGATATTCGCACCGCATTTTCCAAAGCTGTCCAGGGAGTTGAAGGCCTGCCCTCGGTCTCGCTCGCCGAGGTACCGAAGATCTACGGCGGCAGCTACGGCCTCGGCTCGCGCGACTTCCGTCCCGAGCACATAATTGGAGCGTTTGAATTCGCCACCGCCAACCGCGCCCGCAAAGACGGTAAGACGGCTGCGGACGGTGTGAGTTTCTTCGTTCTCGGCATCGACCACCCTTATGCGGTCCTCGGCGATGAGACGCCGTCGCTGCTTCCCGAGGGCGCGGTGGCCGTGCGCTTCCACTCCATTGGCGGCTGGGGCGCCATCACCACCGGCAAAAATCTCGGCGCAATTCTCGGCGATCTCAACGATCTGCTCTTTGCCCGCGACGGCATCAAAGACGATCTCGGCAACCCAAAGGAATTTATCCACGTCAGCGCCAATCCTAAATACGGATCGGAGAAAAAGGGCGCGCCGACCAGCTATTTCATGGTTGCCGCGAAGGACCGCATCAGAGTCAACTGCGATCTGCGCCACGTGACCGTCGTTCTCTGCTGCGACCCCAAGGCATTTACCCACACCAACCCGCTCGACGGCATGGCCGAAGGCGGCAGCTTTGTCTGGGAATCAGATCAGGAAGGCGAAAAAGCCTGGGAGCAATTGCCGCTCTGGGCGCGCAAGCAGATCATCGACAAAAACATCCGCGTCTTCACGCTGCCCGGCTTCGCCATCGCCAAGAAGGCCACCGATCGCGGCGATCTGCAACTGCGCATGCAGGGCAATGCCTTCCTCGGCGCATTCTTTGCCGTCAGCACGCTGCTCAAAGAGTTCGGCATCACGCCCGAGCAGTATCGCGAGGTCGTTCACAAGCAATACGTGAAGAAATTCGGCAAGCTCGGTGACGCCGTCGTCGCCTCCAATATGGAAGTCATGATGCAGGGCTTCGAGCAGGTCAAGGAGATCGAGATCGGCGTCCTCACGGCGGCCGATCACTCCAGCCTGCGCGGCCATGCGCTGCTGCCGATTCTTGAGGCTGTTCCAGCAGGCGAGAGCTGCGGTACCGGCTGCCGTTCGCACGCGCTGCCAGCGGGCCAGGCCGAGCGCGCGCCCATCGCTCGCGTCGCCAACTTCGACGCCGAGTTCCGCTCGCACTTCGGCTACGACCAGCCCGCCACGCCGCTCTCAGCCATGGGAATGATTGCCGCCGCCACCGGCGACACAGCCTCGAAGTACGTCGCCCGCCGCGAGACTCCGCTCTTCATCCCAGAGAACTGCACCCAATGCATGGAGTGCATCTCAGTCTGCCCCGACACCGCTCTGCCCAACACCGCGCAGGATCTCGCAACGCTGCTGCGGACAGCTATTTCTTACTACGTCGCTGACCCCGCCGACCGCACCAAGCTCATGAGCGCGCTGCCCGAGATCGAGCGCCAGGCACGTCAGCGCATGGTCGCCGAGGGCAAGGCAGGCACGCCGCTGCCCACGATTCTTCGCGAAGTTACTGATACAGTCGACGGCTTTTCCGCCACAGCCAAGCAGCAATTCTTCGACATCATCGCCAAAGTGCCGATGGCCTACCAGAAGGTCAACGCCATCTTCTCATCGCCCGAGCGCAAGGCGCCGGGCACCGGAGGCATTTTCTCCATATTTGTGAGCGATCTCTGCAAGGGCTGCGCTGCTTGCGTCACCGCGTGCGGCGATCACAACGCCCTCCGCATGGTTGCTGAGACCGAAGACGTCAACACCGAACACATGACCGGCACACACTTCCTCGATCTGTTGCCCGACACCTCGCAGAAGTATCTCGGCCTCTTCAACTCCGCCAACCCGGCCGACTCGAAGACCGCGACACTGCGCAACATGCTCATGGTCCGCTCCACCTATGACGCCTTAGTCTCAGGCGACGGAGCCTGCGCCGGCTGCGGCGAGAAGAGCGTTCTGCGCTCGATCGCCGCCGTGACCGAGGCCTACATGCGCCCCGTCTTCCACGCCAAGAGCGACCGACTTATCGACAAAGCTGGCGAACTTGAGAAACTTGGCGAAGCCCGCCTTGCCAAGCTCCAAGGCACCAGCCCCGCTGAATACGCCTTGCTCCGTCAGGCCATCGCGCATCTCGTTCTCGGCCTTGGCGGCGAAGACGAAGCCGACACACAGGCCCGCATCGCAGCCTATGAAGCTGCCAACGGCCACCTCACCGACGCTCAGTTGGTCGAGGCGATCGCGGCGGTTCTGCTCACAGAGGCCTTCAACCACAAGAACCTGCAAGCGGTCGATGGCCGCATGGCCAACGGCATGTCTGTGATGGCCATGGCCGCGCACACCGGCTGCAACACCGTCTACGGTTCCACCGCGCCCAACAACCCGCATCCCTATCCGTGGATGAACTCGCTCTTTCAGGATGGCGTCACGGTCGGCTGGCTAATGGGCGAGAGCTTCATCGTCGACCACGCCCGCCGCTCCGTCATCCCCGAACGGCTTGCCGACATCCTGCTCACGCGCGAAGCCGTTACCGAAGGCGACGGCGCTTCCTCCGATCAAGGCAGTTCAGACGTCATCGACGCCGAGCAGTATTACAACCTCACCCACTTCACCGACGCGCTGATGACCGACCAGGAGATCGTTGAACTGCCCAAGGTCTGGGTCGTCGGCGGAGACGGCGGCATCGGCGACATCGGCTACCAGAACACCTCCAAGGTCATGCTGCAGAACCGGCCCAACGTCAAAGTCCTGATGCTCGATACGCAGGTCTATTCAAATACCGGCGGCCAAAACTCCGACTCGACGCCCATGCTCGGCGGCAACGATATGAACGTCTTCGGCGCGGCCACCCAGGGCAAGAACACCGAGAAGAAAACCGTCGCCGAAACCTTCCTCGCCGGCCACGGCTCGCCTTTCGTCGCGCAGGTCTCGATGGCCAACGCACCAAAGCTCTACCGGGCCATTCTCGATGGTTTGGAATATCGCGGCACCATGTTCCTCCAGGCCTTCACCACCTGCCAGCCCGAGCACGGCGTCCCCGACGACATGGCTCTCTTCCAGGCTCAGCGCGTGCGCGACTCGCGCGGCGTTCCTGAATTCGTCTTCAACCCGCGCCTCGGCGAAACCTATCAGGAAGCGCTCGACATCAAGGGCAATCCGTCGATTGATCTCGATTGGTACGAGACCAAAAACAAAGTCACCGGCGAGACCCAGCGGTACACGGTCGCTCACTGGTGCACCACCGAGGCTCGCTTCCGCAATCACTTAAAGAAGATCAAGCCCGAGGCCGCGGCCAAGCTCATCCCGCTCGATAACATGCTCGTCCGCATCACGCAGCAGGACGTGGTCTATCGCCACTATCTCAATCCCGAACACCGCGCCTTCATCCCCGACTTCGGCGTCTATATCACCTACGAAGAGAACGGCAAAACCGAATACCGCGCGCTCAGCCGCCAGTTAGTCATGTTCTGCACCGAGCGCAGAAAGGCGTGGCGTATGCTGCAATCCAAAGCCGGCATCGTCAACAAGGAGTACGCCGCCCAGCGCGAGTTACTAGCCGAAGTAGACGCAGGCAAGCTCCCGCTAGCTGAATTCCTGGCCAATGCGCACGAGTTACTGAAAGAGCGCCTAACAGGCCAGGTCCTGGCCAAGGTGTAGGAGCCGCGCGCACCGCTCTAAGCAGCGATTGATCACCCCGCTCTAATTTGTCATCCTGAGCGGAGCGCAGCGAAGTCGAAGGACCCGCGGTTGTTTTTCGGCGTTTTGAAAGGGCACGGCTTCAGTCGTGCCGCAAAAACCAACGACAATCCGAGCCAAAAACAACGCGGACCTTGCGGTCCGCGTTCGTGCGTTAACATGGCTTTACTGATCAATTTCACTTAATCGGAGATGCCATGCACATCCCTCAAGTCCGCCTTCGTCTCCTTTCTCCGTTCTGTCTTGTGTGCATCGTGCTTGTGGTCTCGGTTACGGCAGCCGCACAGGACAAGAGCCCTGTCTCCGCCAAGCCTACCGGGCCCCAAAGCTACCGCTCAGGGTTGAAATCTATCGTCATTCCTCCGCCGACCGAGGATTTGAGTGAAATAGGTCCAGACTACCGTGTGCTCCTGGAGAGCAATGTTCCCGATACCAACCGGCTGCTTGCGGCCTTCTTGGGCGCCGAAGATTCAGCAAACATTCGCTCGAGAATCTCAAAGGGTTTCTATCGATACGCCCTTGTCGAAAACGTGAGGCGCGCAGAATTCATCGAATTTGATGCCGACGCCTTCAAGCAGGTCTCCAATGAGATCGCTAAACAATTTGGGGCCGATCTGAGTGCCACGATGAAGGACGAACAAGAAGAGCTAAACCACAAACTGAAGGCCATGCACGGGGTCGATACAACGTTCGCTCTCGACAAGCCATTGCCGCTTGGTGTTTTCTTCTCCAAACCGAACGCTTGTAGTTTCGGAATGATCGAGCAGATTTCGTCCGCTGACAGTGCAGTAAAAATGGTTGCGGGAATGACGATTCTAAAAGTCCAGGATCGGCTCATTTACGCCTATGTCTATTCCCAGTACAAAGACGAAGGCTCTGTTCAATGGGTGCGCAACACTAGCGAACAATGGGCGGATGCGATCCTGAAGGCGAACCAACAATAACCAGGGGGCCCCGGATCCGATGGCGGAGCTGCGGCGGCGGATCGACAACGGCAGGGCTACGATACTGTTGAGCGTGGCTCTGGCCCTTGAATACGAAGCCAAATGCATGATGGCAGAGCATCGATTGGCGGCAGGACTCACGGAAGTCGAGGCCGGGATCTTCATTGATGGCCTGATCGCGATGGCCGAGCCAGTTCAGTCGTACTTCCGCTGGCGGCCTCAACTCCAGGATCCGGGCGACGAATTGGTTCTGGAGGCTGCTGTGAATGGGCGTGCGGAAGTGATCGTAACTTTCAATATCAAGGACCTTCATGACGCAGAACACAGTTTCGGCATCGACGTAATTCGGCCCGGTGAGGCCTTGAGGAGGATCAAGCCATGACCACGAAAATCGCCACTTTTCCGCTGCGTCTGCCGGTTACGCTCAAGACGGCACTCGAGAACATCAGTGATCGTGACGGAACCAGCATGAACCAGTTCCTGGTGGTCGCTGCCGCCGAGAAGATTGCCGCCATGCAAACCGAAGAGTTCTTCCTGGAGCGCCGCAGCCGCGCCGACCGCGAGGCATTCCGCCGCATCCTCAATCGCCAGGGCGGTCAAGCTCCATCCCCGGCAGACACTTTGGATCACTCAGCATCTTTATGAGCGAAGCTGGCGAATAGCCCACTCCCCGAGAATTCCAATTCGGGACAACAAAAGGCACGTTAGGATTTTGGTTCCGGATCGGGAAAAACCCGGTAATTAACCTACAAAAACCCTAGACGGACCGAACTGCATAGGGGAAGATAGTGGAAAAGGAGCCTCCCAATGCGGTTTACTGTTCGAATCGAAATCCACGAGAACGAGTACGTGCCGCTGCACGAGCGGATGAAGGCGGCTTCTTTCAGCCGCACGATGGTCGATTCAAGCACCGGGAAGAGAGTCCATCTGCCCATCGGCGAGTATGTCAGCGATGCGTATTCGAGTGCGCAGAAGGCGCTCTTTGCGGCCATGCAGGCGTCGCTCCCCATCGATTTCAATGCTGAGATCGTGGTTTCGGGCGGGGGCAAGATTCTGACGCACGGCTGCCCTGAGGTGGAAGAGACCGTGTGGTCCTTTATCTACCCGACTCCGGCCCAGGCCAAGGCATCCATGCCCTTGATGGGTTCCTACCCTCTATTCCAAAACTGATCCGAGAAGGGCGCTAGCGAGTCAAGCTGTGTACTCGCGATCTTCCTGCCGGAGGCTCGAGTCTGCTCCATCGATTATCCTAATCAATGGAGCCTCCCGCACAACCGGATCGTGAATCGCCTGGCGCACTGGCCGCCGCGGCTGTAACCCTGTGCGGCGTCTGCGCCTTCCTCGAACTCTACTGCACCCAGCCGCTTCTGCCGTTGTTGACGCGGCTCTTCCATGCCTCAAAGACCGGCGCGGGCATGACCGTTTCCGCTGCCACGCTGGGAGTAGCTCTCTCTGCGCCCATCTTCGGCGCGTTTGCCGAACGGATGCCGCGCAAACAGGTCATCGTCGGCTCGCTGGTGGGCATCGCCCTGCCCACGCTGCTTGCGGCAACCTCGACCTCACTCGCCCAACTCATCTTCTGGCGCTTTCTTCAAGGCATCACCGTGCCCGGCATCATCGCCTTGGTCATCACTTACATCGGTGAAGAGTGGCCGCAGCAAAAGGTAGCCCTGATCATGAGCTTCTACGTCAGCGGAACGGCATTGGGCGGTTTTATCGGCCGCGTCTCCTCAGGCTACCTGGCTGCATGGTTCAGTTGGCAGGTGAGCTTTCTCGCCCTCGGAACGGCCGCTCTGGCCGGGGCAGGAGCCGTGGCCTTCTGGCTGCCGCGCGGACGGCGGAGGCTCTCGCCGCAGGCGCCCGCTGGAATGCGCTTCGCATTCCCTGATGCAGCAATGCTGAGCAAGTTCCGGACGCTCTTCTGGCGCCGCCGCCTTGTGGCTACCTTTGCGGTCGGCTTCAACGTGCTTTTTTCCCTGGTGGGCGTCTTTACATGGATCACCTTTCATCTCGCCGCCGCGCCCTTCAGCCTCTCGACCGCCGCGTTGAGCTCGCTCTTCTTCGTCTATCTGATCGGCCTTGTGGTTACGCCGGCCGCCGGATTCCTCATCACACGAATCGGTCTGCGCGCGGGAATCAGCGGGGCGATTCTCTGTTCGATGACCGGCGTCCTGCTCACTCTTGCGCCCTTGCTGCCCGTGATTATTCTTGGGCTGGCAATGCTCTCCTCCGGCGTCTTTATCTCACAAACCGCCTCGCAAAGCCATCTGCGCATCGCAGCGCCACCGGAAGCGCGCGTGACCGCAGCGGGCCTTTACCTGACCTGCTACTACATCGGAGGCACCGCCGCTGGAGTCGTTCCCGGAGCCTTTTGGGCGCTGGGCAAGTGGCCGGCCTGCGTTGCCTTCATCGTCGCCATGCAAGCAGTGGCGCTGACGATTGCGCTCGTCGGCTGGCGCGCGCCCAAAGCCGCATAGATGGCGGTCCAAATGGTCCGATGAAACTCTGTAGCGTGGTAGCGAATCTAAACAAGCAGCAGGGCAAGATTCAGATGCTGGCGGCAGCGCAATCGCACGAGGCATTCGGCCCACAACCCTCGGCAGCGCCGCCCCTCCCCGGCCCGCAAGAGAACAATTAAGCAGTCAGAGCAAAGCACTCAAGGAGAGCTGTTTGCCCGAAGTCGAACTATCCTCGCCAGCCAACGCTGGCCCTATCGCGGCGGGCCCTGTTGCGCCATCTGGGACAACTCCAGCTAAGGCTGCGCAGTGGAAGCCACGCGTCAATCCCTGGATCATCGCGGCTACCGTTGCTCTGGCAGCGTTCATGGAGGTGCTTGACACCTCCATCGCCAACGTGGCCCTGCCCCACATCGCCGGCTCGCTGGGCGCATCGACCGATCAGGGAACCTGGGTACTAACCAGCTACCTGGTGTCCAATGCGATCGTCTTGCCCATCGGCGCTTGGGCGTCGAGCGTCCTGGGCCGCCGCAATTTTTTCGTCCTCTGCATTGTCATCTTCACCATCTCCAGCTTCCTCTGCGGCGCGGCGCTTTCGCTCCCAATGCTGCTGCTCTTTCGCGTCATTCAGGGCATCGGCGGAGGAGGAATGCAGCCCATGGCCCAGGCCATCATGGCCGACAGCTTTGAGCCACAGAAGCGCGGACAGGCCTTTGCGCTCTACGGCCTCGTCGCCGTTCTCGCGCCTTCCATCGGCCCCACGCTGGGCGGTTGGATCACCGATAACTTCTCCTGGCGCTGGATCTTCTTCATCAACATTCCGGTCGGCATCGTGGCCTTCATTCTGGTCAACCGTCTGGTCGAGGACCCGCCGTGGATCAAGGCCGACCGCTCGCGCCTGCGCAACATCGATTACCTGGGCCTGAGCTTTCTCACCATCGCGATGGGCGGCCTGCAAATCATGCTCGACAAGGGCGAAGAGAACGATTGGTTTTCCTCCGGCTTCATTCGCTTCTTCGCGGTGTTGTTTGTCGGCGGCATCACGGCGCTGATCTGGTGGGAGTGGCAGCACAAGAATCCGATTATCAATATCAAGCTCTTCCGCTATAAGAACTTCGCCATCTGCTGCTTCCTCATGGCGCTGGTCGGCGGCGTGCTCAATGCCAACACCGTATTGCAACCGCAGTTCATGCAGCAACTGCTCGGCTGGACCGCCACCACTGCGGGCAAGGCGCTGACTGCGGGCGGCGTCATGCTGCTCTTCATGATGCCGCTGGCCGGTTACGCCACCGGCAAAGTGCCCGCGCGCTACCTGGCAATGGCTGGCTTCACGATGTTTGTCATTACCTTTCGCTACGCGGCCGATGTGACCACGCTGGGGATGAGCTTTCCCGCGGCGTCGTGGTTGCGCGTCGTCCAGATGATGCCTCTGCCTTTCTGCTTCATCTCCATCACTACGGCGGCCTACGTGGGCATGCCAAGGGAAGAGAGCAACCAGGTGTCGGGGCTGATTAACTTCGTGCGCAACATCGGCGGCAGCATTCTGATCGCCGTGACCAACGCGCAGGTGACCAGCCGCACCCTGTGGCACGAGCAGCACCTGCAAACTGCCATGTCCTCGGCAAGCAGCGCCTTTGCACAGCACCAGCAGGCGCTGACGGGATTCTTCGGCGGAAGCTTTGGCGGACCGAATGGAAGCGCACTGGCGCTAGCATCAATCTATAACCAGCTCAATCAGCAGGCGCAGATGCAAGGCTACCAGGATGTCTACATGGAGCTTTCCTGGATGTCTGTAGGCCTGATCGCCTTGGCCCTTTTGCTGAGCAGAAACAAGCCCGGCGCAGGCGCTGGCGCGGCGGCCTTGCATTGATGGCATCGAACACTATCCACTTCAAGGATGGGCGCGGCGGGACTAAAATTGAAGTTGAGGAGCGTCTTGCAAGGTTGGTCGTCGGGGGAGTTTTGAAGTGTCAGGGCACGACTTTAGTCGTGCCGTAAATGCCGCATAATCAATGTGGGCTTTAACCCCTGAGAGAATGATGGATCGCCATCATAACTTGCTCAAAGCTTCCCTAGAGGATCGATGTTTCAACGCAACACTGCGGCAGAAAATGCAAGTAGTTGCGCAAGAGGAGAAAACGCAATGGCACTGATGAAAACATCCAATCCTGTATTGGGTAGTGGAACATTTGATAACCTTCCCGGCGCACGCTACGGCGGCATCGTCGACGAATCCACCCGGATGACGCTGAATGGCACGGTGAACAAGACCGGCATTCTGCTGGTCTGCGCCATCGCGACCGCGGCATGGACCTGGCACAGTTTCCTTCAGTCGCGCGATTTCAGCGACGTGGCTCTGCCGATGATGGCTGGAGTCTTCGGCGGTTTCATCGTCGCCATGGTCACTGCATTCAAAAAGGAGTGGTCTCCCGTGACAGCGCCTATCTATGCGCTGCTTGAGGGCCTCTTTCTCGGCGGCTTCTCCGCCTGGCTCGATCTGCGCTACCCGGGCATCGCAATACAGGCCGTCGGCTTGACCTTCGGCACGCTCTTCGTCATGCTGCTGGCCTATCGCTCGGGCTTGATTCCCGTAACAGCCAAGCTTCGCATGGGAATCATCGCGGCTACCGGCGGCATCGCGCTCTTATATTTCGTCGAGATCATCCTGGGATTCTTCGGTATTCAATTTGCATCCATTAACGGCGGCGGCTTCATCGGAATCGCCTTCAGTCTCTTTGTCGTGGCCATCGCGGCGCTCAATCTTGTGCTGGACTTCGACTTTATCGAGAGAGGCGTGCAAGCTGGAGCTCCCAAATATATGGAGTGGTACGGTGCCTTTGGACTCATTGTCACTCTGGTCTGGCTCTATCTAGAGATTCTGCGCCTGCTCTCAAAAATGAACCGCAGAAACTAGCCACCACCACCTGCGATGGGGCCAGACGCTCGCTTCTCGTTCGCAGCAGGTTCGTGGTTTTCCAGGTCC
The DNA here is from genome assembly GCA_050015115.1 of Occallatibacter sp. Lineage (GTDB taxonomy): Bacteria > Acidobacteriota > Terriglobia > Terriglobales > Acidobacteriaceae > Telmatobacter. Next base: position 37,971 of record JBEKCA010000015.1, read on the forward strand.
TCAATTGTGCAATTGGGGACCCGGAAAACCACGAACCCAAACCAGCCGGCTTCTGAAGCCCATTACGGACCCACGGTTCACCCCCCGCCCGGTACACTAAAAAGACAATGACCGGAAATCTCTTTCCAGACCCCACCCCCGACGCTGCCACAGCTCCGGCTGAACGCTTCACCGCCCACTGCGACGGAGGCTCCCGCGGCAACCCCGGCCCCGCCGGTTACGGTGCGGTGATCGAAGACGCCCAAGGCCGCGCGGTCGCCGAACTGAGCCAGTACCTCGGCATCCAGACCAACAACTTCGCCGAGTACTCCGGACTCCTGGGTGTCCTCAAGTGGTCCGTCGATCACGGCGTCCGCCGCCTCACCGTCATCTCCGACTCTGAACTGATGGTCAAGCAGATGCAAGGTAAGTACGCGGTGAAGAGCCCCATCCTCCGCCCGCTCTTTGAAGAGGCCCGCAAACTATCCCGCCGCATCGCGGAGTTTGAGATGCGCCACACTCTCCGCGGCGGCAACAAGCACGCCGACCGCCTGGCCAACGAAGCCATGGACAAAGGCATGGGAAGAAAGGTGTAATGCACCTGATGGCGACAAGTGGTTTAGCAATTATCCGTAATGATGGGTGGTCATCCTCCACCAAGAAAGTCAGAGTTGCCATTCGGTGCAGTTGCGGTGCGAGTAACTTGTAGGGTTCAGAAATCTCTTGACGCCTGAACCGCGTGCGACTCTGATGTCCTGAAATGCATCCAATGTGCTAAGCTCTGTTGTACCCGATGATCGACTTCAACAGCAGTAATGGATTGCATCTGAAACAAGGGAGATCCCAGCCATGACCAATTATCTTCATGAACTTGTCGAAGCCGCGCGTCGCGTTCCCTTCCCAAGCGAGGAACGTGAGGCGCAGCGCCGGAGCTTCGCATTCGGCAACACAAATATTGAAAACGATCGGATCACCCGGGAGATGGTGGATCAACAGGCCGACGCATTGAAAATCGCCTGTCAAAGCAGGTGACGGGTGATCCGACTCGGCATAGCCAAGCACTCGATGCCGAGATCATCACAGACCCTAATCTAAGGGCCCGCCAAGAGGCGCTGAACGGACTTAAGCAATTCGACCTTGTAATAAGGATGGTCGAAACCTTTGTAGAATCCGAGAGACAGCCTTTCAAATTTCGCCACTCGCACCTGCTGTCCCTTCATAGGGAGGGACTTGCAGGGATCTCAGGCTATGCGGGGAACTGGCGTCCCTCTGACATTGAGATTCGGGGCAGCAAGCATAAGCCTCCAGCTGCCTGGGAAGTTCCTGAACGAATTGACGAACTGTGCGACTACGTAAACGAGAAGTGGAACGAAAAGAGCCCCATTCACCTTGCGTCGTATGTGATGTGGAGACTTAACTGGATTCACCCGTTTACAGATGGAAATGGTCGAACTTCACGGGCAGCTTCTTACATGATCCTGTGCGTAAAACTGGGATATGTGCTGCCGGGCAAGGACACAATTCCAGAGCAAATTGCCGTAGACAGAACCCCTTACTATAAGGCGCTGGAAGCTGCCGACGACGCTTGGGAGCAAGGCAAAATAGATCTTACTGCAATGAAAAATCTGCTCAGTGCAATGCTTGCGAAGCAATTGTATGAGATTCACGCTGAATCGCAATTCGGCGAGGACTAGAAACGACCGTTGCCGGGCGCCCCAAGCCCCCGTTTTGGGGACCTGGGAAACTACCCACCCCATGCGAGCGAAAAGCGAGAGTTTGGCCGCGCGCAGGTGCCTGCAGATAATTACCCTCCCACGGTGCACAATGATCTTGAGTAGGGCAAAGGAACCGGCACGGAGATGGAGCGCCCAGGATCTGACGCAGCGCGTTCAGACTCTCACAATGGTCAAAAAAACGCCGTAACTCCTTTGATATGACGATTCTGCAAATAACCCCTTTATCCTCACGAATTTACAGCGGATTCCATGTCGTAAACCATTGAAAACAAGGAATTTGTTTACAAAATATGGGTGGGGGTGGGCGGATACCTGGCGCGCCGCGGTCCGCGCTGGCAGATCTTCGTCCGGGGGGTGTGGAAGACGAACCTGGGATCCCTGGGAAAATCACGAACCTCAGCGCACCCGGATATTCTGGACTGAGTGACGACGCCCGAAGCACGCCAATTCGATGTAATCGTCCTGGGCGCGGGAGCTGCTGGGCTGATGTGCGCGGCGGTAGCTGGTCAGCGCGGACGCCGAGTCGCGCTGCTCGAACACAACGGGCAGCCAGGGCGAAAGATCCTCATCTCCGGCGGCGGACGCTGCAACTTCACCAATCTGCACTGCGGCCCCGGTAACTTCATCTCTGAGAATCCCCACTTTGCCAAGTCGGCCCTGGCCCTCTACGAGCCGCAAAACTTTATCGAGTTAGTCGAGAAGTATGGAATCCCCTGGCACGAGAAGACGCTTGGGCAGCTCTTCTGCGACGGCTCGGCGCGTGCAATCCTCGACATGCTGCTGTCCGAATGCGCGCTAGGCCGAGTTGAAATCGCCCTCAATGCTCGCGGAATTGCCGTCGAGCGTTCTGCCACCGGTGAGTTTTGCGTTGCCTCTTCGCAGGGCGAGTTTCAAGCCGAAGCACTGGTGGTTGCCACTGGAGGATTGTCGATTCCCAAGCTGGGAGCCACTGGATTGGGCTATGAACTGGCGCAGCAGTTCGGGCTTGCGGTCGTCGAACCACGCCCGGCGCTGGTTCCGCTGGTCTTGGGCGGCGCGGAGGCTGAGTGGACTAAACTCGCTGGCGTTTCTGCGGAGGTCGTCGCCTCCGCGGCCGGAAAGCATGGCAAAGCGCAAAGCCGAGTCAGGTTCAACGAGAAGATGCTCGTGACGCATCGCGGCCTCAGCGGACCTGCGGCCTTGCAGGCATCTTCGTATTGGCGGCCGGGTCATCCGCTTATTATTGATTTCGCGCCCAACGCCTCTGCTCTGTTGGAAGGTTTGAGACAGCCCGACTCGCGGCGGGATTCTGCCACGCTCCGCGAAGCACTGCGCGAGTTGCTTCCGCAACGACTCGCAAGCTATCTTGCCGAGATTGGCGCGCCGCAAGGCTGGTCAAATGCGGCCCTGGAAGCTTGCGAGCAAAAGCTGCATCGCTGGGAATTTCATCCTGTGGGAACCGAGGGATTTGAGAAGGCTGAGGTGACGGCCGGCGGAGTGGACACCGCTGGCCTGCAAGCGCGGACAATGGAATCGCGCGCCGTGCCGGGTCTCTTCTTTATCGGCGAAGCAGTCGACGTGACCGGGCAACTCGGTGGCTTCAACTTCCAATGGGCGTGGGCCTCGGCCATGGCGGCGGGGCAGGCCTGCTAGAAACAAGGATTGGAGCGCCGGTCTCCAGACCGGCTGTACTGGCGGCGTCCGCGCCGCCAGACGTCGAAATACGGACACGCACTGAAAGCTCTACTGTGTTGGCGGCGCGCCGGGTTTCGCGGGTGGCGTCAAAACGAAGCCCTTGCGGATCAGCGCAAATCCTTGTTGCGGAAGTTCGGCCTGGAGAAGCTGGTTGGTTGGGCCGGAAAAGAGCTCGGTACGGGAGCCGCCGATGGTGGCCACAATGTGGTGGGCGATGATGGGTTTGCCGTCAAGTGTGCCCTTTTCGTCGGCATAAGTTGCCATCTGCACTGGCTGGATCGAGCCAGCTCTCTTGGGAATGATGGCCCAGAGGTCGCGGCTGTTCCGGGAGACACTCAGCGCCAGCAGCGTATCGAAAGCGCCGGGGTCGAAGTCGGGAAGAAAGACGGCGGCGGCGTGCTGCGCCAAAGGTGTGGTGGCGCTGCGGCCGTTCGCTGAGATCTTCAGCAGGATCTGAGCGCCGTCCGGCGTGGCGACCACGTTGACCGCCGATCCGTTGACGGTAGCGCTCAACTGGACATGCTTAAGTTGGTTGTTCAGGGCGAGTTGCTCGGTCTTCGAGATGTTGTAGTTCAAGCCCTGCATTGCGACGCGGACGACAGAGGTGGTGTCGTAGCCTTGGGCGTTAGCAGTGAAGGTAACCGTGGCCGTGCCGACAGTCTTACCGTGCTGCGAGACGATGAAACTCGCAGATTGTGCGCGTACTGCAGGAGCCAGGGCCAGAAGCGCCACGAGGGACAAAAACCTTGGATTGTGCACGCGTACCTTCATCTTCCTGAAAAGTTAGACACTAACACAGTGCGAAGGTTGCAGGCGAACCGCTTTTCATGAATCGGAAATCGAGAATTTGATATCCCATCATCCAGAGTCACCTGGGATTCACCGGCGATTCTCAATTCCGAGATACTCGAATCCGGTTACCCGCAAAAGGGGAGAGATGTCATGAAAGCAGCAGTTGTGATCGCAGCGGGCAAGACGCCCATCAACGGCGATTTCAATATGCCGGTTGCAAAACCGGGAGAAGAACTTATCTCTGTGAGAGCGGCCGCGCTCAGCAACCTGACGAAAATGAGAGCGGCGGGCTCGCATTACAGCGCCGGCAGCCTGTTTCCTTCGGTGGCTGGGACGGACGGCGTGGGGATAGCTGAGAATGGCCGGCGAGTCTATTTCGCCATGCCTGAGGCGCCCTTCGGCACTCTTGCAGAGGTCTGTCCCATCAACTCCACTCGGTGTATAGATGTCCCGGATTTCCTGGATGACATTACTGCCGCAGCCATTGCCAATCCGGGCATGTCGGCCTGGGCCGCACTTGCGGAGCGCGCTCACTTGACCGCTGGTGAAACGGTGCTGGTCAATGGCGCAACTGGAACTGCCGGCAGACTCGCCGTGCAACTGGCGAAGTATTTGGGAGCGGGCAGGGTCATTGCGACAGGCCGCAATGTGGATGAACTGGAAGAGGTGAAGCAGCTTGGAGCTGATGTCGTCATCCCCTTCACTCTTGGCGGCGCGCATCCGTCCGGGGCCAAGAACTACGAGGATGCTCTGCGGCATGAATTTGCCAACGGCATCGATCTCGTCGTCGATTATCTGTGGGGCGAGAGCGCCAGGACGATCATCGTGGCCATCGCAAAAACCGTCGAGGATGGCAGGCCTGTCCGCTTTGTTCATGTTGGCGCGGCTGGCGGCGAAGAAAACATCGAGCTTCCCGGCGCCGCGCTTCGTTCGTCGGCGATTATGCTCATGGGCAGCGGGTTGAAAAGTGTACCTCTACCGGTTCTGCTAAGAGCGATCGGGAATGTCTTCCTATCGTTTCAGCCGGCAGGTCTGAAGATCGCAACCAGAGTGGTGCCGCTCTCAGAGGTAGAGCAAGCATGGGAAAAAGCGACGGGCAAGCCGCGCGTGGTCTTCTCAATCCCTTAGGCGGCGCTTGATCTGTATTGCCGACCACCCTTGGGTTGGGAGGTGGTTGGAGTTGGCCACATCCCAGGTCCCAAAATCGGAACCTGGGGCAACCAGTCTTGTTGATGGACGAGCGTTCACCTATTAGAAGTCGCTCTGATCTCGGGCCTCTGTTCCGTGGACTTCAGCCCTTGGCAATCGCGAAGCGGCGGTTGACCTCGTGCCAGTTGACCACGTTCCACCAGGCGGCCAGATAATCAGGGCGGCGGTTCTGATACTTGAGATAGTATGCGTGCTCCCAAATGTCATTGAAGAGGATGGGGTAAAGGCCCTGAGTCAGCGGGGACTCCTGGTTGGGGGTGGAGATGACCTTGAGTTTGCCGCCAGTGAAGATAAGCCAGCCCCAGCCAGAGCCGAACTGCTTGGCCGTGGTTTCGTTGAAGGTCTTCTTAAACGATTCGAAATCGCCGAAGTCGGCAGTAATCTGCGCAGCAACAGGGCCAGTTGCCGCGCCGCCGACGCCGTTTGAGCCGACCGGTCCCATCAAAGGCCAAAATGCCGTGTGGTTGGCGTGGCCGCCACCGTTGTTTTTGACTGCGGTGCGAATCTCCTCGGGCACCGTGGCCAGATCGCGGATGAGGTCGTCAACAGGCTTCGCGGCCAACTCGGGATGGCTGGCGAGAGCGGCATTGAGGTTGTTGACATAGGCCTGGTGATGCTTTCCATGATGGATCTTCATGGTTTCGGTGTCGATGAAGGGTTCCAGTGCGGCGTAATCGTAGGGAAGCGGGGCAAGTTCGTAAGCCATTCGGGGAAATCTCCTTGATTTCGATATCGGATTGTGGGATTGAGTTCGGTTCGGGCCATGCAGGCTAAAGCCACGCGGCTCGCGAGCTAGGAAACGCATTGTTTCCATGGGCCTGCATCACTGTGCACTCTGATGGATGCAGCAGAACGTGGGAGGGATTCGAGTTAATGCCGACACTGGAGAAGAAACCTTCGTTGGGTAGCGAACATCGAAGAGGACGGAATGCCATAGCCCGGAGCAGGGCCATGAGCTTGGTTACAATGTAGAAGTGAAGATTGACGCCGGCGACCCCAGCCATCCGGCGAAAACCCACCAACCGACCTCAATGGCGCGCCTTGCGCCTCAACGAAGGGACCTAGCAGTCATATGACTTCCAGCCTCGCTGAATCCTCTCTCGTGACACCGGCTCTTGACCAGCTTTCGATCAATACACTCCGGCTCCTGGCCGTGGATGCCGTGCAAAAGGCCAACAGCGGCCACCCCGGCGCACCACTGGGCTGTGCGCCGATCGCCTATCTGCTCTTTCACAAGTTGATGAAGCACAATCCCTCCGACTCGAAGTGGGCGGATCGCGACCGCTTTGTGCTTTCGAATGGGCACGCGTCGGCGCTGCTCTACAGCACGCTTTTCCTGTCCGGCTACAGCGTAACGCTCGACGACCTGAAGAGCTTTCGCCAGTGGGGTTCGCGGACGCCGGGGCATCCCGAGCGCGGACATCTGGACGGCGTCGAGGTGACGACCGGCCCGCTGGGGCAGGGCATAGCAATGGCTGTGGGTATGGCGATTGCGGAAAAGCATCTGGCCGCGGTCTACAATCGGCCGGGCTTTGACGTGGTCGATCACCATACTTATGCGCTGTTGGGCGACGGCGACCTGATGGAAGGCGTCTCGCATGAAACGGCCTCGCTGGCTGGAACGTTGGGGCTGGGCAAACTGACTTTTATCTATGACGACAATTTGATTTCGCTGGATGGGCCGACGAGCCTGAGCTACACCGAAGATGTGCTGAAGCGCTTTGAGGCCTACCACTGGCACGTTCAGCGCGTGGCCGACGGCAACGACCTGGCGGCAATTGAGGCGGCGATTGCAGCGGCCAAGGCGGAGACGAACAGGCCGTCATTCATCGCGGTGCGGACAGTGATCGGCTACGGCAGCCCCAGAGCCGGGAGCAATAAGGCGCATGGCGAGCCGCTTGGGGCGGAAGGTGTCGCGGCGACCAAGAAGTTCTTTGGCTTCCCCGAGGACCAGAGCTTTCTCGTGCCTGAGGATGCGCTGGCAAACTGGCGCAAGTCGGTCGAGCGCGGAGCCGAGCTTGAGGCTGAATGGAAGAAGCTCTTCGCCGGTTATGCGGCAGCGTTTCCGGACGAAGCGGCGGAGTTTGAACGCACTCAAAACGGCGAGCTGAAGGCTGGCTGGGAGAAGTCGCTGCCGAGCTTTGCTCCGGGCAAGGCGCAGGCCACACGCACAGCGGGTGGAGCGGCGATGAACGCAATCGCTGGCGTGGTCCCGGAACTCATTGGCGGGGCAGCGGATCTGACCTCCTCGACCAAGACAATCTTCAAACCGGGCGCCAACTTCCATGAGGATCCGGCAGGACGCAACGTGTTCTTTGGCGTGCGCGAGTTTGCGATGTGCGCTGCGGTGAATGGAATGGCGGCGCACGGTGGGCTGATTCCTTTTGGATCAACCTTCTTTGTGTTCTCCGACTACGCGAAGGCCGCGATGCGGCTGGCAGCGCTGATGCAGTTGCATTCGCTCTTCATTTTCACGCACGACTCGATCGCCGTTGGCGAGGACGGGCCGACGCATGAGCCCATCGAGCAACTGCTGGGTCTGCGTGCGATTCCAGGGATGACCGACCTGCGGCCGGCCGACTCCAACGAGACAGCCGCGGCATGGAGACTGGCCTTGGAACGTAAGCGGCCGTGCTTCTTTGCGCTCAGCCGGCAGGATCTACCGGTGCTTGATCCGGCTGCGCAGGACATTTATGCCGGAGTGAGCAAGGGCGCGTATGTGCTGGTGGATGCAGCAAACCCGAAGGTAATTTTGGTCGGCACCGGGGCCGAAGTCTGGCCGTGCATCGAGGCCGCAAAGTCGCTGGCCGCCGAAGGAATCGCCACGCGAGTTGTGAGCTTCCCGAGTTGGAAGATCTTCGAGGAGCAATCGGCAGAGTATAAGTCGAGTGTGCTGCCAGCTGGCGTGCCGAAACTGGCGGTTGAGGCGGGAGCAACCGCTGGCTGGTGGAAATATGTGGGCCAGAACGGCGATGTGATCGGCCTGGACCGCTTTGGGGCGTCTGCTCCAGGACCAAAAGTGCTGGCCGAACTCGGCTTCACAGCGGAGAATGTGGCGGCGCGGGCGAAAAGGCTGGTTGAGCGGAGTTAGCGTTGCCGGGGAAAGTCTCAATAAGTCAATGTTTTGAAAGGGCACGACTTTAGTCGTGCCGTAAATGCCGCATAGTCAGCATGGGCTTAAGCCCCTGAGAGAATGACGGATCGCCATCGTAATTCATTCAGAGCTTCCATAGCGGAGTTTGCGGAGTGAGAAGTCCGATAGCAATGACTAACATCGCAAGCGCCCCTAACACGCGCGCAGCGCGGCTAACCCCGCCACCCCCAGAAAGGATCACAGTGAAACTCGTTATCGCATCCGACCATGCTGGATTTCCCCTCAAAGAGGAGGTCCGTGCCTATCTTGCCAAGGCCGGTCACGAAGTGGCAGACCTGGGAGCTTATAACACCGAACCATCGGATTATCCCGACTTTGCCGAAAAGGTTGGCGCGGCTCTAAAGCGAGGCGATGCGCCGCGTGGGATTCTCATCTGTGGCTCGGGCGTGGGTGTCTGCGTGGCCGCGAATAAGATCCCCGGCATTCGCGCCGGAATGTGCCACGACACATATTCGGCGCACCAGGGCGTGGAGCACGACGACATGAATGTATGTGTGCTGGGCGCACGCATCATCGGCTCATCGCTGGCCTATGAGGTAGTGGATAAGTTCGTCGCGGCGCAGTTCATCGCGAACGAGGAGCGCTTTCAGCGGCGTTTCAAAAAAGTCATGGCGATCGAGGCAAAGTACATGTGCGGCGACGGATCGTCGAGCCCTGCATAGTGCTTGTGTCGATCGAGAAACCACCGCTTAAGGAATCACTGCTCAATTTGATGCTTTGAAAGGGCACGGCTTTAGCCGTGCCGCAAATGTTACAGATTCAATTCTGGCTTTAGCCCCTGAGGGAATATGTATCCCTTCGACGTGATTCTCTTCGATGTGGGCGGAGTCCTGCTGACCAACGGCTGGGACCATTGCGAACGCGCGCGAGTGCTGGAGCAGTTCCATCTGGATGTTGCGGAGTTCGAGGTTCGCAATCCCAAACCCTATGCCGCCTGGGAGATTGGCGCAATCTCCGTCGAGAGTTATCTCGATGAGACGGTCTTTTACGAGCCGCGCGGTTTTTCCCCGCAAGAGTTCCTTGCCGCGATCTGTGCCCAATCCGAGGTGCTGCCAGACGGAGCTCTGGGGATTCTCGGGGAACTTGCCGCCGCGGATCAATGCCTGCTGGGCGCATTGAATAATGAGGCGCGCGAGACAAACGAGTTTCGCTTCAATTCCTTTGGGCTGCGCAAGTTATTCAAAGTGGCGCTGAGTTCCTGCTACCTTGGATTGCGCAAGCCGGATGCGGCTATCTATAAACATGCGTTGGATATTTTGGGCCGACCCGCGGAGCGCATACTATTTATAGACGACCGTGCTGGCAATGTGGCAGGCGCTCAAACTCAAGGGATGAAGGCGATCCAGTTTGAGAGTGAAGAGACGTTGCGACGCGAGTTAGTGAGTTTGGGGGTTCTGTAAATCTTGGTTCGGCAGTGCATTTTCGATGCACCGCCGAACCAAGATCTAAGTCAGAGACAGTAACAAAATCAACTTTAAACGGTATAAGTGCCGGATGAGACGCGGCCACCGGTGCCGGTCCAGTTGGTGTGGACGAACTTACCGCGCGGTTGGTCGATGCGCTCATAAGTATGCGCACCAAAGTAATCGCGCTGTGCCTGAAGCAAGTTAGCGGGTAGCCGCGCTGCTCGGTAGCCGTCAAAAAACGCCAGCGCAGTCGAAAACGCTGGAGTGGGCACGCCCAGTTCGATTGCATGGACAAGCGCTTTGCGCCACGAGGCTTGATAGTTATTAAGCACCGTAGAGAAAAAGCTGTCGAGCATCAGATTCTCGATCGCCGGATTCTTGTCGAAGGCTTCTTTGATCTTACCTAGAAAACGGCTGCGAATGATGCATCCGCCGCGCCACATCAGCGCGATGCCGCCCATATTGAGGTTCCATCCATTCTCTTTGGCGGCCGCTCTGAGCAGCATGTAACCCTGCGCGTACGAGGCCATCTTGGAGCAGTAAAGCGCGCGGCGCACATCCTCGATGAATGCAGCGTGGTCGCCCACCGCTGGCTTTGACTCAGGGCCTTGCAGAATCTTCGACGCGGCCACCCGCTCATCCTTCAGCGCAGAGAGGCAACGCGCGAAGACTGACTCGCCGATCAGAGTTACAGGCTGGCCGTTGTCGAGCGCGCTGATTACCGTCCACTTACCCGTTCCTTTTTGGCCGGCCGTGTCGAGAATCTTATCAACCAGTGGCTGACCATCCTCGTCCTTCATGGCAAAGATATGGCTGGATATCTCAATTAGATAACTATCCAGCTCGCCTTTGTTCCAGTCAGTAAACACCTCATGTAACTCATCGGAGGTGAGACCCAACCCACGCTTGAGCAGATCATAGGCCTCGCAGATCAACTGCATGTCGCCATATTCGATACCGTTATGCACCATTTTGACGAAGTGGCCCGCGCCGCCTTCGCCCACCCAGTCGCAGCAGGGCGTTCCATCTTCCACCTTAGCCGCGATGGCCTGAAATATTGCCTTAACATGGGGCCATGCGGCGGGATTGCCGCCGGGCATGATCGATGGGCCGAAGCGCGCGCCCTCTTCGCCGCCCGAGACGCCTGTGCCGATGAAGAGAATGCCCTTGGCGGCCAGATCGGCGGTGCGGCGGTTTGAGTCGGTAAAGAGCGAGTTGCCGCCGTCGATGACGATATCGCCCGCCTCGAGGTAGGGCAGCACGTGGCTAATTGTCTGGTCGACGGAGTCGCCCGCCTTGACCATCAGCATGATGCGCCTGGGCCGCTTGAGCAGACCGGCCAGTTCCTGAGCCGAATGCGCGCCGACGACCTTGGTCCCCTTCGCTTCGTCGGCTAGAAAATCGTCAACTTTGGAGGTGGTGCGGTTGAATACGGCCACCTTGAATCCGTGGTCGTTCATGTTGAGGACGAGGTTCTGTCCCATGACGGCGAGGCCGATCAGGCCGATATCACACGATGCTTCTGGCATGGATTCTCCGAATTCTCCGTACTGTAATCTTTGCGAACAGCAGACCTGTTCATTCTATTTTAGTTGCCGGATTTGTAGAAGCCGAAGCCGTCAATGGAGTTTGCATCCCATCGCAGCCAAGTACAATCCAAGTACATGAGACCAGATGCGAGGCTGGATGCGCGCATCGGGCTGTGAAGGTCCGGTTGGCGCTCACGAAGCGCCGGAGTGGAGGCTACTGATGGCGACAATGGAGATGAGCGTGCGGCCGGAGGATCTTTCTCAAGTCCCCCATGGTAATGAGAGGATTCCCGAGCCGGGGATTCTGGTGATTTTTGGAGCTTCCGGTGACCTGACCAAGCGCAAGTTGCTTCCGGCGCTCTTTCACCTGGAGCAGGCCGGGCTGCTGCCCGAGAAGTTTGAAATTGTGGGCGTGGCGCGGCGGTCGCTCGGCGATGAGTTTGCCGCCGATATGCGCGAGGGAGTTACTGAATTTGGCGGAGCGATAGCGAACGAAAGTAAGTTGGATAATTTTGTCAAGAAAATCAGTTATGTATCTCTGCGCTTTGACCAGGCCGAAGATTATATGAAGCTCAAGAGCGAGTTAGAGCGCATCGCTAAAGAAAAGGGCATCGGCGGCGACCGGCTATTCTATCTAGCCACAGCGCCCGAGTTTTTTGCTGGAATTGTCGAGAATCTCGGCGCGCAGGGATTGGCACATCCGGAGAAAGGCAAAGTGGCGATTGTCATCGAGAAGCCCTTTGGCCACGATCTGGATTCGGCGCGCGCTCTCAATCACCAAGTGAATGCTGTCTTCGACGAGAGCCAGGTCTTCCGCATCGACCACTATCTCGGTAAGGAGACCGTGCAGAATATTTTGGTTTTCCGGTTTGCCAACGGAATCTTCGAGCCGATCTGGAATCGGAATTACATCGACCACGTGCAGATCACCGTGGCCGAAACGCTGGGCGTCGAGGGGCGCGGGCCGTTTTACGAGAAGGCCGGTGCGCTGCGCGATGTGGTGCAAAACCACGTGATGGAGTTACTAAGTCTAGTAGCTCTGGAACCGCCGTCGAGCTTTGAATCTGAGAGCGTGCGGCGCGAGAAACTGAAGGTCTGGCGGGCAATTCCTTCAATTCCTATTTTGAATGCGGTGCGCGGACAGTATGGGCCGGGAACGGTCGACGGAAAGCAGGTTGTGGGTTATCGCCAGGAGGATCGGGTAAGTCCCGAATCAGGCACGGAGACTTATGCTTCGGTGAAACTCGAAGTCGAAAACTGGCGCTGGGCGGGGGTGCCATTTTATCTGCGCGCTGGTAAGCGGATGCAGAAACATGCCACGGAGATCAGTATTCAATTCAAGCAGCCTCCGCTGTTGATTTTTGATCGCATTGCGCATACGGCGGCCTGCCAGGTGATACAGCCTAACCTGCTGACCATTCGCATTCAGCCCGACGAAGGGATCGCGCTGCGCTTTGGGGCCAAGGTGCCGACGACGCCGGAGATGGCTGTCTGCCCAGTCAATATGGACTTCGACTATGCAGCGGCATTTGGGAAGTCGAGCGCCAACGGCTATGAGCGTCTGCTGCTGGACGCGATGCTGGGCGACCAAACGCTCTTTGCCCATCGTGACGGCGTGGAAACGACGTGGGCGCTGTACACGCCAATCCTGGAGGCGTGGGCCGCCAAGAATCCCGAGAAGTTTCCCAACTACGATGCCGGAAGTTGGGGGCCTGAGTGCGCGGATCATTTGATTGCAGGAGGGGGACATGCATGGCGGAATGATCTAGGAAGAAAGGGATAAAGGAAGAGACTGAGACCGCCAAGCTAGCCTTCATGAGCGACAAAAGGCCATGCCTTGGAGGCATGGCCTTTTGTACGAGTTACTTGAAGGAAGCAAACTAACAGTCGGGACCGAAGTCCTTTTCAAAGGCTGCTGCTAACTTCGCACCCCAATCATTCTTGGGCTTCAGTCGACCACCGAAGAAGCGAAGAATGGGTGGCTCCTCGAAGAATTCAAGACCGCCTATCATATCGCGATGATCATCGAGCCACTTCAGACGATCGGCTGCATACTCGAAGTGCGACATCGTGAAGACGCGCCGCGGAACAGCCAGGCGCAGTAACTCGATGTCGGAAGGCACATCGTTGCCTTCGGCATCGCGGTCCATCGAGATGGTTCCGCGCTCCATTCCGCGAATGCCCGAGACAATAAATGTTGCCGCACCCAACGCACCCGCTGGGTAATCAGCCTGCGCAAGATGCGGAACAAAGCGCATGGCATCGAGATGGCAGGCCAGTCCGCCCGGAGGCGTAACTACCGGAACTCCCTTTGAAATCAGGCGGCCGCAAAAGTACTTAATGGCGTCGGCCGAGGAGCCGGCAACTTCGAGGTCGGTCATCTCGCGCATCCCGACAGCCATCGCCTCGATCTCCTTCGATGACATTCCGCCATAAGTGTAGAAGCCTTCGTACACCGGCAGCCAGGGACGGATCGCTTCGTAAAGATCTTTGTTGTTGGTGGCAATCAGGCCGCCGCGGACCATGCAACTCTTGCGCCCCGAGAGATAACAGATATCCGATAACTTCATCATCTCGAGGATGATCTGGCGGATCGTGGCAGTTTCATATCCTGGCTCACGTTGGCGGATGAAGTATGCGTTTTCAGAGATCAAGCTGGCATCGAGCACGAGCGGAATGCCGTACGGAGTGATGAGTTCCTTCACTTCGCGCAAGTTAGCCAGCGAGAAGGGCTGTCCGCCAATCAAGTTAGTCGTAGCTTCCATGCGCACAAAGGGAATCTTTTCGGCGCCATGCTCGTCGATTGCGGCCTTGAGGCGGCCAAGGTCCATATTTCCCTTGAAGGGATAAGTGCTCTGAGTATTGAGAGCCTCCGGCCCGAATAACTCAAGAACAGTGGCTCCCATCAGATTGAAGTGAGCTTTAGTGGTGGTGAAGTGATAGTTCATCGGGATATAAGTGCCGGGCTTGATAAAGGTCTTGGCAAGCAGATGCTCGCAGGCGCGACCCTGGTGAGCCGGCAGCAGATATTCGTAACCTAGGATCTCCTTGACTGAGTCCTTTAGCTTGTAAAAGCTTTCCGAGCCGGCATACGCATCATCGGCCAACAGCATGGATGCTTGCTGATTGTCGCTCATGGCATTGGTGCCGCTGTCGGTTAGCATGTCCAGGAAAATGTCGCGGGTGCGAAGAAGAAATGTGTTATAGCCAGCTTCCTCCATTGCATGGAGCCGCTCGCGGGCCGGGGCCAATCTAACTTTTTGCACAACGCGGATCTTGTGCATCTCGATGGGAATTTCAGTGCCATCAGACAGACGAATGCTCATGAGCTCACCAACCACCTGTGAATTTAACGATGCAACAATGATTGCACAGCGAGGGTACAGGCGTAAATCGCCGAATGCGGAATGTTGTAGATGTCAGCGGGGGGCTCGCACCACTTCGTGAGCCGGTCAGCAGATTGAGAAAAGGCGGGCAAAACGCAAAAAGGCCATGCCGTATAGGCATGGCCTTTTCTTTAAGATTAATGCCGGCGATCACCTACTCTCCCACACAGTCACCCGTGCAGTACCATCGGCCCAGCGAGGCTTAACTTCCGTGTTCGGGATGGGAACGGGTGATCCCTCGCAGTATGGTCACCGGCAAACTTGAATGGCGCTTGGCGGGTGGTTGCCCGCAGCCTGGCGCCAAAACTTTTGCTCAGACAAGAGCTAATAACAACGAAATTGATTGGTCTTACAAGGCTTGTAAGAAGAAAGTCCGCTTTTACTGCGCGGAGTTAATTCTATGGACAAGCCGAACGGGCGATTAGTACTGGTAAGCTTCACGCATTACTGCGCTTTCACACCCAGCCTATCAACCAGGTCGTCTTCCTGGGCCCTTCAGGGAGATCTCATCTTGGAGCGTGCTTCCCGCTTATATGCATTCAGCGGTTATCACAACCGAACTTCGCTACCCAGCCGTGC
>JBEKCA010000016.1:0-52153 GCA_050015115.1 Occallatibacter sp.
GCCAGCAGCCATCATTCCACCTGACGCCACTGCCACGTCAGGCTGAGCTTCCATCAGCATCGTACTCTTTAGAGAGTCCGTCGCCCCATATCCCTTCTCCGTGCTCATCACCGAATCCATGGGCGTAGCCATCATTGCAGCCGATGAATCCTTGGGAGCTTGCGACGGCATGGCAGCCTCTGCCTTCTTCTCGGCTTTCTTCTCCTCCCGCTCTTTCATAAAGGCGATCTGATCGTTGTAAATCGTGCGCAGAATCGGGGTATTCGGCACAGGGAGCTTTCCATCCGCCGTCTGGCGCAAGATAGCCCCGCTTGGAAAGGCCGTCAGCAGTTGTTGAGTTGGCAACCGCATCGCCGGATATTCTCTCAGCCGCCGATCCAGGTCAGTGAAGTCCATCGTGCCCGGGTGCAATTGCAGTTCGAACCATTGATCGAGCCCAATTGCGCGCACTCGCTCAAGATCATCAGGTCGCGGGCCAAATGTAAAGCGGTTCAAAGCATGGAGAATTCGCTGATTGTCAGTGAGAGCTTGCGCGTTTGCACGTTGATTGCGATCGGAATGTGATGTGGGTGAAATCGTGGACTGGCCCGGCAATCGCAGGGCAGCCGGCGTCAGTAGGAGGGCGCACCCGAGTAGAGTGGGCAGGCGTTGCATAGACGCTCCCGTCAATTACGCATCAAAATCATTCACTTGCCGGCGCGCAGAACCGCCTGAGAAGACAATTGTAGTCTTCATATTCAATCGAAACCCAACCCAACGAAATATGTTGCGGTCGAGCTTGATTTGAATGAGCCAACTGGAACCGTATCCTCACAGACCGCGGTGAAGATAGGCCAACAGCGCTGCCATCTGCTCCTCGGTGAACCGGCCGGCAAAGGATGGCATCATTCCCTTCCCTGTCAGAATGTTCTGTCGCACCGCGGCATCGGTCGCCAGAGCGCCGCTAGGCAGTGTCTTGCGATCAAAGATCCCGTGCAGGTCCGGCGGAGCCTTCTTGAGCGCCAGATCGTTCTCTTCGTGGCAATGGACACAGCGGATCTCGTAAAGATGCTTGCCTTCGGCTTCCTGTGGAGTGAGCGTCGGCGCTGTACGACAGCCTGTCATGCCGGCCGCCATCACTAAGCAGACAAGCAATCGTACGGCATTCCATCGCGCCATAAAGCTCACGTACTCATTATGCCTTCTGAGCGAATTGTCTGGTCGCAGAATCCTGATGAGACGGGCGGATAGCCCCGTTCGTTATCCTGAATCCATGGACGTACCTTCCGAAAAGCTAACCCCCATCCCGCAGAAAGCCCAGAGCCGCTGCTTCGGGTGCGGCCCGGCCAACGACCACGGTCTGCGCCTCGATTTTTTTCAAGCCGAAGACGGTAGTGTGGTTTGCCCCTTCATCGTGCCGGAGCGCTTCGAAGGCCCGGCGGGCTACGTGCACGGAGGCATCATCGCCACGCTGCTCGACGAGACCATGAGCAAATCCGTCCGGGTACGCGGCCTCACGGCCATGACCCGCCAGATGGAGATCGAGTACCTGCGTCCCGTCCATTCCGCATCGCCGATTCGACTGGAGGGCCGCTTGCTGCGCAGCGAAGGCCGCAAGCATTGGACCGAAGCCAGAATCCTCAGTGCCAGAGGCCAGGCGCTTGCCACTGCCAAAGGACTCTTTATCGAGATCCGCACAGGTCACGGCATGTAAGAACTTATCAGCAAATTGGGAAAAGCAATGGACCGCCGGTGTTAAGACCACAGTACCGCTGAGCTGAAGACCGGCGGTGCCAATTTGCGGATAGGCTCTAAGTTGCCCAAGCCGCCAATCGGTTAATTGACGGCTTGGCTTATTGCATTAGGCCGGCCCAAAGACCGCCCCGCCGCAACTTAGTGAATCATGTTAATCGTTTCCTGGGTCACGGTATCGAAAGTGGTCACCGCCTTCGAGTTGGCCTCGAAGGCCCGCTGAGCGATGATCAAGTCAGAGAACTCCTGAGAGATATTGACGTTTGATGCCTCCAGCGAACTCCCTTCGAGGGTGCCCAGCCCGCCTGTGCCGGCCACTCCCACCGTGGCGGCGCCCGAGGCTGTAGTGGTCTGGTATTCGGTTGATCCCACGTCGACCAACCCTTGAAGGTTGCTCACCGTGGCAAGTCCGATCTCGCCGACACTCTGATTCTGGCCGTTGGAGTAAGACGCCGTGATAATCCCGCTCGAGCCGATGGAGAAGCTCTGATAAGTTCCCGCAGCGTACCCGTTGGCATCTTGCGCCGACTGACTCGAAGCTGCGTCGGTCTGGCTGATCAAGCCGGTTCCAGCCGTGCCAAAGAGATTCCACGACATGTTCATTGGAGCCGCCGCGTCGGAAAGGCCGGCAAAGGTAATGTTGCTCAGATCGCCCGAAGGACTCACCAGGTTGCCGCTCGAATTGAAGGTCAGCGTCCCGCTCGAGTTGGCCGAACCTACTGGATCCTGAATCACGCTGCCGGCCGTCGAGAGATTCGCTCCGGTGATGGACAACTGTCCGCCCGGCGTTGACGAGACGGTCACGCCGGCAATCCCCGCGGTCGTCAGCGAGTCTGTCAGGGCGTTAACGTATTGCGCCAGCGTCTCACCCAAGGCCACAGTCGGTGCAACCGTCGTCGAGGTTGTGCCCGTCGACGTCTGCCCGGTAATCGTCAGATTGGTCTTGGGATCGACCGTAGCGATTACGCCGCCGCTCATCCCAAAGCTGTAATTGATCGTGGTCGCCGTTAGATCCTGACTCGCACTACCGGCAACTTTGAGTGTCTCTGCCGGTCCAACGATGGTCAACTGTCCGCCAGTTGCTGTCACCGACACGCCATTGGCGCCCGTGTCGATACCCGCCGAGACCAAGGCCTGATTAAGCGCCGCGGCATATTCCGCCACTGTTTCACCGGCAGTGACGGTGGGAGCGGTGGTTACAGCCGTGGCCGGGCTTCCGGTCACGGTCGGTCCAGCGATGGTCAGGCTGGTAGCCGGATTGACCGTGGCGCTCGACCCGAAATCGTAGCTGACGGTCGAATCTGCCAATCCTTGCACCAGATTGCCCGAGGTGGACACGTTGGCCCCGGTAATGGCCAATTGGCCGTTCGTGGCCGTGACCGAGACATTCGCGATGCCCGCTGTGGTTAGCGCTGCCGTCAGCGCCGAGGCATAATCGGCGACCGTTTCACCGGCGCTGACTTGAGGAGCTGTTATCTGCGCCGTCGTGCCGCTTGATGTCTCTCCGGTGATCACCAGATTGGTGGTCGGATCGACGGTGGCGCTGGGTTGAAATGCGTAATCGGTCGTGCTTCCTAGCAGGTTTTGGCTGACGGTGCCGGAAAAGGTCAGCGAAGAAGGTCCGACGATGGACAACTGGCCGGTCTCCGCATTGGCGGTCACCGTCACCCCGGTAATGCCCTTGGCGGCCAGGGCGTCGGTCACCTGCGTCGCATATTCGGTCACGGTTTCGCCGCCCGGGTTCGTCGGCGCGATGGCTGCGGTGGTCACTGTGGTTCCCGCACCGTCGACGCCTGTGATTTTGAGGCTGGTCGTCGCTCCAACCAGTCCGGCTGTCGTCAAGCCGCTGTTGGGATCGGTATAGGTGCCAAAATCGTAGTTGGTCGTCGTTGCATTGAAGTCCTGAACGATCTTTCCGCCAAACGTCACTCCCTTTGTCGTCGTCTCTCCGGGGCCGGGGTTGATGACCAAATCCGCCGGTCCGGTAATCGATAGCAGACCTGTCGTGTTGCTGCCCGTGACCGTCACGTCGTCAATGCCCGCCGTGGTCAATGCCGTCTGCAACGCATTGGCATAAGTCGAAACCGATTCGCTTGATGTGAAGGTCGGCGCAGTGACCGGCGTGCCTCCCGCCTCGGAGATGCTCAGGCTCGTCGACGGGTCTACCGAGGCCACCGCGCCATTGCTGTTTGAGAAGTTATAGTTCGTGGTCGACATCGCCACATCCTGTTGAATGCTGCCGGTGGTCGATATGCCGGTCGGCCCGTTGATCGTCAACAGACCCGTTGAGTTGACCCCGGTCACGGTGACGCCCACGATCTTCGCCGCTGTGATAGCGTTCTGGAGGTCAAGCGCATAGGCACTGGCAGTCTCCGGGGTTCCGGTGAATGACGGCAGATTGGTAGTTGCCGATCCGCCATCGATGGTCGGTCCGGTGATCCTCAAATTGGAATTACTGGCCGCAATACCGGTCAGAGCGAAGTTGTAGGGGATGCTGGTGCCGGTAAAGTCCTGCGTGACGCTGCCCGAAGCGAGAGTCATATTCGACGGCCCGGTGATGGTGATCTGACCAGTTCCGGTGACTGTAGCGGAGGCCCCGGGGATGGCCGCCAGAGAAGTATTCAGGGCTTGCGCATAGGCGGCAACGCTCAAACTGCTGTTCGCCCCAAACGACGGCGCGGTCGTGGTGACGGGGTTGCCGGCCGAATCGGTCCCGGTAAAGGTGAGTTCCGAACTCTTGTCCACCGCGGCTACCGCGCCGTTGCTGGTGACAAAGTTGTACTGGTTCTGGTTGGCTGTGAAGTCCTGAGAAATCGTATTATTGGCTGGCACCACAGTCATGGCGGCCGGTCCGGCCACCGTAATCTGGCCCGCCGCACTCAATGTGGCGGTGGCGCCGGTCATGCCATTGGCGGTCAAAGAAGCGTTGAGGGCTTGGACATAACCCGCCGGGCCAGCCAAGGTTTCTCCGGGGGTAACGGCAGGAGCCGCGCTCGTGTCCGTTTGGCCGGTCGTTGTATCCTTCCACGTGAACTCCAGATTGGTGCCCGGGTTGACCGTGGCCACGTTACCGCCGCTGTTGGCGAAGTTGTAAACAAACGTTCCGGCCGATGGCGACGAAGTAGTCACCGGTTGATTGGTCACTGTCGGCTGCGTAGTAGTGGTAGCCGGCAGCACGGTGCTTGCCTGCGGCGTGGTGGCGTTGCCGGCTGAAAGCGCCCCGGAGTCGGTGGATGGAGTTCCCGCAACGGCGGTCAGCGCGCCGTTCACCGCGGTTGTCGTAGTCGCCACCTGAGGATTCAGGCTATTGGAGACGATGCTTCCCAGAATATCCTGGTTGATAAATGCAGGTCCTCCGGTGGAATTGGTGATCGACATATTTGAAGGTCCGGTGATCGACAGGACGCCGTTTGTGCCTGTTACCTTCACGTCCGTAATTCCCGCCGAGGTCAGGGCACTCTGCAATGAGGCCGCGTAGGCTGAGACCGATTGGGGGGTAGTGAAGGGCGGCACCGATGCGGGACCGAGTCCGCCCTCGCTGATCTGCAACGAGGTCGTGGGATCGACCGTGGCCAGTGTCTTCGAGCCGCTGCTTGGATCAGTGTATGAGCCAAAGCTGTAACTGGTCGTAGCCAGCGGCACATCCTGCTGCATCGTTCCGGTGACCGACAGATTGTTTGCCGTCAGGCCCTCGAAGGAGAGCGTCCCGCTGGTTCCCGTGGCCGGATTTCCGTTGGTGCCGGTAACTGTCACCCCATTCACGCCCGCGCTACTCAACGCCTTGCTGATGTCGCTTGCGAAGGCTTCCACATTTTCGTCCGCGGAACTGGGCGAAACTGTCACCGACCCTCCGTTATAGGCGATCGTCAAACTGGCGTTGCCGTTGATCAGGCCGGTGGGCGCGAGCGTATAGCTAAGTGTGGTGTTGGGGGCGGACACCACAGGATCGTTCTGCGCCAGAACAGTGCTGTTGGTGGATCCGACGGGCGTAGCCGCGCTCAACAGAATAGGCGTCGTAGTGGCAGCAATCGACGACGTTGTCGCAGTCGGAACCGAGGTTGCCGCCGGCAACGTCTCAGTGACCGGCAGCGTTGCAGCGGCACTCGCGCCCGCGGCGCTTGCTGCCAGAGTATCGGGCAGCGTAACCGCATAACTCCACTTATTGTTGCCGAGATTGGTATAAGTCACCGTGGCTTCGTAGGATTTGCCCAGAGAGTCGTAGACCGGCACCTGTCCGGTGGCCTGCGTGCCGACCGGCGAGGCCGAGTCCAGGCTCTGCGTCATGCTGAAATTGGTGGTCGCCGATGGCGGCATCACCTGCCCGGTAGGAATCGTGATGTCGCTCAACCCCGCGCCGGTGTTAATGACCCCGTTCAAGGCCATGTAACCCATCACCGCCTGGCCCCCGGTACTCTCCAGAGTTCCCGTAGCGCTGGTCTGGAAATCCCCGTCGCGCGTGTAAAGCTGGCTTCCACCGCCCGCATCCAGCACAAAGAACCCCGATCCATTGATTGCCGCGTCGGTCTCCACTCCCGTGGAGGAAACCGAGCCACCAGTAAAGTCCGTGCTGTTGGAAGAGACCTGCACGCCCGTTCCCTGCTGGATCTCGTCTCCCGAACCGGTCGTTCCGACCTCCTGATAGAAGAGGTCGCTGAAGTTGGTCGTCTGCGCCTTGAAGCCCGTCGAGTTCATATTCGACAGGTTGTTGGCAATCGTGTTGAGTGCCGTCGAATCGGCATTGAGGCCGCTGAGCGGAATATAAAAGCTGGGCATTGTGTGTCTCCTCTTCAAACATCGGTTGGCGCGGGCCTCGGCGGCCGGCGATTGAACGGATTCCTTCGGACTGCGTCAAGCCCCCAATTCGCTAGTCGGCGCGGGGGCGTCCGCTCAGGGACTGGGCTACGCGGCTGGCCGCTTGATTTGTGGCCGGAACGCTGAGATTGCCGGGAGCGAGCGCGGTTGCGGCCTGTTGTATTGAGCCGGTAACGCCCGCCGCCGGGCTTGGCGTGGCCGGCTGTGCTTTCGCAAACACGCTGGCCTCGCTTTTTGCCGCACTGGGCGAAGCTGGAGTGGTTGTGCCGCCTGTTGAGGTCGCGGCAGGCGTGGTAAGATCCGTCGACAGCGTCTGGTTGATGGCGATCAGCTGCTGCAGGCTGTTCACATTCACCAGTTGATTGATGTACTCGTTGGGGTCGGTGGTCGCCGTCGGATCCTGGTTCTGCATCTCGGTGACCAGCAAGGTAAGAAAATCGTTGGCCGAGATGGTGGCCGAGTTGCCGCTGGAGCTGCTTGCGCTGCTTGTACCGCCCGTGCCGCTGCTCGCCGTCGCCATCGGGGTTGCGCTCCTCGCCCCAAGCGCCTGCCCCGCCGTCATCTGATGATTGAAGATTCCCGCCGCTGCTGCTGCCATCGTTCCTCCTTGCACTTCTTCCTTTTGCTCTTCTCTGCTACCCGGTCAACACCGCTGCGGCTGCTCGAACTGCCGCTTGCCCTCGGCTTACGCCATCACCGAAATATGAACTCCACTGTTCCCTTCAATCTCTGCGCCTCCGCCTGGTTCGCCATGAAACGCCGGAGCCCCCGTATCGGCCGCAGCCGATGTGGTTGAACTGTTCGCCAGGTTCGCTGAGGAGCCGGTCCCCGCACCGTCTGCCGCATGTTGCCCCGCTTGCTGCCCACTTCCCTGCTGCATCTGCTGTCCTGCGCCCGCGTCGGCAGTTGAACCGGCGAGCCGGCTCTCCGGCGCGCTCACCGTCAACGTCTCCACCTGTGAATGGTGCTCAGCAAGATAGGCATTCAATCCCGCCAGGTGGCCGCTCAGAGCCTGGGCGGCATCGGTCGAGGCGGGCACCACCTCGGCGTGAACCCGGCCCCCGCCCGATTCTGCCCGAACCCCAACCCATCCCAGCGACGGATCCTCAAAGCCCGCCTCGGCCTGCTGCCTTCCCGTATGTGTCCAGCCGGGCTGTCCCAGTGAGTTCTCCGAGTCCAGCGTCTCGAAGGTCTCGCGAGCGTCAGGCGGGGCGGTCGCAGCCGACGAGCCCGCCGCAAGCCCGCCCGCCAGGCTGACTGCTCCCCGCACGGCGGCCTCTCCTGCCGAAACTGCCGATGCCTCCGCAACTGGAACGAGGGGCTGCACCGCCGCGAGCGGCCTCCCATGCTGGCCAACTTGCGATGCGCCTGGTCCGCGCGTAGGCCGCAGTGTGCCGGACCTCGAAGTTTTGTCGCCGCCCGACGAGCTTGTTTTGACCGGGACCTGAGGAGTGGCCGCATTCGCCGTCACCGAGACCGGCGCGACAACCGCAGAGGCTGCGCTCACTGCCAACGGCACGCTCGCCGTGGAGTCACCGCCGATTGCGGATGGAGGGTTACTCAGAACCGTCTTGGTGGGAGTCCTCTGAAGACTCTCATGACTTTGCGGGGGAGTCAGTGGCGCATTAGCTTCCGGCGCGAGTGTCTGTTGGAGGACCTGACTCGGCGCACCGATTGACGGCACGCTCCGAAGTGGCTCCTCATTCGACCGGGCACTGTTCAGCCCTGCATCGGCGTGTTGAGTAGTTTTCAATCCGGGCGCAACCTTTGGAGCCGGATTCAAATCCGCCGCAACCCCCTGATCATCATTCAAACTTTGTGCAAGACTCGGTCCCGGCTCCCCGCCTGGAGCGGTCCGCCGAACCGATTGCAGCAGCGAAGCCGCACCCGCGTTCAGGCTTGAGGCGACCGGCGCAGCCAGGTCTGCTTTCTGCGCCAACGGCGCAGGCGAGATTGAATCCCCGGCAGATCCCTGTCGCTCGTTCCTCGTCGCTGCGGCGAACGTGGGCGGGCCCTGACTCGGCCCGGTCGCTTGGGCCGGAATCGATTGTCCGCGCGATGAGTTCGCCTGGATCGGGCCACGATTCTTGGGTAACGCCTCAGGAGTCGGTTGCGTTGAACTCATCTCCTGCGTTAAGCCTTGCTCTGGCATTGCCTGCTCGGCTGGCAATGATGCTCCCTGCGTCCTTGCCGCTTGCTGACCGGAAAAGCCGGCTGTGGAAGACTCGTGGCCAAGCACCATCGCGCGATTCTCGGTCGAAACCAGCGCCGCGACAGGTGTCACTCCCTGCACTGAGACGGATTGCTGGTATGAATTCCGATACAGCGTTACCGGCTGATGCGAGGCCGGGCCTAGCGCTTCCGCGAGAGCTCCCTCATGGAGTGACAGAGCCACAGGAGCGGGCTCCCGGCTCATGGGGACAACCTGAGTCGCTGACACATCCGGCATTGCCGTCTGGCTCCCGCCCTGCGCGGAAGCGATGTCTGCCGATAAGACCGGATTCTGAGTTGTAGGCTGAACCCGGCTAGGAAGATCTATCGTGGAGGAGTCTTGACTGGACGCGGCGCCCTGGGGCGCTGTCGGAGCTTGTGCTGCCGATAGACCGTCCACTGTTGTTGAAGAGAGGCGCGCAGATAGATTCCGGCCACGATCGTAGCCAGAGTCGGAACCCGGCGTTTGAGGCACGAAATCCCGATTTGAATTCGGTTCCGCAGCCGGTGCCTGAGTCAATGCGCTGCCCGCTGCCGCTAACTGCGCCAGCTCCCGGGTGGGTGAAAAGGCAAGAGACGGCTCCGGACTCTCTACGCTTGTCGCAGCCTGCGAGCCAACGGCCTCTTTGGCATCCGTCAAATCAGCCGGGTTGACGGCCGGATGGGATTGCCCACTGAGATTAGGCTCTGGCAAGGCCGGCCCTTGCCCAACCGAAGTCGCCGTTCCCGCTGCGACAAACCGGGCAGTGGCGTCGTTCCGGCTTGCATTTGCATTGGGAGGCGCAGCATTCGAAAGAGACTGGCCGACCGAGGACGAAAAGGAGACGTTTGATCCAGCGGCAGAGAATCCGGCTTGGGCTGTGCCGGTCCGTACGGAGGGTGTCTTCACCTCGTAGCTCTGAACGGCTGGGTTTATCGGCAGTGGTACCGGCATAGCCTGCAACGGACTCTCGATCGAGGTCGAAGCGACGCCGGATCCTTCGTGCGCCGCTGTCTTAGGATTGGCGGTTCTGCTGACGTGTGCTGACGTCGAATTGTCGCCCGAACCGGCTTCCGCCGCTGCATCGGACCTTTTTCCTTCAGCCTTTGCCGATACCGTCTGGCGAAGTTGAAAGGTCTGCGAGCTAACCGATCTTTCTGATTCAATGCCGGCCAAAACCGCGCTGGCAGCTAAACTTGCTGGCACCGTCCCATCGTGCGCCGCAGGTCCCATCTGCAGGCCCGTGCCGGCGGCCTGAGCTGCACTCCCCCGCGACGAGCTTCCGCCCTCGTTCGCCGGTACTGAATTCGAGAGCGAGCTTCCCTGCATCTCGTCCGCATCGGGGACGATTGAAGCCAGCAATGTTTGCCAGCCGGCGCGAAAGCTCTCCGCGCCTCCACTCACCTGTGCGCCGCTCGTCCCGGAAGCAACCGGCAGCAAGAGACCTTGGGCCGCAGTCCCCATCCGCCCTGCCCCGAGCGCCGCTCCTTGCGCTCTGCCGAAACCCGGCGATGGGCTCCCGCCCGATCCAACTTCGATGGCTGTGGCAAGGGTCATGGAGCGGAACGATGCAGAAGGCGTGCCAAACCAGAGAGGGGAGGGTTAGAGCTTTGTCAGGATTGGGACTGGGATTTTCGATTCAGGAAGCTCAAGCTGCTTCCTTATGGATTTTTCCTCAAGTTTCACCCACCACCGGCGAGTCCGGCACGCCGGGCGCTGCGGCTTGAGCGGGCTTCAGCAACGCGCATGTTTCGGAATCAGGCTTCGCCCGCTCCGAATCGCCCCCTCCATGGTGCTGCCGCGAGCCGTACCAGTCGTCGAGCGCCTGCTGGCTGCGCCGGTCGGCCTCGATGGCCTCCTCGGCCTCGGCCTCCTCGATCAGCGTCTCGGCCTGGCGGCGCTCAATTCTCTTGATCATGAACTCCTGCCGCCGCACCACCGACTCTTCTTCCTTGGCGGCGATTCTTGGGCCCAGAACTGCAAACAACCGGTCGGCCGCATGGGCCTCTTCGATCCCCGCCAGCCGGTCCGGCAACTCGCCCGTCCGCGCGCTGGCCTCGACCAGCCTCCGGCCTTGGCGCTCTCGTTCTACCGTAGCTCTCATTGCATTCTGCAGGCGGTTCAACTCGCCGAGCGTCGACTCCAGCGCAAGGCGGGTCTGCTCCTCCTCAAGTTCCCGAATGCGCAAGAGACGCCGCAATGCGCGCGAGGCAGCCATCGCTCAAACCTCCGCAGCCAGCGCCGCCAGCCGATTCACGCATTCGGCCAATCGAACCTGCTCCCGCGAGTCCTGGGTCATAAACGCCCGCATCGCACCTCTTGCCCTCAAGGCGCGGTCCAGATCCGGATCGGAACCGGGTTTGTAAGCCCCAATCCGCACCAGGTCCTCCGAGCGCGCGTAGACCGCGAGCAGCTTGCGCAGCAGCGCGGCATTCTCGCGATGCGCCGCCTGGGTAACGGCCGGCATCAAGCGGCTGATCGAGTCCAATAACTCGATGGGAGGGTACCAGCCCTCGGCGGCCAGTGTCCGCGACAGCACCACATGGCCGTCCAGCAGCGAACGCACAGCATCCACCAGCGGATCCTGCTGGTCGTCGCCCTCCATCAAAACTGTATAAAATGCGGTAATCGAACCCACGCGAAACTGCCCCGTACGCTCAACCAGCCGCGCCAGCCGTGTAAAGACCGACGGAGTGTAGCCCTTGTTGGTCGGCGGCTCTCCGGCGGCCAGCCCGATCTCCCGCGCAGCCATCGCAAACCGAGTCAGCGAATCGAGCACCAGCAGCACGTGCTTGCCCTGGCCGGCAAAATACTCCGCTATGGTAGTCGCCGCCAGCGCCGCCCTCATGCGCATCAGCGGCGACTGGTCCGAAGTCGAGACAACCACCACCGAGCGCGCCCGGCCCGCAGGTCCCAGCGAATCCTCAAGAAACTCGGCGACCTCGCGCCCGCGTTCACCCACCAGGCCCACGACCGTCACATCCGCCTCGGTGTTGCGGGTCATCATGCCAATCAGAGTGCTCTTGCCCACCCCCGAACCGCCAAAGATGCCCACCCTCTGTCCCCGGCCCACCGTCAGCAGTGCGTCGAGAACCCGAATCCCCGTGCCCAACGGGGTCTTGATCGGCACCCGGTCCAAAGGCCGCCGCACGACTCCATCCAGAGGCAGCGCCAGTGAGACCGCCGGATGCGGACCATCGTCGATCGGCGCGCCCAGCGCATTCAGCACCCGGCCGATCAGCGCCGGTCCAACCTCAATCTCAGGATGCACTCCCATGGCCTCGACGGTGTTGCCAAAGCGAATCCCCTCGCTGCTCTCGACCGGCATCGACAGCACATTCGCCCCGCGAAAGCCAATCACCTCGGCCAGGTGCGCGTTACCCGCCTGGTCCTGAATCTCGCAGCACTCGCCGATCGAGGCCAACGGCCCCGCCGACTCCACGGTCGGGCCAACGGACTCGAGCACCTGGCCTCGCCAGCGCCAGGGCTGGCCGCGCTCCAGACGGTCGAAGTAGCGAGACAGGATCATCGTCATGCTCGGCTCTCATTTCCAGTGCCGGGGTCAGCAGTCTGTCCGGCCAAACCGGTCTTGGGCGAGCTGCGCTGAGAGCCTCCGGCGCGGTCGAAGAAACCCCGTTCAATCTCGCTCAACTGCGCTCGTATCCCCAAATCCACCGAGCCCAGCCCAGTCTCGATCACGCAGTCGCCCAAGCGCATCCCATCGCCCGCCTCAACCACGGGCTTGACGGCAAGATTCGGCACCAGTGCAATGGCCTCGGTCCACAGGTCGAGTTCTGCTGCGGGCACCCGCAGCCGCACCTGGGTCGACGCGGAAAGCTGTCCCAACGCAACCCTCACCGCCCCGGTCAGCAGCAGCGGGTCCATCTGAGCCTCGCGGCGCAGAATGCGCGCCGCCACCGCTAAAGAAAGCTTGACCACCTCATGCTCGACCGCGCGCATGAAACGATCCCGTTCCTCGGCAAAGCTCCCCATCAGCTCGGTGGCCTGCCGGGCCCTTCGTTGCTCCGCCGTGGCCATGGCTGCGGCCTGCGCTTCATGCTCGGCCTGGCGGCCCTCCTGGCGGCCGCGCTCACGGCCGGCCTCGAAGGACTTCCGCGTCTCTTCGGTCAGCCTCGCGTCCATCTCCGCACGCAAAGCGCCGTCCGCGACTCTGCCATCGCCCGCCATATCGGGGACATCGGAAGCTGGGCTATCGGCACTCCCCCAACCCACCCACACCGGCTGCGCTGGCGCATTGGGGTCCGCCGGGTACTCGAATAGCTCGACACGCCCCGAAGCCCCACCGCGCATTGTTGTTTCGGCCTGTGGCAAGAACGCCCCTCTTCAGCTAACAGTTGACAGCCAACAGCTAACAGCCAATTCATCCCGTTGAGTCACCAGAAACGCAAACTTTAAACTGTCCGCTGTCAGCTGTCCGCTGGCTCTCACGCCAGCATTTCGTCGCCGGTTTCGAGCTTCAAGACCACCTTGCCCTCGGCCTCGAGCCGCCGCGCCAGATTCAAAATCTCCTGCTGAGCCTGCGCCACCTCGCGCGAACGCACCGGACCCAACACCTCCATGTCTTCCTTCAGCATCTCCACCGCGCGCGAACTCATGGACTTGAAAATCTGCGCGCGCAACTCGTCCTTTGCCCCGCGCAAGGCCAGCGCCAGTTGCCGCTTGTCCACCCCAGAGACAATTTCGCGAATCGTGGCCGGCGGCACCGTCACCAAATCCTCAAAGGTGAACATGAGATTGCGAATGCTCAGAGCAAGTTCGGGTTGGCCGTCCTCGATCGTTTCCAGAATTTTCTTCGACTCCTCGGCATTGAGCCTGTTCAGCAGATCGGCTACCGCCTTGAAGCCCGAGTAGCTCTTGCGCGCCGTATCGCCCACGCTCTCCAGACGCCGATGCAGAATGTGCGCCACTTTCTGCGCCATCTCCGGCGAGAACTGGCGCATCTCGGCCAGCCGCTGGATCGAAAGCACCTTGCGGTCCTCTCCTAAATTGTCCAGCACCATTGAGGCCCGCCGCGGATCGAGATGGGCCAGCACCAGCGCGATCGTCTGTGGGTGCTCGCTGTCGAGCAGCTTGCCCAGTTGCTGAGGATCGGTGCGTTGCAGCTTGGCAAGATTGCCCTGCGCGGCCTCCTGCGAACGGCGCACCAGCATCAGCAGGTCGTCGGCGCGCTCCTTGCCAAAGGTCTCCATCAAGAGGCGGCTGGCATAGTCCAGCCCCCCGTGCACCATGAAGTTCTGCGTCTCCAAAAGCTCCCAGAACTCCTCCAGGATTCCCGCCGACATCTCCGGCGTGATGCCCCGCAGCTCGGCCAGTTCCTCGGTAAGCCGCTGGACATCCACCTCCGGCAGGGCGCGCAAGATCTCCTTGGCCAGCTCCTCGCCCACGGCCACCAGCAAAACAGCGGCCTTGCGCACCCCGGAGAGATTCGCCGATGCCGCTCGACGCCGTCCCGCCTCGCTCTGATTTCCCTCGTCAGCCAAGATCCCAGTCCTTTCCACGCCCCGCTTTTGGCGCGCCAACCCGTGCCAGGCGCTCTCGAATGCTCTCTCGCAGCCGGATCAATCGGAGTGAATCCAGCTCTGCAAGAGGCGCGAGCTCTGCGTCGGTTCTCGCTTCAGATGGTCGCTTACCTGTTCAAAGATCTCCTGCGCCCTGATCCGCTCCGGGTCCAGGTCGGCCGGCTCGGGCGGCGGCCTCAAAACCCGCGGCTCGGCGGCCTCGGCCTTGGCCGGCAGTTCTTTGGGCGGATGTTTCTGAGGCGGACCGGAGTTGGCATGGCGCAGGGCGGGGCGCACTCCGAAGGCTACAACGAGCAACAGGCCGGCCAGCAGCGCGGCGTACTTGACCAGCACCGGCGAGTCTTCCGCCGTAGCCAGCATCTGCGCCGGCAACGTAACCGATGGCTGCAATCGATTCTCATCGAAGGACAGGTCCGAAACCTGTAAAACATCGCCGCGCGCAGTCTCAAAGCCCACCGAGGCCTGCGCCAGAGCGGTCAGGTTGCGCAGCTCGTCGGCCGAACGCGGCTGCCATTGCGCCGCTTTGCCCTTCGTGGCGGCCTGAACCAGCCGGTCATTCACCACGATGGCCGCCGTCATCCGCCGTACCTTGCCGGGGTTTTCAATCATATGGCGCACGGTCTTCGACGCCGCGTAGGTTCCGGACTCGCTCTTGGCCGTCTGCGGAGCCGAATTCAATTGCGGATAGACCGGCAGCGTCTGCGTGTTGGGCGCATTCGAGGCCACCCCGGGAACGCCCGCGGCCACCGGCTGGGGCCCGGCGGTCTGTTCGGTGCGCTGCATTGTCAAGGTCACGGTCTGGTCGGGATCGTAGTTTTCGTCCGTCTCTTCCGTAGCCTGCGGATCGTAGTCCAACGTAACCGAGGCGCGCACATTGCCGGCACCCGTGACCGGCTCGAGAGTCGCGATCAGCTTCTCTTCCAGTGCCTGCTCGGCGCTCAACTGCAGCGCCTCGGCGGTCTTTGGCCCCAGCGGGAGATGCCCCGCCGCATCCACCAGCACTACACGGTCAGGATTGAGCCCGTCGACGGCCGAGGCCACCAGATTGCGGATCGCATCCGGCTCTCCGTCGGCCAATTCGCGATGGCGAGGCTTAAGCACAACCGAAGCTTTGGCAGGCCGTTCCTGCTCGCGAAAGAGCGAGTCGTGAGGCAGTACCAGATGCACATGCGCCGACTCGATATCGGAGAGCGAGGCAATCGTGTGCTCCAGTTCGCCCTCGAGAGCGCGCTGATAGTTGACTTGCTCGTCGAACTCCGAGCCCACCCAGTTCGGCTTGTCGAAGATTTCAAAACCCAGCCGCCCGCTCTTCAGCCCCTTGGCCGCGGTCAGCAGGCGCGCCTTGTCCAGTTGCGCGGCGGGAACCATAAGCCCCGCGCCATTCGGCGTGGGCTCGAAGGGAATCTGCGCCTGCGTGAGAATCTGCCCGGCCTGCCGCGCGTCTTCGGGGTCCATATCCGCATAGAGAACGCGCCAGTCTGTCCGCAGCCCATACCAGAAGAGGCCACCGACCAGCGCCACCAGCAGCAGTGTTGCCACCGCCGCCCAGCCCCGCTGCGCCGCATTCATCCCGGCCCACTGGACCCGCGCCCGGCCCCAGAGCCCCGCCAGCCGGTCGGTCATCTGCGGCTGTCCCGGCTGGCCGAATATTGAGGGTCCGCTCTTCTCCATCTGTGTTCCCGTGGCCATGCTGCCTCTGTCTCGCCTGCCGAAACCCGTTCAAGAACCCTCAGAACTGCATTCCAATCACTTGCTGGTAGGCCTGCACCGCCTTGTTGCGCACCGCCAGCGCCAGTTCAAAGGCCATGCTCGCCTTCTGGGCCGCGATCATCGCCTGATGCACGTCTACTCCGGAACCGCTCATCAGACCTTGCACAGCGGCATGAGCCTGCCCTTCAAGCTGGTTCACCTGGCCCACCGCATCGGTGAACAAATCGGCAAAGGGAGCAGGCGACGCATCCGATCCGCCGCGGATTGTCAAAGCCGTCGTAGCACCGCTGCCGGTGACCGGCGGCAGCGCCAGCGGAGTGACTTGCATCGGATTGATAAGAGCGATCATCGGATCTCCTTCTCCACTCCGGGCCTTTGCTCTCCTCGCCCGGCCTTGCTCAGTGCAAAGCGAGAGAGAAGCGACCCGGAAATTGAAACCTTTCCTCAACAGCGCGGCATCGTCTGTCAACAGTGCGGCATACTGTGTCAGCACTGCTGCATTGTGTGTCAACAGCGCGGCATTGTGTCAGGGCACGACTTTAGTCGTGCCGAAAAGGGCCGTAAAACAAGGGGCTTTAGCCCCTGCGGAATTAACCCGTATACCGCCAAATCATCGCTGAAACACGTTCTACGTCTTGGCAATCTCCAGGGCCGAAGTGATCATGCCTTTCTCCGCCTGCACTGCGGAACTGTTCAGACCATATGCACGCGTCGCCCCCATGAGATCCACCATCTCTGTGAGAGGATTAATGTCCGGATATGAGACATACCCGTCCGGCCCGGCGTCCGGATGTCCGGGATCGAAGCGCTTCAGCGGTGGCCCCGTATCCTCGACGACAGCCGCAATTCCCACGCCCGGCGCGCTTTCCGAGCCGCTGCCAAGCGAATTCAGACCGTTGACCGGATGCAGCAGCGGCATAGGCGCAAGCAGTGGAAGCAACCCCGCGGTCACCCTACCCGGCGACGCCGCGTTCGCAGTCCCCGTAATCCCTGAGGCCGTGTTGAAGGTGTTGGCAAACTCAGCATCGCCCGCGTTTGCGGCGAAGACAACATGCTGCCGGTGATAAGGGCCGCCGGTGGCCGTGCGGGTCGTCTCCGCATTGGCCATGTTGGCTGCCACTACCTCGGCGCGCATGCGCTCGGCGCTCATTGCCCCGCCCGAGGTATCCATCATCGCAAAGAGGTTCATTCCCCCTCCTTCTCCGCGACAAAACCCTGCACGCGGCAATCCATGTTACTTGCTGTCGGCATGAATAGCATCCAAGACGCGCTGGTTTTCTTGGCGGAGCAGTGTCACGCCAGTCTTGAATCTCAGTTGCGCCTCGGCCAGATTCAGTCCCTCCCGGTCCATTGAGACGTTGTTGCCATCAGGCCGCGCGATCAGTCCATCTTCCAGCGTCGCACGCACCGGAGTAGCCGGGGCTCCCTGCTCCACACCGGCCATCGCCTCACGCATTTCCGCCGCAAAGTCCATGCCCACGGCCTTGTAGCCGGGGGTATCGATATTGGCCATGTTGGCCGCGGTCAGCTTGATCTGGCTGGTCGCGAGGTCAAGGTAGCGTGCCAATTGATCGCCGAGCTGTGTCTCAACCTGCATCCCCATCGCCGTCTCCCTTCCATCCGATCCCAAAGAATCTCGGGGGCCCCGTCGTTTTTGCTTTCTCTGCGGGTGCCCCACCCTCGCCGCGTCTTTGCTTTTGCGGCTAGGGTGGGAGGCCACGAACCCCAAAGTCAGCACGGTTCAAAGAAGTCCCGTGCCCCATCCTTTCGCCTTTTTTCTGGCGGAAGGGTGGGAAACCACGAACCCAAATCCCGCCCAAAACCGGAACTCCGATCCGGCACGACCGGCCTAATTCATCTCTACCCCAAAGTCAATATCCCGGGCGGTCAGCACCGCCTCTTCCCCAGCCAGAATCGCGGCCCGCTCCAGCACATGCTCCAGCTCGCGCACATTGCCCGGCCAGCCATACATCTCCAGCTTGGCCAGCGCGCTCGGATCGACCCGCTTCAGCGGTGTTTCTCGGCCCATGCGCGCCAGAAAGTGGTTGACCAGCAGCGGAAGATCCTCGTTGTGATCCGACAGTGACGGAGTGCGAATCAAGAAGACGGCCAGCCTGTAATAGAGGTCGGCGCGAAACCCGCCATTCTGCGTCTGCTGAGCCAGTGGCTGGTGGGTGGCTGTCACAATGCGCACGTCCACCTTCACCCTCTCGTTATCGCCCACCCGCTGCAACTCGCCGCACTCCACAAAGCGCAGCAGTTTAGATTGCAGCGAGAGCGGCATCTCGCCAATCTCGTCGAGAAACAGCGTGCCTCCATCGGCGGCCTCAATGCGTCCGACCCGCCCCTGCACTGCGCCGGTAAAGGCTCCGCGGGTGTGGCCAAAAAGCTCAGCTTCCAGCAGCGACTCTGGAATCGCAGCGCAGTTGATGGCGACAAATGGCTTGCGGCTTCTCAACGAAAGCCGATGAAGCGCCTCGGCCACCAGTTCCTTGCCCGACCCGGTCGGCCCTTCGATCAGCACCGGAGTCGATCGCGGAGCGACCAGCCGGATACGGCGGCTCACCTCCAGCATGCATGGGGCGTAGCCAATTAATTCCGGAAGCCGCTCGGCCTGAGCCGCCTCAACACGCGGCGCGGGCATCGCCGACTCAGACGGTCGATTGTTCGGAAGGTTCGGCTCGGGCAGAACCGCCGCCGGCGCGCTGCCCTGCGGCGAGGAGCTTCGATGATTTGAATCACCAGGCACGGCCAGGGGCCAGTGCCTGACGTTGTGCGGCTCGACCGATTGCACCGGTTTGGTAAGGGCGGGCGCTGCGTTCCAGACCGCCGTGTCGGTGTCCTGCGAACGGCGAAGAGCGTAAAGCAGCTCCTGGCGATGGGGCCCGCGCGGGCTTTCCTGCGACACCGTGCCGCTGGCGGTCAGCAGATCCACTTCGGGAAATTGGTTGCGGAAGTCCTTTAAAAACTCGACCAGTTCGAGATCGGGCAGCCAGCTATCGACGATAACTGCTTCGGGCACTGCCCGCTCAGCCTCTGCCCAGGCCTGCGCGCCGCCTTCGGCCTCCCGAACCTGCCAACGCAGGCCGGTGAGTGTTTCAGTGAGCCGCTGGCGAAAACTGCGGTCCGCGCTGGCGACCAGCGCTGTGCGGGTACGCGGGGCCAGCGAAGGAATGGGTACGGGTACGGTGACCATTTGGAATCTCCTGAAAATCGATCGGGTTGGATGAAATCAATGAATTAGTGAGCTTCAAAAGCCGGCGCGGCCACCGCCGGCAATACCACTCCCGGCAAGATCGCCGGCAGCGGAATCGCCGACAAGACTGAAGACGCAATCTCGCTCTCCGGCGGCACCATGTAGCCCTGCCCGCGCACCGTGCGGATCAGCACTCCGGGAGGCGGGTCCTTGAGTTTGCGGCGCAGATAGTTGATGTAAACATCCACAATGTTGGTAGTCTGCGTCGGCTCCAGATTCCAGACCGAGTCCAGCAGTTCCACCCGGGAGACACACTGGCCGCGGTTGAGCATCAGGTGCTCGAGCAGGGCAAATTCCTTGTTGGTCAGGATGATCGGCTGACCGGCACGGCGGGCTGCATGGTCCAGCCGGTCCACTTCAAGATCTCCGGCGCGCAGCAGCAGCCTCGCCTCGCGTTTCCGGCGCAGCAAAGCCCGGCAGCGGGCCCGCAGTTCGTGCAGGCTGAATGGCTTGATCATCAGGTCGTCGGCCCCGCGGTCCAGGCAGCGGACGCGCGTGTCCACCTCCTGCCGGGCGGTCAGCACCAGCACCGGCAGGTCAAGGTCCAGGGCGCGCACCTCTTCCAGCACCTGCTCGCCGTCCTTGACCGGCATGTTCAGGTCAAGAATGGTCAGGTCGGGCAGATCCTGGCGGAATGCCTCCACTGCGGCGGCTCCATCATAGGCCAGGCGAACGCGGTGTCCATCGGCCTCCAGGCCCCGGCTGAGAAACAGTCCCAGCGCCCGGTCGTCTTCGGCAATCAATAACCTCATGGCAGCCTTTCTTTGAGCGGCGCACCCGTTCCCTGCCCCCGTTCTCCAAGACAATCCAAATAAACGGTGGGCGTCCGGCGATTCAGCTTAGGGTGTGCTAACTTCTGGCTCCCCTCTACCTTCCCTCGCAATGGTTGGGAACTCAAGAGAGGAAATGATGAATGGGCAAAAGGTGAATTCGGGAACGGCACAGGAGGGAGGATTGTCCCAAAATGGGCGAGTAGGTCTTCACAGCAAGTTGTCAAGAATCGCAGCCTGTTTGATCGTCCATCGGCGCCATTGGCCCTGGGAGGGATGAAAGCTCGAGCCAACCGATGCCATCCGCGAACTTGCCAACTCGCAAACCCCGCACAGCGGGTGCGAACTCGCCACATCTGAAGCCAAAATATCTTGACTTCCCGCGAAGAATTGGCTCCCGTCGCCACCGGCTGACGGAGTCTTAGAACTTATCCGTAAATTGGGAAAAGCAACGGAGCGCCGGTCTCCAGACCGGCTGTATTGGCAGCGTCCTCGCCGCCAGACGTCGCCCGCCGGTGTTAAGACCAGTATCGCTGAGGTGAAGACCAGCGGTGCCAATTTACGGATAGGCTCTTAGTAGGCTCAGGTGTCCTGGAGACTGAAATGTGTAAGCCAATGCCGGCCGTCATTCTGAGCAAACGGGGCCCCGAACGTCTTTCAGTTCGGGGGCGGTGAGTCGAAGAGTCTGCCGTCGTTCTTCGATGAACTTCAAGACTCACCAGCTACGCTGCCGGTTTAGAAGCAGCCGCCCTGGCCTTGAATGCCGCCTTGTCGCGGTACATGCCCTGGTCGGCACGCTCCAACAGCCCCTTGATCGACTCGTCCTTGAGATGTTCGGCCAGCCCGATCGAGGCGTCCACGTGAAGCTTGGTTGAGCCGCTTCGTCCCTGGATCTTGTAGCTCCCGCAGACCCACTCCCGCAGCCGGTCGATCTTGGTCTTCGCCGTGGCCAGATCGCAATCCAGCACGACAACGAACTCGTCTCCGCCCCAGCGTCCAATCAGGTCCGAAGAACGGCACACCGACTGAAGCTCGCTTGAGAATTGTTTGAGGACCTCGTCCCCCGCCAGATGGCCGTACTCGTCGTTGATCGGTTTGAAGCCGTTGATGTCGATGATGGCAACGCAAAGTACAGTCCCGGCCTGAATCCTGCGCTCGATCTGGCCCTCGACCCAGAGTCGGCTGCCAAGCCCTGTCAGAGCGTCGCGCGACGCAATCAGTTCGGCCTCTTCAAGCTTGGCCTGATACGACGAGAGCTGTCCTTTCAAGTCATCGATGACAGCCTTTCCTTCGGCGGTCATTCGATCGATCGATGTCTTCAGCTCTGCCGCGCTCTTTTCGATCGAGGAACGAATCTGCGTCAGGTCTTCCAGGGTCGCGATCTTTTGCAGCCGGACTGTGACCTCATTCATCTGCCCGGCTGCGCGTTGATCCCGCTCACCCACCGATTCCGCAGTGCGAGTCATCACCAGCAGCATCTCCTTTACTTCAGAAGTTTGCTTTCGATAGTGGCCGGCGGTCTTCTGTCCCCAATCCTGAAGCTGATCCCTGACCTTCTTCTCCGTGGCTTCGACAGCTTCGCGCTTTACCGGTGGCGTCAGTCCTGCTTCAATCTTCCCCAAGCCCTCTCTCAGCCCGTTCCCAAGGGCCGGACAAGCATTCAGGCTGTAGGTTCCTACCTCCGACAAAGCCGAGCGGTAGGCAGCAAGGGCTGTGGAGATGAGCTTTTCCTCATCCGACTCTTCATTGGGAATGGAGCCTGCCTGCGGATCATCAAGAAATTTCTTCAGGGAGATCATGTGTCCTCGGATGGGCTGTCTTCGCGTCGAAACGAAGCGCGGGAGATTCATCGTGCTTATCGGCAGAACGCTCAAGTTTCTTCATCTTTTTCGCGCCCTGGATTACCTTTGGATGGACACCAAACGGAATTGGCCGAACCAGTCATCCACCAACCTCCGATTCCAAACGCACAAACGTCTGACCGTAATGATCTTCCGTCGTTGCCTGGTGATCGTCGGAGGGAGCCGGGGATTTCAACCCCGGAAAGGATGCGAACTTGCGCGGCCTTTCTGCCCGGGCACTTATCCCTTCCGCCGTCAGGAGCCATTTACGACTGTTGAACTAGGCCCCTTGACTGGTTTGGTTCACTTTTTCGCATTGAGAGAAAAAAAGATTTGTTGCAGTTCGCTTTTTATTCGCTATAATGCCCGCATGGCTGTCACTCGAAGACAAAAAGAGATTCTCGATTTCCTCGAATCGTTTGTAACGCGCAACGGCTACTCCCCCTCCTTTGAGGAGATTGCGCGCGGCATGGGGCTCAAGAGCCTGGCAACCGTGCACAAGCACATCACCAACCTCGAGAAAAAGGGGATGCTGGACCGCGTCCATAACCGCAGTCGCTCCATCGAAGTGTTGCCGCCTGGAACCCGGACCCGCACCAGCGACCGGATGCCACTTGCGGGCCGCATTGCTGCTGGAATGCCGGTTGAGGCCATGGAGACCGACGAAGGCATTTCATTGCACGACGTGGTCGGCAACCGCGATGTCTTCGCCCTCGAAGTGCGCGGCGATTCGATGCGCGACGAGCACATCATCAGCGGCGACTATGTGCTGGTCGAGCGAACCCGCATAGCCCGCCAGGGCGAGATCGTCGTCGCGCTCCTGCACGGCTCAGAGACCACGCTCAAGCGCTATTATCCTGAGGGAAATCAGGTGCGCCTGCAGCCATCCAACGTTGAAATGGACCCCATCTACGTCAATGCCCAGCATGTGGCCATTCAGGGCCGCGTGCTGGGCTTGTTACGCAAATACAAATGAAGCGACGGAATAGGGACTAAGGAACAGGGAGCAGCGTAAAGCTAGAGGACTTGCGGGCCACCCGAATCGCAGCAATTCATACCCGCACATGGCGCTTCATGAAGCCCGCAGAGCCCCGGCCCCCAGGCTAATCCCTGATACCTGACCCCTGTTCCCTGCTTTTATGCCAGCAGGCGCTGGACCTTCTCTTCAATCACATTTTGCGGCACATAGCCGACCACCTGATCGGTCACCTTGCCGCCTTTGAAAAACAGCAGAGCCGGAATTCCGCGAATGCCATAACGCGAAGGCGTTGCGCCATTCTCGTCGACGTTCACCTTGGCCACCTTCAGTTTGCCGGCGTAGTTTGCCGCCACGCCATCCACAATTGGCCCAAGGGCCTTGCAGGGACCGCACCATACGGCCCAGAAATCCACCATCACAGGCTGCTCGCTCTTGAGCACTTCCTGGTCAAACGTCGCATCGCTAACTTCCAGAACTCCCAATCCCGCCATGATTCTCCTTGCGTAATGACCACTTCTCTTTAGTGTAACGGCATGAACGCATTCAT
This sequence comes from Occallatibacter sp., assembly GCA_050015115.1. Taxonomy (GTDB): domain Bacteria; phylum Acidobacteriota; class Terriglobia; order Terriglobales; family Acidobacteriaceae; genus Telmatobacter. The sequence goes on from JBEKCA010000016.1 coordinate 23,378, forward strand.
GGGATGCTCGACCAGGCTGGAAAGTCGCAAACCGTTGTAGATCCCGGGCAACCCTTGGATTCCTTATTGTGTCTAAGTTGAGAGAGAGTTCGGGCAACTTCAGAGCAATAAGAAGCGCCCGGACCCTAAAAGGATCACGGGCGCTAGAGCAGCAGCCCTCCCCCAGAACTAACTGCCCACGCTGCGAATGTAGGGCTTTCATTAACGAAAAGCAAGCAATCTTGAGTAACAGATTTCAGTAACATCGCGTCACGAAATCGAACGATACAAACGTAACTTTTCAGAGAGAAATCTTACCTGAAAGGTGGAGTTTGCTCCCAAAGGTACTGTTACAAAAGGACCGCGACTGACCCAACAGGACCAATCGACCCATTAGTCACCAGCTCCTGCGGTTCTCCTGTGGATAAGCCGCCCACTTTACAGCCTCTCGCATTCGCACGCTTGTCCTTCCAGTTCTTGAAGAATTTTGCACCGGGAGTCCTTAAACGGCGCGAACCACGTCGAAAGCCTGGCAGGCTCCTGTCGGCTCAAACCGGCAAGCCTTGAGTTCCGCCTCAATCGAACCATCCAGCACCCGGCGAATCGCCGCCACGGCCTCTGGAAGCCTCTCTTCGCTCTCGGCAATCAGCAGAACCGAAGGTCCTGCCCCACTCAGAGCCACACCCAAAATCCCGTGCTCTCCAGCCAACGGCAGCAGCAGCGGCAGCATCGAGCAGATCGGTGCGCGATACGGCTGATGAATGCGGTCCTGCATGGCGATCCGCAGCAGATCGCCGCGCGCCTGTCCAAAGGCCATCCCCAGCAGCGCAGCCGATTGAATGTTCGCCACCACATCCTCGCGGGGATAACACTCCGGCAGCATCGCGCGCGCTTTGCTCGTCGCCAGCGGCTCGGCGGGCAGAGCAACGATGGCGCGCCACTTCGCCGGCGCATCAACCTGCGCTACATGAACCCGTCTGCCCTCGCAGGCGGCCGTGACAAAGCCGCCCAGCCAGCAGGCGGAGGCGTTGTCCGGGTGGCCCTCGAGCGCCGAAGCCTCCTCCAGAATCCGCTCCGAACTCCACTCCAACCCGCCAAAATACACCGCAAGCGCAATCGCCCCCAGCCGTCCAGCTGCCGACGAGCCGCAACCCATCCCCAAAGGAATCTCGTTGTGCATCCGAATGGACAGCGGAGTCACCGGCCGCCCATTGCTCTCAAGCAGGTCTTTGTAGATCTCCAGAATGAGATTGTTCTCAAGCCTTGCGATGTACTCGCTATTGCGCCCCGTCGCGGCAATCGAAAACCCCGCAGCCGGCTCAGCCTCGATCTCCAAATAGAAGTCGAAGGCCACGGCCACGGCATCGAAGCCCGCGCCAAGGTTGGCAGAGGTGGCCGGCAGCCGCAGCCGAAGAGCACCGGAGCGCATCTTCCCGTCGTCGCTCATCCCACACTTTCCTTCAGCGCCGCCAGCACGGCCGCCGGCGTAGCATCCACGGCGATTGCGTTGCGCTGCAGACTGGTGATCTTCGCCTCCAGCCCCACCGTCTCGTCTTCTTTCAGCAGCGTGCCCTTGTGGAAGTCAATGGTATAGTCGGCGTCCTTCAGCGTGTGACCGGTCAGCACCAGCACCACCGTCTCGCCGGAGCCGATCTTGCCCTCGGCGCATAGCTTTTTCAGCCCTGCCAGCGTCACCGCCGAGGCTGGCTCACAGCCCAACCCCTCAGCGCCGATCTCCGCCTTGGCGACGGCGATCTCGCCCTCAGTCACATCCAGGCACCAGCCCTCAGTCTCTTGAATCGCCCGCGCAGCCTTGCGCCACGATGCCGGGTTGCCGATGCGAATCGCCGTTGCTCTCGTATGCGCCTCGACCGGCTCAATCGAGGTGCCGCCGTGCTCGGCCAAACTCCGCACCAGCGGATTGGCCCCCGCCGCCTGAATCACGCTGATCCGCGGCATCCGCGCCGTCAGCCCAAGTTCATGCAGCTCCCGAAAGCCCTTGCCCAGCGCCGAACTGTTCCCCAAATTACCGCCGGGCACGATCAAATGGTCGGGCACATTCCAGTCAAAGGCCTCGGCTATTTCAAAGGCGGGCGTCTTCTGCCCCTCCAGCCGGTAAGGATTCACAGAGTTCAACAGATAGATCGGCGCTTGCTTCACGATCTCGGTCAGCAACGTCAGGCAGCCGTCGAAGTCGGCCTTCAACTGGCATGTCAGCGCGCCATAATCCATCGCCTGCGAGAGCTTGCCCCATGCGATTTTGCCGTCAGGGATGATCACCAGACTGCGCAACCCTGCGCGCGCGGCATAAGCGGCCATCGCCGCCGATGTATTTCCCGTCGAAGCGCACGCCACCCACTCGAAGCCGCGCTCCTTGGCCACGCTCAGAGCCGCCGTCATGCCGGTGTCTTTAAAAGATCCCGTCGGGTTCATTCCCTGATGCTTGGCATAAAGCTGGTCGACGCCCAAAGCCTTGGCCGCGCGCGGCAGATGATAGAGAGGAGTGTTGCCCTCGCGCAGCGTCACCGCATTGCCAAAGCTGTCCAAAATCGGCAGCAGTTCACGGAAGCGCCAGACGCCGGAGTGATCCAGCCCCTCGGACGAGCAGCGCCGCTCCCGCCAGAGCCACTTCAGCGCCCCGGGATTCGGCCGGTCAGGCCCTCCCCGCTGTCCCCAGCCAGGGTATTCCACTTCAAACAGGTCGCCGCACTCGACGCAGCGGAAATCCGGCTGAGCCTCTGCTCCCGAGATCCGCGCCCCACATCCAAAACAACGCAACTGATGCAAATTGTCGTTCATGTCTGCTGATAGGTTACCAGCCGACGCCGTTTTTTGCCGCGTGCATGATCTTCCTCACTCTTTGAACAGAGCCCCGCCCGCGCCGCGTCATTGAATCGCCGCGCCAACCCGCAAACTCCGCGCAGCGGAGCTAACTCGCCAAGCTTGGCTCATGCTTTCAATGCAGTCATGCAACAAGCTGCAACGACATCAGTCTAATTTGACTTTCTCTGATTGAGCCTGCCCCCTGCCCATCATCCCGCTAACTTGCCAACCCGCTATCTACGCGCAGCGGAGCTAACTCGCTAAACTTGGTTCCATCTTTTCAATGCAATCGCGCAACAAGCTGCAACGATACCGGTCGAATTCATAATCTCCCGCCGCCGGAAGCTTCTGGGCCATAAGGTTTCCCTTCTCCCACGCCTCTCGCGCCTCCCCAGCGTGGCCCTCAATCCATGAAAGTGCGCTCTTAGCCAACCAATAATCGACGCCAAAATGAGTTGGCTTTTTGGCCTCCATTCGGTCCCACCACCGGCGGGCGGCGGTTGCGTCGTGACGCAAAAACGCAGTCCTGTAAACAAAGGCCATGCACAGCTCGGCGGAGGTATCCCACGGCGATTCATTGTAGATTCGTTCCGCCTCGGCAACTGCATCGCAGGCCTGTGAAATCATCCCGCTATCGAGGAAGTACGACGAAGCAAGTAGCCGCAGTTGAAACCCCTGACGCCCGCGCTCAAACGAGAGACACAATCTTTGGATCGCATGAATATCGAAATCCTTCGGCCGAAGAGTTGTCACCTGCATCGAATCCGCAACATTCATCAGATGATGAAGAGCGGCCCACGAACCTCCCCGCAGAAGCTGATAGATCTGAGCACCGTCGGTGTAATTGACTCCGGACCGTCCCGGAATCAAGTTCAAGGCAAATCCGCCAAGAGAGACCGTTGCAACAAGTCCAAAAAATTCCCAGAACCTCTCATACGACTTGCCAGCAGCCGTGAGCGTTAATGACAACGCGACAACTCCGGCCAACAAGCTCGCAAGCGGGCCACCCGCGATCATCCAAGTCTCTTTCCAGCGGCTGAACTCAGAATTTGCCGGGACCTGGCTTGTCAACCCGCCTGAGAAGAACTTCACTGGAAGGAATTGAAACCTCCATTGGCCGTCGCAAATTCGCCACTGAAACGGCCCAACCACGAAGGCGCGAGATTTCATCCCTAATGCGCGCCCAACCGCGGCGTGCCCCGCTTCATGTAGGGTGGTGACAATCAGGATTGCAGGCACGATCTGAATCAGCGACAAGTACCCATTCGTGATCGGCAGGCCGTGGGAGTGGCCCCAGCGTAAATACCAATTTATTCCGACGATCATCCCACCAAATCCAAGCACCCAGGTTATCCCTTCAAGAAGACGGCTCGTTCCATCACCGGCTAGCCGAGGGGGCATAGAGACCTTATCAGCTACTTGGTGGATGGAGTCACGACGAGAAAAGCACACTAGACCGGCGATTCCAATCGCCAGCAACACTCCCTCGAAGATTCCGAAGTGATGTGATCGATAGTGAGGAGAATGCCCTTGATGAACATTTGGAAGGTTCATCACAATTAGGGGCAACAGGCTGAAGAAGATCTGTTCAATGCTAGCGAGAATCGCCCAGACTCTTGCGAATGCCTTCTTCTTCTTGACAGTCCACCACGCCATGCCAAAGGGAGCGGCAAATACAAAAAAGAAGACAAAAAAGAACACGAGAACGCCGCCCCCTGGCGAGGGATCGCGGAAACGGCTAGACTTAAAAAATATAAAGATAGAAAATATCGGAACAGATAGAAGAACCAGAGTCAGGAACCCGAACCACCAGCACAGGAACTTTCTGAGCTTGAGCATAGTTTGGCCATACCTATCCGAGAGCAGATTAGCCGAAGTTTTGAATCTGATTTTTGGCTTCCAGTCAATATACTCCCGCTTGTGCGCGACGGGAAGATCTTCTTTCAAATCCATAAATATCTTTACTATTCGCCGGGTGCCCCTGGTCCAGCGCCTCTTGCGGACCAGGGAAACCGCGAGGCCCTCCTTGCTTCAAATGTCATCCTGAGCGACCAGACCCTGAGCTTTGCGAAGGGGAAGGGAGTCGAAGGACCTGCGGTTGCATTTGCTCTTGTCCTTGCTTTCTTCAATTTCACCGGATGCCCCAGATCCGACGCTCTTTGCGGACCAGGAAATCATGAACCCCGTGGCGCGCAAGCGCCCTCCGCCCACCGCAGAGCCTGCCTTGAGCGAAGTCGCAGGGCGGTTTGCAGAGAATTATGTACACGAGGCGCATCCTGTAAATTGAATCGGGGCCCGGTAGCCTGATCGCCGAGGCGGGGCATGGCCGGTAGAAAGCAGACAAGCGAAGTACGGCTGCCTAACTCCTTTAATGTCACGATTCTGCAAATAACTCCTGTGGTATCAGGATTTTACAGCGATACCCATGTCGTAAACTATTGAAAATGGGTATTTTACTCCCAGAATATGGGTGGGGGTATCCCCATCCATGGAGGCCCGAAAGGCAGTTGGCCCCACCGCAGGTGGTCAGAAACCAACCATCACCGGCTCCATCTCCAGCCGAATCCCAAAGCGAACCTCGACGGCGTCAGCGATCTTTCCGGACAGCGCGACAATCTCCTCAGCGCTCGCGCCGCCAAGATTCACCAGCGCCAGCGTGTGCCGCGAAGAGATCCCGGCCCTGCCGAGCTTGTCCCCCTTTGCGAATCCCGCCTGCTCGATCAGCCACGCGGCAGGCACTTTAACCCGTCCCAGATTCTCCGCTCCCGATCCAGCCGGAAAACGCGGCGGGGTCTTTCCAATTGAAGCAGCCGCGCTCACGGCCGCAATTCGCTCGAACTGCTCCTCGCTCACCACAGGATTCTTGAAGAAGCTTCCCGCGCTCCGGCAATCCGGATCGCCCTCGACCAGCAGCATTCCCTTCGATTGGCGAATGCGGCGCACGACGTCCGCAACTTCAGCAAGGCTCGCTTCCCTTCCGGCAGCCTGCGCTTCCGTCAGCGCCCGTTCCAGCTCCGCGTAGCGAACAGTGGGCGCGCCGTCGTGCGTGAGCCGGTAATCCACTCGCGTCACCACAAACCTCCCGCGATCCACCGTATTGAAACGGCTGCGGCGATAGGCAAAGCCGCAATCGGCAGTGGCAAACTCGACGAACGTGCTTTCCTTCAAGTCGAAGGCCCGCACCCGCTCGATCGCCGAAGCCACTTCTTGTCCGTAGGCTCCCACATTCTGCACCGGAGTCCCACCGACAGTGCCTGGTATGCCTGCTAGACACTCCAACCCGGCGCAGTTGTCCGCAACGGTACGCTCGACAAATTGGTCCCAGTCTTCGCCCGCCGCGACGCGATAAACCCTCTGGCCAGGCGCCTTCGAGGCACCTGCACAAGCGATCGCACGCACACCCACACGCAGCACAAGCCCGTCAAAGCCCGCGTCGGCGACCAACAGATTGCTTCCACCGCCCACCACAAACAGCGGCACTCGGCGCTCCCGCGCCCAGGCAGCGGCCTCGGCGATCTCCTCTTCGCTCGCGGCCTCCACAAACCATCGCGCCGGACCGCCAATGCCAAGAGTAGTGAACTGTGCCAGCGGCTTGTTTTCCATCAGGATCATTAAATAAAGGCTACATCACCGAGTTTGCCGCATCTAAAACGCAGACAAACTTCCCTTGCCGGAGGCAAAAATGTATCCAGAACTGATGGTCATCCCCATGCGCGAAGAATTGCTGCGCGCTGGAATCAGCGAAGCCCGGACCGCCGACGAAGTCGATGCGGCGCTGGCTCTGCCAGGTACGACGTTAGTAGTGGTCAACTCGATCTGCGGCTGCGCGGCGGGCAAAATGCGCCCCGGATTGCGCAATGCCCTCAGCAAGACTTCAAACCTTCCCGACCACAAGATCACCGTTTTCGCAGGCCAGGATCACGAAGCAACGGAACGCGCTCGCAGCTACTTTGAAGACAATCCGCCCAGCTCGCCCTCTATTGCCATCCTGCGTGATGGCAAGCTCGCCTATCTGATGCAACGATTTGTCATCGAGCAGTCCACGCCCGAGCAGATCGCGGCCGAATTGGTTCGCGCCTTTGACCAGCACTGCGCCAAGGCAACTGCTTGAGGCTTTTCCAGACGCGGGTTCAAAACTCTATCGACTATGAAGGCGCTTTGATGGGATGAGATGGCTGATCTCGCGGAGCGGATTAACCTGTCCGCGGCGCACTCGAGGTGCTAGAAGGAGACCAGCCAAATGCAGGAGTTATCATGACCGAACAAACACCGCAGCACTACATCTTCTACATCGCCGCCGATCTGGAGAAGGTTTGGGAAGGGTTTGTCTCGCAGGAGTCAAACCGCATTATCTTTATGGGTGCGGACTTTGAGGTGGATCTCAAGCCAGGTGGGTCGATGAAGTGGTCAGGTCCCGGGCCCGACGGCAAACCTGTTACATATGTGCAAGGCGAGATACTGCAGATCGAGTCGCCAAAACTCCTCCAATACACCTTCTTCATGGGCCAGAGCGATAAAAAATCGCGTGCAACCGTTGAGCTTGTGCCGGAATCGGAAGCCACAAAAGTGACCGTGACGCATGACCTCTGGGCCGCGGATGACCCAGCCTACACTGCGTGCGCCGACGGATGGCCGCGCATTCTTTCACGGTTGAAGACATTGATCGAGACGGGAAAGACATTCAAACCACATTAACCGAGGCCGGGTGCACTGATGATTTCGGGTCCGGCTCCTTCTCAACCAGCGGCACCCAGAAGCGGAAACAGGCTCCCTTGCCCGGAGCGCTCTCAACCTCAATTCCCCCGCCATGCGCTCGAAGAATTGCGCGAGTGATGGCCAAGCCCATCCCTGTTCCCTTCCCTTTTGCGGCGCCGTTCTTGCCGCGGTAAAACTTGTCGAAGACGAACGGCAGGTCGGCGGCATCGATGCCTGGACCATCGTCCTCTACCGAGAACTCGAGGCGATCGCCGGCCCGGCGGCTGCCCAGCCGAATGTAGCCACCGAGCGGCGTGAAGCGCGCCGCGTTCTCCAGCAGATGGCGCAGCACGCGGCCCAGCAGATGCGGATCGAACCATGCGGACCAATCCAGATCGCTCACATCGCCCGGATTCTCCACACTGCCACGTTCGTCAACCGCAATGACCACATGGTGCTTGGCGAGCGCCGCGCGCGATTCTTCGACTGCTTGATCGAGGAGGGCACGCGGATGCTGCGGTGCAAGCCGCACCTCGACCACATTGGCATCGATCTGGGCCATCTCGACCGCTTCGCCGATCAACCGGTCCAGCCGCGAGGCCTCCTCATCAACGATCGAAGCCAGATCGAGCCGCACAGCCTCGTCGAGCCCTTCGCTGCCGATCAGCGTGGTAGCGGCCGCGCGAATCGAGGTCAGCGGCGTCCGCAGTTCGTGCGTCAGTGAGTCGATCAGAGCGGTGCGCAACCGTTCACCCTCGCGAGCCGCCTCGATCCGCGCCGTGGCCTCGATCGCCGTGGCGCGAGCCAGCGCGACAGCCACCTGCGCGCTCACCGCCGTAGCCACCTCACGCGAGATCAGCGCCGGCCGCATCCCCAACGACCCGACGGGACGCAGCCCAAGCATCAGCGTTCGCACCGTGAAGCCGCCCGGTATGACCAGCGTCGGATTCTGGCCCTCGATCATCGCCCGCAGGCTTGGCTGGATGCTGATCGGCAGATCGGCGGTCGAAGTATAAAACCGGTCCTGATCGCGAACATAGAGCACTACACCCTCCAGCGCAAAGATGCGCGCGATCATTCGAGGCAGGTCACCGATCAGGCCTGCGGCATCTTCGTGCAGCATCACCTCCTGGGCAAGTTCGTAGAGCCTCTCAACGTCTTCGCGGCGCTGCTCAGCCTGCCGCTTTTGCCGCCGCGCGTGTTCGGCCACCCGGTTCACCACCACGCAGGAGGCCAGAAAGCAGATCATCGCCACCCACTCCTGAGCGCTGGCCAGGCGCAGAGTGCGATACGGTGGCAAGAAGTAATAATCGAAAGAGAGCGCGCACAAAGCTGCAATGTAGAGCGCAAGTTGCTGCCCGGCCTGGGTGGACGACCACACGACCAGCACCAGGAAAACCATCCCCGCTGCCGTCGAATCGGCTCCCATCCACACCAGCGCCAGAGTTGCCGCCGCCGCGATCACCGTTCCGACGATCCAGTGGATGATTCCGCGGGAATCGGAGAGTCCTTTCATAACTTTCATGGCATAGATCATAACCGCCCGCGCAAATGATGTAATCTTTTGGGGAAAGAAGAAAGACATGCCAGGCAGAATTCTTGTAATCGACGATGAACCTCAAATTACTCGAGTGCTGCGCGCCTCACTCTCCGCGCAGGCCTTTGACGTCCGCACCGCCAACGATCCTGAAGAAGGTATGGTGACCTTCAAGGATTGGACACCAGACCTGGTCATTACCGACCTGATGATGCCCGGCATGAGTGGCGTCGAGGTTTGTCGCGCCATCCGTGCCCACTCCGCAATCCCCATACTTGTGCTCTCGGTACGCGACCACGAGCGCTCCAAGGTCGAGGCCCTTGATGCCGGGGCCGACGATTATGTGACCAAGCCCTTTAGCACCCAGGAACTGCTCGCCCGCGTGCGCGCTCACTTGCGCCGCGCCCCGGAGCGCACCACCTCAGCCATCGAAGCAGGTGACTTTGTGGTCGATTCAGCAGCACACGCAATCACCGTCCTCGGCAAGCCCATACACCTCACTCCCAAGGAATTTGACCTGCTGCTCCATCTGGCCCGCCACGCCGGCAAGGTCATCACTCATCGCGCGCTGCTCACCGCCGTCTGGGGGGCACAGTCGGCCCATCAGCCCGAGTACCTGCGAGTATTCATCGGCCAGTTGCGCAAGAAGCTCGAAACCGAAACCGGCAAGCAGTACATCCAGACGGAACCGTGGGTTGGCTATCGCTTTTCGCCGGAAGGATGGACCGGCAACGAAGAGACGCCGGCGGAGGGATTGTGACCGGAGTCCGGCAGACTTGCTGAAGACGGTTCTCTGATCGGGCTGGCCCCGACCGGCAAGACAGCAGCGAGCAAATGATGCTGCGGGATTTGGAATCCACAATCACCCGTGGTCCAGATCCGCAGAAACCGATGGCCGCCAGCTTCTCTGGGAACTAACGGCTGCTCACGAAGATCAGAAGTGCCAAGGTCAAAAAGAAAATGCGTGTCATAGCAAAGTGTTCCTTGTCTCAAGTTGGATCATGCCGCTTCGTCCAATTGCCGTCTTTGTTTTTTTGCAATCGCGGTAGTAGAAGAGAAACCACCTGGATTGCCGCAGCAGTTCCAATCTTGTGCAAAGCCCCAACAACTGTTCGTGATTATGCCACGCGAGCTTCTTAACTTGAACGCATGAATTCCAAACCGACCACTCGCATAGGCAAAATTCCGCATTCTAAGGTAACCAAATAGTAATCTCGGCGGAAATCATACAGAATTGGCTCCTCCACGGATTTCAACATCAATACATCATTCCTTACGCTTTATTTAGGAAGTCTTTTGGATACTCAAACAAGGCGAGAGCCAGAATGATTCTTGAGCAGGCGATTCATCAACAAGCTGCTCGACGAACTGCGAGAAACACTATGCAAGATGTAACGATGTTGCTGTTCACGGTAGTTTTCTTCGGCCTGGCGTTCCTCTACGTCAAGGCCTGTCAGAAGCTGAGGTAGCCCATGCAAATCGACTTCACAACCGTCGTTGCCCTGGTTCTGTCTGTTTTATTGCTGGGTTATTTGACACTCACCCTGCTCTTCCCGGAGAGGTTCTGACATGTCCGCTAACGGCTGGTTGCAATTTGCCATCTATTCCATAGTTCTGCTTCTTACAGTTCGACCGGTGGGCATCTACCTGGCCCGTGTGCTGGAAGGCGAGCGGACCTGGCTCGATCCCATCCTCCGGCCCATCGAGCGGTTCATCTACAAACTCTGTGGCGTTCATGCCGAGAGCGAGATGAACTGGCGCGAGTATGCCTTCGCGGTGCTGGGCTTTTCAGCGGTCAGCATGTTGATGACCTACGCCATCGAACGGCTACAGAACTTTCTACCCCTCAATCCGCAAGGCCTAGCCGCCGTCGGTCCCGATCTGGCCTGGAACACTGCCGCCAGCTTCACAACAAACACCAACTGGCAGTCGTATACGCCCGAGACTACCATGAGTTATCTCACCGAGATGGTCGGGTTGGCGTATCACAACTTCGGCAGCGCAGCGGTTGGCATTGCGGTCGCCGTGGCCCTGATTCGCGGCATCAAGCGAACCAGCTCAGGCACCATCGGCAACTTCTGGGTGGACATGACGCGGTCCTATCTCTACATTCTGGCGCCGGCGTCGCTGATCTATGCGCTGCTTCTGGTTGGCCAGGGCGTGCCGCAGAATTTCAAATCCTACACAGTGGCGCATCCTCTCGAGCAGCCCGCGCAGGTGCAGACTATCGGGCAGGGTCCGGTCGCCTCGCAGGAAGCGATCAAGATGCTGGGCACCAACGGCGGCGGATTCTTCAACGCCAACAGCGCCCACCCATACGAGAATCCCACCCCATTCTCAAACTTCCTCCAGATCCTCTCGATCTTTATCATCCCGGCAGGGTTGACCTACACGCTGGGCAGGATGACCGGCTCGCCCGGGCATGGATGGGCTGTGCTGGCCACCATGTTCATTCTGTTCTCCGCTGGATTCACCGTCGTTTACTGGGCAGAGTCGCAGCCGCATCCGCTGATTCACAGTGCCATGCAGACCGGATCAGCCACAGCTCCGGGCGGCAACATGGAGGGCAAAGAGGTTCGCAACGGCATCGCCGAAAGCTCGCTCTTCGCCACCATCACCACCGACGCCAGTTGCGGCGCGGTCACCAGCATGCACGACAGCTTCACACCACTCGGTGGCATGGTGGTCCTCACGAATATCATGCTCGGCGAGGTGGTCTTCGGCGGCGTGGGTTCGGGACTCTACGGCATCCTCATCATGGTGGTGCTGTCGGTCTTCATCGCGGGCTTGATGGTGGGCCGCACTCCCGAATATCTAGGCAAGAAGATCGAAGCCTACGACGTGAAGATGTCGATGCTCTATGTGCTCATCTTCCCATTGATCATCCTCTCGCTCACGGCAGCCTTTGTGATGGCCCCAACGATCGGCCTGAGCAGCCTGAATAACCAGGGGCCGCATGGATTGACCGAGATTCTTTACGCGTTCACCTCGGGCGCGGGCAACAATGGCTCAGCCTTCGCCGGACTCAACGCCAACACCTGGTGGTACAACGTGGCCATCGGCTGGGACATGCTCTTTGGCCGGCTCTTCATGATGATTCCGGTGCTGGCTTTGGCCGGTAGTCTGGCGCAAAAGAAGAGCGTGCCCCCATCGCCTGGTACCTTTCCAGTGAATGGATCGCTCTTCACCGTGTTGCTGATCGGCGTCATTCTGATCTTGAGCGCGCTCACTTTCTTCCCTGCCCTGAGCCTGGGACCGATTCTGGAACACCTGCTGCTCAAGACTGGTCAACTTTTCTAACCGACGACCCATCAAGGCAAGGCGAAACGGACTGTCATGCTAGAAAAAAAGTCACTTTGGAATACGGAAATCATGGGCCAGGCGCTTGTGGACTCGGTGCGCAAGCTCGATCCTCGCGGCATGGTTAAGAACCCGGTGATGTTTGTCGTCGAAGTAGGCTCCGTGCTCACCACGGCTTTGCTCATCGACAACACCATTCACCACCGCCCCGGGTTTGGCTTTAACCTGCAGATCACTCTCTGGCTGTGGTTCACGGTGCTCTTTGCCAACTTTGCCGAGGCGATGGCCGAGGGACGAGGCAAGGCTCAGGCCGACACGCTGCGCAAAGCCAAGGGTGAGACCATCGCCAAGCGCTATGCCGCCAACAACAGCCTTGAAGAGGTTGCAAGCGGTCTGCTTCGCCTTGGCGATGTGATCTACGTCCCAGCCGGCAACTACATTGCCGGCGATGGCGAAGTCATCGAGGGCGTCGCGTCTGTTGACGAGTCGGCCATCACTGGCGAATCAGCTCCCGTGATCCGCGAAGCTGGCGGCGACCGCTCGGCCGTTACCGGCGGAACAAAAGTTCTCTCCGACTGGATCAAGGTCCGCATCACCTCCAACCCCGGCGAAACCTTCCTTGATCGAATGATCGCGCTGGTCGAGGGCGCAACCCGCCAGAAGACGCCGAACGAGATCGCGTTAAGCATTCTGCTCTCGGGCCTCACCATCGTCTTCCTGCTGGCCGTCGTCACGCTGCAACCCTTTGCCATGTACTCCAAGGCCCCGCAAACGGTCTTCGTACTGGTCTCGCTCCTGGTCTGCCTGATTCCCACCACCATCGGCGGGTTGCTCTCGGCCATCGGTATCGCGGGCATGGACCGGCTGGTCCAGTACAACGTGCTGGCCATGAGCGGACGCGCCGTTGAAGCCGCGGGCGATGTGAATACCCTGCTGCTGGACAAGACCGGCACCATCACCCTCGGCAATCGACAGGCCACCGAGTTCATTCCCGCGCCGGATGTGAGCTCTGAGCGGCTGGCCGACGCCGCGCAGCTTTCATCTCTTTCGGATGAGACACCGGAAGGCCGGTCGATTGTGGTTCTGGCCAAGGAAAAGTACGGCCTTCGCGGGCGCGATCTGGCCGGCATTCACGCCGAGTTCGTGCCCTTCACCGCCCAGACCCGCATGAGCGGCGTCAACCTGCCCGGCGTACGCATTCGCAAGGGTTCGGTGGACGCCATCGCGCGCTTCCTTGAGGAGCAAGGCACGACGCTGCCCAAGAAAGTTCGCGACAGCGTCGACGAGATCGCACGCCTGGGCGGCACGCCGCTGGTTGTGGCCGAAAACTCAACAGCTCTAGGCGCTATTCATCTTAAAGACATCGTCAAGGGCGGCCTCAAAGAGCGGCTCGCACGCCTGCGCGCCATGGGCATCCGCACGATCATGATCACAGGCGATAACCCGTTGACCGCGGCGGTAATCGCCCGCGAGGCCGGCGTCGACGACTTCCTTGCCGAGGCCAAGCCCAAGGATAAGATGGACCTGATCAAGCGCGAACAGGCCAAAGGCAAGCTGGTCGCAATGACCGGCGACGGCACCAACGACGCTCCCGCGCTGGCTCAGGCAGATGTGGGCGTGGCGATGAACTCCGGCACGCAAGCCGCGAAAGAAGCCGGCAACATGGTCGATCTCGACTCGAATCCGACCAAACTGATTGAAATCGTCGAGATCGGCAAGCAACTCCTCATGACCCGCGGCGCGCTGACCACATTCTCTATCTCAAACGACGTGGCCAAGTACTTCGCCATCATTCCGGCGATGTTTGCCGGGGTCTTCCCGGTCTTGGGTGCGCTCAACATCATGCACCTGGCGACTCCGCAATCGGCGATTCTATCGGCGGTGATCTTCAACGCGATTATCATCGTTGCGCTCATCCCGCTGGCTCTGAAGGGCGTCAAATACGAGCCCAAGGCCGCGGATGTGCTGCTGCGCAACAACCTGGTGGTCTACGGCTTCGGCGGTATTATCATCCCGTTTATCGGCATCAAGATCATCGACGTGGCCTTGGTGGCCTTACATCTGGCGTAGCGGCTGTGATTGAAGGGTACGGGCTTTAGCCTGTACACCAAACTCTTAGATGAATCGGGCTTTAGGCCCTGAAGGTAGCTTCAAAGGAGATCGACCGTGCAATCCGTATCCACTCTGGCTCCCGCTGCAACAGCAAAAGAGGTATCGGTCAAACATTCCGTCTGGATGACCTCGATCCGCTTCACCATCGTCACTGCGCTTCTGCTGGGCTTGGGCTATCCGCTGCTGGTCACGGGCATCGCCAAGCTGATCTTTCCAAAGCAGGCCGGCGGGAGTCTGATTCTGAAAGACGGCCAGGTCATCGGCTCAGAATTGCTGGCCCAGAGCTTTACATCCGACCGCTACTTCCACCCGCGCCCGTCGGCGGCCGGCAACGGCTACGACGCGACAGCATCGGGCGGATCCAATCTCGCTCAATCCTCGAAGACCCTGGTCACGCGCATTCAGGGCGACATCGACAAGCTGGCCGCGCAGAATCCCGGCAGGCCCGTTCCCATCGACATGGTGACGACCTCCGGATCGGGACTCGATCCCGACATCACGCCCGACAACGCCTTCTACCAGGTCCCGCGCGTCGCCAAGACCCGCAATCTGAGCGAGGAGAGCGTCCGCAAGCTCGTTGCGGATCACATCACCCAGCGGCAACTGGGCCTGCTTGGTGAGCCGCGCGTCAACGTCCTCCTGCTTAACCTCGATCTCGACAAGCTCTCCAAATAGAGGGGCCGGGGAAGGTCTGCCGTTGGGTTGCGGTGGTGAGCTATTTGACACTGAGGTCGCCGTCGACGTCTACGACCAGCGCATCCCCTTGAATCTGCAACGAATGGACCTTCAGTCTGTCCAAAGTCACCTTGTAACCGGAAGTGGCCGTCGACCCCTCGAGGGCCTTACGCAACAGTTCAGCCGCATTCACCTTCATCCCTGATGGGATCTGATGGCTGAGAAACGGCGTCAGAACGAAGTTCAGCTCCTGGTAGTCACTGACACGGTCTACGCGGGCGTCTTTGAATCCTATGCTCTCGCCCTCGCCATCCGGCGCCAGCGAGACCTCAGCCGGCATCGAGAGCGAAATCCCGATGCAGGCGCCACCCATTTTTTTGCCAAGCCGCGAGTGTGTCTTCATACTCACGACGAACCGGTCTTGGCCAAACCGCAGTTTCGGGTCGTCTGCATACACAAAGCAGGGGCTTTGCGCATTCCCCTTGAGGTAATAGCGGCCGTCGGCTCCGCTAAATAGCTGCTGTTTCAGCGTTCTCTCGAGCGCCTCGCGGCTTACTTTAAGTTCCACGGCACCCAAACGAAGGCTGCCCACGGCCGCGATTGCTACCGCAATCGCCAACACTCTTGAAATTGCTGTCATACTATTATCCTGCCACCTGGGACGGTAACTGTGGGAATCTTGCACCACTCCGGGTGGAGATGGGACCGGTTCTAAAGAGCCATGATCGACTGTAATACCATCTAAACAATTAAGTTACAGAATAACAATGGCTAAAACTGTCGAAAGAGATTGTACTGGATGGTGTGCAATTTAGCTATTGATTTATGAAGAAAAAATACGTAAAATAGAACTCGATTGATTCCCTCCGAGCCGACAGTAGAGCGCGTCCGTGGAGGATGTACAGGCAATAGATCCCATTTAAGGACACAAAACAAAATGGCAAAGCGTCGCGGAAATCCGAACTGGGGCAAGCCGGAGCCCATAGGCCCGGTTGTGCCCACGGTGACCTCCTTCGAGGAAATTGTGAGGGAGTTCAAACTTAGCCCGGACCAATATATCCGGTCCACCCGTCTGCGGGAGTGGGCTCGCCGAAACAAGAACTCCAAGTACATCCCAGAGGCTCTCCTTGAGGCCTGGGGATTTGAGATCGAATCGGCATTGTAACCGCACAATCACCTGTTAGTTTCCGGCAAAAGCGCCGCCTTCGGGCGGCGCTTTTGTTTGTGGCGCCATCAAGCTTCCCAGTTTGGGACGGCGTCCCGGTCGGCGCAATTATCCTGATATGTGATTACGTGGCCATGGAAGAGCAACAAGCCTCCGATTCGCGGAGGTTTCCTTCGATCCCTTGTTCGATCCTCTATCCGATGGCTGGCCATCGGTCTGGCTCTTGGGTGGCTGCTTGCTACGCTGCTGCTTGTGGCCGCCCGGTGGATCGACCCGCCAACCACGGCCGTGCATACCGAGCGCCGCGTGCAGTCCTGGATTCACCGTACACCGTATCGCAAGCGCTATCAGTTCGTTCCGTTGAGCCAGATCTCGCCTGAACTCCAGCACGCCGTGATCGCGGCTGAGGACGAGCGTTTCTACGAGCACCATGGATTCGACTGGCACCAGATCCAGATTGACGCCGAGCAGGACATGGAAGGCGGCCGCACGCGCGGAGCCTCCACCCTTACGCAGCAATTGGTCAAGAACCTATTCTTCGGAACAAGCCGATCCATTCTCCGCAAGGGCGCGGAGTTCACACTGGTGCCGGTGGCCGAGTTGGTGCTCGGCAAACGGCGCATTCTGGAGCTTTATCTCAATGTGGTTGAGTGGGGCCCCGGTATCTATGGCGCGGAGCCGGCCTGCCGCAACTACTACAAAGTCTCGGCCCGCAATGTCGGCCGGCAACAGGCGGCACGGCTCGCGTCGATCTTGCCCGCTCCACTGAAGCGGCGGCCCGAGCGCATGAATCACTACACAGCAATCATCCTTGAGCACATGCGCCAGATGGGTTGGTGAGAGAAAATTGTGGGCCGACGCCGCCAATCTGCCAGGCTCAACTGGTCAATAGGGAGGTCGGTGAGTGACCTCGCATGATCGACTCTCTGAGCACCTGCCGCATGGAATCGAAGGCCTCCGCGATCTCGCCGTCCCGGGAGACCGGTCCGTGCCCGCCAACCACCGCGCGAGGCCTGAGTTGCTCAATCCGATCGAGAGATTCGAGCCATCGCTGCCAGTCTGGCACTGTCCCCGCGTCCAGATTCGGAAGGTATTCGCGGATCAAGCAGTCTCCCACGAACGCGACTCCATCCTCTGCAAGCCAAACCGAGAGGTTCGCCTTTGTATGACCGGGAGTCAACAGAATCTCCACGCTCCGACCGCCAAGATCGAAGGTGGTATCGTTCTCAATCTGGCAGCTTGGGTTGGTTAGATGAGTTTGGTGGAAAAAAGCGTGCGCCTCAAGACGCGCGCGACGCGCCGGGTCACTGATTGAGTGGTTGAATTCGGTAATCTCAGCCTCAAACTCCTCCGGCGTTCGCCTGATTCCCGCGTGCCCCCAAACGTCAACGCCCAGCCCGCGAAAGTAGCCGTTCCCGCCGATGTGATCGAAATGACCTTCTGTATTGATCACTCTCAAATCGTTTCCTGGCCGTACCGCGGAGGCATAGCCGTGAATGGTTTGGGCAGCCAGCGAGTTTCCTCCTGTGTCGATGATCAAAGTCGTCCTCTCGCCGACGATGAAACCAGCGTTTACGCACCAGGGGGATACGTATCCCAGTCCGGTCACGGCATAGCAATGATCAGAGATCCGCATATCGTCCATTATTACCCGCTTCCTGCCTCCAGCCATTCGGCTGTTTACTGGAAGTGGGCAAACCGCCGCTTCGATAAGACGCCAGCCAGGAATCCCGGCCGGCAACAAGCGGCACGGCCGGCGTCGATCCTGCCCGCTCCTCTGAAACGAAAGCCCGAGCGCACGGATCCTTAAACTGAATCGCGAGATCAGTTCGAGATATCTCTTACCTGGAGAGTCCCATGCGCAAAGTCAATTCCAAAATTATTGCGTTAGCATTCCTTGCCCAAGTCGTTACTCTCAGCGCTGCCGGTCAGACGCGAGATCAGGTGGAGAAGGCCCCGTATCCTGCCATGGCTCCTGTCGATGAGTACTTGATACCTGACCAGAGTTCTGAAATCGCGTTGGCTCGCACTGCTGCGCCGGCATCCATTTCGGACAACGCCGAAATCATGGTGCTCGGAAAGACGGGGTACACGACCGCAGTGAAAGGCAGCAACGGTTTTCTCTGCATTGTGGAACGATCGTGGGGCGCTGCCAGCGACGAACCGGAATTCTGGAATCCCAAAATCCGCGCCCCCATCTGCTTTAATCCGCCAGCCGCAAGGAGCTTTGTGCCTATCTTCCTGATGAAGACCAGACTGGCGCTGGCGGGGAGATCGAAGGCGGAGATCGTTGAGGCGGCCACATCGGCATTCAACAAGAACGAACTGCCGGCGCTCGATCCCGGAGCGATGTGCTACATGATGTCGAAGCAACAGTATTTAAACGACCGGGGCATGAGCTGGCATCCACATCTGATGTTCCTCGTTTCAGGCGATGCCGCAAAGAGTTGGGGGGCCGATCTGCCGGGCTCGCCCATCATGGCTGCGAATGATCCCGAAGAACGGGTAACCATCTTTCTCGTCTGGGTGGGCAAATGGTCCGATGGTACACCGGGTCCACAGACAGAACACTGACCCGATTCGAACACTAAAGAGACGCGGTAGGTGTGGCAGAGAGACAGGAGTGCAGTACGACGGCGCGTCCGGTTCTCTTTGCTGTTTGCGGTGCCATGGGCGAGAATAAGAGAGTCACCATGCCTGATTCCGCCCGCACCTTCGAAGCACCTTTCACCGATGTCCCCGGCGCGCTGGCCGAGATTCGTTCGGGGCGCATGGTCGTTGTAGTCGACGACGAAGACCGCGAGAACGAGGGCGATCTGACTCTGGCAGCGGAATTTGTGACGCCCGAGGCCATCAACTTCATGGCTCGCTACGGCCGCGGCCTGATCTGCCTGGCGCTGACCGAGGAGCGCGCAGACCATCTGCGTCTTTTCCCCATGTCGCAGCAAAACTCATCGCGCTTCGGGACCGCGTTCACCGAAACGATCGAGGCTCGCGAAGGAGTCACCACCGGCATCTCGGCTGCGGACCGTGCTCACACTATCCGCACCGCGATCAACAGCAGATCCAATTACACCGACCTTGCCCGCCCCGGCCATGTTTTTCCGTTGCGCGCACGCAAGGGTGGCGTGCTGGTGCGCGCTGGGCAGACCGAAGCTTCGGTCGATTTGGCGCGGATGGCGGGGCTCGATCCTTCGGGCGTTATCTGCGAGATCATGCGCGACGATGGCGAGATGGCCCGTATTCCCGACCTGATCCCCTTCTGCAAAGAACACGGGCTGCGGATTCTCACTGTCGCCGAATTGATCCGTTACCGGCTGCGCCACGAGCGCTACATCGTGCGCGCCGGTGAGAGCCGCATCCAGACTCGCTACGGCGAGTTCCGCATGATCGCCTACGAGAGTCAGGTTAACGGCGGTGAGAGCCACATCGCGCTGATTCGCGGCGACCTCTGCCCTCAATGCCCTGCCTTCCACTCCGGTCCCGCGGTCGGCTATCTGCCGGGAGAATCGGGCATCTCAGGATACGGCGAGCAGCAACTGCGGCCGCCTTGCGAACACCCTGTGCTGGTCCGCGTGCACACACGCTGCACGGCTGGCGATCTGTTTGCCGCCGACTGCCATTGCCGCGAAATTCTCGATCAATCGATGCGCATGATCTCCGAAGAGGGCTGCGGCGCGGTGCTCTATCTGCACAACACATCGCGAGGCTTTGAGATCGATCACGCCCCAGTGATCCGAGACGCCTTTGAGCCTGACGGCGCGGCGGCCTTGCCCTCCGCGCCTGACTCTGATTCAGGGCGGCTTGTTCTGCATCGCGAGCTTCGCGCGCGCGAAGGCTCCCAGGCCCGCACCGGGCGCAATCTGCGCGCCATCGGCCTGGGCGGACAGATCCTCTCGGATCTGGGAATTCGCCGTATCCGCCTGCTATCGAATACGCCCATGCATATCCCAGCCCTGGAGGGCTTCGGCCTGGAGATCGTCGAACAAGTCGCGATTCCGATCGAGGAGTGCAGCCGCGTGCTGTGAATCGCGCGACCTCAGCTATTGTGTGGCTCTCCTCGCGATGCTGTACCCGAACGTAGAGCGCCAGGAACTGGGCGCTGTCCGCCTTTGCGTGGGGCAACGAACTCAATGAATATTCATCGCATCTGCTACTTCTCGACCAAATGTGATCGGTATTGACCGATAAACTTCACCACAATCCTGTAAGATCGTTGGGACATCATGACGGTAAAAGCCGTCTTTAACAATCATGCGGGTTTTTGAACGCCGCAGATGATTGGTTTGATCCCACAAAACGCTCTCCGAGAGCCACCAAGCTGCACGGGAAAGGTTGGACCGGTTGAGCGTTCATCTTGTCAATCCAAGTGACAATTCTTTCGGCACCGCTGTTATCACACCCAGATGGTTATTTGTTCTCGCAGCTGCAACACCGGCAGTGGCGGGAGATCCGATTCTTGTCGACGAGTCCCTTGAACAGATCGTCCCGGAGTCGATTCACTCAGGCGACATCGTGGGCATCAGCGTGCATACGGGCAATGCCCTGCGCGGCTATGAAGTTGGAAGGATCGCGCGCAGCCGCGGCGCTACTGTGATTTATGGCGGAATTCACGCCACGCTATTTCCCGAGGAAGCATTCGAACGTGGACATGCGCACGCAGTCGTGACCGGGGATGGCGATGTCGCCTGGGGCAAAGCGGTCACCGATTGCCTAGCGGGCAAGCTTGAGAGAATCTACGACGGCGGGCGAATCGGCGGCGGCGAGTTCCTCGCGGCACGCTGGGACCTGATGAATCCCGAAAAGTACATGTGGGCCTCAGTGCAGACCATTCGCGGATGCCCAAAGCACTGCTCCTTTTGCAGCGTCTGGCGAACCGATGGGCAAAAGCCGCGGCAAAGGAAGTTTCAAAGCGTAATCGACGAGATTGTCGCTCTGAGGCGGCTTGGCTTCCGCTTTATTGCACTGGCCGACGATAACTTCTATCCCGTGACCTTCACCGATCTACGTCTGGCCCGCGAGCAAAACAACGCTGCCAGAGTCGAAGAGCTGACCGCCATCCGCACCGAGCGCTTTCATCTGATGGAAGAGCTGGCCAAGCTGCCGAAAGACATGGTCTTTTACACCCAAATGACAATGGAAGCCGGCGAAGACGTTGTGTTTCTTGATGCAATGAAGAAGGCCAACATCAAGGGCGCTCTGGTAGGGATCGAAGCGGTCACGCCCGAGGGACTCAAGGCCATCTACAAGGACTGGAACCTCGCCGGCGACGCCATGACTACCCAGTTGCAAACCTTCAAGGCGCATGGTGTGCACGTACTGGGTTCGTTCATCTTCGGGCTGCCTACCGACAAGCCCTCGACCTTCGACGCAACAGTAGCCATGGCCAAAAAGGCGGGCATCACCTTTGCCCAGTTTGTCATGATGACGCCCTTTCCCGGCACGGTGGATTTTGGCCGCTGGGAGAAGGAGCAGGCAGCAAATCCGACTTTGGTCGGTGATGTGCCGATCACGCGCTACTGGCTGATTCCCAGCGCAGTCCGCCCCAAAATGTTCACGCCGCATCCTACGATGTCTTCGGATGAGATTCGGAATCGCACCCAAAAAGTGTGGGACCGATTCTATAACTGGGGCGATATCTGGAAAAGATCCTCTTGCTGCCCGACTCTAACTTCCAGGGTCGCATTTATGTTCCTCTCTAAGCTCTACCGGCAGATGTATGCGGGCACGGGCATCTCCACCGACAGCGCCCGCCGGAAAAAGTCGAAGGCCTGGGCCAGATGGACCGCGCACCAGTGCAAGAAACTCTTTCAGGCAAAGCCCATGCCCGAGCTGGCTGCACCGGTCTGGGAAGTGCCTTCCATGGCTCAGGCGGCATTTGCTGGCGGCGAGGGAACGAAGATGGCCGGGCCCTTCATCGTAACCCGGTAAAGGCGCAACTAACATCAAGATCGGAACACATAAAGAGCTGCAGGTCGGCGATCTTGCGGACGCAACCGGCTTTCCCGGTGTTCAAGACGGATTTCTCGTTCTGGCGCACGGCGGAATTCAGGATACTCATATTTGGGCGCCAATCACGCCGCAACCAATGAATTGGCAGAGGTTAAGGATAATCAATCGGGTCATGACTCGATTCGGAAGCAATGACCACAATTCGAACTCTACCCGAGGCTTTTGCATCGGTGGCATAGACCAAGCCTGCATCGGCATTGCCAGTTTCCACATAAGTCAAAACCTGGCGGACATCTTTTCCCAAGACAAACTTTGTGCTGAGCTGTTCCCAAAGATGATAAGTCAAGAGCGTTTGCTTGCCATACCGGCGCTCGATGCAGAGGACAGATCCTGCCTGGTCATCGGTGCACGGCAAAATGAGGCGACGGTAAAAAGACCTTTGAGAGACTTCCACGCAAGCGGGGGCAAGATTGCTTCCTGTCAGCCAGGTTCAAGTCTGATGTTGGATTGAGTCTTCTATCGCATCGAAGCTAGGAAGGCGCACTTGAATCCGTCGATCGACTTCTCGATTCGCTCCAGCGGAATCGTCAGCGATAAGCGAATGTAGCCGGAGCGCCCAAAGCCCGCGCCGGGGACGGCGAGTACGCCTTGCTCTGAAAGCATCTTAGAGAAGGCAATATCGTCGGGAATGGGAGTCTTCAGGAAGATGTAGAAGGAGCCTTCCGGCCTCCGCACATCGTAACCAATGGCCGCGAGCGCATCGCATAGTACGTTCCGTTTGTGCTCGTAGGGCGACGGATCGATGGTCTGGTCGAGCGATTCGAGCATCACCCATTGCCAGATCGCGGGGGCGTTGATGAATCCCAAAATGCGATTGGTGAAGGCGCAGGCGCGGCGCAAATCGGCAGCGCCCTCGAGTTGCGGCGAGAGCGCCAGGTAGCCGATGCGTTCACCCGGCAAGCCCAGCGACTTTGACCACGAGTTGCAGATCGCCGTATTGGCAATGAACGACGCCACCTCGGGTTGCCGCTGACCGTCATAGACATACGACTTATAAGGCTCGTCGCTGATCACGGTGATCGGCTGGCCTGCGCGGGCTAGCACCGTCTGCAAATCATTCAGTACACCTTCGGGATAGACGCGGCCCGTAGGGTTATTGGGTGTGTTGAGGATAATCGCGCGCGTACGAGGCGTAATCGCCGCCGCGATGCGCTCCACATCGGGCAAAAACGCTTCGTCGGTCTCGACCGGGACCATCGATCCGGCGTGATTAGCGATATAGAACTGATACTCGGAGAAGCACGGCATCAAGACAATGACTTCGTCGCCTGGATCGAGGATCGACTTGAGGATTACGTTGCATGCGCCTGCGGAACCGACCGTCATGAAGACGTCATCGGCGGCGAAGGCAAGCCCTGTCTCTCGCTGAAGCTTCTGCGCAACAGCCTCGCGAACCGGCGCATAGCCGGGATTCGGCATGTAGCCGTGCGAGCCGGGACGATTGTTATCCACCACGCGCCGCAACACATCGAGCACCGCAGGTGGCGGCTCAACATCAGGATTGCCAAGCGAGAAATCGAAGACAGCATCGGCTCCACGCTCGCGTTTCAGCCGCAGGCCTTCCTCGAACATGCGTCGAATCCAGGAAGAGTTTTCGAGTTGCCGGGCGATCGTCTTTGAAATGGGCATCTTTGCGGCCTGTTATCTCTCCAGCAGTTCCGAGCCGGCCACAACACTGATGCCGGCCGTCTGCAAACGCGCTATCGCCGCGTCCGAATCGTTGAAGCGAAAGATTAGAATCGCTTGGCCTCCGCGCGGATAGGGAAAAGCATACATGTACTCAATGTTGATGCCGCTTCCATCCAGCGCACCCAAAACATCGGCCATGCCTCCGGGACGATCCGGCACTTCGACAGCGAGAACCTCCGTCACCCTGGCCACAAAACCGTGCGCTTCGAGAATCCCAGCGGCCCTCTGCAAATCAGAGACGATCATCCGAATGATGCCGAACTGTTCAGTGTCCGCTAGCGACAATGCGCGAATATCAATACCCGCATCTGCCAGCAGGCGCGCAGGAGCGGCGGTGTGTCCAGGTTTGTTCTCGACAAAAAGAGATAACTGTTGGATCTTCATGCTGTCCGCCTGTCGATGACGCGTTTGGCTTTGCCCTCGCTGCGCTGGATTGAGAAGGCCTCGACCAACGCAACCTTCACACGAATCCCCAGCACATGATCGAGCGCGGACTGGATTTTGCATTGCAATCCCTGCAGCGCGCCGATCTTGTCGTTGAACATCTGCGGGGTAACTTCGACCTGCACTTCCATCTGATCGAGGCCGCACGCGCGAGTCAGAATGATCTGATAGTGCGGCAGCGTGCCCTCGATCTCGAGCAGCGCGGCCTCCACTTGCGATGGAAAGACATTGACGCCGCGAATAATCAGCATGTCGTCGCTGCGCCGGCCGATGCGGGCAATGCGGCGCATCGAGCGCCCGCAGTCGCAGGTGCCCGGCAGAATTCTGGTAATGTCGCGGGTGCGATAGCGGATCATGGGCATGGCCTGCTTGCTCAGCGTGGTCAAAACCAGTTCGCCTTCAACTCCGTCGGGCAACGGATCGCCCGTCTCGGGATCGACGATCTCCGGGTAGAAGTGATCCTCGAAGATGTGCAGCCCTTGATGCTGACGGCACTCGCAACCAACTCCCGGCCCAATGATTTCGGTGAGTCCATAGATATCGAAGGCCTCAATGTTGGTGGCGCTCTCAATGCGCTTGCGCATCGAGTCCGTCCACGGCTCCGCGCCAAAGACGCCCGCACGCAGCGGCAGCGATCTCAAATCCACGCCAAGATCAACGGCGCGGTCGATGAGGTGAAGAAAGTAAGTCGGCGTGCAGCACATCGCCGTCACGCCGAAGTCCTTCATCAGCATGATCTGACGATCGGCGTTGCCGCCCGAGGCCGGAATGACCGCTGCGCCGAGCGCCTCAGCGCCGTAGTGCGCGCCGAGGCCACCAGTGAAAAGGCCGTAACCATAGGCGACTTGAATGATGTCTCCGCGATGCAGCCCGCATCCGGCAAGACACCGGACCAGGACCGACGTCCACACGTCGATGTCTTCTTTCGTGTAGGCAACAACGATGGGCTTGCCTGTGGTTCCGCTGGAGGCGTGCAGGCGGACAACGTCCTTCATCGGGCTGGCAAAGAGCCCGTCGGGATAAGTATCCCGCAGGTCGTTCTTCATCGTTAGGGGCAACTTGGCGACGTCTTCAAGTGAGCGAATGTCGTCAGGAGTGAGCCCGCGCTCATCCATTCTTTGGCGAAAAAGCTTGACCTGCTGCCAAGCCCGGGTGACCACAGCCTTCATGCGCTTCAACTGCAGATCGCGAAGCTCGGACACCGGAATGTAATCCGGAACGCTCGCAGGGTAGCAGTCGGTCGCGGTTGTTTCAAGAACTGAATTCATGATGCTCGCTCCATGGCCGGCCCGCTGGCCCGCCCCATAGAAAACGACCGGAGATTTGCCTCGTGCAATTTTTCCGGGAGGTTGCGCTGAAGCGCCGCAATCCACGCTTCGACAGAGAAAGGCAAGTGCCTGCTCAAAACGCCAAGTAGCGCAACATTGATGCTTTTCTTGTTGGTCAACGCAGCTTCGTCGATCTGTGAGGGCTCGATGAGTGTGCCGCCGGTCCGCAGCGCCGCTTCATTCACCGGAATCTGGTCCGCCGCAATGACGACGAGAAAATCCGCCTCGCCTTCGGGCACCATCGGACTATGGACGCGCTCGCCAAATCGCACGTCGCTCGACACCGAACCGCCGCGCTGGCTCATGCCATGCAACTCGCTCTTCTTCACGTCGAGGCCGGAGTTGAAAGCAACATCGGCCAGGATGTCAGAGGCCTTGAGAACCCCCTGCCCGCCCAGTCCAGCGATCACAACATTAGTTGGCCGGCTGCTCATTGCACCTCTCATACTCACGGATTGCGCGGGTCGCCAGCAGACAGTCGCGCCGTGCGATCACGACGGAAAGCTCGGACTTGGCCAAACTCGATTGGATCAGTTCCTGAAATTTTCCCAGATCCTGCGTGGGGTCGATCACATGCACATTGCGCACGCCTAGCGAGCGCGCCAGATCTTCAAAGACAACCTTGCCGGTCTGGGCATGAGCCAGCGTGCGCCCGGTCCCCGGATGCTCCTGCATTCCAGTCATGGCCGTGGTTCCGTTATCGAGAATCAGCAACACATGGCCCGAGGCCGGCGGGTTGTAGACCATCTCAACCAAGCCGGTAATTCCGCTGTGCACAAATGTGCTATCGCCGATCACGCTCACTACGCGCTTTGCTTCCTCAGGCGGCAGCACATGACGGAAGCCGAGACCCACGCCGATAGCCGCGCCCATACAGACGAGCGTATCCATCGCCTCGAATGGCGGCAACACGCCCAGCGAATAACAGCCAATGTCGCCAGCGACGATGCAGTTCAGATCACGCAGTACCGTGTAAACGCTGCGATGCGGGCAGCCGGGGCAAAGGGCCGGCGGCTTGCCGGGTATAGGCTTGGCCTCAGGCGAGCAATCGTTGTTCAAGATTCGGCGCACGCGGCTGGCGCTCAGTTCGCCAAAGCGAAAGATCTCCGGCTTGTCCTCGACCGCGATGCCCGCAGTGCGCGCGGCTTCAACCAAATAGGGGTCTCCCTCTTCGATCACCACGCAGCGATCGACGCTTGCGGCGAAAGCTCTCATGCGCTCGAGCGGCAGCGGATAGGTGACTCCGAGCTTTAAGACGCTGGCCTCTGGCGCAGCCTCGCGCACATGCTGGTATGAGATCCCCGAGGTGATGATGCCGAGTTGCTTCGACCCTTCGATAAGCTGGTTAGGCCCCTCGGCGTCGTTCCACTCGGCAATTTCAGCGAGCGTTTTGCGCAGGCGGCGGTGCGCCGGCTTGGCGTAGGCGGGAATCCTGACGCGCGATGGATAATCATGCTCGAAGTGCGCCGGTCGTGGTGCAGGAATCGAGACCGTTCCACGACGGACGACGGTCTTGGAGTGGCAAACGCGCGTGGTCATGCGCAGCAGAACGGGCACCTGCCATCGTTCAGAGATTTCAATTGCCCGCAGCGTGAACTCGTACGCCTCCTGCGAGTCGGAGGGCTCGATCATCGGCACGGCTGCGGCCAGCGCATAACGGCGATTATCTTGCTCGTTCTGGCTCGAAGCCATTCCCGGATCGTCGGCCGAAACAACAATCAGAGCGCCGTCCAGCCGAGTGTAGGCCACGGTAAACAGCGGGTCGGCGGCAACGTTGAGCCCGACGTGCTTCATCGTCACCAGGGCGCGCGCTCCGGCAAAGGCTACGCCGATACCGACTTCAAGAGCGACTTTTTCATTGGGAGACCACTGGGCTTTTCCGCCCAGAGTCTCAAAGGTTTCCAGAATTTCTGTCGAGGGAGTTCCGGGGTAGCCTGTGCCAAGTGCGACCCCGGCATCGAAGGCGGCCAGCGCAACTG
The DNA here is from genome assembly GCA_050015115.1 of Occallatibacter sp. Classification (GTDB taxonomy): domain Bacteria; phylum Acidobacteriota; class Terriglobia; order Terriglobales; family Acidobacteriaceae; genus Telmatobacter. The sequence goes on from JBEKCA010000016.1 coordinate 51,116, forward strand.
CTTCGTCGCCGCTCAGCAGGGCTGGCGCATGATGTTGCTCAAGAGAATCCAAGGTGAATCCTGTGACGTTTGAGTCTTGAATTCAGTGTACACGATAGGCGAATTCACGCTGGCCGAATTCAGGTCTCCCGAAGGGCAATCGCATGAACGAGTCTGTTGATGCAGCCGAGTCGAGTTCTCCGCCCCGGCGGGGCGGTGCGAAACCCCTTTTCGTGTTCATGCGATTGCCCTGAGGTCTCTCAAGCCGAGCGCCTCAGTTGCCTAATCCCATCGCTGAGCGAAATCCTGCGGCGCGCCTCAACCTCTGATCCTCAGAATCTGTACACAAAACCAAACGCCGCGCGTGAATTCCGACGTAGATGTGGGGAGTATCCCAGTTGGCTATTGGTCGGCTCCTGAACGAACGAGGACAGAATATCGTCGCCAGTGGCGCGCAGAGCAAAACGCTGGCTCAGTTTGTAATCCAGGGCGCCGCCAAATCCGCCGGCAAACGAGACGTTCGGGATCGTGGTGAAACCGGAAGAGGTGTCGGTGGAAGTGTGTTCCCCGCCCAGCAGCACATGGACAGAGCCCACCAGCCGGGCAAAGAGATCCGCGTGGATCTCCGGTCCAAACAAAACCGCCTCCACCGTCGGGTTGCCGGGGTTGGTGCGGTCATAAGTATAGGCATAATAGCCGCCGTCAGCCATCAAGCCGAAGTACTTGCCAAAATCGCGAGTCACGGACGCGTTCACTCCAATCAGACCGTTCTCCGACTGGTCCACCTGGTTGAGGCTGGTGTAAGCGGCGCCGGCGAAGACCTTCCATTTGTAAGGAGTCTCTGTCTGTTCGGCGCGGGCTGGACGATCGGGGGCAACCTGGCTCGTAGCCGCCAGAGGCATCAGCATGGCCGAAACCACTGCAATGATTGCAAACAAGAACTTCCTCTTCAATTTAGATCTCTCCTTAACGCCTTGCAATGTCCGTTCATCTGCTCTGAGGTACTGATCCCGCCGAACCGCTCGCGCGATCTCAAACCGCAGCCTTCAAACAATCCTT
>JBEKCA010000017.1:0-51745 GCA_050015115.1 Occallatibacter sp.
GGGTGTGGTGCGGGCGGAGGGAATTGAACCCTCATGGCCTTGCGGCCTGCGGATTTTCATACCACTTCGGCTTTCGCCGCCCCGCCGGGCGGGTTCGTGGTCTGGACTAACCCTTCACCATTCCTCACAAGAGGTTTAGGTGCTGCCCGTCTAGTCTCTACACCTTCCCGGAAGTGCTTCCGGGCTTGGCTCGGGATTGCCATTGCAGGTTTCCCCGACTTTGAGCAGTTCTACGCCGCCGGTTTCCCGATTGGCGCACTCATGTTTGCTTAAGTCCGCTGCGTCTGCCATTTCGCCACGCCCGCGGGAAATTGGCACAGCCCCATCATAAAGCAGCGGCGAGGATCCGCGCTTTTTCAGCCTTTGCCTCCGAGTGGAGTGAAACGCTTCACGCAGCTGCAGGCATGGGCCGCTCGTGGATGAGCATCCACAGGGTTCCGAATCTGTCGCGCAACTGGGCGAATCGGAAAGCAAAGAAGGTCTCCCCCATCGGCATGAAGATCTCGCCGCCATTGGAAAGCAGCGCATAGGCGCGTTCGGCTTCTTCAGTGCTATCCAGAGAGAGAGCAAGATATGCGCTGCGCATTGGCTGAAAGCGGTCCCCAGGAGCGTCGCACGCCATAATCGTAGTGTCTGCTATCCGGATACTGGCGTGGAGAATGCCCTGTTCGCATCCCGGCGGTATACTTTTCGGCTCGGGCATTTGATCGTAGGTCATCATAAAGGTGATTTTTGCGCCCAAATGCTCTTCGTAAAAGCGAAGAGCTTCCGCACAGTTGCCGCCATAATTCAGGTGGGTGGTCAGTTTCATCGCATTGTTTTCCTTTCGGTGAATGGATTGGAAAATGTGTAGTGGATGAGATCGCGTTGATCAAGCGCCGGTGGCTCTCCGCAAAGATAAGCTACACACCCTGCTTGCGAATTGCAATCTTCTTTCGTATAGAATTTGCCATCGGCCGTCGCTTGGGCTAAGACGCGCGACCCAGGCTCTGGCGAAACGTTGGACAAGTCATCTCAAGAGGAGGTTTTCATGAGCGCTCTCCAGGATTTTCCTCGAATTACGCCTTTTCTCTGGTTCGACTCGAATGCAGAAGAGGCTATCGAGTTCTACCTCACGGTTTTCAAAAACTCCCGAAGGCTCGAGACGGTGCGCAATCCCAAAGGAGCACCAGGCCGCGAAGGAGGTGTTCTGACGATTGCCTTTGAACTCGACGGCCAGAGGTTCACCGCGCTCAATGGCGGGCCAATGTACAAATTCACCGAGGCAATCTCATTTGTGGTGCGGTGCGACTCGCAGGCGGAGGTGGACGAGTATTGGTCGAAACTCACGGCCGGCGGCAGCGAGATTCAATGCGGTTGGCTCAAAGACAAGTTCGGCCTCTGCTGGCAGATTGTGCCCTCCCGATTGCCCGAGTTGATCAAGCATCCGAATGCGATGCAGGCGATGTTGAAGATGACAAAGATCGACCTAGCAGAGTTGGAGCGCGCGGCGAGGTCATAAACGCAATTGACTCAGGCAGCGCACCCCGTTTGTTTTCGAGCAGCCAGATCATGGAGGGCTGTTCGCACCCGCGCGATGACCGATTCCCAGTCGCCGTGGCTGGGCTGGCGGAAGAGTCGCGCTGTGGGGTACCAGGGGCTGTCTTCGCGATTGACCAGCCATCGCCAGTCTGGCGAGTGGCCGAGCAGCACCCAGACCGGCCGTGCCAGCGCTCCGGCGAGGTGAGCCATTGACGTGTCGATAGTGATGACCAGGTCCAACTGGGCCATCTGCGCCGCCGTATCGGCCATGTCTCCGGTGACTGGAGCAAGGTCGACTATGGGAAGTTTGCGAGCGGCAAGCTCAGCCGCCGCCGGGCCCATCTGTAGCGAAAAGAAGTGGACGCCTTCGAGATCGAAGAGTCGCGCAAGTGTGTCGAGGGGAACGGAGCGGAAGCTGTTCTTGGGGTGGTCAGGATTGCCCGTCCAGGCGAGGCCCACACGCAGCCCACCAACCGGCCAGGGAAGCGCCGCAGCCTTCGCGAGAGCCTCTGGAGGAGCCGAGAGATAGGGCACCCGCGATGGGACAGTTTCAAGGGTTGTACCGAGAGCCAGCGGCAGGCTCATCAGCGGAGAATGGCAATCGAAGTAGGGCAGCGGGCCGCCGGTGTTGACCAAGGCCAGGATTCCGGGCAGCCGCGCGGCAAGCCGGTGCAATTTCAGCGGCAAGTCGAGCATGACCCGTCCCCCGGCGGCCTGAACCAGCGGCACATAGCGCAGAAACTGGAGCGAGTCGCCCAGCCCCTGCTCGGCGTGGAGCAGAATGCGCGCTCCCTTGAGAGGCGCGCCCAGCCAAAGGGGCTGAGTAGAGGTGCGAGGCGTATAGACCTTCCAGCGAACCTCGTAATTTCGCCATCCGTTGACATAATCTCCTTGAAGCAGTTGAAGCAGGCACTGATTCATTCGCGCATCGCCAAACCCGGGCTCCAGGGCCAAGGCTCGCTCGCACCAGGTGGTGGATTCAGCCAGTTCTCCTTTGTCAAAGAATGCATTGCAGAGGCAGTTACAGGCTTTAAAGTGCTCCGGGGCGAGTTCGAGGGTCCGCTTGTACCAGCCAATCGCCTCATCGACCTTGCCCTGGGCATGGAGCGCATCGCCCAGATTGCAGTTGAGGTCAGGGTGCTTGGGAGCCATCACAAATGCCCGTTGAAAGCAATCGATCGCCTCATCGAGCTTTTTCTGCTGCCGGTAGGTGCTGCCCAGATTGCACAAGGCGTCGACGTAGTCCGGCTTGATTGCCAGCGCTCGCTTGTAGGCGGTTGCGGCCTCTTCGAGTTTCTTCTGGGAGAGGAGTGTATTGCCCAGGTTATAACAGGCCTCCTCGTGATCGGGCTTGATCTGAAGCGCCTGCCGATAGCAGGACACGGCATCGTCGAGCTTGTTCTGTGCTTTGAGCGCATTGCCGAGATTGGAGTGATAGTAGGCGTGATTGGGATTCGCCGCGATTGCCCTGCGAATCATTCGCTCGGCCATCTCGTAGCGTTCGGTCTTGAAGCCAGCCATACCGAGTAGGTAGAGGCCGTCGGCATGGCGCGCGTCGATGGCCAGGATTTGCAGGCAAAGCCGCTCGACCTCGGCCATATGCCCGGCGTGATACTCCCGCAGCGCAAGCGCGAGCAATACCTGAAGCTTCTCGGCTGGCGTAGGTATTACTGGTCGCGACGGCTGGACGGCTGTGGCATGGGAAGCCCGTTTCATTGGTTCGGTTAAGCCTTTCGCAAGAGATGACTTCTTCGCGGTCTGTGTAGTGCGAAGGAGTCCCGCCGGTGCGCAGGCAATTGGGCAACCTTGCCTGAAGTGCAGAGGTTAGAAAGATCTGAGGCTTCTGGAAGAACTCACCGGACGGGACGGCTGAGTTAGCCCGGGCTCTGCCCCAGAACTGATCAGGTTCCCCCTGACATTTTTTCGTTATGTCTCTGGTATGCTTAAGGGTTTACGCGGATCAGGAGGCGGGATGCCGGAGCACAGGGGACGAAAGCACCACCAGGACCGGGTGGCAGAGACGTTGCGGGAGGAGATCGGGGTTCTGATCGAGGGCGAACTGGTCGACCCGCGCATCAATCTCTGTTACGTGACCGAGGTGGCGTTGAACCCCGGGGGCAAGTCGGCGCGGGTTTACGTGGCCATCGACAGCGCAGTCAAAGACATCGTCAAGGCCGAGGAGGAGACCGTTGCCGGCCTCGAAGCCGCCAAGGGGTTTATCCGTTATGAGCTGAAGGAACGGATGGGCGTCCGCCACGTGCCGGAACTCAGCTTCCTTGCCGACCGCTCGGGGCGTTTTCAGGCACGTATCGAGGAACTGATGGAACGGCATCGCAAGCGGCAGAAAACTCCTGCCGAAAAGAGCCTCGCCAGCCAAAGTCCGGCTGCAAAGCAAACGGCACAGGTGGAGTAACCCAAGCATGGATCATGCCAGCCGCAGTATCTCGCTTCAGCCGAGCTCCGACTCATCCGACGTCTCTTCGAGCTCCACATCGGGTCGAGCCCCGATGGGCGGAGATCAACACCGGATCGAAGAAATCCTCGCGGTCTTGCGCCGAGGCAAGCGGTTCCTGGTCTGTTCGCACATGCGTCCTGATGGCGATGCCGTGGGCTCGATGCTGGCCATGGGGATGCTGCTCAATCAGATGGGCAAGCAAGCGCACCTGGTAACTGCGGACCGGATTCCGAAGGTCCATCGCGACCTGCCGGGCGCAAGCGAGATCCAGACTGCTGCAAGCGTGGACGGCGCGTATGACGCGGCGATCCTGCTCGAGTGCGACGGGCTGCAACGGACCCGGCTGCTGGGCCTGGAAAAGTTCTTCCTGGTCAACATCGATCACCACACCACCGGCCGCGAATATGCCGACCTGAACTGGATCGACCGCGAAGCGGCCAGTGTGGGCGAACTGGTTTACCGGCTGGTAAAGGCCGCCGGAGCCAAGGTTACGCCCCAGATGGCCTCCTGCCTCTACACCACGGTGCTGACCGATACGGGCGGCTTCTGCTACGGCTCGACGCGGGCTTCGACGTTCGGCCTGGCGCGGGACCTGGTGCTGGCCGGGGCCGATCCGATCAAGATCGCGCACAATGTGTACTTTTCCACGCCAACCTCGAAGCTGCTGCTGCTGGGAGCGGCGCTGGGCAATCTCAAACACGAAGACCGGCTGGCCTGGCTCTGGGTTACCGCGCAGGATCTCATGCGGACTCGCGCGACCGATGAAGACTGCGAGGGCATCGTGAATTTTGCGCTCTGCGCCTCGGGTGTGGAGGCTGCCGCCTTTTTGCGCGAGATGCCCGATCAGCGCATCCAATTGAGCCTGCGCAGCAAGGGCCGGATCAACGTGGCGTCGATCGCCGAACGGCTGGGAGGCGGAGGCCACGAGAGCGCTGCGGGGTGCACGCTGGAGGGACCGCTGGCTCGCGCGCTCGATGAGATTTTGGACCAATTGCGTCCAAGCGTGGCCGCTCTGGCCGAGGAATCAATATCATGATTGCATTCATGATTCCACCCGAATCTGATAGCCTTGACCGTGTCGAAGCGAAGTTTGAAATCCGCGTCTAATAATGGCGCGGACCCTGGCCAAAGTCCGTCTGTCTCCCCCAGAGCAAAACCAGGGATGGTGTAGCCTGATTCGCACCACTGCAGGCTCGCCGTACCCTGTTGGTCGCGTCGACTTGAGTGCATGAGTTCCGGGATACTTTTTCCCGGTTTTGCTAGAGTCGCCCTCACCGAGACGGCTTTGCCTGTCCGCATGAGGCAAGCGATGGCCCCGTTTGGAGAAGCGCTGGAAGTGGAAAACCTTCAGGAATCTTCCGCATCGGACTACCCCGAAGGCTGGCGCAAGCGGCTGCCGGGTTGGGCAACTGTTCGCGAAGCGGCGGTCTTCCTCGCATTTACCCTGTTTTTTCTTCTCTACGGGCAGACCCCGCTGGTAGGCGGCGACGGGCTGGGCCTGGTAGGCGCCGACGAACCCCGTTATGCGCAAATCGCCCATGAAATGCTGGACCGCTTCGATGCTACTCCCCCGCTCGATGGCAAGCTGAGAGACTGTGTCACCTGGCACGGCTGCCAGATTTATGTCGACAGCCTGGGTACAGCGCTGAAGAGCAAACTGAGCGCCTGCGTCACACCTTATCTGTACGGCCATCCCTGGCTGGAGAAGCCGGCGCTTTACTACTGGCGGGCAATGTTCGTCTTCCGGGAATTCAACGTGCACGACTGGACCGCGCGGTTGCCCGCAGCCAGCTTCGCATTCCTGATGGTTGCGCTGATCTACCTGCACATGCGGCGATTCCGCCCAGGCGGGCATCTTGATGCGGCGCTGATCACAGTAGCCTGCGCGGGCATCATGGGCTTTGCCCGCGGCGCCTCGACGGATATGCAGATGGCGGCGCCACTGGCAATCGGTCTGCTGGGCTGGTACGCCTGGTATGAGACCGACTCCAAATTCTGGCTCTTCGACATTTACTTTTTCACCGGAGTGGCCACGCTGGCCAAGGGGCCGGTTGCGCCGGTTCTGGCAATCGTGATCGTTACCGCATTCGCGGTGCTGCGCCGCGAATGGTCGATTCTGAAGCGGTCGTTCTGGTGGCCGGGTGTGCTGCTCTATTTCGCCATTGTGCTGCCCTGGTTCATCGCCGTGCAGCACCAGAATCCCGACTTTTTCCGCGTCTTCTTCCTGGAACACAACCTGGAGCGCTTTGCCACCAACCGCTACGAGCACCAGCAGCCCTTCTGGTACTATCTCGTCGTAGTTTTGCTTGCCGTAATGCCGTGGACAGTCATCGCAATTCGGGCGCTGATCGACGGCGTCCAGACCTCGGTTTGCGAGTGGCGTGCGCGCCATTCAAATAAATGCAAGCCCTGTGCGCCCCGGCCGGGCGATGCCTTTCCGGAGTTCCTGATTCTGTGGGCGCTCATTCCCATCCTCTTCTTCTCCGTCTCGCGGTCCAAGCTGCCCGGCTACATTCTGCCTTCCATTCCGCCGATTACGATCCTCACCGGGGACTATCTATTCCGACGGCGGCAATCAGGGCTGAACCGCTGGGTGCTGCTGGGCCATGCGGTGCTCTGCGGCGTCATGACCATGTCTGCGTTGCTGGCGCCCTGGTTTGTCGCCCATGGCGCGCAGATGCCACCCGTTCATGCGCTGGTCGCGTCCTTGCTGGCCTCCTGCGGGGCGTCTCTGCTCATTCTGATCGTCGTCAGAGGCTATGGAGTGGCCCGGCTTCGCCTGGTCACCTCGGCGGTACTGGTGGTTCTGGTCCTCTTTCTTTACGGCGTTGGCCCGTTCTTCGGCATTCCCGCCATTGAACGAACCAAGCGGGTGATTCACCTGCTGGATCGCTCCTATTCGGCGCGTCCCCTGGCCGAGCAGTTGGCCGCGCTGGCCCCCAACGTCAAGACCGCGGCGGTCTGCTGCACGATCCGCGACCAAGTCAATCCAGACAAGCAATATCTCTTTCCGCGCGACATCGAGTATGGACTCTCGTTTTACCGGAACCGCCAGGTCGTCAACTATTCCGATGAGGGCGTGCCCAAGGAACAACACCTGCTTGTGGTCGAAGTCACCGGGCGCGGAGGCAAGGACCTTCATACCGACGAAGCGCTCGATGAGTACCTGGAAGGCCGGCACTACGAACCTTTGCTAAGCTGGCCGGAGCGCGGTTTGGTGGTCTACATGGTCGGCAGCAAATAAACCGCCGGTGAACAGCGAACTGTTTCCAATATTCAGGAAACAGTGGAAATATACCGACCAAGGGTCTGATCATCCCGTTTGTTCACTGTTCACTGTAATTGGGGAGTGGGTATGGCAACGGAAGCTTCCATCGAAATCCTCGACCTGCGGCACTTTGCGTCGCCGGTGGTGCGCCCTGTGTTGGACGCCGAGGGCGAGGTATGGAAGCAGCGCCTGCACTGGGATTACCGCACCTCAGCCAAACTGCTGATGCAGTATATCGACAGCCACACACTGCCCGGATATGCGGCGCTGGAGGCGGGTCAGGTGACCGGCTATATCTTCTGCGTCTATGAAGACACAAAAGCCGTTGTGGGCGATGTCTTTGCGCTGGCCGGCCCTCAAGCTGAAGAACCGGGCAACAAAGAGGTCACACCTCACGAGATTGAGGAGACTCTGCTCCGCCACTTGCTCGAACTGCTGGTGAACTCGCCGCATGTCGACCGCGTTGAGTCGCAACTGCTACTGCATCCCTCGGGCTCCCATGTCCAACCCTTCCTCGATGCGGGCTTCCAGATTCACCGCAGGCTTTTTATGGTTCGGCCTCTACAAGGCTTTTATGCCTCGCCCCGCGTCAATCTCTCCGACGGTTTGGAGCTGCGCCCCTGGCGCGATGAGGACCTGAACGCCGCCGCGCGGCTGATCGCCGCCGCCTACGCCAGCCATCCTGATAGCGTGGTCAACGACCAATACCGATCGCCCCACGGCTCGCTGCGCTTTCTCAATAACATTGTGCGTTATGCCGGCTGCGGCGTCTTCTCCGCGCAGGTCTCGCATGTGGTCGTACATCGAACCAGCCGGGATTTGGTTGCCCTGGTGCTGGGCTCGCGAGTCAGCCCGGAGAGCGGACACATCACCCAGCTCTGCGTGCATCCGGAGTTCCGGCGGCGCGGACTGGCCCGGATGCTGCTCAATCTGGCAGCCTCCTGCTTCCTGCGCCAGGGCGTCAGTGAAATCTCTCTCACCGTCACCGAAGCCAACGCCGAGGCCATCGAGCTCTACCGCAGCGAGGGCTACGATTCCCCGCACAGCTTCGATGCCGCAGTCTGGCAGCGCAACTGGAGAGAGTGATGGCTTCTCGGGAGATTTGCGAACCAGAACGGCCCATCATTTTTCGGAAGTATGGGTTTCACGGAACTACGTGCGAGTCTCTTGCAAAATTCAATTGAGATTGCAAAAACGTTTCAGGACACGACTCGTTAGAACTTATCCTTAAATTGGGAAAGGCAATGGAGCGCCGGTCTCCAGACCGGCTGTATTGGCGGCGTCCTCGCCGCCGGACGTCGCCACCGGTGTTAAGACCACAGTACCGCCGAGGTGAAGACCGGCGGTGCCAATTTACGGATAGGCTCTTAGTCTACCCTGGGCGTAGTCGAAGGGTGCCAAAAGGGCGACAGAAGAATATTGGCTTTTGGGCAGTGTCTGGCGAATACGAAACAGCACTGTCTTGTGTCAGGGCATGACTTCAGTCGTGCCGAAAGAGCGACAAATGAATGTTGGGTTTTAGCACTTGTAGCCTACCCCAATGACGAATTTTGCATGATGCATCCGCGTTAATTTTTGGTTTTGATATGGGGCCGGAGACTCTTCGGCACCTCGCGGCAGGCGCATTGCTGCTGGTGTTCGCGATGCCAGACAATTCTCTGCTCCTGCGTGGCCTTGGACGGCATTGGATTCTTGGCGTGCCATTCTTTGTTCATAGGCTTTCCTTCACGACGATATTATCGCTTCACCGTCAGTCCATCTGCCAGGAAGAACTGATCTCAGTACCAGGGCGAATCATGGCCAGGACGGGGCAGAGCTGGTCTTCGGAGATGCGCAGGGCGCGGTCAACCATCTCCGGAGCGAGGCCGTCGCCGCGCAGGTGATAGACCAGTTCAATATTGGTGAGAACGGTTGGATGCTCTTCGCGACGCTGGGCTCTGGCCTCCACCCCGAGCGATGCGACCTTCGCTCCCATCTTGCGGCTGAGCACCAGGTTGAGGGTGTTGGCGGCGCAAGCCGCAAGACTGGCGAGCAGCACCTCAAGAGGTGTCGCTTCCCTGCCCTCGGCTGCTGGGTAATCCATCGTGAGGACGTGGCCGCGGACATCGACATCAACGCGCATTTCGCCTAGATGACGAGCGTGGACACAGAGATCGGCACGCATGAGAGCCTCTACCCGTGAAGAGAGATTTGATAACTATCCTATCTCAGGGTAGGCGCTATCGCGCGATCAAAAACATCAGCCAGCTTAGCGCAATGGCCGAGCCGACGAAGAGCGCAAAGCAATACGCGCCGTAGCGAAACATGCGCATGGGCGTCTCGCGCATCGTGATGCCGAAGACTGTGGAAGCGAAGACAGCAAAGAGCAGAACCGCCGCAAAGTGAGTCACGACTTCCTCCCGGTGCGGAGATTGTGGGCGTCGACGGCAGCAATCACGTTGAGCAGGCCAGCCACCACGATGAAGCGCGTGCCGTAGTCGGCGGTGGTCACCTGCACATGCTCCGCGCCCAGGCCCAACGCGCGGCTCACGACATAGAGCAGCCCGTTGCCCAGGTCGCCGACCAGACTGAGAACGTCGAGAATGTCGTGCGGATTCGAGTGGAGTTTGCCCTGCATCACGATGCCCATCGCGAACATGCCCACGATCGACGCCGCCAGCAGCGCTCCGCGGTACCATTTGCGCAAAAGGAAATGCCCCGCGCCCGGCACCAGCCAGCCCGCGATCAAGGGAAGGTAGACAAAACCCTGTTGCGATTCAGCTTGCGCACCGGATTTTGCCGCGGGCGTCGCCGCGACACTCTTGTTCTCTTCAGTTGCCATTCTCTTCTGACTATAACGCACCGGAAAGGCCCGAAGTTCCATGCTCTGGAGCCAAAGAGCCTACTCGCATTAGGTAGCGCAGACCTCCAGGTCGGCTGTCCTGCGGGTCTCCAGACCCACACACGACGTCTGGCGGCGTGAACGCCGCCAGTACAGCCGTTCTAGAGAACGGCGCTACATTCCTTTCTCAATTCTCGGATAAGTTCTTAAATCCTGACCAACTCTTGCTGAATTCGCCCGGTGACCCAGGCCTTCCCGGGCGCGGTCAGCATGTTCACCTCGCTGCGCACGCCAAACTCCGGCAGATAGACGCCCGGCTCAACCGAGAAGCAGGTGTTGGGCAGCAGGCGGCGTTCGTCGTGGGTTTCGAGATTGTCGAGATGAGCGCCGGAGCCGTGCAGCTCCTGGGCAATATTGTGACCGGTGCGATGCGTAAAAAACTCGCCGAAGCCTGCCGCGCGAATCACTCCCCGGGCAGCGTCGTCAGCCTCAAATCCCCGGATGGGCCGGTTGGCGGCGAAGGCCTCTACGACCGCGGTGATTGCTGCGTCGCGCGCGTTCCGCACCGTCTCGAAGACATGCTGCTCTCTCTCGGTCGGTTCGCGGCCCACCACCCCGGTCCAGGTGATGTCGTAAAAAATGCTGCCGGGCTTGTCGACCCGCGCCCAGATGTCGATGAGCAGAAAGTCTCCCTGGCGAATGGGTTCGGAATGGACTTCGCTCGGCTCATAGTGAGAGTCGGAGCTGTTGGCGTTGACACTGACGTCGGGGCCGTTTTCCCAGACCAACCCTTCGTTGCGCATGGCAGTGGCCAGCCATTGCGCCAATTCAAACTCAGTGATAGTTCCAGGCGTTCCGGTTGCCGGACGAAGCCTGCGAGCAATCTTGCGCCAGCCCTCGGCGAGAATGGTGTCAATGGCCCGCTGCGCGACGCCGTGGCTGGCGATCTGCTCCTCACTCAGTACCGCTCCAAAAACGCTTACAAGGTCAGCGGAGCTGACGATCCGCTTGCCCAGACTGCGCAGAAACTCGATCGATCCGGCGTCGACCATCGAGACGTACATGATGGCGTTGTTGGGCGAGTATTGCATGGCCAGGGTGTGCGCGCCGTCGAGCATCGCCTCCAAGCCGCGCGCCAATTCCTGCCAGCTCGAATAGAGGCCCTTGGCGCCGGGCAGCGCGTCAAGGCGGCCCTGTTCGACCCGATGCACCAGCTTGCGCGGCTCACCTACGGCGGGGACAAGGTAGTACCAGCGGCGCGTGGTGTGAGCATTCGGGTCGAGGCCGAGGATGCGCCCGGCGATGGGGTCGCGGTGGTGATGGTCGTAGAAGAGCCAGCCGTCCAGACCGGCCTCGCGGATTGCCGCTTGGATCGCTTCGAGCTTCATGGGGGCAATGATAACGCGAGAAGGCACTCAGTGGAACTCTTGCGCTTCAGAGATGCGGTCGAGGATTTCCCAAATTCTCGCCGATTGGATGTCTTCGACGCTCACGCCGTAAACTTCCTTGATCTTTGCTAGGAGGACCTGGCTTGTTTCATCGCTATGAAAATCCCAGAGACTCGACTCATCTGAGATGAAAGCCCATTCAAATCCGAGAACGCGCTCAATGAAGTCCTTGGCTAGATCTGGATGAGCATTCACCCGGACCTGTGAAACAAACTGGATCGGAACCTCCGTGCCCGGTCTGGGGAGTGGTTTCCCGTCATCTCTCAACTTTGCCTTGCGTGAGGCAAAGGCTGAGCGGAGATTGCACAGCGCTTCTGGCCCGGAATCTCCGAACCCGTCTACTTTCCAGTTGGTAATTGAAGCCACAAAAGGATGCAGCTTAAAGCGTGGGCTGTTGTCGTATGGACCGTCCGGATCAGGGTCCTGCCTGCGAATAGAGATTGGATAGTCTTCTAATTCCCAGTCGGACGAAGGGAACGACAACGCCCACTTCCACATGGCCCAAAGCTGATTGCCGAACCGAACGAGCCGCATATAGGCCAGTAATACATATAGGCCAGTAATACGACTGGATTCTGCTTCATGTTGTATGTGAACTGACGCGGGCTATTCACCATATGTATTCAAGCTGAGGAACACGCCCACATAGAGGGAGACTAGGGTCGCGACAACGGAAATCGTCGTGAGCTTCCCTCGTCTGAAAGGTTCCGCCAGAATACCTGCTGTTGAGAGCGATAAATAATAAAGACAGAATGCTGCGCACGATGGCAACAGCAACCATATATGTGCTGCCCAGATGTTCGACCAACACCATTTTCTTCCGTACCAAACGAAAAGGATTCCAGCGTGAACAAAGGCAATGAGGATCATCGTGAGCAATAGCTTCGTAGACTTTCGCACCGTGCAAGTTCCTTCCATATCCAGATCAAACTTAGCACCCACAAACTTTGAAAGACGTATTATCCAATCCTGGGTCCCGTATCGTCAGGTGTTCGGAAATTACTCCACCACTTACAGCGCCGCAAGCGCCTCGGTCTGGCTGGGGAAGAGGCCTGCGTACTTGGTGATGCCCACCATGGTGAAGACCTTGGTGAAGTGCGGCGAGAGGCCAAAGGCAAAGATCTTCTGCGCGGAGTTCGAGGCCTCGATCATCATCTGAATCACAAGCGCGATGCCGCTCGAATTGATGTAATCCACCTTGCTGAAGTCGAGCAACACCAGCTTGGTGGTCGCCTTGGGCAAGGCCTGGTAGGTGCCGAGAACGGCCTCCTTCGAGGTGCTGGCGATGTCGCCCTCGAAGCGCAGTACGGCAACCGGATGCCCGGCCGGGGAAGTGAGCTGGTCAACACGCGCCTTGGTTTCGCTCTGCACTGGTCGTTTTTCTCCGTATTCCTTTTGATTATTCCATGTCTTTATCCAGGCGGATGACCAGCCGGACGTAGCTGCTCTTGCCTTCGCGGCCGGCGACCCATTCGGCTTCGTCGACCAGCGCCTGAATGAGGAACATGCCCATCCCGCGCGGATCCTCCTCGCCGTGCATCTTGCGGTCGATATCCGGCCTGGCTGGCTGCTTCCTCATGCCCTTGCCGTCGTCGATGACTTTAACTTCGAGGGAATCTTCGCTGGCTGACATGACGACGCCAACGCTCAGATTTTCGTTCAGGCGATTACCATGCTCGATGGCGTTGATGCAGGCCTCGGCCACGGCTGTTTTGAGGTCCTCAATGCGGTCTTCGCGAAAGCCCATCAGTTTGGCAACAGCGGCGGCAGTGCTCATGGCCACCTTTTCAAAGCCCATCCGGGAGGGCAACCTCACCTCGACACGCGTGGCTTTGGCGACGCTGAGGGACTTCGACTCGCTCATTCCGGCTTCTCCGTCGGGTTCGTACGGCACAGCGCCAGCGCGGTCATGTCGTCCCCCTGCGGCCCGCCTTCAGAGAAGTTTTCGATGGCCGCCCACAATGCACTGAGAATATCATCGGCCTTCCGCGACGGGCACTTCAAAAACGTATCGAGCAGCCGCTCGGGACCAAACTCCTCATCCCCCCGGAAGACCTCGGTAAGCCCGTCAGTATAAAAGAGGAGCCGCGTGCCCGCCGGAAACTCAGACCGCTCGCTCTCATAGCGCATCCCCGGCAGCATTCCCAGCGGAGTTCCTGCAGCCTCGAAGAGGCGCGTTACGGCATCGGGCTGAACGAGAAACCCCGGATTGTGCCCCGCGTTGACCACCTCGATCTCGCCTTCGTCTGGATAGAGCCGCAGGAAAATGGCGGTCACGTAGCGGCGGCGGGCTTCTTCGCCCTCGGCCCAGTGATGCTGATTCATACGCGCGGCCAGCTCGCCCAGGGGCGGCCCTTCGGCGGCCATAGCCCTGAAGGCCGAACGGAAGCTGGTGGACATCATGGCCGAGGCCATCCCCTTGCCCGCCACGTCGGCCACGGCCATCAGCAGGCTGCCGCCGGGCTGTGCGACCACGTCCAGATAGTCGCCACCGACCTCATAGCAGGTATCCGACCGGAAGCCCAGCGAGTAACCGGCAATCGAGGGCAGCTTGTGGGGCAAGAGCGACCGCTGGATGTCGCGTGCCGCGTCCATATCCTGCTGCACGCGGGCAAACTCGATATTGCGCGTGTGGTTGCGGGCATTTTCAAGGGCCACGGCTGCCTGTAAGGCCAGTCCCTCAATGAAGTCGGTCTCGTAGATGGTCAGCGGGCGGCCATCGGGAGGCGCGACAACCAACTCCGCCATGCGCTGACCCGTTCGGTCGTCGAGCGGATAAGAGAGGGCCGACTTACCGTCAGCGTCGCCCTCTGGAGCTTCGCCATAAGCCAATCCAGCCGATGGGAAGGCAGCTCCGGCCATCTCCAGCTCGCGCACGACGATGCGCAAAACCTGTTCGAGAACTTCTTCTTCGCGGGTTGTCGAGTGGACCTGCCGCGAGGCCTCAAGCAGCGCCTGCAAGCGCGCCACCTGCTGCTGCAAGTCGATCGTCTCGCCGTTGCCGGAAAGCTGAATTCCAGCCGCCATCGCGCGCAACCCCCCGTGGAATTTCACTCTAACATGGCCGTCGCCGTATTGGCGCTGACTGAAGTTCAGGAGTCGAGGAAGGACGCGCCGGACTGGTTGGAGTTTTTTGTCCACCCAAAGGGCGAGGACATTTCCTGGTCTCTCCGTTAGGGTTGGCGTACCCGCTTGCAAATGTGATTTAAATCACATTGATTCGCGAGGCCACCTCCGGAGGTTCCTGATGACAAGTACAAAGAAATTGATCATGATGCTTGCGGTCGGCGGAAGTCTTCTCGCCGACAACCAAGCTTGGGCGCAGGGTTGCGTCGCAGCCCACAGCAATCAACGCGTTCTCGACGAACTGGTCGCGCCCACTCCAGAGGCTGCGCCGTCGCCCTTCTCGATCCACAACCTCACCGTGAATATCGGCTACAGGGTCTTCAATTCCAATAAGTATTTCCAGGGCAGCACCGAGATCGCCAGGCCGGCGGCCGTCGAAAACCATCAGAACATCTTTGATGTCGGCATTGAGTACCGCCTGAACAAACGATGGAGCATCATTGCGGACGTGCCTGTCTACAACGGCACGCGCGATCAGATCTATCCTCCCTCGGGGA
Source organism: Occallatibacter sp. (assembly GCA_050015115.1). GTDB lineage: Bacteria > Acidobacteriota > Terriglobia > Terriglobales > Acidobacteriaceae > Telmatobacter. The sequence continues at coordinate 15,137 of JBEKCA010000017.1, forward strand.
TCTTCCAGGTGAGCGGTCTTGGCGACATGACCATCGGCGCGCAGAGGTGGCTCTTCCGTCCGCCAACAGAAAATGGCGGAAACGTGGCAGTCAGCACCGCCGTGAAGATCCCCACCGGGATTGACAACGCGACCGGCTCCGCCTTGTACAAAGGACAGATCATCCAGGCCACAGCCGATCAGTCCATGCAACCGGGCGATGGCTCCTGGGGATTCAATGTGAGCGCACAGGCCTTTAAGTCGCTCTGGCGGCGCGCCTCCGTCTATAGTCAGGCCACTTATCTCTTCAACCCGCGAGACACCAACGGCGTGACGACCTTCCGCAGCCAGCCAGGCCAGGGCGTGATGTCGGTGACAGATCAGTATCTCTACCGCGGAGGAGTTTCTCAGGGCATGCCGAAACTAAGGGGCCTCGCGCTCAGCCTCGGTGTCCGCGGCGAGGGCGTGCCGGTTCGAGATCTGTTGGGCTCCAGCGACGGATTCCGGCGTCCCGGCTTCATCTTCTCGCTGGACCCCGGCCTGATCTTCAATTACAAGCGGGACACATTTGCCGTGAACGGCCCCTGGGCACTCTATCGCGACCGCCCGCCCAGCGTTCCCGAGATCCAGTACAACATCACCAACGGTGATGCCTTCTTCGCGGACTACACGGTAATCGCGAGCGTCTCGCACCACTTTTAGAGGCGCAGGATTTGAGCATCTGATTTCCATCAGCCTTTCACCGGCATTGCCGACCCCCGGGAGGATGATACCGCCTGTCTTTTTCTCCCGGAGGGAGTATCGATGCTGGCCCAGGACAAGCGCAGCGTAGTCCTGGGTGAGCGTCACAGTACGAGTCACAGTCCCGTAGGGGCGGTGCGAAATCACCATCCGAGCACGTTTCAACACAACCAACAACTTGCAACCCACACGGAGAAACAGTTTCTTTTAGACTCGAACCAAAGCCCGAATGTCTTTGACTTCCAGAATCCGCTTGTCGCACCCGCTGCGAGATACGGCCAGCATGGCCTGGCCGATCTCGCATGTGGTTAGGACCTGATTGGGCAGCAGATAGCGAAGCACCGGCAGTAGCGGCCCGGTGAGCGTGTAGAGAACCCGATAGGCGCGCGTCTTCGACTGAATTCCGTCCAGCGGCTGGATAATTCCGGGGCGAAACATAAATGCCTTGAGCGGCAGGCGCAGCAGTGCATTCTCGGTGCGGCCCTTGACTCGCGCCCACATGATACTGCCCTTCTCCGAGCTATCGGTTCCCGCGCCCGAGACGTAAGTGAAGGTCATCCCCGGATTGATACGGCTGAGGGTCTCGGCGGCAGTCAGAGTCAGCGTGTATGTGATACGTGCGTATCCGGCTTCACTCATTCCCGCCGAAGAGACGCCGAGCGTGAAGAAACAGGCATCGAAGCCGGTCAGCACAGGCTCGATGTCTTTGTAGCTCGACAAGTCCGCGCGAACAATCTCGCGTAGCCTGGGGTCTTGAAGGCCCGTTGCACTCCTGCCGACGGTCACCACCAATTCCACATCCAGAGCGCGCAGGCACTCACGCAAGACTCCCTGCCCAACCATTCCCGTCGCGCCAAAAATCAGAACTTTCATCGCTTCCCTCTTGTTTGTTTTGACACGGGGGAACCGGGAATAGTCTCAGGATCGTTTCATGCCAACAAGGCGGTCATCGAGTCCCAACTACTTGAGGCCTGCGGCAACATTCTTTGTCAGGGAGCCATTGAGATCGTCATCGTTGAGTGCCCAGACGTAAGCGCCGCCGAGCTTGTGTTGTCTGATGTAAGCCGTCTTGAACGCGACCGAGGCGGGAGTATCGTAAGTGTAAAAAATCGATTTTGCCGGATTGTAGAGCGTCGCTCCAACTCTGGCCGAATCGAACCACGCGCTGAAGCCGTTCGTCCCGCTGAGTTTCTCAATCGTCGCGTAGGACGCGAATCCCGGCGTAAGAATTGGGTCGCAGCCAGACGACGGAGCCGCTTTGTTCGCATTCGCGCAGAAGCCCGATCCATCCGCCAGAAGCACGGGGGCCGGGGCCGCGGCTTTCTGGTACAACCCGTGGTTCACATTGGCCACGCCCGTCCAGCCGACAGCATACAACGGCATGCCCATCGTGTATTTGGCCGCAGGCACGCCTAATTTCATATACGCCTTTACCGTCTGGTCAATGGCAGGCGCGCCCTCCATGGAAGGATTCGAGCTTGATGCGTAGAGAGAGGAGGCCTCATTCGTCTGCTTGTCATCAGGCGCGGCTAAATCGTAGCCATCGATGGTCAGGAAATCCACTTGCTCGGCAGCGGCCTTTAAATCGATGTTGGCGTATTTTTTCGGGTCCGCAGGCGAATCGAAGGTCAGAACATATTGCTTGCCCGTACTCTTTGACAGAGCGTCGAGCTGGGTGCGGAACTCTTTCAGCAATGCAGTGAAATTCTGCTTGTCCGCCGCGGATGGAAACTCCCAGTCGATATTGAAGCCGTCGAAGAGCCCTGGGGCGCGAACGCCGACAGCGATGTTGCCCCTTACGAAGAGATCGATACACGATGAGGCAAGCGCCGCGCGTCCTGCGAGCGTAGCAGCGGCTGTCACCCAGCCGCCTGGGTTGCCGGCCTGTCCGCCCAGCGAGATCAGGACCTTCAGCTGCGGATGCAGATCTTTCAATTGCTGGATGGCTCCGAAATTCCCGAAGAGGGGCGCAGTGTAAGGCTTCCCACTCACACTCGGCAAAGACGCATTCTGGTAAGCTGCGGAGGGATCGTCGATAGCGCACACGGGCGTTGTAGCCGGAGTTACATCGCCAAAGGCGTAGATCAGGTGCGTCAACTGATCGGCAACGCCATTCCTCTGCAGGTCCGCAATGGTGAATCCGCCATAATGTATTCCCCACTCCTCGAAGTAGCCACCGATGACCTTACTCTGGCGGGGCGCCTGCGCGAACGACATGGAGACACAAGCAACGAGGGCCAACAGAACGATTGCAGCCGTTCGAATCCGAAACGCAGGAATGAATTTCGACATAGAGAAAGTCTCCGCGATTTATAGAACACAGCTTGCGAGTCTTCGCTGTAGTTACTCTCTAGTTTAGCCTAAAATAAGTGGAGCGAATGACTTTCGGCGATGCGAATTTCGCAGGCTACATAAGTGGTCGAAGCGCGGGTTAGAAACACAAGGGAGACAATTGCGATGGTCGTTATTGCGCATAGGCGAACTTCTTGGTTGGCACTGGTACTCATGGGCTGCGCATGGCCGGCCGTCTCCCAGAACGATCAGCGACAAATTGCGTTTTCGCTTGAGCAGCAGGGCAAAATCGCTGAGGCCGAGGATGCCTGGAGCGCGCTATCAAAGGCACAGCCCTCCAACCCTGAGCCGTATGCTCACCTCGGCCTTCTCGAAGCCCGTCAGGAGCATTACGCCGAGGCGACCGCGTACTATCGCAGGGCGGTGGCGTTGAATCCCACGATGCCCCGTCTGCAATTCAATCTGGGCCTTGCGTACTTCAAGGAGGCCGATTACAAGAACGCGTTACTGGAACTCAAGCCACTGCTCAAGGCATCACAACCAGCCTCGGACGAGGCGCAGCGGCTGACCATATTGATTGGTATGTCGCACTACGGGCTGGGCGAGTTTGCCGAAGCCACTCCCTATCTGAAGCGAGCTTCAGATATCGACACGCAGAATCTCACCCTGCTTCTGACACTGGCTCATAGTTGCTTATTGTCGAAACAATACCCGTGCGTGCTGGACGCTTTTCACCGGATTATGGCGCTCAATCCAGATTCAGCCGAAGCCCACATGCTGGCCGGTGAGGCACTGGACGAAATGAAGGAACCGGTCGGCGCAGTACGTGAGTTTCGCGCCGCCGTAGAGGCCAACCCCAAAGAGCCCAATGTGCATTTCGGCCTGGGCTATTTGTTGTGGACCCAAGGCAAAGCCGAGGAAGCCGCTCAAGAGTTTCAAGCCGAGTTAGCAAACGACCCCGAGCATCTGCAAGCCACGCTCTATCTGGCTGACTCCTATATTCAAATGAACAAACTGGATGACGCTCGCCCTGTCTTGGAGAAAGTGGTGAGGGTTAACCCCGCCAATCCCATGGGGCATCTAGATTTGGGCGTCATCTACACTCGGGACGGCCGTGACGCGGATGCGCTTCGCGAGTTAAAGGCAGCGGCCACGCTTGACCCCGGCGATGTCAAGCCCCACTGGCGAATGTCCCAGCTTTATCGCCACATGGGAAAAATTTCCGAGGCCAACGCTGAACTCGCCGAATCAAAAAAAATCAACAGGGCTGACGACGAAAGCCTGATTAAAGTAATGTCCAGAGTTCCGCGCCAGGACTCCGCACCTCAAGCAGCGCCAACAGAGAAGTAACTACCGAGCCGATTTGTTTCCGACCGAGTGGAACGGCCTGCTAAGTCAGAAGGCCGGGGCTTTTGCCCCGGCCTTCGTTGATGCGGCGTTTGATTGGCTGGATCTAGAAGGTGATCTTTCCACCCATCTGAAGCAGGCGCGGTTCGTGGTCGGAGGTAACCTGCCCGAAGTGAGAACTGCCCAGTGAAGTCCCGATACTCCCGAAGTTGGGGTGGTTAAAGACATCGAAGGACTCGACGCGCAGTTGGACGTTGACGAGCTCGCCGATCTTCGTGTTTTTCGCGAGAGCGATGTCCCATTTCTGGAAGTCCGGCCCGAGGATCGTGCCTGTGCCTAGGTTGCCCCACGCACCGGTAGCCGGAGCAAAGGAACTGGTGGAGAACCATCCCGCTGCCCCTGGGTTCTTGATCATTTTGACGGGAGCCACTTGATTTGGACGCGCAGAGCCGTAGGAAGCGATGCCCAAGCCGCGAAGTCCGGTGCCTGCAGGACTGGTTGTCAAGCAAAGTCCGGTGGTTGAATCAGTCGGGCATTGAAACGGGTCGCCAGTCTGAGTGATGGTCAGTGAAGTTCCCGTGGCGTAGGTCGTGATTCCGGAGAGTTCCCAGCCACCCAGTAGTTTTCCTTCTGCTCCGCTCTGCCCCTTGAAGAAAGGCAGCGCGTAGACGTAGTTGACGATCAGACTCTGCGGCTGATTGAAGGAGGCCGGACCGTAATCGGCCTTGATGTCATAGCTGTTTTGGATGGCGGCGCCAGAGTAGCTGCCCAGATCACCATTACGATCTTCCGATTGTGTCGTCAGAACCTTCGACCATGTATAAGAAGCGCCAACGGTCAGGCCTTTGTTGGAGCGATGGTTCAGCGAAATCTGCAGCGCGTTGTAGTTGCTGGTGAAAATTGGGTTTCTGTCCTGAATGTGGTCATAGCCCAGATAAGGACGGAGTAGGTTGACATCGGTATTTGCCGGTGCAGCCACCCTGTCTCCTTCCTTGGGTTGGTTTTCGTTCCACTCGCCGACCAGATGGCGGGCCTGGTTGCCCACATAAGCCACGGAAAGAACCGTCGTAGGCAGCAGTTGACGCTCAACGGTCAGGTTGTAGTCGAAGTAAGTCGGAACCCGGAAGATGGGGGTGCCGGTTGCGGTGAGCGAGTTGGGGCCATAACTGGCACTCGGTTTACCGCTCGGATTCGGAGAATCGAAGGTAGTGTTGCTTACCGAAACAGTCTGCGTGATCGGCGGATCGGCAAAGGAGTTACCCTCCCAAATGCCGTCCATCGTACGATCGTAGAAGAGGCCGAAGCCGGAGCGGATCGAGGTGACACCATGTCCGTCGGGGTTGTACGCGAACCCAACACGCGGAGCAAAGTTGGTATTGTCGTTGGGGTTCACGTCTCTGCCGTAGGGCGAGCATTGAACCTGCGTTTGAACATTGCCAGCGAGTGTCTGCGCGGCCGCGCAGTGTCCGCTGTTGGTCGGGAAGATCACCCCATTGGTATAAGTGTTGGCTACCAGAGGGTTGCCCGCAATTGACTGGCCCACATTGAAGTTGCCGGTAAGCGGGTCGAGTGTCGGAGCATTCGAGGCATCATACAGCAGCGGATCAAAGTTGGCTAAAGTGTTGTTCTTGTCCCACGGCGAAGGAAATCTGCTCCAGCGAACACCCAGATTGAAGGTCAGATTGTGGTTGAACTTCCAGTCGTCATTGATATAGGCTTCGCTGTTGATGAAGTTGAGGTCGGGTACGGTGTCGCGGCTCTGCTGCGAGTAGCTGTATACCGTGCCAACCAGGAAATCCGCGAAGGGGATATCGCCATTGCCCACATATACACCGGAGTTGTTGAGAGAGCCGGAGCCGAAGGTGAAGGCGGCATCGCCGCTGGTGGCGTTTTCGGTCTTGATCATCTGCTGAATCTGGAAGCCTGTACGAAGGGTGTGTTTGCCGAGACTCAGTGACAGGTTGTCAAAGTAGGTGCGGTCCAGGTTGCGCTCTCCATATGGATCGCTGCCCGCCCCAAAGCCCGTCGTGCCATCGGCAAAGGTCACAGCCGGCATGCGCCCGTAGGGGTCACTTCCAAAGGCATACGCGCCTGTCTGGCCTTGCGTCAAAGCGCTTACATAGGTAGGATTGTTGGCAAAATCGCCGCTTTCGAAATTCGCGTTGATGGTGCCTTGCGCGTACGCGAACTCAAGTTCGTTGACGATCTTGGGCGAGATGGTCCAGGTCAGATTGCCCACCACATTCTTGCCCGGCGTGCTGTAGGCTACCGTGGCGGCGCCGGGATACTGGGCGCCATTCCACAGCCCGCTGGGGTCGACTTGCGGATTGCTGTCGTTGATGCCGCGCGCGTAGAGGTGGACCTTGTCGTTGAAGTAGTGATCGATGCGGACGATGTCGTCACGATAATCATTAGTCGAAGGTTGGTTGAAAGTCAGAGACCCGCTGGAGTTGGCGACCTTATCAAAGAGGTTGGTCAGATAAACCTGCGCGTTCTTACTGAAAGCGCTGGCCGGGATTGTGGACGTGTTGCTGGCAGCATCGTAGGTCGCTTGCGGATACTGAGCTCTGATATCGCCAGCAAAAGTTCCGCCAACCTCTGCCGTGGTCGGAGGAGTCAGAGTGGTGCTGCTTCCCGCCTGGCTGATCTTGTGCCAGTCTTCGGAATAGAAGAAGAAGGTCTTATTCTTATTCTCGTTGTAACCCTTGGGAATGTAGACCGGTCCGCCAATCGTGAAACCGTAGACGTTTTGATGATAGACGCCTGGCTGGTTAGGTTGGCCCAAATTGAGCTCACTTTGCTTGTTGAGCCAGTCGTTGGCGTTGAAGTCCGTCGTGCGGACGTACTCATACCCCTCACCGTGAAAGGAACTGGTGCCGCTGCGGGTGGCCACCAGTACCTGGCCGCCGCCCGAACGCCCATAACCTGCATCGTAGTTGCCACGCTCCAGGGTGATCTCCTGGATAGCTTCCATGCTGGGCTGGCTGGTGGCGGTGGTGTTGGAGCCGGAATCGTTGATGTCGGCGCCATCTACCGTCCAGTTGTTGGCTGTGCCACGGGCGCCGTTGACCGACATGGCTGTGAAACTCGACGAATCCTCGTCGCCCAGCATATTCACAACACCGGGTTGCAGGGTCACCAACTGCGTAAAGTTGCGACTGTTGATTTCCAGTTCACGAACCTGCAAGCCTTCGATTGTGCCTGCCTGCTCGCTGGTCTCTGTGTTTACCGACACCGGGTTTTCTTCGACGGTAATGGTCGTGGTGACGGAACCGGTCTTCAGTTGCACGTTCACCACGCGCTTTTCGGCGACATTAAGGGAGATGTTTTGAGCCTTGAATGTCTCAAATCCTGCTGCCGTCGCACTGACCGTGTATGTTCCTGCTGTGAGGTTTGTGGCCGTGTAATTGCCGGAACCATCCGACTCCACAATGCGAGCCGTTCCATTCACTCCGTTCAGCGCGATCGTGATCGAGGCATGAGGGATCACGGCTCCAACAGAGTCAGTGACCGTGCCGCTGAGCGTTGCGGAGAGTTCCTGCGCGCGTCCCATCGGGGCAAGGGAGAGGAGCAGGATCGCCAACAGGATCAGCAGGGATGGGCGCCTCATGATGAAACTCTCCGATATTTGAGAGCCATCCAAGGCGAGATTGAAACGCCGCGAGGATTGTGAGGAACAGGAAAACCGTTGAGTATGTCTCATTGCCTTCGCACCTTTCTTTTGAAATCGAGTGAGTGCCCATACGCAGGTGCGTATCGACAGGTGTGTTCTGACGTCGTGAACAAAGAGTTCTGCAGGGCGGGATTTCACTTCGGCACGGACAGCAAAGCGGCGCAGCGAAGGTGTCGATTTCAGGCAGGTGAGCGCCTCTACCGGCGCAGGTTCTCCGAATCCGGAGCTGCGAGATGGAACCTTTTGTCTGTGCATCACGCTCCCAAAGATGGTTCAAAAAAGCGGTCGACTTGCCCCACTGCATCAATCTTCCCGTGAGTCCGCTTTTGGTTTCTGAAAACCGCGACCGAGGTATTTGCTTGTCTTTTTCGGTTGGCGGCGCCGCGATTATTGCGTTGTGAAGAACGATAATGCCATTTGCATATAAAAAGCAATAGGAAAATGAAAATAACAGCGCAAAACGATCATTATTTTGATGCTTTGTGCCGATATAGCGGCAAAAACTTATAGGTTCTTGATTCCTTTTCGCGTTATTTCACAGCAATTGAATGTGCCGGCCCGCTACTTTGTCAGCTCACCGGAACCGGAGTTGAGCCGCGCCGGACTGGCGAACGCGTCAAAACGGAGTCGGACTGATGAGAAATTCGTGAGCCGGGGAACTGAGGCAGGAGCAAAACCGTGCGGCAGCGCGCTCCGACCTATGCGCGGATGACGCGAATGCCTTGCTTCTCAAAGGGCGCCACAGCTTCGTCGCTCGCGCCAGTGTCGGTAATCAGGATATGAAACTCATTGACGGGGCAAATGAAGGCGGGGCTCACTTTGCCGATCTTGCTCGAGTCGGCGGTGATGATGACTTGCTTGGACTGATTGAGCATCTTGCGATAGACAAGCGCCTCATCGGTCTCCAGAGTGGTCGCGCCACGTTCGGCGTCCAGGCCGGTCACGCTGAGGAACACCTTGTCCATGTAAACGTCGTTGAGAAAGTTGAGTGCCGCATTGCCTGTGAGCGAAAACGACCATGCCCAGGGAACCACGCCTCCGGTCAGATACGTCCGGATACCCGGCTGGTTGCACAACTCCATACCGATATTGATGGCGTTGGTTACCACCTGAATCTTGTCGCGGTGTCGCAGGCTGCGCCCGATGTGAGTCGCGGTGGTGCCCGCGGTCAGGCCAACTGTTTCATTGGCCAAGATCAGGTCAGCGGCGGCCAGGCCGATACGGCGCTTTTCACCGGCAAAGCGCTGTTCGCGGGCAAGAAAGGAGCTGTCATAGCGAAATGGCTCGTAGAGGAGCGGCTCCACCAGCGTTGCGCCGCCGTGTGTGCGGCGTATCAGACCGCGGTTTTCCAAACGGACCAGATCGCGCCGGATGCTGGGAGCCGAGGAACCGGCCACGGCCAATATGTCCTCAATGGACGCCGTGCCGACGCGAAGGAGGAATTTGATGATTAGCTCGGAGCGGACATTGATGGAGTCGGACATGCCGGATACATTCTAACCTCTTGAAGGGGAGAATAAGCAACCCCTTTCTCACATTTTTTGAAACTTTGGTCCGAATTTTCCGCTCTATGATCATGGATTTGATCGAATTGAGCTTGCACGATCGATCATGAGGAGAAGATTGGCCTCAAGGGTGGGGGTTCCGAGCAAATCTTTGCGGACCTTGAGAAAGGTGCGGAGCTCATAGTGACGCATAGACAGCGCTCATCTTCTGAACGGCACTGCGCACAGTAGCTTCCAGGGCCTTCAGCGGATCGGTTGAGTTCGAATCGTGGGCCTCGCGAGTGAGCGAGCCATGCAGAGAGCGCACGCCGGAGCGGCGCAAGACCATCTCCATTTCGGTCAGTCGCAATCCTCCACCTGCAATCACACCGATGCGGCCCGTGGATTTCCGAACCAGGCGCGCGATGGCGTCGACGCCTTTCTGAAGATCCGGTTCGCCGCCTGAGGTGAGCAGCCAGTCGGCGCCCGTTGCGATTACGGCTTCGAGAGCTTCGTCGAGGTCGGGTGTCTCGTCAAAAGCCCGGTTGAATGTGAACTCAAGCGGACGCGCAAGCTCCACCAACTCCCGGCTGCGCGTCAGGTCCACGCGGCCATCGGGAAGCAGCACGCCGGCGACAACGCCGGCAACGCCAATTTCTTTCATTTGCTCAATTTGCCGGCGCATTTGTTCGAATTCGGCGGGGCTGTAAACAAAATCTCCACCACGGGGCCGAATCAGCGCATAAATAGGAACGCTCAGTTTCCCTACAACCGCAGAGACAAGAGCAAGATCGGCTGTCAGACCGCCGACCTTTAGCTGGGAGCAGAGTTCCACGCGATCCGCCCCCGCGGATTGAGCGATTTGGGCAACCGGTAAGGTCTCAGCACACAACTCAAAAAGAAATGATTTCATTGGCTTTTCCGTGTAGATCCAAACCGGCAAAAATGTGCGGCAGAGCCTGTGTACCTAACAGCTTTATTGCAGCTCGCTCCACCTATTGCCGTTAGGCACCAATGGAGGAAGGGGGTTGGCCAAGCGCTTCGAGGCATGTTTTTGACTATAAACGAAATTGTCCCGGAAATTCGCTAAAAATGATCAGTAGTACCAATAATGATCAATAATAGTTTCCCCGGCGCAAAAAACGATCTGCTGAAAAATATTCGATTCTTGGTCTTCCGCCCTCGATTTCTTTGCCGTAAATATCTATGAATACTGTGTTTTACTCCGATTATGCTGATTTTCGCCGAAACCATCGCCGCCCGCTTCACTCCAACTGGCGCCAGTCTCTCGTGGAGAGACTGGCTAACGATTCCAGAAGAATGATCGTTTCATTAATATATGCTCATTGTTCTTCTGTTATTTTTTGGAGCAGGAAGTTTGCGGTCTCAGAAATGAGACCCGGGCGCTCCACTTCGTCTCTCTTTCATTCAGATGCCTGCGCGGCCAGCCGTTGCGCGCGCCAAACCGCACCTTCCAGAGCATTCACCGGCTCTCGTGCAACCGGCATGGCGGGCGCAGCGGCGCGCAGCCCGGCGAAGAAGGCATCGCGCACCAATTGCATCTGATCGAGAACGCCGCCAGTCCAGGCAACCGGAATCTCTTCCGTGATCGCATGATTCCGGCGCAGCTTGTCGCGCACCAGCAGCACCGATTCAACAAGGTCGGCGGCCGCTTGTTTGAGAACCGCGCATGCGACCGCATCGCCCTCAAGGGCTAGGGCGTGAATGATCGGAGTCAACGCAGCAAAGTCTGGACCCGGAGTGCTGTCTCCGACGTTGACCAGTTCTTCGACTGTGGATGTGCCCCAGAGTGCGCCAACCTCACCGAGAATCCGCGTCGGCAACCCTCGATCGTGAGCAAGCAGGCCGCGCCTCACGCTATTCAAGCCGATCCAGTAGCCGGAGCCTTCGTCGCCCAAACGCGAACCCCACCCGCCCGAAGTTTCGCGGCTGCCGTCAGCAGCGCGGCCGATGGTATTCGAACCCGTTCCTGCAATCTGTAGAATGCCAGGGCCGCCCTGAAAAGCCCCGTCGAGAGCGATGACCTCGTCGCCGGTCACTTCGCAGCACGGAATGCCGCAGTCGTGCAGTACAGCTTCGATCTCTGCGGCAACTCCGGGCATGTAGGCTCCGGCCACACCAACTGTCGCCGCATGTGCGCGCTGCACGCCCGCCTGCGCGAACAACGAACCTAGCAGCCCTCGGAGATTCGCTTCGGCGGCCCCAGCGCCCACCCGTGCGCGCTTGATGGACTCCCCTTCGCAATGGGACAATTTGCGGCCTTCCGCACGAAGGCAGGCGCGTGTGCGAGTGCCTCCGCCATCGATACCTAGAACGACTTTCAAGAGGCCTCTCCTTTTGGATCTCCTACTTTGAATCTGCGGCAGAATTCGCTGCTTCGGGAAGTCCGGCAAGCGACGGTGCGCGCAACTCTTTGCCATTCTCCCAGTCGCGCAATGTTTCCTGAAACTGATCGCCGCGCCGCTGCCAGCCTTCGATTTCGAGGTCAAAGCGCACGGTGACATTGTTGAGCCAGTATGGGCGGTTTTCGCTTTGCCACACCTGGACGTACTCGGATCGAGTGGCCGAGTAGGCATCGCGCAGATCCTGGCAGCGGCCATTGAAGTCGCTGATTTGTTCCAGCATACTATGCGTCTCAGCGCGGCGCGTGGCATCGTGCTGTTGCTTCAGTGCCTGCGCAAAGCTCGTGACAATTTCCTGACTCAATTGAAACTTGAGGCCGATCAGATCGAGGCGTCGCGCGCCCAGATCCATCGCGGTCAGAGCGTCTGCCTCACGCAAAGCGGGATTCGCCTGTCGCGCCTTGGCCACCAGCACGATTGCCTGCTCGGCGTGTATGCGCATCTCAGCGGCAACCGGCAGCAACTGCGCGGAGGCCACTTGCCCCTGCGCGCTCCAGGGATCGAGCCAGAAGAGTTCGTCGCTGTTCATGCCGGTCTTGGCGAGGTCCAAAGCATCGTGTGCGGCGATCAATTCCTTCTGCGCCTGATTGATCTGGCCGCTGGTGTCGCCATGAAAGAGCTGCGCGAACGAGTCCTGATAGGCAGTGATGGAACTCTCGCCGGGCTGCCACGCGGCGACGGCTCCGAAGAGCAGCGAATACCAGTCCTCATTGAACAGTCCTTCACCGTCGTCATTCCAGACCGTTGTAAGCGCGCCTGTCGAGCCCATCCGCTGGCCATCGCGGATGAAGCCCTGAATGTTGGCAAAGGCGGTGCGTGAGACGGGATAGACCTCATTCCAGTTAGCGTCGCCAGGCGACACCCAGGTCTCGATTCCAGCCTTGGCAAAGGGCGCGAGCATCTTGTCAAATCCACTCGAGTCCCAATAATTCCAGGGAACGGCGATCATATCCTTTGGCAATCCAGGCACTGCATCGGTACCGTCGCCGCCGATGTCGCCCCAAAAGATCAGGCGGCGATGCAAAGGCGCGAGAGTCTCATGAATCTGCTTGATAAAGTCGACATAGACCGGTCCATAGCCGCGCGCCTCGACTTGAGAGTGCGTCAGTCCTCGGCCCAGATCGCGCGTTTCATCGGCTCCGATATGCAGGAAAGGAGAAGGAAAGACTGCGGCAATCTGCGTGAACCAGTCCTTGATCAGCGGCAACGAGCCAGGCTGGCCGGGGGCCAGTATGCTCCCGTGTGGAGTCTCAGCAACGTCGGAGTAGATCTCATATTTAAGGACGTGATGAAGATGCCCGAAGGCCTCTTGCTCGGGAACAATCGTGATGTGATATCGGGCTGCGTAGCGGACCAGTTCCGCGGCTTCTTCCGGAGTCAACGAACCCCCGGGAGGCGCGGCCAGCGGCTGATTGGGATAAACCAGCGTGTGCTCAAAATAAGGCGAATACAAATTAATTTTGTACGCTGCAAAGACACGGAGTTGATGCTCTTGAAATTCGAGCGTGGGAAAAGGGCCGCGCGACAGATCGTCGTCAATGCCGCGATAGCGCATGGCGGGCCAATCGCGCACGATGCCCGTGGTCAGCACCGGCTGACTGCCTGTTGGCGGCAATAGCTGCTTGAGAGTTTGCACGCCGTAAAAGATGCCCGCGGCGGAGGCTGCAACGATGGTGGCGCGCTCCGGCTGCACGTCCAGCAGATAGCCCTCGGCCTCCATCGCCGGATCGAAGGCGAGTTTGCGAGTGGCCAGCAACGCCTTGGCTGGGTTAGTATCGGTGCGCAGTAGATCGACCCGATAGGCTGTATGCGACGAGCCGTCATGGGCCGCCGATTTCCAGGCCTGCTCCAGATCGTGCGCGGCAAAGAGGTCTTCGCTGTCGTGGCCGGGGATGTTCACTGCCAGTTCAGGAGGCACAGGCGTGGTCGCGCCAAAGTGAGCCTCCCGTGGTGACGGAAGCAGATTCGCCTGAGCGTGGAGCGGCGCGGCAACGGTTGCAAACAGGACCAAAAGGCTCGGGAGGAGGACGCAGGGGATCAGCTTGGAGCGAGGCTGGATTGCATATGCCATCATGTCCACCTTATGGATCAATAAAATGATCGTTTACGTTTGATGCGATCACTATAGACTAATCTTACACACGTCGCCCGCATCCGTTGTCAATTGATTCTGCAGCTGCGAATTGGCCGAACGTTGGCCGTGGCCTCCATCGCGGAAGTGAAAGGAACAAACATGACATTGAGCAAGCCTGAACCTCTTGGGTCGCCCCTTCAGGGCGCGACCTCCACACGCGGCTACAACCTGTTTCTTCTGGTGGTTGCGGGCCTGGGCGGTCTGCTCTACGGAATGGACATCGGCATCATTGGCGGCGCACTGCCTTATCTGCAAGCCACGTCGCAGTTGACTGCCGCGGAACTCTCTGTAGTGGTGGCGACGATGATGCTGGGGGCGGTCTTCTCGACACTCTTTGCCGGGATACTGGCCGACTGGATGGGCCGCAAGCCGTTGATGGTCCTGAGCGGACTTGTCTTTGTCGTGAGCATTCCTATGATTGCTCTTTCGCACGGCTACGCGGCACTGATCTGTGGCCGCCTGCTGGAAGGCGTCAGCGGTGGATTGATCGGAGTGGTGGTGCCGCTCTATCTGGCCGAGTGCTTATCGGCGGCAGATCGCGGTAAAGGAGCCGGCGTCTTTCAGTGGCTGCCGACCTCATCGATGGTCTTTGCGGCGCTGCTTGCAATCTACTTCAGTTATCGGGTACAGGCAGTTGCGAGTGCGGGCAATGCGGCGGCTGTGTATGCCTTCAAAGATCATGCCTGGCGCGGTCTCTTCTGGGTTTCGTTGCCGCCCGGCATTCTGTTTTTGATGGGCAGTCTTTGGGCCAGCGAGTCGCCGCGCTGGCTCTTCAAGCGCGGCAAAAAGGATCTGGCATATGCCGCTCTGCGCCGCTCACGAAGCGAGGTGCAGGCGCGCCAGGAATTGCAGGAGATGGAGAACGTCGAACTGAAACCATCGACGGCGACAGCTACCGGCGAACAGGTGCGGGATTCGCTGCTGCGACGCAAATATGTGGTGCCGTTTTTGCTGGCTTGCATCATTCTCTTTTGCAACACAGCCACGGGTGTCAACTCGATCATCGGATACAACACCAGCATCCTCTTGCAAAGCGGACTCTCCGATCTTCATGCGCACTGGGGCTACGTCATCTTCACGTCGATGAACTTCCTGCTCACCATTGTGGGCATGACCCTGGTCGATCGCCGAGGGCGGAAGTTTCTGCTGATCCTGGGCACCAGCGGAATCATCGTTTCGCTGGTCAGCGTTGGGCTGCTATTTCACTCGACTGAAAAACTCAGCGTCGACCGCCGCGATGCGGTGCAGGCGCTGGTTGATTCGCGGGAACAACTGGAAGTGCGCTTCGATCGCGCCGAAGCAGATAAGCTGCTCTCGGCAGCAGGTGCGGCGAGCGGACCAATTACCAGCGATCGCGCGTCGCTGGCTATTATTTATTCGTATGGAGACTTTACTGCGGCCACAAGTTATGTGCGCTCCGACGATCCGGCAGCAGCGCCGATCAAGATTGATCGAGCGAGTTGCGTGCCCGCGAACAGAGTCATAGCCTTCTTCAAAAATCCCCTGGGCAATCTCGATGCCGCGCGCACCGCGCCGCTGAAGATCGAGAAAGCGGTGATCGGCAGCATTCCTTCTTCCCATCATGGCTGGCTGGTGGCCTTCGGTCTCTATGCATTCATGGGATTCTTCGCGCTGGGGCCGGGCGTCTGCGTCTGGCTGGCGCTCTCTGAACTGATGCCGACCCGCATCCGCTCTAACGGCATGAGCATCGCGCTGGTTATCAATCAAATTGTCTCGACGACTCTGGCGGGAATCTTTCTTCCATTTGTCAGCCAGCATGGATATGCGGCTATGTTCTTTCTCCTGGCCGGATTCACGGTAATCTATTTCCTGGTCGCGGTCTTCCTACTGCCGGAGACAAAGGGCAAGACGCTGGAACAGATCGAGGCGCACTTTGCGGGTGTCGGCCAGGCCGGATGAACAGCATTGCCTTCTGTGCCCCATCCATTCCGCGTCTTTCCGCGGAATGGGTGGGAGACCGGCATTCTCATCGCCTCGTATAAATCTGAAACGGGGCCCAATAAAATGGCGATTGGAATTTACTCTGCGAATGCAGCAGGGTAAGTTTCGCATTGCGAAGCGCGACTGCCGGATCTTTGCCACTCTCAATGCCCTGATAGAGCGTATCCATCAGACGCGGGGTCGAATCGTCGCTCACCTCCCACAATGCGCCGATCACGCTGTGAGCGCCGGCGCGCAGAAACGCCCACGAGAGCCCCACCAGACCCTCTCCCGCATAGGAGCGCGTGCCGCTGCCATTACAGCCTGAAATCGTGACGAGCCGCGCGTCGATGGGATGCTGCATGATGTCGCGCGCGTAAAGCTTGAAAGAAGCCTCGCTTGTCTTGCTGCCGGAAGGGGCGGCATCCGAAAGGATAATCGCCGAATCCAGCGGATCGGTGCGGCTGGCGATTGCGTGAGAGACAAAGTGAATATAGGAATACTGTGCCGGATCACCGGTAAGATAGGCTGCCGGAGTGGCCTCGCGTCCCGCGAAAACCCCAAGGTGATGCGGCGCAAAGTGCTTTTCAATCCGGGTCATCTCCGAGCCGAAGAGAGGAAGACTTGGATAATCCTGACTGGGCGAAACGGGGTCGCCGAGCAGGAGCAGATTTCGATCGGCGTGTCTGGCAGGCTTCGCGCCAGCAAGCATCGCCAGCGACGGCGCTGAAAGCAGAGTCGCATCGTCGAGCAGATAATGCAGATTTTGGGTCGATGCTGATCGTTGTTGATTTTCCTCGCTCGGGCCGGGAACAAGCAGTGTTTCAAAGTTCAACTTGCTCAGCTCTCCATCGGCCAGAATCATCACCGGGGTACCGCGCCGGATGAACTTCGCGGCAGGAGCGACCAACAGCGTATACAACGCCTGCCCGTCCTCGTTCCGAGTTTGAAGAGGGTCTTCCACGTCCAGCAGCGCTCTGCGATAACGCTCGACACGGGCAACAATCTCTTTTTGCGCGGGAAGCTGAATCAAAACGATCTTTGCCGGGGTGACGGCCCACAGGTAGGACTGTTCGTCGCCGAGCCAATAGAAGAGCAGCGTTGCGCCGGTCTCTCGCGCAATCTGGCGAGGATTCAGAGCCGCGCGGTGGTGGTGGACTTCACTTCCGGCCACTCCCAGACCGTGCGCCAACGTCTGCGCGCGGCTCCGATCAGCCACGGCAAGAGCCTGATCACTTTTGCCCTCCTGCACCAGCAAGTGGATGTAGTCGTCGCAGATGCTCGTGGCGTTGGCCGCGAAGGGAAGCCGCGAATCTTCGTTCCGAAGCTGCGCCCGCGCCAATTCAAATTCGTTCAGCGTGGATTTGTAGACTCGCTCCGCATCCCGCGTCTTGCCTTGCCGCTCGAACAGTTTGGCTAACTCATTCCCGGCGCTTAGTCTTGCAGAATTCGGATTTGCCAGGTCAGTTTGGATCGCACGAAAGAGGGTCTCGGCTCGTTGATCTTTACGTAGCGCAGCCGCCAACATTCCCTTAGTTAGCATCACATATGCGCTCAGGCGAATACTGCCAGAGATCCCCATCGGGGCTATCTGATCGAGATACGAACTCGCATCGTTCAACTTTCCCGTCTCTACTGAAACCTGGGCCAAATCTTCCAGTGCGTCCACGATGTCTTCCGCACTCCCAATTTGCTTCGCAAGATTGAGCGCTTGGTGATAGGACTGCGTGGCACGGTTCGAATCGCCAGTGTCATGATAAACATACCCGGCGTCACTGATCCATTTCAGCTCATCGCGGAGATCGCCGAGCGCTGCGGCGCTTTTTTCTGCTTCCAGAAAATGCTCCAATGCTCTTTCACTATCTCCAAACTGGTAATAAGCCCAGCCGAGATTGCCTGAGGCGACTTGCGCTAGACCTTCGGCGCCCATATCCGCTGCAAGTCGATAGCCGGACTGTGACCAATTCACGGCTTCGTCATAGTGTTCGCTCTGAAGCGAGGCCCAGCCCAGGTTTACGAGTGCGGTTGTTTCCAACCACTGATCCTGATGGTCACGGGCAAAGAGGAGACTCTCAGTAAAGTAAATCCGCGCGGTTGCACGTTCGCCCTGAATGTCTTCGAACATTCCGCGCGACCGGAGCACCTCGCCACATGCCGCGTAATACCCGCTCTTGCAGATGCCCTCGGCCAAAGCCAGCTTCTGATTTGCTGCAATTAGCTGTCGCTTGTGGGAGAGAGCGCTTGCCTCGATTGCCACTTTACGTACAACGTCTTCCGGGTTGTCGCTAGCTAGACGGCATTCCGCAAGGAGGCGCAGAGCGTCGTTGTACAAACCGCGCCACACCATGTCTTGAGCTTCTAGCAATTGAAACTTCGAAGCCCACATCGGGTGGAGACATGGAACTCCTCATATCCCCGCTCAGCTTCTTCTTGGGAATCAGCCAATCTGCCACGCTGAAAGAGCTTCCAAGCATGATCATATGCAATTTGGCCGCTGCGGGGACGCGTATCTTCGAGAGGAATTAGCAGTAACAGAAAGATCGCTGATCCGCACGGAAGGAACCAAGGCCGGAATGTCTGCCATGCACCTTCAAGCCACTCGCTGATGTTTCCTAGCCCAGATTTGAGGATGATCGGCCAACGTGCATTCTGGAGAATTGTTTGACCTATCCAACTCCTCCCCCATTGGATGTGCCGCCACCAACCGGCACGTTGCCACAGACGACGCAGCCCAGTTCCAGATCGATCATCGTCAGCGTGAAGGTTGTCTTCGTGGGAACTTTCGTCTCCTCGTGCGGCATCTCGTGCTTCACGGTCAGCTTGGCCAGTGTGATGGCGCCAAAGCCGGGAATCGTGATCACGTTTCCGAAAATTATCCCAGGTCCAGGTATGAATCCAGCCACCTGGTTGATCAGTGAACATTCGGCCTCCCCTGAAGCGCCAAGAGTAGAGGAAAGTCGATTGTACCGTTCCTGGAGCTTCGCCGGGAGGTTCTTGTTCTGGCGGATA
This sequence comes from Occallatibacter sp., assembly GCA_050015115.1. Classification (GTDB taxonomy): domain Bacteria; phylum Acidobacteriota; class Terriglobia; order Terriglobales; family Acidobacteriaceae; genus Telmatobacter. Next base: position 34,159 of record JBEKCA010000017.1, read on the forward strand.
TGTTCATATTGGCGGCTGACACGGCTGACAAAGCCGGGTTCCTGGGTGTAGGGCACGTCGTCGACCGGATTGGGTCCAAAGATGTCCTGATCAAACTCCAGCTCAACCGGGTGACCGGCGATGCGCAGATTTTCAAAGCGCGTTCCCAGAAAAGAGATTGAAGGAATAAAGCCCTCGAGCGGATGTTCGGTGATCATCTGCCCGACGATGCGGTCGGCCGTCACCACCTCCAGAACATTGAGGCCTTCAACGACCGTGGTGGTCAGGGTGGTGTGGCCGCCGCCCGGCTTGTCGCTGAGGTTGCCCGCGACATGGGTGTACGCGGAGCGGAAGGAGATGACCGACTCCATCCGGAAAAGCTCGGTGCGTTGGGTGAGGTATCCGCCCGCCTCGGGAAGTTTCGTGTGGGCCTGGGGTTCAATCTCCTGAGCTACGGGCAGCTTCAGGTGGCCCTTCAGGGCCGTCGCTTCGGCATTGTACTTGTGCACTCTTTCAGACATAGGCGTTTTTCCAATCCTTTGTGGGTCGAGAGAATTCTAGAGTGTGGATCAAGAAGCGTCAATTGGATAAATGAAGATCGAAGACGTACCGGTCGATTTCCGTGCGCTCACCCTGAGCCGCGACGCCGGAGACGGCGATGGTATAGGCGCCATTCTGCAACATTGCGCCGGGGATCATCAGGGAGAGCCGTTGGGCCTCGCCCGTGTCATCAGCTGGAGCAGCTGCAATGCCGGTCCATGCCAGCTTTCCTTGCGGATCAAAAAGGTCGAAGGAATACGAAGCGTAGGCGCCCATGCTGGGCTGCGAAGGTAGATCGACCGGAAGCGCAACCCCATGGCGGCGATCGGCGGTGATAGCGAGGTGAGCGCCCCCCCGCGTGGCCCCATGCAGCGGAGCCCAAGGCAGCAGACGCGGCTGGTCTGCCGAAGCCCGGAGTGCCGGGTAGGTAACCAGGTTCTGGTATCCGATAACCAACAGCAACGTTGCGAATGCGGGGGCTGCAAACGCCGGCCGAAGCCAGCTCTGCCACCAATCTCGCTTGAACTTGGGCTCGCGCGAACTAGCCGGACGAGTGGCGGGCAATGCGCTGGTCAGCTCAGGCAACTGGGTCTTTGCCTCCTCTACAAATGCGGCTCCCGCGCGTAGATCGAGGGCGCACTCGGTACACTCAAAAAGGTGCGCTTCGAAGGCATCGCGCGCGTCGGGCGTCAGCTCATTCAGCAGGTAGCGCTCCGCGGCCATCTCTAGTAAAGCTTCGCTGTGATCCATCTACTCAATCCCCAAAACGGTGCAACATTCAATAGTGGCCGCAAGTCCCAGATCGTTTCAAAACCCGGGCGGCATCGCGCCCCTCAGGCATTCGCTCCCAGGACCATCCGGGTTCCTATGCGCTTCATATACTCGGTTTTGAACTCCTGCTTGGCACGATGGAGCAGCACCCGCAAATAATCGCGATCCACCCCAAACTCCCGGCAGACTTCATCCCGGTCGCGTTCGTCGAGAAAGACAGCCTTTAGCAGGGAACGGTCGCGGGGCTCGAGTTGGAGCAAAATCTCGCGGACTTTATCCTTGATCTGCCCGGCAGCAGCGATTTCCAATGCATCGGCGCTCTTGTCGGGCAGTTCAGGCCGGCCTTCCACATCGAGAGACTCGTTGCACGTAGCGGTGCGGTATTGCTCAAAGAGCACACGGTTGCAGACGGTATTGACAAAGGCGCCCAGGCTCTCCGGTTGGCGCAACCCGCCGTCCTTGCGCAATACCGAGTAGACGCGGGCAAAGGTCTCCTGGCAGACATCCTCAATGGCGTGCGGGGACTGAAGCCGGGAGCGAAGCTTGAGTTGGAGCAAGCCCGTGAAATAGGCGACGAAGTGCTCCTGCGTCCGGTGGTCACCAGCACAGAGGTTATCAACGTAACCTGCATCGAATGAATGAAATTGCAATACTGACCCCGCCAAAACAAGAGAAGACGTGTACAGTATTGCACGGCGAGTTGCACGGTTTCATCTTGAGAGCTTGAATAACGGACTGGCCAGAAGAAATCTCGCATCTCTCGTGTCAACGGGCTGCACCGGTCGCAAGCCGGAGAATTCGTAGGCTCGTCCAGTGATGGGACCGCGCACGTTCACCAGTGGCTGCCCCTCGTAATGCAGGTTCAGAGCAATACTCCGTGGACTCTCGGCTGCTCTCAACTTACTCGGCTTTCGACCAGAGACCATCACGGGCCTCCTCCAGAAGGCTTCCCGGCGTTAGCGCTGGGCTCCAGCGACTGCGGGCCCTCATTGGGGCCCTTGCAATCGCTTCAGAACAAAAGCAACCAGACCAGCAAAAAGAGGACAAAGTACAACCAGGGCGTCCTCCAAGAAATCGCAGGCTCCGGATGTCTCTCTGAGCTATCCCGGAAGTTCGAATCACCTAAAAAGCTGTGTTCTTCCGTTAACCGGCGAGAATCGAGCGCCGCAGTTCCCTGCGGGGCGGTGAGGGGGTCCAGATTCACTCCTCCAAAAGGACGCAGCATCGTTAGTGCAAAGAAGATCTCTTCAACGCCAACCTCGCACAGGTTGAGCCACCGCCACAGGAAGGTGTTTGAGAGCTTGATGCCGCGCCAAGCCAGCCTGCGCAGATCGTCCCCCCTCAAAGACGCGGTCTCTTCGAGCGCGGAGTTTGACTCTTCCCGCCCGGTCTCCTGATCGAGCCCGTCAAAGCTCGCCTGTGATCTCAGTGTCTTCTGCATCGCCCTTACTCCCCACGAATGACTTTTTCGATATAGGACGTCGAGACCGGCGCTATCCGGATCGATCTTTTTGGCATCCACGCAACCCGCGCCAGCAATTCCCCGGTTCGCCTGACCACTCGCGCACTCAGAACTGAACACCAAACAAAAGCACGTTCAAACATTTCGATTTCCTTCCGTTTCTAGTTAGCCGCAGACGGAGCCCGTCTCGAAAAGCGAATTCCGTCTGCTTCTGGGGGGAAGCCGCTCAATCCTGCTAATTCTTGTTTCGCGCGAAAAATCCGTTCAAAGAGTGGTCCAAGCTGGATGTTGCGCCATGATGCAGATCGCGGCGATTCCACACGTGCAGGCTGAACGATTTGCCGTAGTCCTGAACGTCCCGTGCTTTCACTGTGAAACTCCGATCGGTCACGCCTGAATTGGCCGGCGCGCTGTCCGGCGCTACTGTGAGTCCTGCATTCGAACCAAAAGCCGTGCCCTTCAGAGCCTTGATGGCTGCATCGACGATCTCCCCTTCAATGCCAGTCTGTTCAATCTCTTCCGTTCGGACCGCGGCAAGGCGAGGAATTTGAGTTTGCTTCCGCGAGGGAATCACGATGCGGCACTCCACGATGTTTCCCCATACCACTGGAGCATTTGGATCTTTCGTCGAAGGCGGCGTGTTCCATGAGAGCACCGCCCGAACCTTGACCGTCTTTCTACCCTCGCAATCCTGCTGCGCGAAAGAGAGGAAATCGACCGGCAGGGAAACCTTGTACTCCAGGCCCGCAGACGGAAGCCACCCGAAGTCGTGCACCACCACTGAAGCTGTCCCCTCGTAACGGAATCCCGAACCCCAGTCAACCCAAAACGCAACGTATTCTCTACTGCCCGCCGTGCGCGGTCCTCCCGAGTAGCCGCTGCCGCGCTTCACCGTCACCATGCCGGTGAGTTGACCGGTATCCGGTTCAAGCCCGATGCAGTACAACTGCTCATATTCGGAATTGCGATTGGTGTTCAACCAGGCATCAGTCAGTTTGGAAAGATCGATTCCAGAGACACCGGCTAGCCATTTGGACGGGTGCGGACCGATTTCGGGAGAGTTCATCGCCTCGGTCAACGCGGCCGACAGGTAGCGGTGCTGGGGAACCAATGTGCCGGCATATAGTCGATGCAATTCAACGGGACTCAGCGTCCTCGGCTCGACTCTCCGGTTCAGCCGATTTGGATTGAACGCAAGCTTGATCTTGTCAATGAGCTTCACTTTCGCTCCGTACGAAAAAAAGGACAGCGAACTGCGATCGGCGCCGTCTCGCGCAGAGGGCCGCTGGGCAGAATTCACCTGCCCCGTCATCGGCGGAAAAAGTTCGTCGAGCAGCGGAAGCTTCTCTTTCATGCACAGAACTTCCTTTGAGCCCTTATGGTTTGAGAACGCCATCAAATTACCTCAGGAATTGCGAAATCATTCCGGTTCTCGCGCCCGGCCTCGTACCAATGCGGAGCAAGACGGCACACAAGACTTCGGTCTCTTCAAATCGCATGGCCATCGCGGCGGGGGCTGCCGGAACTCTGATTGGCCGCACAGGGTATAGTGAGCGCTCACGCGAAAACGTTTCAGTTATTTTGGATAAAGGTCATTGCGACCAATCAAAAGGTAGAGCCTTGTGTCAGGGCACGACTTCAGTCGTGCCGTTAAGGCAGCACAACGAACCGCGGCTTCAGCCCCTGCAGAACCGAATCCAATAGTCAGCCAAGCTTGTCGAAACATGCCTTAAAAGCAGGCGAAAAGCTTCAGTTGCGGCACTGCAACGCCAATTCACGGAACTCGGCATATTGGTCCAACACTCCCAGTTCCTCCAGGCAATCCCGATCACGCTCCGCGAGTTCGAGTCCGACGCCGTCCTGCGGATGATCCTCCATCTCGCCGGCCAGGAGGTCGGCTACATAAACGGCCGTAGTGCAATCAAAACCTGTGTGAGGAATGCGGGTGGGATGATGGTGGTGCGCGATTGCCTCGACGGCAAGATAGGGAATGCCCCACAAGCCAAGCAGGTAAGCGCCTATCTCGGCGTGCGAGGTTCCAAGCAGTTCCATCTCCGCTTCAAAAGACTTGCATCCGCTTTCGCGCACTCGAGACAAAACCGCACAGAACTCGCCGGGCATTACGCTCGCCAGAAACAGGCTGCCAATATCGTGAAGAAGTGCGGCCACCGCGGTAATGTCGCGGCTTCCCCGCTCAACGGGAAGGGCGTTCACGATGGCGGCCGTGCGAATCGCGTGTTGCTGCATCGCGTCGCAAACTGATCGCGGAACACGCTTGTCCGGCACAAAAACCCTGAAAACCTCCGAGGTCAATGCCAGATTCTTGATCGTTTCGATCCCCAGGGATGAGACTGCGCTCGGCAAGCTGGTAACACGGCGGGCCAGGCCGAAGAAAGCGCTGTTGGCCAGTTGCAGCACCTTGGCCGACATTGCAACATCGCGCTCGATGATCCCGGCGACCTGCCGGATCGATGCATTCGGGTCCCGCGCCGCGCGGGTCAGCTCTGTATACGTCGTCGATAGCGAGGGCAACTCGCTCACCGCGCCCACGATCTTACGCAGTTCTGGTGAGCTCAATAAATCCTGCATTGCGCAAACCCGCTCGATCGCTCCGTGTAAATCGGACGTATTGCACGGCTTGGCCAGAAAGCGGTGCGCCACCGGGAACGCGCGGGCCGCCAGCGCCGCATCGGCGAAACTGGAAAGGATAATGCGCGCCGTGTTGGGGAAGCGGTCGCGAATGTGTCTCAACAGCGTTGCACCGTCCATTCCCGGCATTCGCATGTCCGTGATAACGACGTCGAAGTTGCAGGTCGCGCAGGCCTCTAAAGCGGCTTCTCCACCGACGGCAAACTGCAAATTCCAGCGATCCCGGTCCGCATCCAGCGAACGCCGGATGCCGTCGAGAACATGGCTTTCATCGTCGACTATAAGGATGTGCTTCATGCGGCCGCCTTGAAATGATGCCCCTGCCCGCGACGCCCCCTGATCGATATTGAAATGGAACACACCCTCATTCGTTGACCTTGTGAAACACGACCGGACTCCGCTGCCAAGGTTATATCGGCTTAATGAGCGGCTCGGTTCAAGTTTGCAGCCTACTTCCGCTCCCCGTGTCTGCCCGGCTGGATAACCATCAATATGTGATGCGCATCACCTCAATCGGCCCATCCGAGATGGCACCATAGCCCTTAAAGCCGAGAGGCTCGTGATTCGCCCCGCTCATTCCCCGTTTTCATTCATGGAGGCCCAAGATGAAGCTGGATTCGTCAGCATTTGTCGCAGATCCTGAACTGATTCACGCTCTTGAAGAGAAATCCACCCCGGTTTCCTGCGGGGAAGAGCGCGTGATCTTTCAGCAAGGCGATCTTCCTGAGGGTCTTTACATCCTCGATCAGGGCAAGATCACTCTCACCATGACCTCTCCCGGCGGCAAGGAAGTGATGCAGATGGAGGCGCAACAAGGTTCACTGCTGGGCCTGCCGGGGCTGATCGGCCAGGGACCTTACACGCTCTCAGCCATCGCTCACGACGGAGCCCGACTCAGCTTTGTTCCGCGTGATCAGTTCACCGGCCTGATGCAGGCCGACGCGCAACTTTCCTTCAAGATTCTCCAGATCCTTGCGGCCGAGCTCCGCTCTGCCCGTCAGGCCCTGTCCACCCGCTAGGTCTTTGGTTGTTCGTTTATTGAATCAGCACCGTGCCCCATCCTTTCAGTCATCCCGAGCGCCGTGCCGCAGAGTCGAAGGACATGTGCCTTGGTCTTCCCGGCGAGAGGATGAAAAACCTCGGACTCACTCACCGAGGGATCAGCACCCTGACCTGCTAAACTCACCTTCGTCATGGTCTTTGCAAGCCTGCTTATCGCAGCCGCGGCTTACCTGCTCGGCTCCATCCCCATCGGGTACCTGCTGATCCGCATCTTCCGGCATCAAGACATCCGGGAAGCCGGCAGCGGCAACACCGGCGCAACCAACGTCCTCCGCTCCGGCGGCAAAGGCCTCGGTGCGGCCACATTCCTGCTCGACGTGCTCAAAGGCTGCTCCTCCGTCTGGCTGGGAGGATTCCTGGGCCACCTCCTCGCCCCCGGAGCGGACACGCTTAACATGCGTGCTCTCGCCGCGTTGTGCGCCGTCCTTGGCCACATCTTTCCCGTCTGGCTTGGATTCAAGGGAGGTAAGGGCGTCGCCACCGGCTTCGGCGTCTTTCTGGTCGCCGCGCCCTGGGCTGCTCTGGCCGCCATCTCCGTCTTCGCCCTGATTTTGGCGTTCAGCCGGTATGTTTCGCTGTCCTCGATCCTTGGCGCGGCCAGCTTTCCCCTCTTTGCGTGGAAGTTTTCGCTCGCCAGCAGGCCGCCATTCCTTATCGCCGTCGAGATCGCCGTCGCCCTGATCATCATCCTCAAGCATCACCAGAACATCCGCCGCCTGCTCGCCGGCACGGAGTCCCGCTTCGGAGGCAAATCAGCAGTGAGGAAGACCGCATGAGCCGCATCATCATCCTGGGTTCCGGCGCATGGGGAACAGCCCTCGCCCTCTCGCTTCACCGCCGCGGAGGCCACCAAGTCTCGCTCTGGGCGCACAGCCCCGATTTTGCCAAAGAGATCAACGACGCCGGCGAAAATAAACTCTTCTTCCCCGGCTTTCCGATTCCCGCGGAGATCACCGTCACCGGGGACAACTCCGCCGTCGCCGATGCTGACATCGTTCTCTCCGTCGTCCCTTCGGAGTTCCTGCGCTCTACTCTAGCCCGCCTAAGCCCCCATCTTCACTCCGGCCAGATCGTCGTCAGCGCCACCAAGGGCGTCGAGAACCGCTCCTATCTCCGCATGACCCAGGTTATAGCCGTCTGCATGGCTGAATTCAACGAGCAGACTCCGGGGAACCTCAATCCAGGCAGCGTTTTGTGTCAAGGCACGACTTCAGTCATGCCGCAAGCTCGGCCAAATGAATCGGGAGCTTTAGCCCTTGCGGCAATCCCCATCGGCGCGCTCTCCGGCCCCAGCTTCGCCCTCGAAGTAGCCCAGGGCCAGCCCACAGCCCTCACGGTTGCCTTTGACGACCCCGCCGTCGCCGCGCGCGTTCAGGCCGAATTCTCCTCCGAGAGCCTGCGCCTTTATACCAGCACCGATGTCACCGGAGTCGAACTCGGCGGCGCCCTAAAAAACGTTATCGCCATCGCTGCCGGCGTCGCCGCCGGAGTGGGCCTGGGCCATAACTCGGCGGCAGCCCTCATCACCCGTGGCATCGCCGAGATCACACGCCTCGCCGTCGCCTGTGGGGGCCGCCGCGAAACCCTGGCCGGCCTCTCGGGCGTGGGCGATCTCGTCCTCACCTGTACTGGGTCGCTCTCGCGCAACCGGACCGTTGGACAAGAGTTGGGCCAGGGTCGCAAGTTGCCGGAGATCCTTGAAGGGCTCGGTGGCAAGGTGGCTGAAGGAGTCCTCACCACGCGAGCCGCCCTCGGCCTCGCCCGCCAACAGGGCATCGAGATGCCCATAGCCGAGCAGATGGAACAGATCCTCGATGAGGGCAAAGACCCCCGCGAAGCCATCAAAACCCTGATGCTGCGGCCGGGGAGGGATGAGCAGTGAGGAGTCAGGGGTGATTGCAACTCAGGGGCTGCAGTTTTCTCTTTAGTTTTGTGGCTCTACCTCCGGTGCCCTCCACCGTGGCCGCCGCCGCGATATCCGGGCAAGGCGTGCTCGGACCCACCTTCATGGCCGGCGTTGCCTACATGGCCTCGGCCATCCCGCGCCTCGTTTGCCTGGAAGTGATTGAAGCGCTCCGACCCACGCGCCGGTAACGGTCCCGTGTAACCGTGATGAGGATCAAAGCGGTTGTCGACGTGGCCATAGAACCCGTGGGGGCCATGAAACCAGGGGCCGGCTCCAATGAACACCCCACCAATGAACCAGTCGGGGCCGTAGTAGCCGTAAGGAGCACAGTCATACGGCGCATAGTCGAAGTACCCGTAAGGACATTCGGGAGCCGCGCCAATATTTATACCAATCCCAACTTGGGCGTGCGCGCCCGGCGCACAGCACAAAAGAGCCGCAACGAGAACTGCGAAAGCAAACGCATTGATCTTGACCATAGTTTCTCCTTGATTGATTCAGAGTTGCCGAATGAGCGGTAAGTTGTCTCCTCGGTCTGTTTTTTTCGAGTTGGATGCGATAACCGGGCATGGTCTGGCGCATGCACACCGCTTGGATCGTGCAAACATATGAAGTGTTGGCCGCTTACTTCGGTATCTGCACGGTGCCCCATCCATTCGCCTTCTTTCTGGCGAATGGGTGGGAAACTGCGAAACCTCACAGCGCGAAGTCACGTGCTCAGAGATCTAACCACCCGCGATTGCCCCAATCACCAGCAGTGGCTCTTTGCCGTCGGAGACTGCGGGCGGCAGCGCCTTATCCACCGGCTCATGCGACCAGTCCTCTTCGCAGGCAAAGAAGCGCAAAAACGCTCGCCGCTGGCCCGTCTCATACTCGCGAATCGTCCCGCGCAGCATCGGGTATGCGGCTTCGAGCGCGTCGAGCACGCGCCGCATTGTCACCGGCTCAGCGACCTGAAGCGCAACCTCAGCGCCCACATGCGCGAGATTACGCAGATGGTAGGGCAGGATCACGCGGATCGTTCGCGGCGAAAAATCTTCTTCACTCATGCCAGCGTCTGCACCTCGACCGAAAGCACGGCCGGCAGATCGCGCACAATCGGCTGCCAGTTGTCGCCGGCGTTGGCCGATGCGTATACTTGGCCACCCGTCGTGCCAAAGTAAACTCCGCACTCATCAAGCGAATCGACTGACATGGCGTCGCGCAGCACGTTCACATAACAATTCTGCTGCGGAAGGCCCTTGGCCAGCGGCTCCCACTCATTGCCGCCCGTCTTGCTGCGGTAAACACGCAGCTTGCCTTCAGGCGGATAATGCAGCGAGTCGCTGGTGATCGGCACGACGTAGAGCGTCTCCGGCTCATGCGCGTGCACGTCGATCGCGAATCCGAAATCGGTGGGCAGGTTGCCGCTAACCTCTTTCCAGCTATCGCCCGCGTCGTCGGATCGCATCACGTCCCAGTGCTTTTGCATAAAGAGCACGCCGGGGCGCTCGGGACTCATGGCGATGTGGTGAACGCAATGGCCAACTTCCGCCGTCGGATCGGGACTCTGGTTCGAGACCAGGCCCTTGTTGATCGGCTTCCAGGTTGCGCCTCCGTCGTCGGTGCGGAAGGCTCCAGCTGCGGAGATGGCGATGTAGATCCGCTCGGGGTCGGAGGGATCGAGAATGATCGTGTGCAGGCACATGCCGCCGGCGCCAGGCTGCCATTGGGGTCCGGACCCGTGGCCGCGCAAGCCGGCCAGTTCATGCCAGTTTTTGCCGCCGTCGGTCGAGCGGAAGAGCGCCGCATCTTCGACGCCCGCATAGATCGTCTCGGCATCCGTGAGCGATGGCTCAAGATGCCATACGCGCTTGAACTCCCATGGATGCTGCGTGCCGTCGTACCACTGATGCGTGGTGAGCGGCTTGCCTGTCTCAGCGGAGGTGTCGTAGAGGAAGCGATTGCTCTTGGCCGGGGGCCACGTCTGAGGCGCTTCGCCGGGCTTGACGCCGGGCTGCTCCCATGTCTTGCCGCCGTCGGTCGAGCATTGCAGCAACTGCCCAAACCATCCGCTGGTCTGCGAAGCGTAGATGCGGTTGGGATCAATGGGCGACCCCTTCATGTGATAGATCTCCCAGCCTGCGAAGTGCGGCCCTTCGACCTTCCAATCCTGCCGTTTGCCATCCGAGGTCAGGATGAATGCGCCCTTGCGCGTGCCTACGAGGACACGTACAGTGCTCATGGCTCTCCTTTTCCCCCGCTCCGGCGCTGATCGAGCCCGGTTCGAGCCCATGCCGGCCGGACTTCCGCAAGGTCCGTTTCGAGATTTTTGACTGATCTGCCGTCAAAATGCAATCAGAATTTACTCGACCGGCGCGGGGCCGTCCTTGACCCCGCGCATCGACGCCGATGCTCTAAACTCAAAGCTGGGACACTCTTATGCTCAAGTTCTTCGGCGGCAAAAAGGATGACGCGCCATCGCCCGAGCCCGAGGCAGGCGCGGACGAGACGCCCAAATCCGGCTTCTTCAGCCGCATGAAGCAGGCGGTCTCGCGGACTCGCGAGTCGCTCTCGACCAAAATTGAATCCATCGTCGCGCTGACTCGCACCGTCGACGAGAGCGCCCTGGAGAGCCTTGAAGCGGTGCTGCTGACCAGCGACTTGGGCGTCGAAACCACCAATGCAATCCTTGCGGCTCTGCGGGAGCGCGCCAAGCGTCAGGCCATCGAAGGCGGCGAAGAATTGCGCTCGCTGCTCAAGGCGCAGATTAGGGCGATTTTGGAAGCGCCGATTGCTAACCGGCCGGCTACAGCGCCAACCGACGGCCCAACGGTAACTTTTCTCGTTGGCGTCAACGGAACCGGCAAGACGACCTCGGCGGGCAAGCTGGCGGCGTGGCATCGGAGCCAAAACCGCACCGTCTTGCTCTGCGCGGCAGACACTTTTCGCGCGGCAGCCATCGAGCAGCTTGAGGTCTGGGCCTCGCGCAGCGGCGTCGAGATGATCAAGACCCGCCACGGAGGCGATCCGGCGGCCGTGCTCTACGACGCCGCCTCAGCCGCCAAGGCGCGCAAGATCGACGAACTGATCGTCGACACCGCCGGCCGCCTGCACACCAAGACCGGCCTGATGGATGAGTTGGAGAAAATGCGCCGCACGGCGGCGAAGCTCGTTCCCGGCGCGCCGCATGAAGTGCTGTTGGTGATGGACGCAACCACCGGCCAGAATGGGTTGCAGCAGGCCCGCCAGTTCACGCAATCGGCCGGCGTAACCGGAATTATTCTGACAAAGCTGGACGGCACAGCCAAAGGCGGCATCGCCGTAGCCATCGCGCAGGAGCTAGGCTTGCCTGTGCTCTTCGCCGGTGTAGGCGAAAAGATGAACGACCTGTTAGAGTTCTCGCCGCCTGAGTTTGTCGAGTCGTTGCTGGGGTAGAACCTGGCTGTTATTTTTGTTGGTTGGCCTTGTCCTTTGTCGGGTTTAGGTTATAACCGATTCAGCGCCTGAGATGAGATGCCAAGCACCTCGATTTGGAGTCAATACTCCAAGAGCTCAGACGCTATTCTTTTATAGATTTCTGCTATCTTAATCTCGGGTAACATCCATGCATAGAAACACGCAGTTAGCACTCCTGACCGTGACAGGCTCAGTTCTGTGCTGGTGGCCTTCGTTCATCGACCCCGGACTTGATTTACCATGGTGGATTCCGCTCGTGATTGTCGCGCTTTTGGCTGGCCTTTCGGCTTGCTTGTCGGGTGGGCGATGGCTGCGTTTTCTTATCCTGGCAACAGTTGGCGCGTTTGCGGCGGTGCGTAGCGGTTTTGAAATCTGGCCGCCCTCCGACCCAATTGCTAGGTCATATGAAATTATCCCACTCGTCGAAGTCCCGCTGGCGGCGGCTCTTGTGTCGCTTATCGCCGGTCTAATCGGGCGGAAGATTGCCATGTCGAGTCAAAAACTAGGGCGTGTCTTCTGGTGTGTATTGGTATGTTGTGTCGCGTACGGGCCGGTCATTCTCGCTCTGACACCGCCGCTTGTTGCGAATAGGGTAGCGCATAATGATCAACTAGCCACAGAAAGGTTCATGGCATTGAAAAATGCCGTTGAACGAACCAGGGCCGTGTCTGGCAATTCGGAAAGCATCTGTGACGGACATTCCTTGAAGCAGAACTATTCTGGCCCGCCATTTAGTGAAGAAGACTGGCGCTATGTTGCTGGGAACTACGTGAGGAAGGACGGCTACGCATTCGGGATTTGGATTTATTGCTCCGAACCAGGAGAATATGCGATCGACGCGTTCCCGGAAAGACAAAAAGGAGACGGCACGCGCAAATTCTGCGTTGATGGGGCAGGTCGAATCGGCTGTGGCATGCAGTCGAGCAGTCCTCGATTTGAGTGCGCACCTTGCACAAAATAGATTCGGTGTCTTACGAACTCGACTTGAATGATGAGGACTCAGAAACGATGGCTGGATTGGATCAGGACCGTTACTGGATGCAGCGCGCCCTCGAACTGGCTCGTCGCGGCATCGGCGTCACCTCGCCCAACCCCGCCGTCGGCTGCGTGATTCTCGATTGCGCCGGCCAGGTCGTCGGCGAAGGCTGGCACGAATACGACCTGCTCGACCACGCCGAGGTCGCCGCGCTCAAGGTCGCCCAACAGCGCGCAAGTGAACGTCTGCGCGGAGGCACAGCCTACGTGACCCTCGAGCCCTGCAACCACACCGGCCGCACCGGACCGTGCACCGAGGCTCTTATCGCCGCCGGGCTTGCGCGCGTCGTCGCCGCCACCATTGATCCCAATCCTTCAGTTGCAGGCCACGGAATGGAACGCCTGCGCGCGACGGGCCTCGAAACAGCCATCGGCCCGTGCCAGGCCGAAGCCCGCCGCCTCAACGAAGGCTTTGCCCGCTGGAGCCAGCACCATCACCCACTTGTTCTAATGAAGGTGGCGATGACCCTCGATGGGCGCATCGCTCCGCCGCCGGGCCAGCATGTGCCGCAGCAGCCTTACTGGATCACCAGCGAGGCTGCGCGCGTTGCAGTGCAGCCTCTGCGCTGGCAGGCCGATGCCGCGCTGACCGGCGTGGACACTGTGCTGGCCGACGACCCTCTACTCACCGACCGCAGCGGCCTACGCCGCCGCCGCCCCCTGCTACGCGTGGTGCTCGACTCGGCCCTGAGAATGCCGCTCGACTGCAAAATGGTCGCCACCGCCCATAATGACGTTGTAATCTTCACTGTCTCAAAGGACGAGGGCCGCGCGCGCGAACTCACCAGCCGTGGCATTCGCGTCGAAGTGCTGCCCGCCGAGGCGGGCAGAGTGCCGCTGGGCAAGGTGCTCGACAAGCTGGGCGAGGAGGGCATTCTCACCGTGATCACCGAAACCGGCACGCGCCTCAACACGGCGCTGCTCGCCGGTGGCCTGGTGGACCGTGTTCATCTCTTCGTCTCGCCTCAGATCATGGGCTCGGACGCCGTTCCCGCCTTTCGCGGCATGGCGCACGCGATTCACATGGCCGAGGTCGAGGTCGAGCGCTACGGCAACGACCTGGGCCTTTGCTCGCTGCTCAGAGACCCGTGGCCGGCGGTGAAGCCGTAAAGTCCTCCTCAGATCCCTGGCGAATTTTCCGCTGTTCTCTTGTGTTGCCGATGGGCTATATTGATTCAACGCGGATCGGGAGAGCCCCGGTTCCGCGCTCAACATTCCCCGGCCGCGCGAGCAAGACGCCAACGCGCAGCAAGACGCAAATTTGAACGATTGCATTCTCGTTTTCTGCTGTGGATCTCCGTGCCCTACCCATTCCGCGTTTTTCCGCGGAATGGATGGGAAACCGATCAAGCCCCGGTCTCCACTAATTGCGAGAATGCTCTGATCAACGACGCCGTTCCGCACGCATCGAGAGATTGCCTCTGCGCGGCCATGAGGGCTGAAATGGACATCTGTCGATTGCAGCCAGAAGCTGGTGGTTTCGATGAAAATTCCCGACACAATTGGATTAATTCTGGAGAATAAAGAGGTAAGGACCGTGCTGTCGATCTCGCCCGAACGTACGGTCTACGAAGCTCTCGAAAAGATGGCCGAGCACGACATCGGCGCCCTGCTGGTCATCTCCAACGACCGCGTGGTCGGCATCCTGTCGGAGCGCGACTACGCGCGCAAGTGCATCCTGTTGGGCCACCCGTCCAAAACGACCACGGTCCACGAGATCATGACCAGCCCGGTGGTGAGCGTGAGCCCGCAGCAGACCGTCGATGAGTGCTTGACCCTGATGACCCAACACCATTTTCGCCATCTTCCGGTCTTGGACGATGATGAGGTGGTGGGACTGGTCTCTATCGGCGACCTGGTGAAATGGGTGATCTCAGGTCAGGCGCACCACATTGAGGCGCTGGAGGGTTACATCGCAGGAGCGTATCCGGGGTAGAGGACGCCACTTGCGGCAAGCGCCCAGCCAGGCTCTAATACGACACGGCCATGAGCCGCCGGAAGATCGGTTCGCAACGTTCCCACTCACCAGTGGTAATGAACTCCACCGCCCCGCGGCGGCCTTTTCCGTCCTGACGCAACAGATTGCGTCGCACCAGTTCGCGCACCAGATTGGCGGCTGTCCCCTGATTGCCGTCTACCACCAGCGGCCGCGGCATAAAGCTGCCTTCGATGGCATTACGCGCGAAAACATAGTGTGTGCAGCCAAGTACTACCACCTGAACATCCAGTCCCCCGAGCGGCGCAAAGAGTCCGGATAGAAACTCATTCAGTTCCGGTCCGCTGGTCACCCCTCGTTCGACCAGTTCCACGAGTCCAGGACATGCGAAGGGTACCAGATAATCGGGATTGCCCAGCCGTTCGACCAAAGTGTGCAGCTTTTGCTGCCGCAGCGTCGCCGTTGTGGCCAGCACAAGCACTTTACCCCGCGACCGCATGCGCACGGCCGGCTTTACCGCCGGTTCCATGCCAATCACCGGCAGCGTAACCTCGGAGCGGATGATTTCGATAGCCGCGCTGGTTGCCGTATTGCAGGCGACCACGAGCGCCTTGATCCCCCGGTCGATCAACCGGCCGACAGCGGCCAGCGTGACCTCCCTGATCCGCTCCTCGCTCAAATCGCCATAGGGCGCGTTGGCGTTGTCGCCGTAATAGAGCAAATCTTCACCCGGCAGCAGCGATGCGATCTCACGCAACACGCTCACTCCCCCGAACCCGGAGTCGAAAATGCCAATAGGAAGGGCGCTACTGGCAACGATTCGCGGCTCGCTCACGGGTGGGCTCCTTCGGTTGGCGTTGCCTCGGCAGCCAGGTAGGTTCTGGTCAGATCGGCGTGTCCGGCGAGAGTTGCCCGGGGCTGCCCGTCCACCAGAAAGCGCACCTGGGTGACACGGGGCAGGTTGGCGTGGAGCGTGCCGCAGATGGAAAGCACGGTCAGCGTCTCGGTCTCTATGCCCGACGGATGGTTGGCCACGAAGCTGCCTTTGAGATTGACGACCGCCAGTTGAGGGCCGGTCCCCTGCTGATCCTGAGATGGGGTGTCAGAAGGATTCGCATTTGACTCGTCGGATTTGGATTCTGCTGGCTTGAGAACCTTGCCTCCTGGCCCCGGTGCAGGCAACAGAAAGACCTGGAGCACCGAACTGCCGCCGCCCGGAACGGGATGGGCGGCATCGGGAGCAGCGTAAAGGTCGAGCAATTTTCCCAGCACAGCCCGAGCTCGCGCGCCGGGATCGGCAGGCAGCGGTAGGGAGCGGAGTTGCGCCAGCAGCGAGTTATCGTTATCGCTGGCTACCAACAAGGTTGCCTCGACAGCAGGGGCCACCTCGGGAGCGCTGGTGGGCGCCGAGTCTTGTCCTGCAATAAGCCGTTGGTGAGCGCGCTCGCGCAGCCGCCACAGTGTCACGCCCATCACGAGCGAGGTGAGCAGCAGAATACCGAAGAGCAGCTTTTGATGGCGGGGGATCACGGATGAGCCTCCGAACGCCACTCCACGAGCGCGGCGGCCAGCGCCGTGGCTACGCGAGCCTGGTATGCAGGATCGTCCAGCGCTGATGCGACCTTCTTGTCCGGACCAAGCTCCGGCGCAATCTCGACGGCCACCGCAGGGCAAGTCATGCTATCCAGAGCGGGGAGAGAGGTTCGGCCCAAAGTGACGCTCATGCCGGCTTGCAGCAGCGCGGAGTTCAGCACCCCCTCAAGAGCAATGCTGCGCGTCACCCAGCCGGCCTGCGCGGTCTTCCACGGAGCGAATCGCGCGAGCTGGGCCGGCGGCAGCGACGATGCATAGAGGTGAATGCCGGCGCCGCTCTCGGAAGCATGCAGGCTGAGGCAGGCCTGGGCCTGTGCGTGGTTGGCGATCTCAGCGCGTCTTGTCGGATCGACGGGCACATCGGATTCGCGGGTAGTCACGACCTGGATGCCGCGCGCCCCCAGCAGCGAGCGCAGCCGGACGCTCAGCGCCAAGGTCAGGTGCTTTTCGAGCTGGCCATCAGCGAGGTGCCCGCCTGAATCGTCGCCACCATGTGCCGCATCGAGCACCACGACAAACCGTGGAGGTGGCGCGGCCGGAGCGGGCGGTGCCTGTTGCGCGACGGTCAGTGGCAAGGCTGCCACAAATACCGTGAACGCCCAGACTAGCCTGCGAACAGGGAAAGTCCGACTATTGGATGCCAGAGTAGGCCTAATCTTGAGCCAGACCTGCAAGTTCT
This sequence comes from Occallatibacter sp., assembly GCA_050015115.1. Classification (GTDB taxonomy): domain Bacteria; phylum Acidobacteriota; class Terriglobia; order Terriglobales; family Acidobacteriaceae; genus Telmatobacter. The sequence goes on from JBEKCA010000017.1 coordinate 51,209, forward strand.
TTCCCCGCTTCTAGAGCAACCACTCTCTGTGCTGCTGAATCGCGGCGTGCATTGCGTCGGGGGCAAGGTCCAGTTCACCGGGCCACGAAACCGCGCCGGTTTCGAGTGTCGCCTGCGCAAAAAAAGAGGGGTCGGCAAGTGCCGCAAATACACCGGCATTTGGCGAATGAACCAGGCCTGACATGTCCACAGTTCCTGTAAGGCCGTCTGCGAATTTAACCGACAGCCGGAACGCCGGAAGGGTCTCGACCTCGGTGACACGCCATGGGGACCGAGGTGCGGTCTCTACATCTAAGGCAGTGGAAGAATCTTGGCTGGCATTTGATTCTGCGCGCATAGATCCCAATCCCTCCTAAGTTCTTCGCGGTGTTGTTGAGCCCATTCCAGCACGAGCGCCATCGCACGGATCGGCAGATCTCCCCGCATGACCTCGAATGTTTGAATCTCGATCAAGGCCTCAAATTCAGCATACAACGCGTGAAAGTGAGGTGGAAGATGATCACCAAAATACATCTGAATCAGGATTCCGTAAAATCT
>JBEKCA010000018.1:0-50821 GCA_050015115.1 Occallatibacter sp.
ATTCACCAAAGCGTGGATCTGGGCGGGCGCATCGCGAATACCACTGGAAGCGCGGCGATGTACGACAACCTGGTGAATTTGCAGTCTGGGCCGCGCGTGCTGAATGAGACCTTTCAGATGCGCGTTTTGCCGGGCCAGAAGGGCACATTTGTCGACTCGATCAGTGCCGTGGGCAACGGGTTCGGAGGCGATCCGGTCAACTTTGCCAGGCTGACCGCATCGAAGGGGAGAATCTACGAGTTCACGGGAGTGTTTCGCCGCGACCGCAGATACTTCGATTACGATCTGCTGGGCAATCCGAATATCCCTGGCGGACAGTCGATCCCGATCGGCCCTTCCAACGCGCCCACCGGCTCATTCGCATGGCCGCAGACACTGCAATCGCCTTTCATGTTCAACACCGTGCGGCGCATGACCGATATGAGCGTGGTTCTGATGCCGCTATCGACGTTTACCTATCGGATTGCGTACTCAAAGAATCTGATGGAGGGGCCGAGCCTGAGCCCGAGTGGCTATCAGTTCGCAAAATACGATGCCGTGCTGGAGGAGTATCAGCGCAACAACACCGACGACATCACGGCGGGGATCGACTGGAAGCCGGTGCGCGGCACGATGGTCAGCTATGAAGAGCAGCTCACGCACTACAAGGGCGACTCCTACTTCACATTGGCTCAAAGTTCTCTGATTGCGCAAGAAGCGGACGGGACCAAGGTGGCGATCAACGACTTTGACAGCCTCTCACCCTATGGCATCAGCGCCTGCAACACGGGCAGTATGGGCAGCGCCTATACCCCTGCCGCCGGAACGACCCCGGCCGTCTATACAATCTTCTCGCCGCCCAACACGGCGGGCGGACTGCCCATTATCAATCCGGCATGCGCGGTGGTTACGAGTTATCTGCGCTCCCAGCCGACGCGCACGCTTTTCCCGACCGAGGTGGTTCGCCTGCAAAGCGCTAGCATCAAAAACCTGTCGATCAACGGGAATGTCCGGTTTACCAACGCGAACATGCACCTTCCCAACTACTATGACAGCTATCAGGGACTGAATACATTCAGCAGCGCCACGGCGACTAACACGACCACAGGTGTAACGACGACTACCCAGACCGGGGCGACGCGCGAACTGACTTACGTTGGGAATGCGCAAGCGACGCGCCAGGTTCTTGCCGCCGACCTGGGTGCTGTGTGGCAGACAACGAACGCATTCAGCTTGAGCGACCAGATCAGCTTTTCCACGATGCATCAACCCGGCACGGCGACGATGACTAGCGGAACCACGGCGTGTGCTCCGATTGGATCAGCTACTACCTGTGTGGTCCCTTTTATTGTGCCGCCTGCGCCAGCCACCCCAACAAATCAGACGATCAACCAGAGCCCGCTCACAACCGTAAGCGCGGCCGCCGGGGCCGCAACGTTTGAGGGCAGCCCGAACATTGGCGCATCGGGAGCTGGCTTCACGGGCCAGTTGTATGTCACCAATAATCTAACAGGCATGTGGGATGTTTCTTCGCGCGCAACGCTCTCGCTAACCTACCGTTATCAGGATCATGTCGTCGCAGAGGGCGACCCCCATAACGCTCCACTACCCGTGGGTGCTTCAGTTGGCGGAACGGTGACTATTCACGAAAACGCTGGAGTGTTTACCGCCGCGCTGCGCCCCACCGCGAATCTCAGCGTGAATGGCTCTGTAGAGATGGCCTATGCCGACAACGCCCTGACGCCGGTGTCGCCCCGCCAGTTATGGCACTATAGGGTGCACGCGAGGTACAGACCCAAGCCCTGGGCGACGCTCTCGGGCGCATTCAACGACTTGGAACGGCATAACAATACGAATAATGCGCAGGCCGATGTAGCGGCGGGTGACGTTCCTTACGAGGGTCCGCTCGATCATGTCGATCACACACGAATTGCAAGCGTGAGCGGCCTGATATTGCCCAATGAGCACTATGGGCTCGACTTCAGCTATGCCTACACCGATGTCTATGCGGCAACCAACATCTGCTTTGACAACGGCAATCAGAGCGCGCCAACCAAACCTGGCGCTTATCCCGGCACTGCCACACTCACCGCGAGCGGAGCACCGAATGTCTGCCCTGGCGTATTCAGCCGAGGTTCGACGACCCAGCTTGCCGACTGGTTCGGGCGGGATTTCATGGATGCGCCGACGCAATACGGATCTGTGTCGGTGCGGCTATCACCCGTAAAGCCTATCCAATCGAATCTCGGTTACCGCATCAGCTCCGTGGCCGGAAGCCGGTTCTTCAACGACGCGCGCGACGTGAACGGTTCACTGGTCTCGACGTATCAGTCGCCCTTCATGAATCTTGCATGGACAGTTCACCACGGACTGACCTGGAAGGCAGAATATAACTTCTACGGCTACGGCGAGGGCGGTCCTTCCGGCCCGCAGAATTGCAGCACTTCAACATCGCTGACATCGACGGTTGCTCCTTGTACCTCTTTCGCATCACCGACGGGTCTGACCGAATCGCCTTCCGGCCTGACCGCGCCGCGCAACTTTCATGCGAATAATGTAACCCTCGGAGTGCACTACGAGTTTTGATCGCATTTGAAGTTCTTAAGGAGTTTTGCAATGACAAAGACGATTCGATTCCATCTGGTGCTGGCCTCTGTGATCGCTCTGGCCAGCTCCGTGGGCTTCGCGCAAGCTGCCGGCGAAGCGACCTATAAAGCCAAGTGTGCGATGTGCCACGGCGCGACCGGCACGCCAAGCGCTGGGATGGCCAAGGCGATGGGCATCAAGCCCGCATCCGATCCGGAGATGAAGAAGCTCTCGATCGCCGATATCTCCGCGGCGATCAAGAGCGGCAAGGGCAAAATGAAGCCCGTTGCCGGGTTGAGCGACCCGCAGATCAAGGACGTTGCAACGTTCTACAAAGGGCTGAAGTAGGCGGTACAATTGGACTTGGTTGGACCAAAAGGCCCGCCGGCGTCGGCGGGCCGTTCAATGTAGGGGGTAAGGCCAGTGTTCGACAGATTTCGTGAAGGCTGGGTACGCCCGGCTCTCTACTTCGGCAATAACCCCATCAGCCTGGCTGGCGGAGCCATCACCACGGCCTCCGGTATAACGATGATCGGCTATTGGCTGGTTGAGCTCTTTGGCCGATTCAACGATAACCCCTATCTTGGCATCATCTTCTTCCTTCTCCTGCCGGGCGTGTTTGTATTCGGGCTGTTGCTGATTCCCGTAGGCATCTGGGTGCGCCGCAAAAAGCTGCAAAAGGCCGGGCTGATTCCTGCCGCCTATCCCAAAATCGATCTGAACGATCACATCTTCCGCCACGGCCTGGACATTGTATTCGTAACCACAATCGTCAATCTGCTAGTGGTGGCCATGGCCAGCTATCGCGGCGCAGCTTATATGGATTCGCCGCAGTTTTGCGGGCAGAGCTGCCATGTGATGCATCCGGAGTACACCGCCTACAAGATCTCAGCGCATTCGCATGTGGCCTGCGTGGAGTGCCACATCGGCTCGGGCGCGCAGGCTTACTTCAGCGCCAAGGTGAATGGCACCAAGCAGCTGATCGAGGTCAGCATGCATCCGATAGCCGGGATTGCGAAGTTCATTCCCGACTATCCGACGCCCATCGAATCTCCGGTTAAGAATCTGCGTCCCGCGCGCGTGATCTGCGAGGGCTGCCACACCCCGGCAAGGTTCGTCGGAGAGAAGCTGCTGGTCAAGTCAAAGTTTGCCGACGATGAGAAGAACACCGAGACGCAGTCGGTAGTGGTGCTGCACCTTGGCGGACAGGATTCGCTCTCTCATCTGACGGGCATTCATGGCGTGCACCTGGGTCACATTGAATATATTGCGACTGATCCGACAAGGACCACGATCCCCTGGGTGCAGAGGCAAAATGCGGACGGTTCTGAGACTGTCTATGCCAACGCCGCCGCTGGCAACGGCGTGCCGAAGGGTGAACGGCGGGTGATGGACTGCATCGACTGCCATAACCGCGCTGCACACACCTTTGTGACCGCTGAAGACGCGCTCAATCGGGCGATGGCTGACGGCGCGGTAAGTCCCGAACTGCCATGGGTTCACAAGAAGGGCCTTGAGCTGCTCAATGCAAGCTATGCGAGCGAGGACGAGGCGCGGCAGAAGATTCCGGCGCAGCTTGCAGCGTTTTATCAGTCTGAACATCCCGATGTGATGGCAACAAAGGCTGCTCAGGTGAAGGCGGCGGGCGACATTTTGGTGACGCTTTACAGCGAGAATGTCTTCCCTTACATGAAGGTCACCTGGGGAACGCATCCCAACCACATTGGCCATATGAACTACCCTGGCTGCTTCCGCTGCCACGATGGCGAACATGCTGCCAAAGATGGCAACAGCATTACGCAGGATTGCTCGGCCTGCCACAATCTGCTGGTGGTGGATGAGGCCAAGCCGAAGGTGCTGGCTGATCTAGGGATTCAATAAAGACGGGGTGCCCCATATCTGGCGCAGCGTCATCGCGCCAGATGTGGGAGATCACAAATGCGGTAAATCCTCATTCGTTCACGCTCGACAAGCCTCTGGCATGATAGGCTGGCTCTTCGGTTTGAAGGAGCCTAATCACGATGTCATCCTGTCATCCTTATCACTTCAATCTTGTCGCCGCAGCCCACGCAACGATGATCGAACACGGCTTCCAGCCGGATTGTCCTGCTGGAACCGATGCTGAGGTCAGCGCCATTCAGGCGCATCCCGAGCCGCCCGCCGCGGAGGGCGCACAGGACCTGCGCAAGTTGCTCTGGTCGTCGATCGACAACGATACCTCAAAAGATCTCGACCAGATTGAATGGGCCGAACCGCTGCCCGATGGCCGCATTCGCGTGCTGATCGGAGTGGCCGACGTCGATGCGCGCGTGTGCCAGGGGACGATCATTGACGGCCACGCGAAGAGCGAGACGACCTCGGTCTATACCGGCGTCAAGGTCTTCCCGATGCTGCCATGTGAGCTCTCAGAGGGCATCACTTCGCTGAATGAAAACCAGGACCGGGTCGCGATGGTGATTGAGTACACCGTCGATCAGGCTGGCTCGACGGCGGATGGAAGGGCGTACCGTGCGCTGGTTCGCAATCAGGCGCAACTGGCTTACAACGCGGTGGGCGCGTGGCTCGAGGGCAGAGGCCCGGCACCGGCGAAGGTAGCCGCCAACGCAGATCTGGTCGCGCAATTGAAACTCCAGGACACGGCGGCGCAGCGCATGGTAGGCGGTCGCTTCCAGCACGGGGCCCTGGATCTCGAAACGATGGAGACCCGTCCGGTGATGCTGGCCGATCAGGTGGTTGAGATCGCACGGCTTGAGAAGAACCGGGCGACGTCGCTGATCGAAGAGTTCATGGTCGCCGCGAACGGCGTGATTGCGCGGACCTTTGAAGAGGCCGGCGTGGCCTCGATTCGGCGCATCGTGCGCACTCCCAAGCGCTGGGACCGCATCGTCGAACTAGCTCAGGGGCTCGGAACAACGCTGCCCGCCGAGCCGGATTCGAAGGCGCTCAATGACTTTTTATTGGCGCAAAAACAGAAGGACCCCGATCACTTTCCCGATCTCTCGCTGGCGACAGTCAAGCTGATGGGGCCGGGCGAGTATGTTCTGGTGAAGCCCAATGAGGTTTCACCGGGGCACTTCGGGCTGGCCGTGCAGGACTACACGCATTCGACCGCGCCCAACCGCCGCTTTCCGGACGTGGTGACGCAGCGCCTGATGAAGGCTTGGCTGGCCAAGGCTCCGCAGCCCTACTCGACCGATGACCTCACGGCCATCGCCGCGCACTGCACGCTGATGGAAGATGGGGCGCGCAAGGTGGAGCGCGAGATGCAAAAGCGGATTGCAGCCGTGGTGCTGCACTCGCGCATCGGGCAGAGCTTCCCGGCCATCGTCACCGGCGTGAATAACTACGGAATCTTTGTTCGCACCCTCGACCCACATGTCGACGGCAAAGTGGTGCAAGGCGGCAAGGGCCTCGACGTGGGCGACAAGGTGACAGTGAAGCTGGTCTCGACCGATCCGCAGCGGGGGTTTATTGATTTTGCGGTTTGAGGGATAGGGTCACAGCGACCACCCGTGCTGACCCTTTTGACGAGTTTAACTATGGATGAAGCTGAATTTCGACGATTGCTAATCCTCGGCCTTGGCCGAGCGATTCTGTACGCCCGCGAACATGACGTAAGTGCCTTCAGAGATCTGATCCTTGATGCCTGCGTCAACTGCTATGCGATCGATCCCCAGATTGAAGGCACTCGCGCTGATTTCATGCTTGATTTGGTGGGCATATTGCCGAACAGCGCGTTCTTTCGAGAAGGAGTTTTGAACTCCTTAAGGGACTGTGGTGACGATTGGCACGCCAAACAGCGGTTTCGATTCGCCGCATGCTTGGCTCAAAGAGGGGATGAGCAAGCTAGGTGTCTAATGTATGAGAACTATGCTCCTGGCCCAAAAATGGGCGACGGAATCGCTATCGATTTCATGAATTTGGATGGAATGGAGGGATTACTATTTGCTGTTGAAAAGCTGGGAGCGCTCTTATCCGACAATCCAAAACATTTTGATTTTGGCTGGCTCATGAGCGCCGCGACCGAACAACTGGGCGAACACGAGGCATGGGATGGCCTACGTAGAGAGGCGGCGCGGAATCCGCTCGTGCAAGCCTATCTGTCGGCAGCCGAGAAGTTCAGCGCGAAGACTGAGCAAAATTCTGACGGAAAATCGATCAACTGCGAATCCTATGATCAACTAAAGAGAGCCCTCCCGATGAAGTGGCCGGTACGTCTGGGATTTTGGGGTGAGCGAGCGACGGATGATGATCTGCTTCAAGCCGCTAACGGATTAGGGACTGCGACTGATGTAGAAATGCAACGCTCGCACCTTGCAATCTTCAGAAAACGACGCTTTCCACTCGATCACAGCATCCTATTTCAATTTGCCCGTTCTTCCAACGAACAAATTCAATGGGGCGCACTGAATGCTCTTGCACAGATCACCGATCCAGCGGTGAGAGCTCTTGCAATTGATCTTGTTCTAGCGAAAGCAAAATGGCGGGAGCTTGCAATTGGTCTTTTGAAGCTGAACTTTCAACCAGGCGACCATGAGATCGTTCTCGACTGGTTCGAGGCAGAAGAAGATCTGGAGATTCTTCATACAGAGAGCATAGGCCTCCTTGCCTTCTGGAAAGCAAATCCTTCGGAGGAACTCCACAATCGAATGCTTCTCGACTTATATGAGAAGTGCCCATGCTCGTTCTGCCGTGAGCGTGCCGTATCCTCGCTCTTTGAAAGAAATATGCTGCCCGAAAACATACGGGCCGAGTGCGCCCGGGACGCAAATGAAGATATCCGTGAACTGATCAACGCCGACAAAGGAAAGATTGAAGGCCCTCAAGGAATGTGACTAAGTATTTTCTGACATAGACGTCTCTTTTTTCGGAGGGGTAGGAGGCCGCACACGGTTGGTGTCGCAACACCCAGATGAGATCCCCGATGCTCAGGCAGGCGCGATGGCCTGCCTGAGCAACATGGTTGGGAGCCATTGGACTTTGGGCGTGGCCTACTTCTTGTGCTCGGCCTTCTTTGCGTGCGCCGGCGCTTTCTTGTCGAGCAGAGTCAGGGAATCGGCGGCGTTGAACGGGTACATTTGCACCGATTGCTGGCCGGTTGTGCTCAAGGTGATGTCGACGCGGCGGTTCTGCGCCAGAACAATGACCGAGAGTTGCTTGAGCATCTTCTCTTTCTGCTCAGCGCTCAACTCCGGATTCTGTCCGACCAGATCCTTCACCTGGTCCTCGGTGAGTTCCTGCTCTTTGCCGAGACTGCGGGTCTCAATGGCTGCTTCGGAGACGCCCTGTTCAACGAGAAATTGCTTGGTACGAGCTACGCGGCGTTCTGAAAGCGCCTGGTTGTACTCGACCGATCCGCGCGAATCGGCATGGCCGGTCAAGATCAGGTGAGCATCCGGCTTATACGCGAGATAGCTCTTGAAGTCCGTTGCTAGGGTGGTGAGAGTTCCCTGCTGGCTCTCGACGAGGCCGCCTTCAGGATGCTCGGCCCTCGGCTGAGCCGTCGCGAAGAAGATGCTATGCAACGCCAGGTGAGCCTCAAGCCGGACCTGTTCGGGAGAAGGCTCTGGCGGTGGTGGCGGAGCCTCAACCGTTACGCTGGCCTGTGCGGTGGCCGTCTGTCCCTTGTCGTCACTCACGGTGCATGTGACCGTGGTCGAGCCAGTGGGTGCGCCCGCCGAGTTGAAGACAGCTGTTGAGCCAGTGCCGCTGATCGTGCCGGCTGGTGCCGAGTAGCTATAGGTGAGCGGACGATTTTGCGGGCTCACGCCAGTTGCGGTGATGGTGCTCGTCTCGCCGGGCTTGATGGTGGTGGGGTTAACCGAGCAGCCGGTTGTTGGCGGATCAAAAGGCTTCACCGTGAAACTGGCCGAAGCGTCGGCGGACTCCCAGGGCTTGAGGCCTTCCTTGCCAGGCTTGCCTTCTTTCACGTCGCACTTCACCGAATAGTTGCCCGGCGAAAGCGCGGCCGTGGCCACTGTGGCCGTGGCTCCGCTGCCTGTAGCTCCCGCACCGCTTAATGAATAAACCGCATTGAGCTTGGGATTCAGCCCGTTTGCAGTGGCCGTCACAGTGACTGGATCGCCCGGGTAGACCGTGGACGGGCTCGCCACGCATGAGAGTGTCACCGGGGCAGGCGCGCTCCCCTCAAAATGGAAGTCGAGGCCGGCCGAAAGCCGCAGGTCGTTTTGCACGTCATCAGCGCCATTGGGGAAGTCGTTACGCACGTAGTCGGCCTCGATCAGGCGCAGACCAAAGTTTTTATTGAAGAAGACGTTGAGGCCACCACCAGCCTGGACAGCATATCCGGTGGCGCTGGAGTTACCTCCGCTGGAAGATGGATAATAACCGTCAAAACCATGCGAGACACCAACGAGTCCCTGTTCGAAGATCTGAACGCGGGGTTGCCCTGTGCTGGTCCGGCCCGTCCAGGTGTAGCGCGGTCCGACCAGGAAGCTAAATTTGTTCATATCCACACCGGGGTAGACGTCTGAGGCGTGGTCGCCAGTCAGCGTGGCAGCAATGCCCCAGCCCTTCGAGGAAGTCACAGCCAAGTCAACGCCGCCGCCTTTGAACCAGAAGCAGCAGTCGCCGGGCGCCACGGTGGAGCGCTCGGCGGCGAAGGTTATTCCGAGATCGGCTGAAACCCCTGTCGGCGGTGCCGGCTTTTGGCTTTGCTGGGCCCATCCTGCGGCTCCAAATAAGATGCACGCGCCCACAAGGAGCGCCCTTCGGGGGATTGAAGTTCGCATTTCGAGTTCTCCTTTTTTGCTAAGCTGTCGACGAAACATTGGATGCGTGAATGCGCACCCGAGGACTCGGTTCCGCAAAAGTCATAAGTCGGCTGCGCAGAGCAGCGAAGTCATTCCAAACTGCCGGCCGCCGTTAGAACGCCTGCTTGCACAGTGCCGGATCTAACTTAGCCCTTTTCTGGGTCAGTTCGGCTATACGCAAAAGACCGCAATATTTCATGCGGCGAAAGGGATTCTGGTTATTGGATGAGTTATCCAATTCCTCGATTGTGCCTGCGTGGCGAGCTGCTTTTCGTGAAGTGACTAACTGCGCCACCGGCCATTCAACGCCTGTTGCCGGGACGGGGTCCGCGCGGAAAAGTTGCCAAAAAAACCAGGGAAACGGCAACTCGATCTGATTTCAAGGGCTAGCATACCTGATGAATAGAAATTCTGCAATGCAATTTTCCCTTTACCCACCCCACCCAGGCGTGGTGTAAGCCCTATTAACCATCCATTTTCTTTCTGGTTTGTGGCTGTGCAGTATTGAACACTCGCTGTGCTTTCATGAAGCTACTTTATTTCCCAAGCTCCTCGGGCGTAAAGAGCTTCTCATCCATGGCGAGGTTGAACTTTGCATCTTCGATCGTCAGTATGGTCTTGGTTCCGGTTTGCACGGAAGTCATCTCGGTGCGCCGTGCGCCTGTGATTCCCGAGACCCGCTTGATCTGGCTGGCATGGAGCACGCGAACCTCGTGGCCTTGCGCATCGTACATTTCGGCGTGCAGGATGACGGGGACATCCTGTGCGACCCAGTAGTAAATGTACTTATATTGAGAGCGCGATGGATCGGATGGTATAGCTTCTATCTTCCAGGTCTTGTGGCCTTCAATAGTCTCTGCCTCGCCGATCAGCCGGTAATTGAAATCGTCGAGCACGCGTTCCGTTATATCTTCAAAGGTGAAATCGGTGCCGATGAAGCGGGCCGAACGCTCCTGGGGCACGACTGCGCGAACTCGTTGCGTCGCGGGAACATAAATATATTGGCGATCGCTCACTCCTCGCTGATTGATCGACAGAAGCGCTACGCCGCGAATCTCCTCCGGCGCAGTAAAGACCACCAATATTTTGCTGTCTCCCGGGGAGCCAATCCGGCGATAAGTGAACTCCTTCCTGGTGTGCTTTCCGTCTTTGTCGAAGACCTCAAAGTTGGCTCGCATGGATGTTCCGCGGCTGGTGTCTTGCCGGTAAACATCTTCCATAATCTTGCGGGCATCGGGCGATGCGCCGAAACCATGTGTGCTGGCAAAACAAGCGATCGCGGTACAAACCGCTGCTTGCCTCAGTATTCGCACACGAAATTTTAAAATGTTATTCATATCCAATTGCCTCAATGACCGACATTTGCATTGCGTGCCGCGCGGGAATCCAGGCAGCGAGCAGCGACACCACCACTACGGCAGGAAGGGCCTCAAGAACCAGCGCCCAAGGGAAGTAGAAAGGAACCTCGTAACCCGCCAAAACCGTAGATACCGTGCGCGACATGAATTGTATATTAAAAACCGCTGCCAGTGCGCCCACCATAACTCCGACGATGGAGATGGCGACGGCTTCGAGCAGCACCATCTTTCGAATCTGGCTGCGGTATCCGCCAATTGCTCGGATGATCGCGAACTCGCGGCGACGGTCCATCACTGAAACGATCAGTGTATTGACGATTCCAACGATCGCGACGATCACGGCTACGACGAGCTGCATATAGTTCAACAGGAAGAACTGGTCCACCAGGCTTCCGATCCAGACGCGAAACTCGGCGTTCGTATAGACCAGCGCATGGTCCGTGCCATAGGTCAGCCGCTCGATCTCATGTTTGACTTGAGTTGAGTCCTCTCCGGGCTTCAAATTCACATCGACAAAATCAACCGCGTCATCGTTCCAATATTTCTTGTATAGCTCTCTTTCGAGGAAGATCGTGCCTTTATCTGAGCGATAATCTTCGAGAATCCCGAGGACAGGCAAATCAAGAACTCCGGTAGGAGAGTTAAGGCGTACGCGGCCTCCCACGCGGCATTTCCATCGAGCGGAAAAGTTCTTTGAGATCAAGACGCCTTCGCCGCGTGCCAATCGGTCGTGCACGTCCTTCACATTGGCGCCCTCAACGGAGTCTGGCGCGCGGGCAAGAAAGCTATCCATCGCGATCGCGTTGAGAGCTACGGCGTCGCCCTGAAAAGGAATGAATGTGAAGCGGACATTCTCTATGCTTTTCACTTCGGGAAGCGTGGCGATACGGTGACCCAAATCTTCGCTGAAGTGATAGGAAGTCGACCGCAACAGCGCGGAGGTAGCTACAACCAGATCCGAATTCAGCGTGCGGCGAGTCCAGCGAGCAATAACATGCTTGTAACTCTGGATATAGGCTCCGGTGGAAAAGACAAACATCAGGCCGACCATTAATGCGCCGACAGTAGCCGAACTGCGCCTGGGTGACCGGATCATTGCATCGACCGCCAGTGCGCCTTCAGACCCGCCAGCCCAATCCATCAGAGGACGAATCATCCGTGCGGTCCATTGCACCATCCTGGGCAAAAGCAGGGTTAGTCCAAGCAATGTGAAAGCCGCATACGAAAGCTGAATGGTCATTCCGACGCCGGAGGTGGAAAACTGAATCAATAGAGCGGTCACCGAGACCAGCGCCAATCCCAGCGCGATGCGCTTCCAGCCAAGGGAAGGTTCCTGCTGGCGCGACTCGATGTTATGCAATGCCAGGATAGGATCGAGGTGTGAGGCGGCCCTGGCCGGGAACCATGCGCCGATTAGCGAGGCGGCAACGCCCAGGCCAAACGCGATCAGCACGGCGTCGGGATGCAGCTTCGGCGCAACCTCGGAGGAGATCATGCCGTAAATAGAGGCCGCGATGGACCCCATGACCTTGCCTGCCGCCGTCGCCAGATAGAAGCCTGCGGCGATCCCTGCGATGGAGCCGATGACGCCCATCAGCAGAGCTTCGCCGAGAAACATTGCATTGACATTCCGGCGTTCGACACCGATCGCGCGCAGGATGCCAATCTCTTTCCACCGCTGGTTCACGGCGATCGTGAATGAGTTAAAGATAATGTAGACGCCGACTAAAAGCGCAATAAAGCTGGTGATCAGCATTCCCAGCCGCATTGCTGTCACGGCGTTTTCCAGCGCCTGGCCACGCATCTGCGGGCGGGCTGACTCGAGGCCCGCGGGCAGGCGTGCCTGCAACCGCCGTTGAAGCTCATCCACTGAAACGCTTGGCGAATTCATCAAGTCAATGCGATCGAAGTTTCGTCCGCGATTGAAGACAACCTGTGCCGAATACACATCCATTACGGCAATATTGCCGCCAAAAACCGCGCCTACTCCAACAGGCTTGAACAGCCCTTGAACGGTGAAGTCCTTGCGTCCATTGGCGGTGAAGATTGGAATGCGATCTCCGATGTGCAAGTTATGCCGATCGGCGAAAGACCGGGAAAGCAGAATCGAGTTAGGCTGCGCAAGGTAAGTCAGCGGATCGGCGATCTCGGTCTGCGAGCGATCGAACTCATACTGGCGTAGTTGCTGATCGCCGGTCGTGTCAACTCCCAGGATGAGCAGATTACCTTCATCCGCGAAGGCAGTGTGAACGATGACTTCAATGACAGGCTCGGCTAACTCGACACCTGGAGTTGCGCGCACAGTCTCAAGAACTTCTTCGGGAAATCCAGTTTCTCCGGAAGTAACTTCCAAGGTTGACTTACCGGCCAGCCGCTCAACCGTTGCCGAGAGAGAGTCGAGCAGGGCCGAATTCGCAGTGCGAACCGCGAAAAACACCGCAACGCCCAGGGCGATGCCCAGAGTCGTCATGATGACCCGGAGACCGTGCGTCCTCCATTGCCTCGAAGAGATCTGCCAAAGCGCGGGAATCATCATCGGCCGCTCGCCGGGGCAAGCTCAAACCGCTCATCCTGAACAATCCTGCCATCATGCAGAGTTAGAATCCGATTGCAGTAACTCGCGGCCTGCGCATTGTGCGTGACCATCAGAAAGGTGCTGCCGTATTCCTCTTGCAGCCGATCAAGAAGGCGAAGAATTTCCTCCCCCGATGCGGAATCGAGGTTTCCCGTTGGTTCGTCTCCGAGAAGCAAAGGGGGGCGAAAGATCAGTGCGCGCGCAATGGCCACTCGCTGGCGCTCTCCGCCGGAGAGCTCATCGGGTCGGTGGGTCGTGCGACCTTGCAAGCCTACATGCTCCAGCATCGACGCAGCACGATTCTCGGCATCCTTCTTGCAGATGCCTTGCAGGCGGAGCGGAAAGGCGACATTCTCAAGCGCGGTAAGTGTCGGCAAGAGATTGAATGTCTGAAAAATCATTCCAATCTTCTCTCGCCTCAATCGGGTGCGCGCATCGTCAGTCAGATTGGAAAGCTCCATGCCATCGACCTTAACCGACCCTGATGTCGGTTCGTCCAGACCGCAGATCAGATTCAGAAGCGTTGACTTGCCCGAACCTGAAGGCCCCATCACTGCTACGCGCTCGGCCGGCCCAATGTGCAAATTGATATCGCTTACGGCCTGGACGGATTTCCCCACCCCGTAGCTCTTGGAAACGTCGGTCAAATGTATCACTTTAGAGATAGCCTCCCGGGTTATTGCACAGTGGAAAGTTCTGCTCTGCGAGTATTTCCCCTCATGGCCAACGCATTTGCTAACTGAGTAGCCAGCGTCTTTAGGCGCGACGGATGCATGACTTCGACAAGTCCGTTATCCGGATGAGCAAATTCAATCATTGAATCACCAACATGCACAATTGATTCTAAACTGCTTCCCCTGTCAGTTGGCCTTTTAGCTTGGCCGCCAATACCATTGAGCACGATGGCGGCAAGACTGTCGATTGAAGAGGCGGAGGAAATCATACTGGTCGATAGGAAGACGATTGGACGGCGCGGAGGCGGAATGTTTTCTTGCCAAGACTGCAAGAAAAACTTGGTAGCGTCTCATCCAAGACCGCACTTCTGACATGCGTTACGGTTGGCTGCCGCCTTCGGATCTGGCAACCTGATTGATGATCCTTTGGATCAGGACTACGCGGACGTGAATATGGCTGGCCACGTCGGGGACGAACTCGGTGACGAAGTTATCAATAGGCGCTGTGGCGAAGCCGGTGGCGTAGCGTTCGGCGCTGGCTGGCAGATCGGTCTCGCGGCCGGGCACGTAGAGATTGGCGACCTCGTCGTCGATGGCGAAGCCGAAGAGGTTTGCGTAGTTCGGCATTCCCTTGCCGTCGTCGCCCTGGGTCCATAACACCTGCAGCAGCGCATGACCGATGCGATGGCGAACCGTGGCTGAAGGCATGCGATGGTAGTGCGGGTCCTGGTGCGCAAGCGAGCAGATCATAAAGGTGCCAACGAACTCGCCGGTCATGTCTTGCGTGTAACTGACGCCGACGTAGTTTCCGAAGCCGTGCATTCCGGGCCCGTAAGGCGATTCCGCGTCTGAGCCGACCGCGATGGCGGAGCTGCCCAGAATGGTGATGGCATTGAAGGGATCGACTACGTTGCGAATGGCCAGCCAACCCTTTTCTTTGGGGGTAAGCGGCTTGACCTGCGGTCCGGTGGTAAAGCGCGCATACCAGTTGATCAACGGCGTCAAAGGCGGACAGGGCTTGGGCTGTAGCTCGGATTCGGGGTTGGGGCCGTCAGCGGCACTGGCAGTTCCAAAGGCCGCGCCCACCGCCGCGGCCTGCGCAGCTTCCGCGCTGGAGCGCCCGGCCTGACACGGCCCCGGCGTGGGGGGCTTATGGTGCGCTTGAATTTGCGATTGAGGGGCGTCGGGCAAGGGCGGATCGGCCATGGGGTCGAGCGGTTGCGCAGCTGCGATTACGAGGGGAGCCAGAAGCAAGGCAGCTCCGGCCAGCGCAACAAGGGCGCAACGATTCAACCGCGCCGGGCACAAGATCCATGAGGCGGGGGCGCATTCGATTGCGTTCTTCCTCGTTCGACTTGCCAAAAAAGAAATGTCCTCGCGAGCGGAGTTGTGAATTGAATTGTATTGATGCTATCGCTGAAGTGTCTCTTCGATGCAAATAGGCAGATCTCACGAAAAGGTGACCTGCCTGCCAAACAGTTACGGAAAACATGACCAACCCAGGTCGAAGCCGCTCCTTAAGGTCTGACGCGTTCTGTGAGGGAAAGGTTACTGGCGAATTCGACGATGAGTGGTCGATTCCTTTGCTGGGAACTCGTTTCAATATTGATCATTGCGGCACATTGGGGTCTTCTGCGATTGACTCGGCGTGGTGCGCAACAGAGACTGAGAAAGAGAATGCCTGGTAAAGTCTCCGGGCGTGAGGTGATTCATCATGAGTACCAATCCTCCTCCGGGCTATAGACCCGATCTGGGCGGCGTTGGCAGCCGCATCGAAGAAGCTGTGGAGCTGATCGAGATGGAACTGCGCCATGCCGTCGCGTATGTGAACGACGCAGTGGTTCCGCAGGTACGCAGGGAGTCGATCACAGCGCTGCGGACTGTAGCGGAAAAACTGCGCGAACTGGCCGACCGATTTGAACAGGGTGGGGGTTCGCGGCGTTGACGGGCGAGGACCAGGACGGAGTCGTGGTGAGTCACCTTAGCCGCAAAAACAACAACGCAGCGAGGATGGGGCACCCTTATCTCTCGAAGATCCAGGCCGGATTGGTCCTAGCGGTCCTTGTCTCCGGCTGCGGGCATAAGCAAGCTCGGGCGCCGCTGCCGGCTCCCCAAGCGGCTCCGCCTCCGGTTCAGGCCCAGAGCGTTCCTCGTCAATCCGCGCCAGCGCAACCGGCACGCATCGCGCCTACGCCTGCACCGCCGGGCGGGATCAGCGATGAAGACCTGGACTACATCAATACACACACGCCGATCCTGATCGAGGAGGGATTGGCGACTTGGTACTCAGCACCCTACAAGGGCCGCAAGTCCGCCAACGGACAGGTCTTCAGCGACCAGGCGCTGACGGCGGCGCACCGCACGCTGCCGATGGGTTCGCTGATCGTAGTGACCAATCTCACGACCGGCCAGTCGAGCGCGATGCGCATCACCGATCGCGGGCCATTTGTCGAGGACCGGATTCTAGATCTGACTATTGCCTCGGCCAAGGCTACGGGCGTCTACCGAGCCGGTCTCTCGCGAGTGAGGATGGAAGTCTACAGCAGCCCCAAGCCAATTGATAGCGGCGGTCGATGGTGCGTGCAGATCGGCGCATTCAAGAGCGAGCACAAGGCGATCAAGCTCAAGAATCAGCTCTTGCGCAAATACCCGGAGGCCAGCGTGATCGAGTTTCCTGGAACTGCAAGCTACTGGGTGCGCATCCGGCCACAGGGCGACGACCGCGAGCAGGCCACAATGATCGCGCGCCGCCTGCGCCCCGCCGAGGGCGAGGCCTATCTCACGCGGCTAGACTGAAGGATTTTCACAATGCCTCATAAAGGGCTTCGTGGCATACCACCCTAGCCGCAAAAACAGAAACGCGGCGAGGGTCGGGCATCCAGACTGTACTAATCGCTCCACGTCGAGCTGGACTACTATTCCGGCGGCGGATAGAAGGGCAGCTTGTCGTTCTTCTCGTTGGCGCGGCGGATGGTGACATCGTCGAAGAGCAAGGCCGGAGCCAGCACCGTCTCCGGCACATCGCCGGAGTGATTCGCTATCCATAGATCTTTGCCCGCAGCCACCACGCTCGAGCGCAGGGCCCGCTGGTCAAGGTCGTCGAGGGCGGCTCCCCGCACCAGTTCGCGCTTGCCGTCTGCGCTCACGCGGTAGAGCAGGCGAGGCGTTTGTTTAGGACCCATGGTCGCCACGTAGTAGACACTCTTGAGCCCGCGATCCTTGGCCAGGTCGAGCAGCTTTTGGTTCAGCTCACCGTCTGTCAGTCCGTCCTTCGCGGTTATTTTGAGCACGCCCACCGTCGGCTCGGAAGGACCGCTGAGGCCCGCGCGTGCGTGGCCGTTCGAATGGGGAAAGTCGCGCACCGGCTCACGGCCGATCAGATAATTCTCTAGTTTGCCGTCGACGACGAGCTTGACAGCTTGGGCCGGAACACCCTCGTCGTCCACGTCATAAGCTCCTAGAAGACCCTTGCCATCGTAGCTCTTGAGGCTTGGATCGTCGACTGCGTCGAAGGTGTCGGGCAGAACGCGCGCATGGTAGCTCGATGCAAACGCACCGTTGGTCCGCGCCTCTGTCCCCAGCTTTGGCCGCGTCGCCGTGAGCGGCTTGCACAGCAGGGCGCAGAGCGTGTCGGCTCCGGCATCGGAACTGAGCAGCACCGGGCCGTGATACTCCTCCTCGACCAGCGGAGCCTTGCGCAGTTCGGCAAGCGAAGCGATTCGCTGCACAACTTTTTTGCTGAACTCCTCCGGCGAATCGAGGTCGTTGAGTGCGGTCCCCAAGGTCGAGTAGGAGCGGTCCAGCCTCATACCGTCCGCCGCCTGCGCGCCGACGGCGATGTGTTCCTGATAGGAGCTCGACGACTTGCGCACGATGGTTCCTTCGCTATTGACGATGTAAGTCGTCGTGACTCGCGCGGTAAAACTCCCTGACGAGTAGTGCACGTCGTGGCGGCTTCCGCTGACGGCGGGATCGGAACGGTAGAGGCCGCTGTCGTGCGCCACGCGAGCCTCCCAGGCAGCCTGATCCACATTCAGTTTCAGCGGCTCGGCCAGCGAGATGACCGGCGTCTCTTTGCTGAAGTCGTCGGCCTGCGGCGGCGTCTCAACCTGCTTGAGTTCGGCCTGCTTGCGCGCATAGGCCGCGAGAGCGCTCTTGTAAGCCGTGTCGGTTGCGTCCCACAGCGAGGAGCGAATGGCGATAGGGTCGTCATCGAGCGCTACCATTTCAACCGCGCCGTCGCCGCGGCCTCCGGAGCTGTCGGTCTTGTTGTCTCCCACGCGCACCGTGACGCGAGCAACGCGCCCGCTGCCGCGCTGCGAGCTGCTGACGGCTCCAAACTCGGCCTTGATCTCAAGATTGTCGATCTCTTCGAGGCGGTACTGGATGAAGAATGGCTTGGCGAAGTCCTTTAGCTGAAGCTGGGATTTGTTGCGGTCGAGCTCCGTGAGCATGGCCTTGAGAACGGGGTCCTTTTCGGCGTCGGCGCGGGTTTGCGCGGAGGCCGTCATGCAGACGGACATCAGTCCGGCTCCAGCGAGCAATGCAAACGGACGAATCAAATTCATTGTGCCTCCGAGGCTCTCGACAACTCAATTGAGTCTATATTCAAGCTCGATCGGGTTCCTGGTAACCCACCCTAGCCGCAAAAACAAGTGCGCGGCGAGGGTGGGGCACCCAGTCAATTCCTTGTTCCCTAGTCCCTAATCCCTAACCCCTGTTCCCTATCATTTCGGTATGGGCAGAATCGGCGGTCTGGCCGTGCCCTGCGCCTGCTTCTGCGTCTCAATTGTGCTCATCAGCATCGCCGGGGCGACCGCGCTGACCGGAACCGTCCCCGACTCCGCCCCGCACTCGCCATTAAAGACCTCGCGCTTGTCGCTGGTAGCGAGGATGCTCTTGAGCGCGGCCTGCGGCGTGCCTACAATGCTGACGCCGCGCACCAGTTCATCGGGCTGCCCATCGACATAGACGCGCCAAACAACCAGCGGAATCACTTGGAAGGCCTGCGGCGAGTTGCGCGTGGTCACTGCAAATCCTGAAGATATATCTTCGAAGTAGAGGCCGTAGGGCTTGCCCTGCTTCTTCGCCTCCGAGATCAACTGCCGGCGCAGCTCGGCCTCGGGCTCGGTCCTGGTCGAGGTCACAATCAGGTTGCCCTGCCGACCAGTAGGCATCTTGCCGGCCTGCGCGCGGCCGTGGCCATTCGAGTTGGAGAAGTTCGCAATCGGCAAGCGTGACATCAGAAATGTCTTCAGGATGCCGTCCTGAATCAGGGCTACACGTTGCGCCTTCTGGCCTTCGTCGTCGTACTCATAGCTGCCGCTGAGCCAGGTCTTTTCAATGCGGTTCTCGGTCGGATCATCTGCCACGGAAAGAAAGGTCGGCAGCACCTCTTTGCCAACATCTTTCGTAAACGTCTGACCCTCTTCGTCGCCACGCTGTCGTTGGCCCTCTAGCCGGTGGCCGAGCACCTCGTGAAAGAAGACCGCCGCGGCACGACCAGAGAGGATTGCAGGTCCATCAAAGGGCTCAGTGATCGGCGCTTTGCGCAAGGCCTCAAGGCTCTTGCCGAGTTCGCGGACAGCGGCCTCCATCTCGGACTGCGTGGGAAGGCCGTCGACCGTTTCGGCCTCGAAGGTCTGCGCGCGAAAGAGGTCCATTCCATCGTCGGCGCGGGTGACTGCATAGACGACCACGCGCGCCTGTAAATGGGGAGCTACGACCTCGGAACCTTCAGACGAGACAAAGTAGTCGGTCTCGTTTTCGACGGTCAGCATTGCCACGTTGCGGTCGACATCGGGGTAGTCGCGGAAGAGCCGCGAGAGCGCCCGGACCCGCTGCTCCCAGGCCACCCGGTCGACCACTACCGGCGGGGCGGGCTTGCCGATGTGCATCTGCGGCGACTCCTGACTGAAGTCGGGCGAGGTGTCCTCTTCTTTGGCGCGCACCTCAGCCTCGGTCTTCACGCGCAGGTAGTTATCGAGAGCGTTGCCGTATCCAGTGTTGCTGGCTAGCCAAAGCGACCGCGCCAGGGCTTCACGGTCGGCGGCGAGCGGCAGATCGGTCGAGTAGACCGCCGAGCCGCGATGGGTACCGTGCGTGTTGTCGAGCTTTGGCTCGCCGAGGCGCACTTGCACATCGGCTTCACGGATGTGACTGGCCGAATCGCTAATCAGCGCTCCGTATTGAGCTGCGATCGAAATTGCGCTGGCGTCGCAGACGGCATAGCTGAGAAAGTAGGGCGGCAACTGCTTGTCTGATGCTTGAGTGCCGGGCCCTTGCTTGCCGAGCGAGCTAAAGGCGCGATTGAGCTCTGTGGTCATTACATCCAGCAGCGCCGGCTTTTCCTGCTGTGCAGAAGCCGAGGTGCACAACGACGCAGCGAGAGCAAAACCGGTAAGAACAGAGCTAACTGAAAGGATCGATGCGGGCCGCCTTCGGGCGGTGAGACAATGATGGGGCATGGGTTGGGGGTGCTCGCGTAAAACCATCTGCAACCTTGATTGTCGCAGAGCAAGCCGCCAACCAGAAAGAATCGCATGAGTGTCGCTCATCGATGGGTGCTGGCGCTTGCCTGTATTCTGCTTGGTGCCGCCGTGGCTCCGCGCCTTGGCCCCGGCCTGATGATTACGACTCCGCCGCGACGCATCGAGGCCGTGCAAGCCTCAACCATTCCGTCTGCAACCCCAGCACAGCCACCCGCGCAACCAGTCCAGCAGGCTTATAACCTGCCGCCCGACAAACTGGCCAAAGCAATCACCCTCAGCCACATCGAGCTTGCGCTCGACATTGCCGGCTCCCTCTGGGGACTGGCCGTTCTCTGGCTGTTGCTGGCCACTCGCTGGGCCACCCGGTTGGCCGCATGGACCGAGCGCCGGCTGCGCCGCCGCTGGATGCAGGGACTGCTCTTCTTCGCCGTCTTTATCGTCGTCACAGCGCTGGCCGCCCTGCCTTTGGACCTGATCGGCCACACGGTCGCCCGCCACTTTGGAATCAGCGTGCAAGGCTGGGCGGGCTGGTTTGGCGACATGGCGAAGGCGCTGGGGCTCTCGCTGCTCTTTGGCGCGCCGATTCTGCTGTTCTTCAACTGGATCGTGCGAGTCTCGCCGCGCCGTTATTGGGTGTGGGCCTGGCTGATCACGTTGCCGCTGATTGTGATCTCGGTCTTTGCGGCTCCGCTGCTCGATCCCATCTTTAACAAGTTCGAACCGCTCGCTAAGACACACTCCGCTCTGGTGGAGAGACTGGAGACCATCGTTGCACGCACCGGAACCCATATCCCGCCTGACCGCATGTTCCTGATGAAGGCCAGCGCCAAGAGCAACGGCCTGAATGCGTATGTGACCGGCATCGGCGCGACCAAGCGATTTGTGATGTGGGATACGGTGACCGACCGCATGCCCGACGACGAGATCCTCTTCATCTTCGGCCACGAGAGCGGCCACTATGTGCTCAACCACATTCCCAAGGGAATCGCAGTCAGTGCGGTTGCCATCTTCTTTGTTTTCTGGGCGTGTGCCGGGTTTGCCGGATGGATTGCACGCCGCTTTGGAGCCCGCTGGCGGTTGGGCGGCATCGAAGCCGGTCAGAATCCCTTCGCAAGCCGTCAGGGATTTCTTGTGCTGCTCTTCACTCTTTCCGCCGCAGGCATCGTAATGCAGCCAGCCACCAACACCTATAGCCGCCACATCGAGCACGAAGCCGATGTGTACGGCCAAGAGGCCATCCACGGCATCGTCGCCGATCCGCAAAAGACGGCTGTTGGAGCGTTCAATCACATGGGCGAGGCCTGGCTCGAAGACCCCAATCCCAGCCCGCTGATTGAGTTCTGGATGTACAACCACCCCAGCGTCCAGACCCGCGCCAACTTCGCCGCGCATTACGATCCCTGGGCGAACGGCGGGCGAGGAAAGTTCTTTAGAAGATAGAAAACAGGGCATAGGAACTTAGAGACGCTTAGGCACTGTCCGTACAGCTCAGACACTTCCGTGCCCCGTTCGCCCTTTTCCGGCGAATGGGTGGGAAACGATGAACCTAATGGACCTATCGACAGCCGCCATTCCTGTTCCCTGCCTTTACAATCTTTCCATGCAGTTTTTATCGCTTTCCCGCCGCCGTGTCGACGCCTTTCCGCCCGAAGCTTTCACCAAAGAGCTGACCGTCCGCGAGAGCCAGAGGGTCAAGGAACTCTACGCCTCGGGCCTTCTGCGCCAACTCTGGAAGCGCGGGGATGTTCCTGGCGCGGTGATCTTGTGGGAGGCTCTGGGCGAGGCCGAAGTGCGCGCCGCACTCGACTCCCTGCCGATTTTTCAGGCAGGAATGCTTGAGATCGTAGCTGTCGTGCCGCTCGAGCCCTATCCCGGCTTCGGCCCGGCCCAATAGCGCACAAGTTCGGGTGCGCCGTTAATTTGACCAGGGAATCCACAGCATTCTCACGCCGCCCACCGCCGTACACTACTCTTTTAGAGCGTTCTCTTTTTGACGCGAGAATTGAATCAAGGAGCGGACTCGCCATGGCCTACCCCACAAACTACCGCTATACCCGCGAACATGAGTGGATCGAGCTTGCGGGCACGATCGGCACGATCGGCATCACCGACTACGCACAGACTTCGCTGGGCGACATCGTTTACGTTGACATGCCCAAAGTCGGCGACTCGGTCACCGCCAACGCGACCTTCGGATCGGTCGAGAGCGTGAAGGCGGTGAGCGATCTTTTTGCGCCGGTCGCCGGCACGGTCACCGCGATCAACGAAGAGCTGACCTCAGCGCCCGACAAGATCAACGAGAACCCCCACGAAACCTGGATCATCAAGGTCGAGCTCGCCGACCTCGCGCAGTTCAACAGCCTGCTCGACGCCGCGGCGTATGAGGCATTCATCGCGGAAGAGGTATAAAGGCAAGCTGCTAGCTATTAGCTCTTAGCCTTTAGCTCGCTCACAGATGTTGAAGGCTGCATTAACTTTCTATGGGTTTTGTCGGCAGGTTGAGCGGCTGCCGTCTCACGAGCTTTTGGCTAAAAGCTAAGAGCTAAAGGCTAAAAGCTGAATCATGCGCTATCTTCCCAAGTCTCCCGCAGAACGCGAAAAAATGCTCGCCGAGATCGGTGCGGCTTCTATTGACGACTTATTCTCCGTTATTCCGGCAGAATATCGGCTTAACCGCGAACTCAATGTGCCGCGTCAACATGCGGAGAGCGAGATTATCGACTACTTTCGCGCGGCGGGGCGCAAGAACGCTACGAATTACGCCAGCTTTCTTGGTGCTGGATGTTATCGTCACTATCGGCCAGTAATCATTGACTCACTGGTCCAGCGCGGCGAGTTTCTTACGAGTTATACGCCTTATCAGGCGGAGATTACTCAAGGCACGCTGCAGGCTATCTTCGAATTTCAAACCATGATCGCCGAGCTGACTGGCATGGATGTCGCCAACGCCAGCATGTACGACGGCTCGACCGGCGCGGCGGAAGCGGTCAGGATGGCCATGCGCATCACCGGCCGGGAGAAGGCTGTTGTGGCTGCGACGGTCCATCCCGAGTACCGCGAGGTGATGGAGACCTACTCGAAGCATCAGGAGCTGTCGAATTTCGTAGTTGGGTACGACGACGAGTCTGGCCGCATCGACCTTGCAGCGCTGGCAGCCGCAGTTACTGAAAAGACGGCGGCGGTTCTTGTGCAAAGCCCTAACTTTTTCGGAGTGATCGAAGATATCCCCGCGATTGCAGAGATTGCACACGCCAAGGGCGCGCTACTCATAGTGTCGATTGCCGAGGCTGTCTCGCTCGGCGTTGTTCGTCCGCCGGTTGAGGCGGATATCGTCAGCATGGAGGCGCAGTCATTTGGCGTGGCGCTGAGTTATGGCGGGCCATTTTGCGGAGTGATCGCAGCCAAAGAGAAGTACGTTCGCCAGATGCCAGGCCGGTTGGTCGGCCAGACTGTCGATAGCTCAGGCTATCGCGGCTTTGTGTTGACTCTGTCGACGCGCGAGCAGCACATCCGGCGCGAAAAGGCTACCTCGAATATCTGTACTAATCAGGCACTGGTCGCATTGATGGCGACTATCTTTTTGAGCGTCTACGGCAAAGAAGGAATTCGCGAGTTAGCTGAGCATAACCTGGCCAAGGCGAGTTATGCCGCGCAGGCTCTTTCGTCTCAGCCGGGAGCGAAGCTGCGTTTCCAGGGCGCGCCGCGCTTCAATGAGTTCGTGCTTCAAACCGAAGAAGCTTCGGCGCGATGGGGCCAACGGCTTTTCGACGCGAAGATCATCGGCGGCATTGATTTGCGCCGCTGGTATCCAGAACTGCAAAACTGCACGCTCTGGTGCGCAACGGAAGTTATTACGCGCGCCAACATCGACGCTGCGACTAAAGTGCTGGCGGACGCATCTGTTTCGGCGCAAGTTTGAATGAATGAGGATTTAGAACATCTCGGCTGGAAGATGAGACTCAACCCCAAGCGAATGATTCAGTCAAGGTCGAAGTAAGAATGCAGACACTCCTCAATGGCGAAATGATTGTCAACCTCGACGCGCGGAACCAGGCGTGGAAAAGAAAACGCGAGCGTGGACAAGTCGCGTATGTTCTCCGCGATATGCTCATTGCTGGTGGCTCTGTGTGCGCTTATCGTGTTCTTAATGCTCATTACCATCACCTTCCGTTGGGTAAGACATTTCTGGACTGCATCGTCCCCACACTGGAAGGATTGTTTACTGGGTTTATCGCGGGAATCTGGGAATGGAACTCCGGAGAGAGCCGGTACGAAAAGGCACTCGCACAGGAATCTCCAACAAATGAGATTTTGACGAATAAGTCTTAACCGTTTTCAGCGAGGCAGAATGGCATCATCTGAAATCCCTTTTTCACGCACCACCGGCAAGGTCCGCCCGCACCAGGCGCAGAACGAGGGTTTGCTCTTCGAGAAGTCGTCGCCGGGGAAGCGGGCTTACAAGCTGGCGCCTCTCGATGTCCCGGCTGTCGATGCCGCAGCGCTGCTGGGCGACGCACACCGCGACGTGGCTGGCGAACTGCCTGAACTGAGCGAGATCGAGATTATCCGCCACTTTACGCGTCTATCGACGTGGAATTATGCCATCGACCTCGGCATGTATCCGCTGGGCTCGTGCACTATGAAGTATAACCCGCGAGTAAATGAGTGGGTGGCGAGGATTGAGGGTCTGGCGGACGCGCATCCTTACCGGCCCGACTCGCTGGCCCAGGGAATTCTGGAGATTATCGACAACCTCCAGCGCTGCCTGGTGGAGATTACCGGCATGGATGCGATTACGTTGCAGCCGGCAGCGGGCGCGCATGGCGAGTTTACCGGGATTCTGTTAGTTCGCGCGTGGCATGAGTCGCTAGGAAATCCACGCAAGAAGATTCTCATCCCCGACTCGGCGCATGGCACTAACCCGGCCACGGCGGCCATCTGTGGCTACTCGGTCGAGAATCTGAAGTCTAACTCGGAAGGCGGCATCGACTTAGAGGCGCTAACTCGCCAGGTGGACGAAGAGACCGCCGCGCTGATGCTGACCAATCCTTCAACGATTGGGGTCTTCGAGAGCCAGATCCACCGCATCGCCGAGATTCTTCACGCCAAAGGCGCGCTGCTCTACATGGACGGCGCGAATATGAACGCGCTGGTGGGCAAGACGCGCCCCGGCGACTTTGGCGTGGATGTAATGCACCTCAACCTACATAAGACTTTTTCGACGCCCCATGGCGGCGGAGGTCCTGGTTCGGGCCCAGTAGCCTGCAAGGCGTTTCTTGAGCCGTTCTTACCGACTCCTGTCCTCCATCAAAACGAGAACGGCACGAAGTGCTGGAGTTATGACCGGCCTGACTCGGTAGGCCGTGTTCGCGCCTTCTACGGCAATGTTGGGATGTTCATTCGCGCGCTCGCTTACATTCTGGCCAATGGTCCCGATGGCCTGCGTCAGACCACGGAAGACGCGGTGCTCAATGCCAACTACATTCGCAAGAAGCTCGAAGACCTCTATGAATTGCCTTATAAAACTGGCTCAATGCATGAGGTGGTTTTCAGCGACAAGCGGCAGGCGGCAAAGGGAGTCAAGACGGGCGATATCGCCAAGCGGCTGATCGACTACGGTTTCCATCCTTATACGGTGAGTTTCCCGATCATCGTAGCCGGCGCAATGATGATTGAGCCGACAGAGAGTGAGTCGTTGGAAGAATTGGACTTATTTATTGAAGCCATGCGCGCGATTGCACGCGAGGTTGAGGAGACGCCGGAGTTAGTGAAGACTGCGCCACACTCGACGCGGGTTTCGCGGCTGGACGAGGTGCAGGCGGCACGAAAGCCGATTTTGCGTTGGCGGCCGACTGTGTAAGTTGTTAGTACCCCACTCTAGCCGCAAAGACAAAGACGCGGCGAGGGTAGGGCACCCAAACGTTCTTGCCATCCCACATCTGGCACGATGATCCTGTGCCAGGTGTGGAGTACCCGTGTGTGACTCTTACTAGCGGCTCTTCCGGTATAACTCTTCCAGCGCATCGCAGGCTGTTTTGACGCCGTCTTCTCTTGCTAACTGCTTGGCTACGCTTTCGGCGCGCTTGGCAAGCAGCGGATCGGCGAGCATCGCTTTCACGCGGCGCGCAATGCGAAAGGGTGTGTAGCGGCTGCGCTGAATCACCTTGGCCACCTTGAGCCGCAACATGCGCCGGCCATTGTCGGGCTGGTCGTGAGAGAAGGGCATGATGAGCATTGGTTTGCCTGCCCGAAGGCATTGCGCGGTGGTGCCGACGCCGCCCTGGTGCACGACCATCGCAGAACGGTTGAAGAGTTCAGAGTAGGGCGCATATTCGGCCACGCAGATCGACTCTGGCAGCGCAGTTTGCAGCCGGTTACGGGGGTCTGTTCCAATCAAAAGTACCGCGCGAATTCCGAGCTTCATAGCCGCCTTCGCTGAGAACTCATAGAACTTTCCGGCTGCCAGCACGGCGGCCGAGCCCAGGGTGAAGACGACCGGCGGCGGGCCGTTTTTCAGAAAGTTTTCCAGATTGGACGGCAACGCCTGATTGCCCGCGTCGGCGTCGTAGTAGCAGAAGCCGGTGATGAGCGTGTTTGCGGGCCAGTCCTTTTGCTCGACACCGAGCACGCGCGAGAAGAGCGCCAGCACAAGGTTGGGTGAGTGCTTGGCGTCGAAAAGAGGATTTGTGCCTTTCGGCAGGCCCAGCTCACGGCGCAATTCGTAGATAGGCTCAGGCCACTTGCGGCTAACGAATCGCGCCACCCGCTTGATGATGCGCCCAAAGCCCGGCACCGCACGGTCGGCGCGCGCAAGCCGGGGGTAAGGCGGCAGCACTGGCGGGTCGAATGCAGAGAAGAACGAGAGGGGCGCGAGGACGTAGCTGGCCCAGGGAATCCCGGTCACTTCGGCGACCAGCGGCCCGGCATAGTTCAGCTCGCCCAACAACAGCAAGTCGGCGCGCTCCGGCTTGGTCGCCGCGTCGAGCAGGTCGGCATACGTGTCACGCAGCACGGGGAAGAGAAAATCTCTCAATCCATGCTCCGTGCCGTTCTTGATGTCGTAGACCATCTCGACAAGGATGGTGTTGGTGGGGTCGATATCCGGGCGGACGACGTGGAACTCGAGGCCCAGGGGCCGGATCTTCGGTTCGTAGATTTCCGGCAGCGCCATTACCGGCGTGTGCCCGCGTCGTTTCAATTCCAAAGCAATGGCGATCAGCGGATTGGTGTCGCCGTAGGTGCCGATATTCGAAAGGACAATGCGCAAAGTGAGGTCCCCAAGGCCGTTTTGATCCAACCTTATGAGGGTAATGCATTGGGGCTCTTGACCGTGGCCAGGCGGCCGGATAGGGGGCCGAAATCGTCCGGAACTTCAACCAACGCCTCTTTGACCGCGTCTATGATGTGGGAGCCACCAGGCCTTGGCTCACAAAATCAGGAGGACGAGGTGCAAACGAGATCGATCAGTTCAGTTCTTTTAGCCGTCGGGATGGCTCTGTCGGCCTGCGGCTTGTCGAATGCCCAAACCGACGTAGCAGCAAGTCTTTATGGAGACTTCACGGAAAACTCGACGGGCAATGGCACAACCCAAAGCCCCTCCAATGCGGCCGGTTTCTTGCTTGAGGCGCGGCACATTCGCAACCCGGTCATCGGATATGAAGCCACATACGCCTTCAACCGTGCTAACCAGACGTACCGTTCCACCATTCCGACATCCTGCCCGGTTGGGAGTGGAATTTGCCTGCCGACGGCGGTTTCGGCCGATGCGCACGAGGTGACCGGCGACTGGGTGGCGTCGCTAAGGATCGCCAATCTCAAGCCCTTCGCATTGGCTGGCGCAGGCATTCTCATCGATGCTCCCGCAGGTGGGCAGTCCAACACCAACACCAACACCAACACCAGCACCAGCACCAAGGCTGTCTTTGTGTATGGAGCTGGTGTGGATTGGGGCTTGTTGCCGCACATTGGCTTGCGACTGCAGTACCGCGGCAACGTCTACAGAGCGCCCGACCTCACCTCGGCTTTTTCCTCGACGGGTGCCTTCACCCACACGGCTGAGCCGATGATTGGCGCTTACTTCCGTTTCTGAAACTTCAGAAAGGGCAGCTCCGGCGGGATCTGATCAACTTCTCATCTGCGGTTCATCCAGGGTCTCAAAGAGCGGTGTAGGATACCTGCATGTTTTTCCGTCGCGCAAGAGGATCCGTTTTGGCGCTCTTGTTCGTCTTTATGGCGGGCGGAATCTCTTCGGAGACAGCCAGCACGGCCTCGCCCCCGGCACTCACCGCCGTGCAGATTGCCAACCAGATGCAGCGCCATGATCAGGCGCGGAGCGAGAAACTGAAGCACTTGAAGTCGACTCGCCATTATAGGGTCGAGTACAAGGGGTTCCCTGCCAACCTGGCTGCTCAAATGGAAGTTGAGTACATTTATGATGCTGCTTCGGGGAAGAGCTTTCACATCGTTTCTCAAAGCGGGTCGAAGTTCCTGCTTGAGAGGGTTTTGAAGCGGGCGCTGGACAGCGAGAAAGAAGCCTCGCGGGACAAAGCGGCGACGGCACTGACGGCGGCCAATTACAAATTCCATTTTATTGGGATGGAGAGTCTGGCAGGACGGTGGGCTTATGTCCTGGATGTGCAGCCACTTATGGCAAACAAGTTCCTCTATCGGGGCAAAATCTGGGTTGATGCGACGGAGTTCGCGCTGGTCAAGTTCGAAGCGGAGCCGGCCAAGAGCCCTTCGTTTTGGATTTCGCGAACGCTGATCCATCAATCCTTCTCCAAGACCGGCGATTTCTGGCTACCCGAGCAAAACCGAAGCGAAACCAAGGTACGCATCGGCGGAACGGCGGTTTTCACCATTGACTATGGGAGCTACAGGATCAACGCGGATGCATCTTGAGTACGGGACTCGCGCCCTCCGGGGCAGCCACTTTGTGTTACCGTTGCAGTACGGCGTCTCTGAGCCGGGTCGGTGGATAGGCCTGAGCCAAATGCTCTAAGTGGGGCGGAAATCGGGGGCGGCGCGCGAAACCTGAGCATGTCCCAACAGCCGGAACTGACGTCTATCTCCATTGCCTCGAAGCCGCAGTCCGCGTCTGGGTTCGCGCCAGATTCCATACCCATTTCAGCACGCGAAGCAGGGCCGAACCAGGCGCAGGCCTCCGCTCACGCGCCGCAGAGGATTCCGCCCTGGTTGGTGAGGTCTGAACTGTATTTGCGCGTCTTTCTGCTCATGTTCATCAGCATGGTGATCATCATCGCGCCATGGTCGGGCGACATCGCGCGTTGGTCAGGCGACTTGCTTTGGTTTTTTCCAAGGTCGCGATACTTATGGGACCAAAACGCATTGATTCAGTACTTTCCAACAATCGCCCGCTACGCGTCCAACGGAGCTGTACGCGGCGTGGTATCGGGGTTGGGGCTTTTAAATCTGTGGATTACGCTTTCGGACGCGCTCCGGCGTCGGGATCGATGAGAGATGACAATACAGGGCTCAGAGAACACGGGTCAGGGATCAGCGCCGGTCGCCGTGATTCCAGCCGACGGAACGCCGACGCAGCTTGAAAAGGCTCCACTGGCCTATGAGAACTCCAGCTTTCTGAACAGCGCCGATGGGCGGCTTATCCGCATCGTCTCGGAGTACATGGAACCGCTGGCACGCTTTCGCCACGAGCAGATTCGGGACACGGTGGTCTTCTTTGGGTCGGCGCGTTTTCGCGGCCGTGAAGAGGCCGATCACGCCCTCGAATTGCTGGATAACACGGGCTCGGTGCGCCCCGCTCCCAGCCACGAGCAGCCGGCCAAACCCGTGGAGATCGCCGAGGGCAAGGCAACCGATCTGCAACGTAAGCGCGCCGAGGCGGCCGTCGAGATGGCCCGCTATTATGAGGATGCGCGGCGGCTCTCCTATCTGTTGACAAGCTGGGCCAAGGAAATCCCTTCACAGAGCCACCGTTTCGTGGTGACCTCCGGCGGAGGGCCGGGCATCATGGAAGCGGCCAACCGCGGCGCGTACGAGGCCGGCGGCAAGACGATCGGGATGAACATCCGGCTGCCATTCGAGCAGCATCCAAACCCTTACATCACGCCCTCGCTCAACTTTGAGTTCCACTACTTCTTCATGCGCAAGCTGTGGTTTGCCTACCTGGCCAAAGCGCTGGTCGTCTTTCCCGGCGGCTTCGGCACGCTGGATGAGATGTTCGAGATCCTGACCCTGGCCCAGACCCACAAGCTGGCCAAGAAGATCACGGTGGTCGTCTATGGCTCGGAGTATTGGAAGAAGGTCTTCAATCTGGATGTGCTGGTCGATACCGGCGCAATCTCACCCAAAGATATTGAACTCTTCCAGTTTGCCGACACGCCGGAACAGGCCTTCGAAATGCTGCGCAAGGGATTGACGGAGAACTATCTGGCAGCCGAGGCAACTATGAGCATGTCACCGACGAACGCCACGCCGCCCGCAGATGAAGATCTGATGGCTTGCAGCACGATCGAAGAGTTTCTCGGCCCTGAGATTGCCAAGACAAGCAAATAGACGATTGAACTTTGGAGTGCTGCATTCCAGGGTCCTAACGCACCTGCCGGTACGGCGGCGGGATTCAACCGAGAGCTACTGTACCGTGAGGGCAATCGTGCCCGTTTCTGTGGTCGCGCCTGACTTGCCCGTCACGGTCACGGTGTAGGCTCCTGGAGTGGTGGCGTAAATGGTGCCTCCGCCGAGTCCGCTGCCAGTAACTCCATCGCTGCATGCGAGCAACCCTCCACAAAGCGTCCCAAGGAGCAGCAGCATCTCTCCAAGCATGGCTCGCCGGCAACGGCGCCGACTGGGGACTCCGAAGAGAAGGAGAAAACCCAGAGTTGCGCTGCCGGACGCAAACCAGGGAACCCCGAGGCGCTTGGGAGTGGTGGTTTTCGCGCTGGAAGCAGGCGCGGCTGTAATGGTGAGGGTGGCGGTTGTCGCGGTTGCGGAGGTAATGCTCACCGGAGTGGTCGAGCCAAAGCTTAAGGTGGGGAGATTCTGTGCGCCGTTCGGGCTGCTGGTGATAGCTGCGGTCAGAGCGACGCTGCCAGTGAAGCCCCCCACGGGTGTCACGGTGACGATCGACGTGGTGTTAACAGTTGCGGCGGAGGCGGACATGGTCACCGATGTACCACTAACGATAAAGCCAGGTGTTGGCAGATTTATTATGTATGGCGCGGAGGCCAATGCGCTTTGGGAATAGCCTCTGGCCACCGCAATCGCCTCAAGCGTTTCTGTCGACGCGACGGTGATTGCACTCGTGTATGGGGTGGACGAGGCGGTCGGCGTCGTTCCGTCGGTGGTGTAGTAGATGGTTGCGCCGCTTGTCGCGTCGGTGATGGACACGCTCTGGGTTGAGGCATAAGTGCCAGCCGCGGGTGAGAATGTTGGCGTTGCCGCCGGCGGTGTGATGGTGTAAGTAGCCGAAGAGACACTGCTGGCGGAATAGCCGACGGCCGCGGCAATGGCTTCGATGGTCTCAGTCGTCGAAACGGAGATTGCTCCGGAATACTGAGCGGATGAAGTGGTCGGCGTCGTTCCGTCGGTGGTGTAGTAGATAGTTGCGCCGCTGGTTGCATCGGCGATCGCTACTGACTGAGACGTGGTGTACGTTGCACCTGCCGGCGAAAACGTGGGTGCACTGGCCTGCGACAGGCCGGTATAGGTCTCTGAGGATACGCTGCTCTGAAGGTATCCGGGCGCGGCCGCCATCGCCTGGATTGTCGTTGTTGCCGTAATGGTGATGGGAGTCGAGTACACCTTCGATGAAACGGTGGGCGTGCTGCCATCCGGGGTGTAATAGATCTTGGCGCCGGCCGTCGCATCGGTCATGTTCACCGTGAGGCTGCCGCTAAAGGATTCCGCGCCCGGACTGAGTTGCGGACTGGCGGCCGTCTGTTGCGCACCCAACAATCCAAAGACGCTCAACTGGTATTGCGCTCCGACATAGACCTTGCCGTTGGCCACCGTCGGCACGGTGAACTTAACTGCATTACCCGGATTGTCACGCGATGCGTTTGTGTTGCTCGAGTAGAGCGTGGTGGCCGGATTGGCTGCCTCGTGCGCCTGCAACAGGGCGGGCCCTCCCGTTCGGTATGCCTCCGCATCGATCGTCCATACGATCCCCTGGGTGTTGCCGTTGGCTGAGATTGACGGAGTCGCTCCCGGGAATCCGTACGTTTCGGAAGAAATGGCTGTGGGGCCCGTTAGCTGACCATTGACAACCGGTAGCATCTTAAGCGTGTCTTTCACGCCCCAATAGTAGACATTGCCTTTCCAGTAGGCGGCCGTGCTCCATGCGCTCGCCGAGTTTTTGAACTCCTGGACCACTGTATCGCCGGCGGGATTGTATCCCCCGAGGTTGTCGCGATTCAGCAGGTACAATTCACCCGACTTAGCTCCCTGCACTATCAGATTCGGGGCGCTGCCCATGGTCTGAGCGGGAAGGATCATCAGCCCGGATGAGGCCAGATCCCCGTCGAGCGCGTCCATTGCGGCCTGATTCATCGGTGTGAATTCGTCCTGAACGGTTGGCGCTCCGTTTGTCAGATCCAGACTGAGAACGGTGTCTCCATAGTCCATCCCCGGGCCATAGGGCGCCGTTGCCGTGTAATCGCCATTTCCGGTAGGAACGAACATGCGCCCAAATGGATGACCGGCTGGATCGTTGACTTCCGCCGCGAGTCCCGCGCCGCTCATCCATACGCCACCGCCGACCCCATTCGGGGTGGTACAGAATACACCGGTCTGCTGAAGCGTTGCCGCGTTGTAGCCCAAGATCCACCCATGCCACGGACCTGCATCTTGAACTGATCCGAAGCCGATATAGACGATTCCATTGAGCAGCAGAAGTCCCGCCCGCTGGAGTTCCCACTCGGAATCGAAGGTCAGAGTGCTGTTCACGCTGCCGTTCCCTATGCCTGGAATCGTCGCCGAGATAACGACAGGGCAGCCGAATTTCTCCGCTCCAGAGGTCACATCCAGTGCGTGGAGCCGCTGGACATAATTGGTCCCTTCCAGTGTCCAGCTCACCACATACAGCGTGCCGCTGAGTGGGTCGATTACCGGGGTTCCTGTAATTCCCATCTCGGGGTAAATGTCGGAACCGACGTTGGCAGGAATCGTGGTGGCGCCGGCCGCCGCTCCGTGCTCGGGAGCAAGTAGTGAGGCAAGCCATAAGGGATTCGCGTTGGCGCCTGCGTTGTTGTCGGCATCGAAGGCGTACACACTGTCATGCTCGGTTGCAATGAAGACAACATTATGCGACGCGCCTCCGATCGTCAGGTTCGGAAGGTAGAGCGGCTGGGCATAAACGTACCCGTCAACCGGCTGCGAAAAGAGCAGGCCAAACTGCGTGGCGTTGACGTTGGAGGTATTCAAGATTGTCTCATTGAGGTTTTGGCCGGTCCGGGCAATGTCGTTGTGCCAGGTGGTAACACTGACCTGCGCATGGACTGACAGGCCGCCGGTCGCCGCAAGAAGCCCAACTCCGAACAGCATCCGGACCCTGATTCCCAGCATAGCGACGACTCTGCGAAATTCACGTGGGTTTAACATGATCGGACACCATCCATGCTGGCTCAAGTGAATCCAGAGTAAGGATCTGCTTGCTCCGCTCTCCTTTTCTCGTTGTTTGGCGCTGACTTGAAAACGCACTGATTTCTTTTCTGAGGTGTTCAGCCCGGACGTATTCCGCTACGAACTGCACGCCTTGCAGCGAGGCCGCCGACTCCCTTGATCCCCTTGTAGTTAGGTGACTAAAACGCTATTTAGGTGGCTTAGACAGTATCCATTCTCCGGCGTCGGATGGCAGGCACCATCGCACGCCCGGCAGCGTGAGGATCCTGGATGGAGACGAAATACTGGGGCACCGATCCAGGTGCGCCCACCTGTCACCGCGTCAACTGCCAGATCAGTCTCCGTCAATCCCCTGCGCGGCAACTCGAAGGATCGCTCGGCGTTTCGGCAAATACGCCTCTCCAGAAAACATCGCGATAAAATGCTGAGGCACCCCGATAACTTTGGAGTAGCGCACTCTTGGGATTTTCCAGGTGTTTTCTTGGGATTTCTCGTGACTTTCTT
Organism: Occallatibacter sp.; assembly: GCA_050015115.1. GTDB lineage: Bacteria > Acidobacteriota > Terriglobia > Terriglobales > Acidobacteriaceae > Telmatobacter. The sequence goes on from JBEKCA010000018.1 coordinate 34,540, forward strand.
GATTCCTTCGCTAATTGAAGCTGTGTTCTTCGTATGTTCATCCTGCATTGATAGTTGGTCCTGCAAACTGGCTCCAGAGATTCCAGTTCACCAGCGGAACTCGCTCGTTGAATCCAGGAGCGGCAATGGCCCAATCGACCATCTCGTACCTGTGGCGCGACAAAAAGGCGCCGCAAGGCTTCCGGTGCGGCGTTTCATTGCACAGCCACACCAACCAGTCGCACGAGACATTGGATTTTCTGGCTAACTTCGGCAATCAATATCCATGGATGCGCCCTCTGCTCTCACGTCTTGAGCAGCGCTCGGAGCGGATGCATGGGGTGCGCGTGGATTATGCGGCCAGCTATTGGACGCCACCGATGACCCCCAAGCTGGCTTTCGATCTTGAGAGCCGCCAGGTTGAAAAGATCGACCTTGCGCCGATGGTCTCAATCACGGACCACGACAATATCAATGCGCCGATGCTGCTGCGCACGGTTCCCAGCGCGCGGCAGATTCCGGTATCGGTCGAGTGGACGGCTCCTTACGGCAATCAGTCCTTTCACTTGGGCGTTCACAATCTGCCCAGCGGCAAGGCGACGGAGTGGATGAGCACGCTGTCAAGTTACACGGCCAACCCCAGCGACGCGCGCTTCACTGAGATTTTGCGCGCTCTCGATGAGGAGCCGAACGTGCTGGTGGTCTTCAATCACCCGCTGTGGGATCTCTACCTCATTGGTAAAGAGAAGCACGGGTTCCTGGTCAATGAGTTCCTGCAAAAGAATGGCAACCACCTGCACGCGCTGGAACTGAACGGCCTTCGAAACTGGGAAGAGAATCGCGCGGTGCGCCAACTGGCCGAGAAATGGAATATGTTGCTGATCTCAGGCGGTGACCGTCATGGCGTCGAGCCCAACGCCAACATCAACTTGACCAACGCGGCGACTTTCACTGAGTTTGTGCATGAGATCCGGCGCGAGAAAAAGAGCGATGTGCTTTTTATGCCGCAGTATGCCGAGCCGTGGAAGCACCGCATTCTGCAATCGACACTCGATGCCATTCGCCACTATCCCGAGTTTCCGCAGGGCTCGCGTACCTGGGATGAGCGAGTCTATCATCCGGATAAGGCTGGAGTCGTGAGGCCGCTCAGCGAACTGTGGCCCAATGGAGCGCCGCCCCGCGTGATGAGTTGGATTCTCGGTTTTGTGCAGTTGATGGGTGCGGCCCCGGTCTCGGGAGGCCTGCGCAGGGCGTGGAGCGAAGAGCGCCAGTTGCGCGTTGCGCTGGGCGAGTAAGATGAGATGGCTGTGTTAAGGCATTCTCGCAAATTGTGAAGTCCGGGGGTGTCGGTTTCCCACCCATTCCGCAGAAAAGCGCGGAATGGATGGGGCACGGAAGTCTACAGTAAGAACAAAAATGCTATAGCGCTGTTAGCGGAGCCTGCAACGCACTGCATGTTTCAACCATTTGCCCTGTGTCAGGGCACGACTTTAGTCGTGCCGTAAATGCAGCAAAATAGAACGCGGGGCTTTAGCCCCTGAGGGAACGGCTATTTCGGAATCAGGGCAACACGGCGACGACACGCTAACTCCAACAACTCCGCTAACTGCGTCAACACCGCTAACTCCGCCCCGCGTAGCCTACTTCCCCGACTCCTTTCACGAGGTCAACGGAGTGGCGCATACCAGCCGCCACTTCGAGGCCTTTGCCCGGCGGCGCAACCTGCCTTTTCTCTCGGTTCGCGCCGGAGACCGCACTGAGGCCTTTATCGAAGAGGGCAACGCCTGGAGCCTCGAGCTGCCTCGCAGCTTCCTCTCCTTTGCTCTTGAAAAGGATCTGCGCTTCGATCCCGCCTTCTTTCGCCACGTTCCGCTGATCGGCGAGATGCTCGAACGCTTCAAGCCCGACCTGATTCACATCACCGGCCCCAGCGAAGTTGGAATGCTCGGAGCGGGGCTGGCCTATCATCGGGGTCTGCCGCTGGCCGCCAGTTGGCATACCAATGTGCATGAATATGCTGCGCGGCGCTCACAGTGGTTTCTGCGCATGGTGCCCAAGAACCGCGCCGCCGAGACGGGCCAGAAGATCGAGGATCTCTCGATGGCCATCGCGGCCCGGTTCTACTCGATGGCGCGCGTTCTTTTCGCGCCCAATCCCGAACTCTGCGCGCTGCTTGAACGGACCGCGCACCGGCCCTGCCGCCTGATGCCGCGCGGCGTCGATGCCGAAATTTTTCATCCCGCCAAGCGCAGGCGCAATCCCGAAGACAAGGAGTTTGTCCTCGGCTTCGTCGGCCGCCTTTCGGTCGAGAAGAACATTGCGCTGTTGGTTCAAATCTACGACGAGTTGAAGGCGATGGGAGTTACGAATTTCCGCTTCCTTATCGTCGGCCACGGCGGAGACGAAGCATGGCTGCGCGAACGGCTGCCCAGCGGCGAGTTCACCGGAGTGCTGAAAGGCGAGCCGCTGTCAGAGGCCTATGCAAACATGGACCTGTTCGTCTTCCCCTCGCACACCGACACCTTTGGCAACGTGGTGCTTGAGGCTTTGGCCAGCGGCGTTCCGGCGGTTGTCACGCCCGACGGCGGTCCCCCGACCATCGTGCGCGACGGAGTCACCGGCCGCATCGTCCCCGATGGCGGGTTCACCGCCGCGATCGCCGCAATCCTCGCCGAGCCGGCCAAGCTCGCGAATATGCGCGAGGCCGCGCGGAGTTATGCTCTCACGATGAGTTGGGATTCTGTGTTCGAAGGTGTCTACGCAGCCTATGAGACGATCCTGCCCACGCGGCGGCAAGTGGCAGAATAGTCAAGGTTGGGTATCTGTGCCATCTCGGCCAGCATCGGAGAGACCCAAATTCGCGACCCCTGAGTGGTCGCCAAATAGGATCGATGCCGGACCGCTCGATCCTGTAAAGACTTCTGGAAATCTCTGTAAGATCAAATCGGAAACATTTTTCTTCTGCTCTTGGTTCAGTCCCCTGAGGATGGGAAAGCTCTTCCGACCGCGCTTCAGATAGAAATCGTTATATTCGAGAGCCTTTGGCACACCATATTGACGTCCGCCTTCCAGCCCGTACCCCGGCCCCGTCAATTCGGAAGCGGACACTGCCAACTGGGTGAGCAGAAGCCTTCCTAGGTTTCCTGTAGTCTTAATCCCGCTGCGTTTTATGGAGAGGTTTTCGGTATTCCCATGAAGCCACTTCGCAATCGTTCTACGAATGTCCGAGAGTGAGAGCGCGAGGATTAGAGCGCAAAGCACAAGCCGCCAAGTGTTACGGAGTACCCATGCCTGCCACAGGACAAAAATGGGGAATAGGAAAGTAACTGGGACCGCGATCAGGTTAATCCAGCCATCGTGATGCACAACGGTGAATCGCAACTCATCCGGCAGTTCGGTCGTCGTCAGTTCGAAATATCCACGGGCTCTCATAGGTCCATCACTTCGCAATTCTGCCCATCCCGCATTCAGATTACTCCAAGTTAGGCACTGTGAATCAATAACTGCTTCGCACGACCATGTCAGGGCACGACTTCAGTCGTGCCGAACGACCAAAATAGATTCCGGTTTTAGCCGCCGCGGAGTTGGAAATATCCAAAAACAAAAACCGCTGGGGCTAAAGCCCGAGATGATTTTGCGGCTTTTGCGGCACGACTGAAGTCGTGCCCTGACACGTTTCGCAATCTCAATCGAATATTATAGGAGACCTTCTTGTTTCCGCACGATGCCTCACTCCCTCGCCGGCATGCGCACACCCGTCGGCAGGTCCAGCGCGAAGGGCGTCTCCTTGTCGGTATCCATATCCCAACCCATGCCTTGCAGGATGCCGCCCGCGATGTCGGTGATCTTGATGCCCTCGTCGGAGAGCTTCTCCGACTCCCAGGCCTCGCCTTCGGCTCCCCAGGCGAAGATCGAGTGGTGGCTAACAAAAAGCAGCAGGTTCTGCGCCGGCACCGGGCGAACGTCGAGCACTGGCCGCATGGGGATCATGGTGAAGTTCTCCGGGGCGGCGGTATCGATGAGGTAGGCATAGCCGCCTGAGACAAGGCAGATTTCCTCTTTTCTGGGAGCGGACCAGATGCCGGTCGGCACCGCTTGATCGCGGAAGCCCAGGGCGCACGTCGCCAGAAATGGCTGTGCATCTTTGGCAGCGGGCTTGATCTGTACCTCAAGGGCGCCTTGCTCGACCTCATCCGCCTCTGTTGGGTAGATGTAGTGACGCGCCGGTATGGTGGTGGGATTATCAGCGAGAATCGCCGCCCGCCACGCGCGCGGGAAGGTAAAATCTACGATGGGTTCAGGCATCGGAACTCCAATTGGCGCTGAGGTGGGCGCCGGGTGGGGGATAGGGTGGGGAACGGCCGCGATGGTCTTGTAGTTGAAAATCCACTCCTCTTGTTCAGCGGTGTCCGGAACCCGGCAGCCGCGAGCCTTTTCAATGGCTATCAGCGCGGAATGCGGATCCCAGCCGAGATGGACAAGAGCGCAAGCGGCGGTGATGGTGGCGCGGCCGATGCTGCCATAACAATGGACGCCGATCCGCTCACCCTTGGCCAGGCGATCTGCAAGCGAGCCGACAAAGTGCCGGAAGTCATCCTCGTCGGGCGGAAGACTGTGGTCGGGCAGCGGATGATGAATAAACCGGATTCCCATCATGCCGGCCAGCCGGCCTTCATCGGCTAGGTCGAGCATGTCTACCTGTTCTTCTTCAAGCAGCGAGACCAGCGTCTGGATGCCTTCGCGCTGAATCGTGCGCAATTCGTCGAATAGTTCCCTGCCACCGCGCGGACAGAGCAGGATGGCCAACGGCGGACGCGGATTGCCGGGAATCCAGAAGGCACGGGTCATATCGGTCAGACCCCTACAAACCGCACGGCGCGTTCGCGGACACTGGAGATTCCGATGCCGAGCGTTGCTCCATCTTCGATGAGAGGCAGCAGCTTGTCAAACTCAGGTCTGCGGGACTCGGAGCATGTTCTATCGGTATCGTGGGTATAGAGAGTGAACTCGCTGCCGCCGCACTGAGCAAAAAGCCAGTTGTAGAGCGCGGTCCGGGCGTTGCCCACGTGCAACAATCCCGTAGGCGACTGGGCAAAGCGAACCCGGGGGATGGGAACGGCGCTCACAATATTGATAATAGATGGGAAAGAAGGGGAAAACGATCAGCGTTCGATTGATCGGCAAAGTAAAGAATGCTATCCTTACTTTCAGGTTGTGAGGTAAAGATGCCGCCATCCAGCACCATCAGCAGCAAGGGGCAGATCACCGTTCCCATCGAGGTTCGCCACCGGCTTGGCTTGAAAGAGGGTGACCGCGTGGAGTTCGTCTTCGAGGAGGGCCGGACCGTTCTGCGGCCTGCGCGCCCGGCAACGAATCCGTTCACGGCCTATCTCGGGGCACTGCCCGCGTTTTCTTCGCTGGAAGAGATCAATGCGTGGGTTCGCGATCTCCGCGATGACGATCCCTGGGAGGTAAAGAATCCGGAAGAGGACAAGCTTTGAGGACGGCGATCGACACCAATGTCTTCTCGGCACTTTGGTCGTCGGAGCCGTCGGCAGACAGGGCCACGGTCAAGTTGGGTGAGGCAAAGATGGAGGGCGCATTGATCGTCTCTCCGGTGGTCTTTGCGGAATTGCTTGCCTATCCTGGAGCGACAGAGGCCTTTGTGCGTGGATTCCTGGCGGCTACCGGGGTCTCAATCGATTACAAGTTGGAAGAGACGGTCTGGATTGAGACGGGACGCCGTTTTGCGCGGCAAGCAGTGCGACGCAGGAAGGCCACCGGAGAGGGGCCGAGGCGATTGCTGGCCGATTTCCTTATTGGCGCACACGCGCTGGTTCAGGCAGAGCGTCTGCTGACCCTCGATCCGAAGTTCTACCGGCAGGATTTTCCGGAGTTGCGGCTGATGTAGGAGCCTGAGCGGCTGCTACCTTAGAGATCACGAGAAATGCTCCCAGCCCCCAGGTTCCAGCGTCTGTGCGCCTTGCGACGTTAGCAGCGTCACAGTCGGCTGGCTGCGGCGGGGCTTTGCGATTCGGCCGATTCTGGTCACGGGCACGCCCGCAATGACGCGTGGCAAGCGGTTAGTGGGCGGAGCTGTGAAGAGCAGCTCGTAGTCTTCGCCACCGTGGAGGGCCTGGGCTTTGCCTGCGCCCAGGCCCAGCGGCAATAGCTCCGCATCGACCTCGGCGGCGACGCCCGATTCCTCGCAAAGATGAGAGAGATCGGTGGAGAGGCCGTCACTGAGGTCGATGGCCGAGGAGGCCAGCCTGCGTCGCTGAAGCCACAGCCCCTGCGCGACACGCGGCTGGGGAAAGAGATGCAGGGCCAGCAGCGCCTCAAGTTTTTTGGAGATTCGTGGGGGTTGAGCACCGTCCGTCGAGGCCAGTTCCGCAAGGCGGGCAAGCCCGGCGGCGGCTCCTCCTAAGGCTCCCGTGACATAGAGCAAATCGCCCGGGCGTGCGCCGGAGCGGAGCAGCGCCCGCCCCTTGGGAACTGCGCCCACTAAAACAATATCCGCCACAGCGATGGGGGACTCGGACAGGTCACCGCCAGCCAGCGGGGTCTTGTGAGTCTCGGCCAAAGCCAACAGGCCATCGAGAAAGCGCTGGACCCACGATCTGCGTCCAGATCGACCACGGCCAGCCTCCCTGGTCAGCTCGCGCGGCACTCCCAATGAAAGGAATGCCGCGACGGGTCGCGCTCCCATCGCAGCCAGATCGCTCAAACCGCGCGCCAGTGTGCGATGGCCGACGGACTCGGGTTGATGCCAATCGAGGCGGAAGTGGCGTCCGGCGATCGACAGATCTGTCGTCACGGCCAGCTCTTCGTCTGGACCCGGGGCCAGCAGGGCGCAGTCATCGCCGATCCCCAGGCGAAGGCCTCCCAGCCGGCTGCGCCCCGTCAGCCGGACTGCACGCTCCCGAATCTCGGTCAGCAGCGCAAGCTCGCCGCCTTTGGTTCCAAATTGAGTCTGCTTCAAGCTCACCTCATGAGAATAGGTTAAGCCATCGGTTTTTCAACCGGTTGGACTCGTGAAGTGGCCGATTTGCACCGATTTAGCATCAAAGTGGACACTATGTCTCGCATCAGACTCGTTGACCGGGACAAGGACGCTTTGGTAACCTTGGTGAACATTCGGGGGAAAAGGCGCCCGTAGAGGCGCACTCATAATTCTCGGGGCTGGAAGGCCTCGATGCCTTGGGCTTTTAGTAAGTTACACGGCGAGTTGCGGCCCTGCGTGGAGCGGGGATGAAAGGCGAGTATGCTGCGCAAGCGCTATTACATTCTTTTTGTCGCCCGAGATGAAGACGGTGAGATCCGCAAGATTCCTCTGCCCCTGCACTACGCCTATGGGTTTGTCGCCGCCGCGCTGGTAGGCGCATTCACGATCATGGGGCTGGCCGGCTCTTACACCCGCATGCTGCTCAAGACCGAAAGTTTCAACCAGGTCCGCCGGGAGCGTGAGACGCTGCGCAGAGACTACAAGCAGATGGCGCAGGTGGCGCATGACCGCAATGTGCAAGTCGCCTCACTGGGGGCTCTGGCCAACGAGGTCACCACGCTCTATGGACTGAGGCAAAACAAGCTCGCCTCTGCCACGCGCCCCGCTGCCGCAAGCGTGGCGGCGGCTGAGCCCACCTCGCTGAACCTGACCCTGGCTGACGACGTTGATTCACAGCAGGTGAAGCTTTCCCTCGACCAGTTCTATACCTTGCGCGCGCAGGCCATGTCAGGCCGGGTATCCCGCGCTTTGGAAGGCGGCCTCGCACCCAACTCTGTGGAAGACTGGACGGAACTCGCTGACGCGCCTTCGATGTGGCCGGTCGAGGGCCGCCTTGGATCGGGTTTCGGCGTGCGCGACGATCCGATTAACGGCGAAGGAAAATTCCACACTGGAATCGACATCGAAGCCGCCTACGGGACTCCGGTTCGCGCCGCCGCCGATGGCGAGGTTACTGGGGCCACCCTGGGGGCGGGCTATGGCCGCCAGATCGTGCTTGACCACGGCCACGATGTGATCACGCTCTATGGGCATCTCTCCGCTTTGGCGGTGGCGCCTGGCCAGCACGTGACCCGCGGCGAGGTTATCGGCTACGTCGGCCAATCGGGCCGCGCAACCGGGCCGCATTTGCATTATGAGGTGCGGGTTCACAACGTTCCCGTCAATCCGCACAAATATCTGCGGACCACCTACGAGCAGGTTGCCTTTAGCGAACCCGCCGACCCTGTTGCTCAATCGAAGTAAGCAATCCTCTGACACTCTAACATTGAGTCTCCACGTCCAACTCCTGCGTCTGCTCGGGCGGACGCTTGCGCCGGCCAGCGTGTGCGTCGTCTGGTCAGTCACAGTGGAAGTAGAAGAGATTCCCGTCCAGATCCCTTACGGTGAATTGCCGCAATCCCCAGGGCTTCTTTTCAAGAGGATCCACGATGTTCGCACCCGACAGCTTCAGTTCCTGGTAGGTCGCATCGATATCTTTGGCGAACACCCAGTGAATAGCGGGTTCATACGGTAGCTCCCTCCTCCGAAGGAATATCACCGCTTCATCGCGCGACACGGAGCCAATTCCCTTATCTGGGTAAAGCCATCCGACCTCAAAGCCGAGCGCATCCCTGTAATGTTGTTGCGCGAGTTCTACATCTGCGACCGGTAACTCCGGCACCGGCCGGCCAATTGAGCTCATCTTCTCATTTGCACGCATAGACATCTCCTTGTGCACCGAATTGCCTCTACGCGTTCAATACTGGAAACGAATGGCGCTGGATACGCGTTTCGGCGTTCACAGAATTCACTTGCCCGTGTAGCTCACATGCCAGATCGATTTTGATCCGTCGTCGGAGACGAAAAGCGATCCATCGCTGGCCACGGCAACGCCCACGGGCCGGCCCCAGACCGACCCATCCGGAAGCGTGAAGCCGGTCAGGAAATCTTCATATTCGCCGGTGGCGTGGCCATTCCGCATTGGCAGGCGGATCACCTCGTAGCCGGCGCGCTGGGCACGATTCCACGAGCCGTGCTCGGCGGCGAAGCCATCACCCTTGAACCGCGAAGGGAACTGCGAACCCTCGTAAAAGAGCATTTCCAGCGAGGCGAAGTGCGGATTCACAAGGATATCTGGCGTGATGACCTTGGCTTGTAGTTCTGGATGCTTGCCGGGGTGGCGCGGGTCCTGAATGCCGCCGTTCGGTCCGCCCATGTAGTACCAGGGCCAGCCATAAAAGCCATCCTCCTGGACGTGAGTGACATAGTCGGGAACCAGGTTGTTTCCCAGCGCATCGCGCTCATTGGTGGAGCACCAAAGCTCGCCGGTGACGGGGTTAATGGCCTCGCCGACGCAGTTGCGGATCCCCGACGCGTAGACCTTCAAAAACTTGCCCTCTGGGGTGAACTCAAGCACGTCGGCCCGGTGAAACTCCTCGGGATGGGTGTCGGGGTCGTCGACATTGGAGTGCGACCCGACTGAGGCAAAGAGCTTCGAGCCGTCTTGCGAAAAGACCAGATCGCGCGTCCAGTGGCCGCCGCCACGGAGCCGCCCGCCGCCGGGCAGGTCAGCCAGATGTTCCTCGGGACCAGTCGCCGCCAGATCGCCATTCTTGTAGGGGAAACGGACGATGCCATCGGTATCGCCGACGTAGACCCATGCGGGGCTCGGCCCGCTAGGATAGAAAGCGATGCCGAACGGCTGGTGAAGCCCCTCGGCGAAGACGGAGGTCTGGCTGGGTTTGCCGTCCTTGTCCACGCCGCGGAAGACCTTGATCTTGCCGCTGTCGCTCTCGGCCAGGATGAGATCGCCATTCGGCGCTGTCCGCAGCAGGCGGGGATTGTCGAGGCCGGTTACGTAGAGTTCAACCTTGAAGCCCTGGGGTGCCATGGGCCATGCGTTTGCGGGGCGGGGAACCAGTTTTGGGCCGTTATCCACCGATTCCTGCGGTGCGGGGGCGGGCAGGTCGGCCACCGTCAGCAGCCGGCGGGTACCGGGGTATTCATGTGCCGCATCGGTGAACGCGGCCTGGCCGGTGAGGGTGACGCGCTGGTGGGCGGCGCGGGCCGGCCGTTCGCCGATCTCGAAGCAGAGATAGGCCAGAAAGCCGAGACCACAGGAAAGGGCCACGACCCTTGATGAAAGGGGTGAGTGATTCATAAGACCTCCGCGGGGATTGCGGTTCGCTGAAAATTGAGGCTTGGGCTGGGGCGCTGCCCGTTCGCCCGGCAAGAGTGCAGGGATTGCCTGCTATTTTGACGTGGCAGGGTCGGCCTGGGTTGCAGGCTGGGCAGTCTCTTCCGCAGCCAGCCCGCTGAAGAACGCAGGCGAGAGCCGGGCCGTCACCAGCACTCGGTTGCGCCTCTGCTGGACCTCGGCGGTCTTTAGCAACTCTTTGAGACTGTTGTTGGCGGCATTGCTGGAAAGCGGAGCCGTAAAGCTGCGGGCCAGGTCAATGAGTAGAACCAACGAAGCAGCCTGGCTGGCGGCGGCATCCTCGCTGGGCGTCTCTTCCTCGACTCTCAAGTGCAGCGAGCCCACCAGCGCTGGAGCTACGCTGGCCACAATCGTCGAATCGGCCTTGAGCGGCAGAGAAAACCCCAGGATGCTGATATTGCAATTCTTGGGGATGGGCAGGCCGATCTGACCTGCGCGATTGCGGTCGGCTGAATCGCCGGGCCCTCCCTCGCAGCTATCCGAGAACGGCAGGCCGATCTGGCCCACACCCCAGGCGATCGAGAGCAGCGGCACCTCGTGGAAGTGCTGGCTCAACAGCGTCGAACCGGCAAAGGGCCAAGCTGCCGTTGCGTGCCGGTCGAGCATCGAATGGATCTTCTCTGGCGTCGGATAGTTGGAGACGGCCACCATGTCGTAGCCGATCTGCGCCAACCGCACCGTGCGCCCCGCATCGGAGGGAATGTTATAGATCGTGTGGCCGGCATAGGATTCGCGGCTCGACGCGTGGGCGTCAAGCCAGGAGTTCAGCTTCTGGCCGGTGATCTTGCCAACCAGCACCATCGAATAGGCAACCGGCCGGTGAGGGTCGTTGGGGTCGGCGATGCGGTGCAAGGCAACTGCCGCCTCGTCCAGGTCCCGTTCCCAGTCGATGCCCGTGGCGTCGATGAACTCCTGGTAGTCGGGCACGGGCTTTGCCGGCTTCAAATCCTTATGGAAGAAGACCCTCATCGGCTTGAGATTGACGTAGACAATGCCGTCTGACTCGGGCAGCAGGCGCGCCGCCTCGGGCGGGGCCTTGGAGCGCAGGAAGATCGCCGCGGCCAGAAAAGCAAGCACCGCGGCCACAATCCAGAGCGTTCTACGTGTGCGTCTGTTCATCAAGGGCCGTCAGAAATACCCTATCACTCCCGCGCGGTCCTGGTGCGTTCTTAGGTCACGCGGAATTTTCAATCCATAGGCTGCAAAAAAAGGACTCATTGGGAAGCATCAAGACGTGTCAGGGCACGACTTGGAGCCGACGATATGTTCACCGGAGCTATCAGACGTGTGAGGGCACGACTTTAGTCGTGCCGTTTGCCTCAATATCGACCTGGGCTTCAGCCCCTGCGCGTTTTCGCTTCTTCAAATACGCAGATCCGAATGGGTACTCTTCCGCTGACTTCGCCAGTCCCGCTTTCACAGGATTGTTTTCGATGTACCCGCGATGCTGCTGAAAGCTCTGCTCATCTACGATCCGAACATCAGAGAAACCACGCTGCCAAATCTCGCCACGAAATCCCAAGTCCTTGTTGGCGCGAAACGAGAAGCGGCCCTTGATCAGTTGCATCGCCTTCTCAAGACTCACCTCGCCGGGAACGGTCATCAGGATGTGAACGTGATTTGGCCGTGGATGGTAATCCCGTCGGATCGCATGGTCGACCGAAGGACATCGATGAAAAGATCGCTCATGCGTTCGGTCTGAAAGAGCGATCTTCCGCCCGCTGTTCGCGTGGTCGCAAAGAAGGTTCGCGTGCGTCCCGTGGCGCTGGCTGGGTTCGAAGGTCGGGAGGGTCTGGACATCGCAGGAGCTTTTCCTCACGCTTCCTTCCGCTCTTGCTTCTGTGTCAGGGCACGACCTCAGTCGTGCCGCAGAGACACAAAATCAGATCGCGGCTCTACAGGGTACTGAAAAACTCGATCCAGCTGGTTGATTGTGTCAGGGCACGACTTTAGTCGTGCCGTAGAAATGCCAAATCGGAACCCGGCTTCAGCCGCTGAGGGGACGTGAACTATCGAAAACTCATTCCCTCAGGGGCTAAAGCCCACAACACTCGTTCTGCCTGCTATGCGGCACGACTGAAGTCGTGCCCTGACACGGATATTAGGGGCACGACTTACGATTTACGGCTGCGCTTGTGCAGGCGCCGGAACGGGTGTCGGGGCAGGTGCGGGCGCCGCAGCCGGGGCAGCTTCCAGTTCGGCGTTGAGGTGGACTGCTCCGCCCGTGACGTTGAGTGTCTTGGTCCAGTCGGTATAGCCCTTCTTCTTGACGGCAATCTTGTGGCTGCCGGGGGTGACCGAGACGGTGGAGGGCGAGTTGCCGACAAATGCATCGTCAATCTCGACATCGGCCCCACTAGGCGTTGAATCAATTGCCAGAGAGGTCTGAACTGCAGCGACGGGTGTCTGGGCCTGTGCGGCGACTGGTGGCGCATCGACGAAATTGGCCATGTTCAGGTGCATATCGCCTTCGACGAAAGCGGTGATCTCCGTGCCTTGGGGGATGGTGATGTCTTTGCCATGGATAAAAAGGAAGAGCGGCGCTGCCGGAAAGAAGATGATCGATGTAGCCACAATGGCTCCGGTCATCGCCCCAACGTGCCCGCCGCCTTTGTTTTCTTGCGTCGCTCGTAATGCGACCTTCTCCTGGTCTTTGAGCCGGGCATAACTGATTGAGATGTCGAGCTTACCGGCGCGTCCCATGCTTTTCTTGTGTTCGGCGGTGGTTACATTGGCAATCGCGGTGGCTCCCTTGGGGAGTACAACGACTTGATCTACGCTAATGCCCTCAACAACTTCAAAGGGGATCTCCTGGCCCACTTTTGTGTCCGCGGATGAGATGGTCTGACTGAGCCGCAGCTTCACGGGCGTGCCATCCAGAAGCGTATGGGGAGGTGGAGGAGCCGAGGGTGCGGCTTGCGGCGCAGCGGCAGGAGCCTCGGGGGTGGGCCGTGGTTGTTGAGCTGTGATTAAAGGGCAGATTGCCAAAAGTACTACTGCGACAGGATTCTTGCGCACGAGTCTTCTCCTTAAACGGTTCGAAACCGGAAAAACTGTGAGTGAATGGCAACAAAATCATCTACCCGCGGCATGATTTTCGCAAGTTGTTTCTTGAAGCCCGTAAGTTGCAGCGTTGAAAATGCCCAGCCATTTCACCTGACGGCCCCCGGGTCATTGAGCTTGTCGCGCCAGGGCTATAATCGTGTCCTCTCATATCCCGAGCCTGCTCTGAGATTCCTGGCCCGTCGCCGCGTTACACTCCTGTTGTGATGGTTTCCAAGCCCAAGCTGAATCCCAAACCGGCAGCGCCCGCTGCCCACCTACGCCCCGAGGGGCTGGCCTTTCTGCGCAATCTTGCGCGCAACAACGACCGCGAATGGTTCACGCCGCGCAAAGCGGTCTTCGAGGCTGAACTGAAAGAGCCCATGCTGGCCATTATTCGCAAGGTCTCCGAAGCAATGGAAAGCTTTGCGCCGGCCTATGTGCGGCCCGCCGAGAAGAGCCTCTTCCGCATCTATCGCGACACTCGTTTCAGCGCCGACAAGAAGCCCTACAAAACACACGTGGCTGCATGGTGGATGCTCGAGGGACTCAAGAAAACCTCCGGCGCAGGATTCTACTTTCACGTCAGCGCCAAAGAGACGGTGATCGCCGCAGGGGCATGGATGCCGGAGAAAGAGCAGTTGGCGGCCATTCGCCACTGGCTGCTCGAACATCACGCGGAGTTTAGGAAGCTGTTGCAAAAGCCCGCGGTCCGCAAGGCATTCGATGAGTTTGAAGGCAACGCATTGACCCGCCCGCCGAAGGGCTTTCCATGCGAGCATCCGGCGATGGAACTGATTCGATGCCGCCAGTGGGGGCTTTCCACAACGCTGCCTGCATCGATCGCGCTTGAGCCTAATTTCGCCGCCACGCTGGCTCGCTATTTCAAGCTGGCCACGCCCGCTGTGGACGCGCTGAATACGCCCATTCTCGCGTCTCTCGCGCCGAAGAAGAGGGTGCTCTTCGGGCTGGACGAATGACTCGACAGCTTTGGGCTACGGCCAAGCATCCCCGCCTTCGGCTCAAAAACAGAGTTGTGCCGAAGGCGGACATGCATTGCTGGAGACTACTTCCTGACATGGAAGGCGTAAGAGACGCCGAAGGAGAAGATCGGATAAACCTGGAGCGAGTTCAGGTCTTTCTGGTATTTCGCGATCTGAGCACTGATGTCGTTCAGCGCCGTGCTGTTGGAATTCATGTTCACACAGGTGTTGCTGGGCGGATTGGTTGTCACATCCTCCGATGCCGTGCAGCCATAACCCTGGAACGTCATGCCGACGGTAGGCACGCCGGTGAAGGCCGCGCCCAACTCGAACGGGAAGGACCAGTGGCCGTCCTTGCGGGAGATCATATTGCCCCATCCGGTGGTCATTGTGAAGGACTGCTTGTGGGTATTCAAACCCAGACTGGCATTGAGGGTCATCGGTTGGGCGTCATTGGAATAGAACTTATCCGGGCCCAGTGTGATGCTGTTTCCCCCCGACAGAGTGCCGCTGGCTGTGATGTTGTTCTCGTTGTAGAGCATCACGCCCGGGCTGAGGCGGAAGCCATGAGTTGGGAAGGGGTAATAGTCCAGCGAGACGCCGGCCGTGGCAAATTTCAGGTTGCCGCTGACATCAACGCCGTTCGAGCCGTTGTTGCCGTTGACCTTGATGTTATTGACCGAGTAGCTGAAGACATTCCCGGTGCCGCGCAGATTCAGATGGCGCTCGACGTTGGTTGCAGCCTGCAGATCGATGCCCATCAGTGAGATTCCGCCACCCAGGGCAAACCTCGAAAAAGGCTTCATGGGAACCTCGGCCTTTTTTGCGGACTTGGCGGTTTTGGTGGTCGTGGGGGCCGGCGCCGACTGGTCGCCTGAGGTGCTGGACGACTGGCCCGGCAGGGTCGTAGTCATGACGCAAAGCAGAAGGAGTAACAACAGAGTAGTTCGTTTCACGTAGAGTCCTCCAGGAGAAATCCCTGCAATCTGGGTCACTTCAGCCACAGGCTGTGTGGTGCGGGCCCCCGGAAACCGCGACAGGCCACTGGCGTGAATCGATGGATCGCCATCCTGATCAGGGCATTTGTGCGGATGGTACCACAATCTGAGATTCAATTGGCGTGGAAATTGCACGTCAGGAACCACTTAAAAAACCAGGCGGGAGACTTGCCGAAACCGGAAGTCCCCGGACGTTTTCTTTTTGTCTTCAATGCCAAGGAGGCAGAAGAAAACGACGCTCCGGAAGCGGCGGGCACGCATCGGAGTGGGGCAAATCCAGCTAAAAACGGGCAAATATCGGCAAAAACTGGGAAAACACCCACAAAATCCTAAGAAAATTGTGGAAATTGCTGTTTTTTCATTGACTTTGCCTGGGTAAAAGTCGCATTGTAACGAACGACGGGGTTTCTGAACCCGCATGAACAAAGGGTTTTGTGCAAGTGTTGCCCTGGGTGGCACTCCCCTACATGCGGCATCTGCCTCGCAATGAAAACTGAAACTCAGGCAACACCGGCGCACCCAAGGGTCGCCCAAAAGGAGAAGAGCACAATGGCAACAGGATTGACCAAGACCGCCCTGATTCGGCTTCTGGCCGAGAAACTGGAATTGACCAACAAGCAAGTCGCAGCTTTCCTCGACCTGCAGGCAGAGACCGCCGTGAAAGAAACCAAGAAGAACGGCGTATTTGTGATCCCCGGCATCGGCCGCCTGGTGAAGGCAGAGCGCAAGGCCCGCATCGGCCGCAACCCCCAGACCGGCGCCGCCATCAAGATCAAGGCGAAAACCGTGGTGAAGTTCCGCGTGGCCAAGGCCGCCAAAGACGTCATCGCTCCTGCAAAGAAGTAGTTATTCCGGACTGCGGACAACAAACGGGGAGGAGCCTCAAGAGCTCTTCCCCGTTTGCTTTTTATCATGAGATTTCACGACGCTGATCGGGCGGTGGCATTTACTTCAGGTGAACCCCTATCCGGCAGTTGATCTGTTGAAATCGCCTGGAAGGATAGACTGGTAGCGGTTTTTCATTGCCATGGGGGTTTCACCGGATGGGTGATCTGTCAGGGTCGGAGATTTCCGTTTT
>JBEKCA010000019.1:0-50794 GCA_050015115.1 Occallatibacter sp.
TAGAATATAAAACAAAATGCGTGTTGAGATTCATTGCAAAGGCTGCGCCCCCAGGGAGCAGCCGCGATTACTCCGGTAGGACTACACGTCACAACCGTCGAACCGGTAAGACTGCCCCTTCCCCGGCCTTCGCACCTACTGTAGTACAAGGAAAGACCCGCTGATAAACTAGCCCAAAGCGGTACTAGTTCGGACTTCGGACTGGGGCCGCCACGCGTGAACGCGGGGAGCCCCAGTGGGGCGAAATCTCTGACAACGCTGGTGATTATCCCTTCTTCTCTTTCTCCTTTTCTTCCGACTTGGACGCGGGTTTTTGAGCCGGCTTGGGCGCAGGCTTGGCGGCCGGCTTTGGCGCGGACGGCGGTGCGCTCGACTTGGGCGCAGTCTCGACCTTAGGCGTTGAGGGCGGGGGCGTCATGGGTTTGGAGGGCTGCGGTGCAGGCTTGACGGCGGTAACCGGGGCAGGCGGCTTGTTTTCCGCGGGCGGAGCCGTCTTGGAGGCGGGCGGGTTAACGGGCTTTCCAGCGGCCGGGGGGGCCGAGCTACCTGCGTGTTGCGGTTCCTTCATGGGATTTGCAGCTGGTGCATTTGTGTGCGCAGGCTGCGCTGAAGGGGCTGTCGCAGGCTTGGCCACTGTCGCGGTTTTCGTCGTGGCCGTCCTGGCCGCTTCAACTGTCGCCGGCGATGCCTGAGCCTTGGCCAGTTCAGAGACCGGCCTGGGCGGCGGAGGCTTAAATCCCGCCGGCGGTGCGTGATTTTCCGCAGCGAGCGGCTTGGCCACCGCCAGGTTGGTCGGGTGTCCACCGTTGTTTGAGGCAAGGTTAGTCTTGTCAGCAGCGGCCGCAGTCACATGCTGTTTCTGGAAGGTCGTCGGCGGCGTGTGCTGCTCGTGCGCGGCGACCTGCTCGTCGGCCGTGGGTTGGTGCTGCACGCCGTTGGGTCCGCCGTTGTAGGAGACGTTGCTGGTGTTGACGATCGTCGTTTGTTGAACGATGGTGGTGTTCACGTAGACGTTGGTTACAACACTGGCGTTCACGTGGACAACCGCAGTGTTATAGGCGAAGACGCCGCCATTCCACGAGCCGCCGGCGAAGCCTATGCCCATGTATCCGCCGCCGTAGTTCACGCCACCGTAGAAGCCGATGTGCGGTCCCCAGTAGCCTGCATGGAAACCAAAACTGCCGCCGGCAAAGCCCCAGTAGCCAGGAGTCCAGAGTGCGCCGGTGTACGGCGCCGGCACCCACGCGCCCGGAACCCAATAGTAGCCGAGGAAACCGTGGTGCCAGTAACCAGGCGTCCAGATCAAGTTTGGCGCAGGGCAGGGCGGCTGCACATAAACCGGGAGCGGAGGTGGCGCAACATCAACCGTGATTTCTTCGTCGTCGACATCGACGGCCGGAGCTGGAGGGGGAACGGTCTCGGCCGGGATCCATCTTTGGCCGTCCCAAATGAAGGTTCCAGTTCTCGTAGTGCCGACCGGTATTTGTTGAGCATACGCCTGTTGTTGAACGGCGGCTCCGAAGACGGCGAGTGCCAGCAGATGCCAGCGTATAGAGTGCATAAACGTCATAGAAAATACCTCTTGATCCATTTGTGTACGCCGAATCAGCTTCAGCCCACTGGCACACGGGAGCAGCTACGGCTTGGTGTAATTACGGCAGGTTAGTCTTGCCCTAACCAGAGTTCGCGGGTTATCAACCGGCAACTAAAGGAGATTTTCAAAACACTCCAAACTAAATCACTCGGGAGTTTCAGCGATGCCCGAGTGAGCACAGCTGGCCACCAACTTTCGACGACAGTATCCCGGTGCTGGTGAAAACAAGCGCATAACGCAAGTTCCTTCTTTCGTGCAATGGTAATGTTTTGAAACCAGGCGGGAAATCAGCACACTAGCAAAGAAGTACAGGAATCCGCCTTCGGTCAGGCTTGCCGGCGGTTCAAATTACACCCGTTTCGTACATGCAAAGGGCATTATTGTGAATATTAACCCAGCAGGCGATGGAAAGTCGCGAAAATTTGCAGCCCAGAACCGATCTGGAAATGCGGGGTAGAGACTATTTCACGACCCCGCTTCTTGCCTCCTCTTTAGGTTGACCTACTGATTGCGCTGAGTCTTCCACATGCCTTGCTGACCTCAAATGCACTCGACCCTTCCATGCACCAAGATCTCGCGCCTCTTCAGTTCATCAAAAACTGCTTGCGGCTCAAATGCCTCCTCGGGCGCGATTACTCCGGTTTCCTTCACCATGCCTTTGCCTAGCATTTGCGCACCGATCGACATGGGAATACCAACGTTGCGCGTGTATGCACGCAATTTCTCCCAGCCCAGAATCGTCCCATCCGAGGCTGGATGGGTGTGCCACAGGGTGTGGAGATAGCTCTTTCCCTCACGGCTTCCGGTCACCTCAACATGCAGAGCATAACCGTAGAGTTCCGTCTCGCGGCCTTCGGGAACCTGCATTAGATATGCGCCAATGGCATCGACAATTCCGAGTTCCCTGCCGTTGACCCGCACTTTGTCGTTGCGCAGAAATCCCCAATCGTAGAGCGCGCGAATCAGTTGCATATTTTTCTGTGGCCATGTTCCGCGCACCTCGATGAGCCGGACACCCTTGTGCGCGAGATTGCGCGCCAGTGTTTTGGTTTCAGCATGGGGAATAATGTATTGAGTTCCAGAGCCATAGGGCGGAGGCAGTTCGATCTCGCGCGGACGGGCAAATGGCGGCACCTGCACGAACTGCCCATTCTCGTACACGACGCGGCCGGGCAGTGCGGGGTCGTACTCATAGGTTGTCGTCTCGGTAATCGATGCCGAAAACGCGATCGGGCGGTAGGCGCCGTGGCTCACGCGCACCGTATCAACGGTATCAAGCTGGTTAGCCGCATACATCGCCATCATCTGTGTCGTGCCCGGTGTCATGCCAAAGCCGGGCACGCAGGTTCTTCCGTGTTTTTTGAAGACCGCGTCCGTCGCGTCTTCCTCGCCAAAGCCGTTGAGGTTGATCCCGTGGCAGTCAGCCTCTGCGATGCAGGCGGTCGAAAGCCCGTTAAGCGCGATGGTCAATCCATCCATCACCACGTCGTATCCACGCATGAGCGCGACCGTCTCGTTGTGCTGTCTCACATCTGCCAAGACAAAATCGACGCGTGGATCGTTGAGCCACGCGACAACCTGCCGACCTTCGGCTTCGTTCGTGTCGGCAACGGTAATCTGCGTGAAATCGGAGAACTGCACGAGATCGAGAATGGCTTCGCGGCAGATGCGTCCCGCGCCGCCTAGGCAGAGGATTTTCATTGGCTTGGATTCCATTTCTCGGTCATCTCAGCAAGATCATCCGGACCATTTAATTGAGAAGGCACAGAGCCCTAAACGATGCTCTCTGAAACTGAAGCGACCCCCATCTCCTGCAAGACGCTTCGCATGGCTGCTAACAAAGCCTCAATGTCGGCTGGCGATAACCGCCCAACGGTTCCGATGCGAAAGCATGGCTCCGCGGTGAGTTTGCCGGGATAAATGACAAAGCCGCGCTGGCTTAGCTGTTGATAGAGTTCCTCGAAGCTGAACTGCGAACTTTTGGGATAGCGGAAAGTAGTGATGATAGGGCTTTGATCCTCCGGAGCGAGATATGCCTCCATTCCCAGCTCCGACATGTCACGCATGAGCGCCGCGTGATTTGCTCGATAACGCTTCAATCGCCCGGCCGGGCCACCTTCGGCCTCCAGCTCGACCAAGGCTTGACGGAAGGCTAGCAGCACGTGAGTCGGGGGTGTAAAGCGGAACTGGCCGTCAGCCTCAAGTCCCGCCCACTGGGCATGGAGATCGAGGCTCAGTGTGCGCGCCAGGCCCTTCGCTGCGATCAGGCGGGTTCGACGCGCCAACACAAAGCCGAAGCCGGGGACGCCTTCGATGCACTTGTTCGCCGATGAGATCAGAACGTCAATATGCGACGCTGCGAGGTCGACCGGGATCGCGCCAAAGCTGCTCATGGCGTCGACAATGTACGCCGCGCCCGAACGCTGCACCACTTCGCCGATTTCCTTGACGGGGTTGATAATTCCGGTGGTCGTTTCGCAATGAACCACTGCGACGTGCGTGATATCCGTGGATTTTGCCAAGGTTTCTGCCACGATTGCGGGCGATATCCTCGAGTTTTCCGGCGTATCGAGGACCTCGGTTTCAATTCCGTGCACGCGGGCGATCTGCTCGATGCGGCGTCCGTAAGCCCCATTGATCAGGATGAGGAGTCTTCCGTCACGCGGAATGACGGAAGAGATCACCGACTCGATCGAGAAGGTACCGCTCCCTTGCATCAGAACGCATTCGTATGCGCCCCCGTCTCTGGGTGACTCAGCTCCGCCAATCGAGAGCAGCCGTTCTCGAATCTCGCGCACAGCTTCAAGAAACTCGCGGTCGCGCGAGCCAGTGTCGTGCAGCATGGCGGATTTTACGGTGGCGCTGGTGGTGAGCGGTCCCGGCGTGAAAAGCAATTTGTCGGCGGTCATGAATTCTTCTTCTCCTTTTCAAATCGCGGATATTGCAGCGGCGGCTAACACCAGGCTCTTTTCTCTTTGTTGCTGCATGCGCTGGTGGTGAAACAGAAATCCGGCGGCCATGGCAGACAGCGCGGTTACGGCTGCCAGGACAGCGAAGACGCCGCGCCAGCTATAGGCGACCGACAGGCGCGCAATGGTGTCTCCTGCAAGCACGCCGCCCAGATATCCAACCCCATCGACGATTCCGGAGGAGGCCGCACCAGCTTTGCCGCCGCCAAGGTCCAATGCGAATGCCCCAGCCAAGTAGGAGTACGGGCCGAGCAGGAAGAAGGCCACAACACCGATGAGAATTACGGGCACGTTGGAGGCGGCCGCGCCAGCGCGCAGGAAGGCGAGCACAGCCAGTGGCACAACCGCGGCCGTCAAGCTGAAAAACATGACCACGGAACGGCCGCAGGGTCCCATACGGTCGCTGAGCCATCCCGTGACAAGAACGGAGACGGCCCCAACTGCGGGAAAGACCGCGCTCGCACTAGCCGCGCCAGCGACGCTATAGCCGAAGAGATCGCGCAGATAGATCGGGGTCCAGAGGCCAAGGGTCTCGCGCACAATGGTGCATCCAAGAGAGAGCAGGCAGACGACGGCAAAGGTGCGGCTCATCAGCAACGGCTTCAGAATCTCCCAGAGGTTTTTCGCGGGCGCGCTGGAGTCCGCAAAGAGATTCAGCGGATTCAACTCCGGCTCTTCATAGCCGAGTTCCGCGCGCGATTCGCGAAGAAACAGCAGATTGGCGATCAGCACAATTCCCGCCACAAGAGCGGCGAATCCAAACAAAGCCTCCCAGCCATACCCTTGCCGAATGAGCAACCCCATGCTTTGGCGCGCAACGGCATCGCCCACTAGAAAGCTTAAGCTCAGGATGCCAATGACCGTTCCATAGGAGGAGAAACCGAACCATTTCGAGCAGACCTTGATCAGTCCCGCCCAGCCTATGGATTGCGCCATGCGGTTACCGATCCAGGCGATCATGAAAGCGGGCAAGTAACCGGTAGACGCGAAGAGCAATGTGAATGCGATCGCGCCGCCCAGCCCGAGGGTGAAGGTGCGCCGTCCTCCCCAGAGGTCGCCCAATCCGGTCAAGGTCAGTTTTCCGATGGCGTAGGCGAGAACTCCAAATGAGGCGAGCTGGCCCATGCGAATCATGGCATCGCGGCTCGCCATGCCGTGATGCTGCAGGTCTTCGATCAGCAACGGCATGGCCACCGAAAGGTCAGACCGGCAAAAGTAATACGCGGCGTAACCGGAAAAGAGCAGGGCTACGGTCCAAACCTGCCTGCCTTGCAAACCGCGCGCGGCCGAATCGTTACTCATCGAACCTCTTCAGCCAATTCGCCTTCAGCCAATTCGCTCGCCGCTTCCAGCTGCTCATCGATCTCGTCAAGAACTGAGGGAAGATCGGCCAACGTGTCGATCACGTAATGCGCCCCGGCATTTTTAAGTTCAGCTCGCGCCCCGGTTAGTCGCGTTTCTTTTTCGGCCTCGGGGAGCGCAAGGAACTCTTCGCGGGAGAGGCCAACGCGATTTCCGGTGCCTGCCACTCCGATCGACCACGCACCGGCATTGAGGCCTTCTTGAACATCCGCGGGCGTATCGCCGATCTTGGCGATGGCCGCCATCGGATACACCTGCAAGCGCACGGCGCACTCGTACATCATGAAAGGATACGGGCGGCCTGTTCCGGCTTCCTCGGGCGTCAGGCTGCCATCAGGCGTATAGCCCTGCTGAGCGCTGGTCTTGAGCAGCAGGTCGAGCATGGCGCGCGTATAGCCGGTGGTCGAGCCGATCTTCAGGCCACGACCTCGAAGATGTTCAACCGTTTCCAGAACTCCCTCAATCACCTCAGAGTATTCTTCAAGGCAGGAGAACTGGAGCGGAATAAACTCGGCATACATTCCCTCTACGTCCGCATTGCCAGGCTCATTGCCGCGCAACTTAATCCATGCATCTCGAATGCGGGACATCGAGAGGATACCGCGGATATGTTCTTTCTTAGGCAGGCCCATGTGTTGACGGGCCTCCTGCTCGGTCAGCGCGATATCCGCATTCGCAAATACTCGTTGCAGGGTTCGCGCCGGGGCGAGGCTGCCAAAGTCGACGGTGGTTCCGGCCCAGTCAAGAACCACCGCTTTAAGGTTGTTCGCTGAAAGGCATTGCCCAGGAAGGGCTGGATTCAAGAGTTTCAAAACTTTCTCCAATTAAATTGAGTCTCGTGAGAATTCTGCAAATGAATTGATTGCATTATTACGGTCGTAAACGTCGAAAGGGAGCAAGTTCGCTCCCTTTCGCGGACGACCGCCGGTCAGTAAGACAAGCGCAGCGACATTTGAATAGACCGCGGTCCGGCCTGAGAGCCGGGCGTTCCATCCTGTTCGTTGGTGATCTGGCCGAAGGAGGAGCTGCCGACATTCATGTTGGGACTGCCCCAGTTGTTGATGTTGAAGAGATTGGCAAACTGCGCTTCGTAATGAACACCGATGCGCTCGCCGACATGGAAAGTCTTGCCGATCGAACTGGAGAGAGTAGTGGTGGTAGGGCCCTCCAGGATGCCCACTCCGCAGTTGCCGAAGCGGCCGATATTGCTTTCCGGTATGCTGTATGCCCCGGCGTTGAAGAAGCTCGTGATCGTTGGGCTGTTCTGGTATCCGCTCACGCCGCTGGCGCAATCGGGATTCTCCTGCTTGACCGAACGGTTGCTTGGCCCTGTGCCGGAGGGGTCAGAAGTGCTTGCGGGAAAGTAGGGCGTGAGCCAGAAGCCTGAGTGATATAGCAAAATCGAGGACATGCTCCAGCCACCGATCAGCGAATCAACCGTCTTGCTGCTGTTGCCCATGAATTGCTTGCCGTGGCCGACGGGAAGCTCATAGACCAAGGTGCTCAGAAACTTTCTGCTCGGGTCATAGAAGGCGTTGCCCGTTTCGGCGGCGATGTTATAGATGTTCAGGACATTGTCGCCGTTGTCGCCCTGGCCACCCACTGGAATTGCGCCGCTCGGCACCGCGCCGAGTGCGTTGGTTTTGTTGTAGGTAAATGTGAAGGCATTGTTGAAGGTCAAGCCCTGGCCCATAGTTCTGTTCGCTTCCAGGATCAGCGCGTCATATTTGTCGCTCGGCCCGTTGGCGCGGGTAAGCACTTCGCGGAAGTTCGGGAAGTTTGCCCCGTTAGCGGCCCGGTATTGCCAGTAGCCCAGAGTGTTGGCAGGAACCTGGTTCAGATCCGGGCTGTAAATCAGGTCGTAGGTGTGCGAGCCGATGTAGGTGGCCTTGGCTACGGTGTGGAAGCCGATGTTCTGCTCGAAGGCGGCGTTCCACTGGATCACCCTGGGGTCTTTCAGGTCCCATTGGTTGGCACGACGATAGCCGGGGCAGGAGGTGGGGCAGCCGGTCCAAGGCTGAGCGTAGGGGTTGGCGCCGGTACCGTAGGCGTTGGCCCAGGTCATCGAGCCATAACCAGCGGTCGGATAGAAGGATCCGAAGTTGCTCGTATCGACGCCCAGCAGAGAGTAAAGCACGGCGCCGAGGACAGGCACTGAATACATGCCGCCACTGGCGCGGATGACAGTTCCTGATTTGGGACTCCATGAGACGCCAAGCCGGGGCTGGATATTGGTTGTATCAAGATTGCGAAGGCCGCTAGGAAGCCCGACCGCCGAGTTCAGCACAAACTGGTTCTGGAAGTTGACTTGCGAGTTATCGACGAAATCGACCCAAGCGGGAGACAGCTTCTCGTTCTGGTTATAGACCAATTTCCCGTAAGTCGAGGAGCCTTTCCTGTAGTCGAAGTTGCCAATCTGATTGGTGGCGTCCTGGAAGGGCGTATTCAATTCGTCACGCAGGCCAACCGTCACCGTGAGGTTTTTGAGCAGCTTGTATTCGGTTTGGCCGAAGAAGTCGTAGTGATAGCCGTAAGGCTTGCCATCGGGGCCGTTCTGCGCTTGATCGGCTTCGTCCAGGTAACCCTGGTCGAATTGCGCGGCAGCGCAGGCGTCGGGATATTCCTTCAGTTCAGCGGAGGGGCACACCTGATCCCCAGTGATGTAGTAGTCACCGTACTCGTCGCCGACTTCAAAGGTTATGTTGTCCTGGTAGTTCAAACGCCGCCAGTCCCCGCCGAACTTCGAGTTCCATTTGCCGTGTGTCCATGAGAAGTTGTCGCCGACCTCCCAGATACCATTCTTCTCGTCGCGCGGATGGCCGAACTGGTTGGTCGCCCCACCCATAAGGTTGCCGACATAGAAGACTGGAACGCCGCCCAGTCCGTTGACCGGCGCCCCAGGAAGGCCGGTGATGCCGAGCGCGGAGATGATCGAGTTTCCCTGCGTAGCCTGAGGATAGGCGAACGTCAGATTGTAAGCCGTGTAACCTCCGCGCAGTTCGTTGACCATGTTGGACTTGATGATGAAGTTCCAGGAGATGGCTACGTTGGTGGCGTCAGTCAATGTCGAGAACGAGCCCATGTTGGGGTTGTAGCTGGTGTCGCCAACCGCTCCGAGTGCTCCCTCCGAGGTGGCGTCACTGCCAGTGCTGGTGATGTTGTGCTGCGTTACGCGCCCGAAAAGATGGTTTCGCTCCGAAAAGTTGTAGTCCAGGCGACCGTCGTAACCATTGGCCGAGTAGGTGCCTGGCCAAGTCATATTCAGATTGTTTCCCGTGCTATCGATATTGGAGCTGGACGCATTGGGTCCGGTGGCTGTCGGGAAAAAGTCATTGATGATCGTTGCCGAATCGGCATTGACTGAAACCTTATTGCCGTTCACCGGCGTGCCGGCAGGAGAATACAACTGCAGACCAGAGACCCCAGAGAAATCGCCCGAAGCCCAAGCGGTAGGCATAGTCTGCGTCGCGATTAGCGTGCTCTGATCGAGCCGCACGCCCTCGTAGTCGAAGTAGAAGAGCATCTTGTTCTTGACGACTGGACCTTCAACCGAACCGCCGAAGGTGTTGGCGCTAAGTGTGGGATTGAAGAGCCCGATTCCGTCGGTCGCGTTCCAGTCCTTGTTGGTGAGGTACCAGAATCCGCTGCCGTGATATTGGTTGGTGCCGCCGCGGGTGACAACGGTCAGATCGGTCGGCTGCGCAAACTCAGCACTGTTGCCGGAGGTATTCACGCGAAACTCGGCGATGCCTTCGACCGAGGGAAAGAGGTTTGTGCTAGGTCCGCCCTGGCGCACGGACTGGATCGAGATTCCATCCAGCGAGAAGGAGGTTGCCGTCGGCAACTGCCCGGCAAAAGTCAGATTACCGCTCTGATCCTGGCTGACGCCGGGCGAGACCGCGGCGGCCTCAATAGGACTGGGCGCATTCGAGGCGCGAAAGTTCAGCGCCAACGTGCCGATTTCAACTCCGGACATCGAAGTAGAGGTCGTGAGGTCTTCGCTTACCAGCGACTGTCCACCGTCCACAATTACAGTCTGTTCCGCTCCCTGCACCTTTAAGCTGATGTCCGACCGGGCCGTCTCGCGGGCCAGCACGACGACGTTCTTGTCTTCAAAATTGGCGAACTGTGCCGCCGAGACGGTGACAGTGTATTGGCCCGGGTCGACGTTGAGGAGTTGGTAGTCTCCCGCTCCGTTTGTCATCACGCTGCGAGCATTTCCGGTGGCCTGGTTTTGCGCTTCCACCTTCGCGCCCGAAACCACAGCTCCGCTCACGTCAGTCACTCGACCAATGATCCTTCCATAGGTTGACTGCGCGATAGACCTTGCGGAAGTAAGCATGCCGCAAAGCGCCAATAGACAAAACAACGAAATTCCGGGAAATCGTTTTGCTGCGCTCTTCACGTGTTTTTCTCCTTTGTTTTAACGGTGTCTGGGGCTGCCCAATTCTGCAGAAAAGGGCGCGGCACGAAGCCACGCCGGGCGAATGATGAAGAACTGGCCTTTAACAGATCCAGCAGCGCATGGCTCAACAAGGCACGACACTGCGGTCGTCTGTAATGAACTGCGCAGGCGCGCAACGTCGTGCAGAAATGGAACGTTCGGACGAATCGCAACGGATGCCAAATTGCATCGCGCTAATCAACTTTGTTGTTTATACAGTTGCAGCAATTTATGACGACACGGTAAACATAAGGTAAAAATTAATCGAAGGACGAGCGAGTGGCGACGGCAATGTGTTGCCGAAAAGAAGGGCATGGAGGAATTCGCAAGATCGGTGACCGACGGGGCTAGAAGGTAACAGGGTTCAAGTGTCGCGAAAATACAGACATATTATTCCAAACATTGCATTAATGTGAGGCGAACTTAGAGCACGAATCAAGCACGGGATTCTGCCCTTTGACAACCCACCATTGCTTGGAGGAGAGTGTACCGAGAAAGTCCCTTCCCCCGGAGGTTTTATGGATTACCAGTCCCCCAACCTTGATAGGACGCATTGTGCGTTTTCGTCTTGGAAGCTCCTGTTAGTTGCAGCAGCCCTGATGATTCCGGCACAGTTCCACGCCCAATCCGCCACCCCGTCCACCGCCCAGAGCAGCCACCTTCCG
Source organism: Occallatibacter sp. (assembly GCA_050015115.1). GTDB lineage: Bacteria > Acidobacteriota > Terriglobia > Terriglobales > Acidobacteriaceae > Telmatobacter. The sequence goes on from JBEKCA010000019.1 coordinate 11,035, forward strand.
TTTGGCGTGAATGGCGACTGGGATTGGGTCAACCTGATCAACGTCATTCCGAGCTGGAACACCGTGGGCACTGAAACTTCGGTTCCCCAAGATGCATCTGGGTGGCCCATGAGCGATGCCGGCATGGACTACGACCAGCGAAAAAACATGCCTTGGCGCGGACCGGATGCGCCGGGAATTAATGAAGATATAGCGGGAGTTTACAAGCTTTCGTTCACTGGCCAAGCTACAATTGTGCCCGGCACTGAAGCGGCAGTTGGCGGACTTCTGGTGCAGAATCAGAAGTACGATGCGGTGAAAAATCAGACCACAGCCGACGTGGTGTTGCAGCCGGGCCATTCTCTACTGCAACTGCAGTTCATAAACACTAAGCGATTGCCCACCGATCAGCCCGGTACGGGTTTTACAAATATGCGGCTGATCCAACCGGGATATCCCGCAAATACCGATCAGGTGTTTACGCGAGGCACGTTAAATGCTTATCAGCAACCGTTTGCCGCAGTCCGTTTTCTTGGACCCGACGCAGGCAACGGATATCAAACCTTCTCTGGGACCAGCCTGGTTACGACCACATGGCAGAACAGGGTTCAAGTTTCTGACGCATATCAGGCCGGACTAGCTTCGCGGAACACCAACGGAAATCAGTCGCAGGGCGTGGCGTGGGAATACATGATTATGTTCGCGAATGCTGTGCATCATGACATATGGATCAATATCCCCGACTCGGCTGACGACGACTATGTAACTCAGTTGGCCAACCTGATTCGCAATGGGAATCAATATACGAGGGGACTGGATCCCGATCTTCATGTTTATGTCGAATACAGCAATGAGGTTTGGAACTTCAGCTTCCAACAGTATGTGTACAACTTGATCCAGGCGGATAGTGAAGGGATCACCGTGGATCAGCGATATATGGAGCGCACCTTCCAAATTGCTCATATATTTGAGTCGGTTTTTGGCGAAACCAACGGCACTGGCCGAGTGCGTCCGGTAGCGTTGTGGCAACAAGAGACTGAGTTAACCTTCTTCAACACGATTGGCTGGGAAGAGCAGCAAAGCGGGCAACTGGCGAAGGATGTCCTTTATGGAACTGGCGAAGCTCCATATTACTCCGCCAGCGATACTTCCACCTTGAATGCCACCTTTGCAACAATGTGGACAGGGAGCGATAACACTCGCCGCCCTATCATTGGATGGCAGGCGGTCGCGACGTATTACGGTCTGCGAGAGGTGTCCTATGAGTCTGGGCCGGGGTCTCTTGCCGCAGGGACCGGCGCTTACTCGATCCGCGACCAGCGCATGACTCCAAGCATCGAGCACCAGTATCTTGATAACTGGTTTTCGATAGGTGGGGATCTCGCGAATTATTATGCGATTCGTGGAGATGTAAGCGAATTTGGAGACTGGATGCTGGTGGAGGATTTTGAGCATCTTGGCACTCCGACATATCAAGCGGCAGTCGCGGTGCTCAACTCGCAGCCGCCGGCGATCACTGCGGGACAGGTTTTGCCTTTCCTCCACGGGCAAACAGCCTCACTCGATCCCAGTCAGCGCACTCCCGACATCTATGCCAATGAAGCCCCTCCGGGCTCGGGACTTACGATCCAACAAGGATCCCCGAATCTCTATTTGCTGCGTGCCATCGTGCCGGGCACATATTCCTTGCAACTGTATGGACATGCAAGCGATAGTTCAGCCGCGGTAAACGTGCTGGTGGACGACAAGCTTGTGGGGACTCTGGCTCTAGGTAGTTCAGACAGCCTGTCTTCGCCTCTATCCCTTACTCTCGGCAGCGGGTTCCACGGTCTCTCACTGGCCGCGGCAACGGCGGACGTAACAGTTCTGCCGTCCGGAACTGGAGCCATTTTGATCGGGTTGCTATCTGGAGGAAGAGGAGCCGCAGTACCTTCAGCTCCATCCAACCTCACGGCGACGTCCGGCGACTCACAAGTCTCTCTCTCCTGGGCGACCACTGCGACGGCTAACTCTTATACCATTGAGCGCTCCACCAACAGTGGCGGGCCCTACGCGCCAATTGCGACTTTAGCCGCTAACACCTATCTGGACAGCACAGTCAGCAACGGTTCCACTTACTATTACGTGGTGAGGGCCGCAAACATGATAGGAAGTGGCGCCGTATCCTCGCAAGTGAGCACATTCCCTTGCCCGTCGAGCGCACCTTCGGTTCCCGGATCGGTCGAGATATCCTCCGGTGGCGGCGATTTCGATCCTTTCTACGGAGGAGCCATAGCGATCGTTTCCTGGGCGCCAGTGGTGAATGCGGCAGGCTACAATGTGTATCGTTCCACAGATGGGATCAGCTTCAGCGAACTTACATCCTCACCACAAAGTGGAACTCAGTTTACTGACCTGGGTATTAGCGACGGTTCTACTTATTACTACGCCGTAACTGCGGTGAACCCGTCAGGTGAAAGCGCCCAATCCTCACAAGTGACGGCCACGACTGTTGAAGCAATTCATCAGCCTCCCGTGCTAAGTTCGCAGCAAAGAGATGGATTTGTCTTCCTGAGCTGGATTCCCGATCCCTTGACCACTCCGCAATTTGGCCCGGAGTTTAACGTAAAGCGCAGCGATGCTCCGGGCGGACCGTTCACGACGATCATTCAGATCAGCACATACAACGCCTACGATTTCTCCGCCGTGCCGGGCAAGACATACTACTACGTCGTGACGGCAACCAACGGAAGCGGAGAGAGTTCCGCTTCCAATGAAGTCAACGCGGAAGCTACTAAACCGGGCTTTCTGGGTTATGAATCCGGCAGTTCCGATATCCCGGAAGACTAGCTGAACACCCGTATTCGCACCTTCGGCGAGCCTTCCGGAGCGTTCAAGCGCTCTCGGGAGGCTTGCGGTCCATTTGCTGAACCGAGGATCGAAGCGTCCTGCGCATTCACGGAAAACGCAGATTTCAACGTGAATCGCGCGAGATTCTCCCTGTGATCCGGAACGCGGATGGCGGGTGATCCACATCTCCATCTCGAGACGTGGAAGACGATACGGCTCGACGTGCGAATATGTAATTCAGGCTGCGAAAATCCAGACCTGGGGCACTCAATCTTGATATCAGAAAAGAATCTGATCCCTGTCCTTATTCCCTGCTTTTACGCCCTTCCCGCAAACTCCCGCGTTTCGGTGTAGACCTTCACCTTTTCGCCAACCTCGATGTAGAGCGGCACCTTGATCTCAAGGCCGGTCTGAAGACGGGCCAGCTTGGTCACGTTGCCGCTGGTATCGCCGCGCGCGCCGCCCTCGGTGTAGACAACCTCCAACTCGACCTTCTCAGGCAAAAGCAGGCCGATGGGATTGCCGTTGAACTTGTGCAGTTGAATGATCATGCCCTCGACCAGCAACTCAAGCGCATTGCCCATCATTTCGCCGTTCAGCGTGTGTGTTTCAAAGCTCTCCTGATCCATGAAGTGCGAGCCTTCGCCGTCACTGTAGAGATAAGAAGCCTCGACCAGCTCCAGATCCGGCTCCTTGAATCGCTCGCCAGCCTTGAAGGTTTTGTCGAAGACCGCCCGCGTCAGCAGATTGCGCATCTTCAGCCGCACCAGCGTCTGGCCGCCCCGCGCCGTCGGTGTCGAAACCTCGGCTTCCATGCAGTAGTAGGGAGTGTTTTCAAACTCAAAGTACATCTTGCGCTTCACGGTAATTGCTTCAAGCAGTGCGGCCATGGCTTCCTCAGTCAGACAAGCTCTATCAGCCGAAAAGGCCTGGCGGCTCTTCCGGCTCATCATCAATTATAGGGCGCACACTGCAACCTGCTTGCCACCCCACCCCCCGGCTGGCGATACTGCCAGTAGCCCGTCGTGGGGCCCATCTCTTCCCTAGCGAGAACTGCCTTGGCCCGTGAGCTGTTAACTGCCCGCCTCGTAAGCAAAGAGTGCATCTCAGAGGTCGCCCAGTGCTACCACTTCGACTTCGTTGTTGAAGACCTTGAGAACTTCGCCTTTACCTCCGGCCAATTCGTCTCCGGCGTGGCTTTGGACGAAAACGGCAAACAGCAGACCCGCGCCTACTCGATCGCCTCGGCGCCCAACAGAAACCACTTTGAACTCTGCGTGAACCGCGTGCCGGAGGGCTTCTTTTCGAATCATCTGGCCGACCTGCCCGATCTGCCCATCGGTGGAACGATCCAGATTCACGGGCCCCACGGGTACTTCGTCCTGCACCAGCCCATCACCGACTCGATCCTGGTGGCGACCGGCACAGGAATCGCGCCCATGCGCGGCTACCTTCAGGCTCTCTTTCCGAAAGACGGCCCGGATGCGGGAAAGGATCTGAGCAACGGCAAGCAGATCTGGCTCGTCTACGGCACGCGCTACGAGACCGACATTTATTATCAGGCCGAATTTGAGGCTCTGGCAGCGGCGCACCCCAACTTTCACTACCTGCCGACGTTGAGCCGCGCCCAGGAGAGCTGGACCGGCCTGCGGGGACACGTTCAGGAACACATCACGCGCATTGTCGAGGAGCGCGCAGCCCGCCTTGGCCAGCCGCTGCCCGTGCCGCCGGTCGATCCCAGCCGCCTGCAATCCGAGCTGAACTTCGACATCTACGCCTACATCTGCGGCCTCAACTTCATGGTCTCCGGCGTCCGCGAACTGCTGACCGGCTTCGGCTGGCACAAGAAGCAGATTGTCTTCGAGCGCTACGATTGAGGGTTGTGACGCGGAGGCGACAATTCGTATCAGCCCGCGTCTGAAAGATCAGCCCCTTTGAATCAAGAGCAGCCATCGTCTCGGACCGACCGGATCGCCCACGCATTGGGCCTGATATTGGGCTGCTATGCATGTGCGCGAATCCTGGAAGTTGCTCCTACTTTCATTCCGCGCACGGCGATTGTCGCCCTTGACGTGCTCTCCGCAATGGCCTTTGCGCTGGTCGATGGAGCGCGCCACTACCGGCTTCGCGGCATTCTGATCTTTGCCTTCATTTGCCTTCTGGTGGGCAATGCAGCCGAAAACCTCAGCATTGCGACGGGCTTTCCTTTTGGCCGCTATTACTTCGTTGAGCTGATGGGTCCCAAGCTCCTTGAGGTGCCCGTGCTGCTGGGTCTGGCTTATATTGGCATGTCCTACGTCTCATGGACGCTGGCCCGCCTTATCGTTGGCGACCCCCATGCGCCGGTCTCGGGTTTGCGGATCATCGCACTGCCCGCAGTAGCGAGCTTGATCATGGTTACCTGGGATCTGGCGCAAGACCCAATCTGGGCCACCGTGCTGCACGGCTGGGTTTGGCGCGACGGCGGAGCGTGGTTTGGCGTACCCGTCTCAAACTATCTCGGCTGGTATGGCACTGTCTTTGTGATCTATCTGCTCTTTGCACTTTATCTGCGCCGCCGCAAGACGCAGGTCGACTTGGTTCCTTTATCGGCCTTTCGTCCGGCGCTGCTCTTCTATGCGCTCTGCGCCGCGGGAAACATCGTGCAGGTGCTCTCAACTCAGGCCCCTGCAGTCGTTTTCGACCCCACCGGCAAACAGTGGCGCTACGCCGACATTGCCGGCGCCTCTGCCCTGGTTTCGCTCATTGTCATGGGAGCGTTTGTGATCGTCGCCTGGAACAGGCTCAGCGCGCAGGAGCAAGCCGCTAAAGATTGAATAGCTCCCGCAGCCGCCGGGTTTGAGAGCGGCTCACCGGTATCTCGGTCTGTTTTTTATCGTTCATGCGTAGCTGGTAGCTGGACTTGAACCACGGCACCACTTCGCGAATGTGGTTGATATTCACCACAAAGCCGCGATGGGCGCGCCAGAAGACGGCGGGGTCGAGCAGGTCCAGCAACTCTTCGAGCGTGCGGCACTTCGAGCTTCCCTCGAAGTTCTGCGTCACGACGCGAATCACGCCTTCATCGATGGCCGCAAAACAGATCTCGCCCTGGTCGACCAAGAGCAGCCGGTTCTGCGCCTGCACAATCAACTTGGCTGGCTGCGAGATTCGCGCGGAGCCCTGAGATCGGTTGATCAGTTGCAAAAGGGCATCGATTTGCGCATCCGGCAGCGGGCTTCCATGCGAATCCGACGCTGCGCCGGAGAGTCGTGCCCTGACCCTCTCGACTGCCTGCTCCACGCGCGCGCGATCAAAGGGCTTCAGCAGATAATCCACCGCATTTACGTCAAAGGCGCGCACTGCGTACTGGTCGTAGGCCGTGGCAAACACAATCTGCGGCAGCGCCACCTGCGGTGGGGTCGACTGCGCCTGTGGCGCGCCATCCCCATTCGCCTTTGCCCGACGCGCCAACAGCCGCTCAATCACCGCGAAGCCGTCCAGCCCCGGCATCTGCACATCGAGAAAGACCATGTCCGGATGGTGCTCCTCGATCAGATCGACAGCCTCGATGCCGTTGGCTCCTTCGGCCAGCAACTCGACCCCACCCACTTGGGCAAGCAGGTACGTAAGCTCCTCACGAGCCAGTTGTTCGTCGTCGATGATGAGCGCGGAGAGGGTCATGGAAACGGAACTTCGATTGTAGGAAGCGAACGGCTCCGCGTGCAACCCTCGCCAGCATTGGAGGGTGCAAGTCTGGTCTCTGACCCCTGATCTCTGTCGCGCCTACTCCGCAATCACTCGTAGCCGCGCCGGCATGTGGTCGGTGGCCAGTTCGTGGCCGCACTGCGTGCAGAACTGATCGGTTGTCCGCACCGTCCTGAAGCAGTGGCCGCAACTGGCCGCGAGTCGATAGTTGCACTGTGGACAGAAGTGAAAATCATTCTGCACATGCGTCGAACAGGCAGGGCAGTGCGATACCTCCGGCTGACGCAGCAGGAAGTAGAGCACCGCCCCAATGCCGCCCGGCATGACCAGGCAGATGGCGATCCAGAAGCGTGTGCTCATCGCCCGCCGTGGAGCGTCTTTGCTGACGTAGCCCACCATCAGGAAGTAGATGGCTGCCAGCAAGCCCCAAGAGAGATTGAGATAAAGCCGCAGGCCAAAAGGTGGCAGATGGTGCTGCGTCTCGGGTAATACAGCCCAGAAGTAGTACTCGACCAGCACAAAAGCTGCTGCGGCCACGACAATCGACCACACCGGAAGCACCCGTTCGTCTTCGTTGACCTTAATGGACTCTGGCTCGCGCATTGTCAGACCCGCTCTCAAATTCAGGAGATCAAGCCCAGCTTAACCTCTTTCTTGAATGGACGGACAAAGAAATCGCTAAGTTGCGGGCACTTTGCTGTCGGGCGGAGTTTGCGAGAGCAGTTTTGGGGTCAGGATTTGCGCCGCGCCCAGCCGGCCAGCACGACCGAGGCCAACAGAGCAGCACTGAGGAAGAAGATCCACATGCTTAACTGGCACCTCAGGCCAGGCAGATGCCCCTCTTCAATAAATGTGTCGGCGATCCACCAGACCAGCGGCCCGAGTACCAGAACAATCACCAGCGTGGCCGCCAGCGCCACCGAGCGGCAGCGCTGCCGCCCCGCCTTCTGGTCCTGCATCACTCCTTGCGAGGCGATCACCACGCGGCGCGTCCGGTGGGCGACTGCGCACTCCCGGTCGGCTTGCTTTCCGCAGAGAGCCGACAGCAGTTCGCGGTCTTCGCCGGGGCCTTCCACAGGTTTCATACCGTTCTCAGGACCGCGTTTGCCAGCCCTGGCTGCGCCGTGTGCGTCTGGCGACGCAAGCGGTCCGGCTCCAGCTTGGGCTTGATGGCCGCAAGCCCGCGATAAAGTCTTGATTTCACAGTAGAAAGCGGTGCACGTGTGACCTTGGCGATCTCCTCCAGCGAGAGTTCCTCATGGAAGCGCAGCACCAGCACCTCGCGATAAAGAGTGTCTAGCTCCATCAGCGCCCCCGCAATCCTCTCCCGGTCTTCCAGGTTTTCGAAGCGATCAAAGGGTGTTGGATCGTCTCCTGCGACCTCGAAAGCCATCGGCCTGTCATCTTCGCTGTTGCCTTCAACCAATTCATCCAGGCTGGCCATCGTCCGTTTGCGCCTCTGGTCGATCACCAGGTTGCGCGCAATGGTAAAGAGCCAGGTGCCAAAGCGGGCCTTGCCGTTGAATTGCGCCCCCCGCACCAGAACCCGCATCCAGACCTCCTGAAAGAGGTCCTCGGCCATCTCCCGACTACCAGTCAAGTAGAGCAGATAGCGCATCAGCCGGTGTTGATAAAGGACAATCAGCTCATCCAGCAACCCAGCGTCCTGGCGCTTCAGCCCGGCGGATACAGCGAGGTTCTCCTGGCGCACCTGTTCGTCTTGAGCGGTGGTAGAAGATGAACCTAAAAAAGGGCGAACTGCGGTGAATGCACTCATCTCATTCCATTAGACGTGAGATCGGCCGCCAAGTTCCCCAGAAAATGGGACGCTGGTAGAAAACCAGCCCACCATGGTAACCATGTGCAGCCAGAGATCCAGCAGCAGCTGGTCATCAACCCCACCCCGCCCCGTGATATCTTCCCTTCTGGGGTGGGATATCGCATGTTCGAGGGCATCATGCGCAGGTTGCGTTGCCTCGAAGTGCTGCGATCACCTCCCGGAGCCGATACCTGATGAAAATGAACAACCCTCGCTTGTCTTCCGAATTGTGCGTTCTTTTGTTGGTCTTCTCAGTCACAGCGGTCAGCGCTTCGAAGAATGACTTCCTGCGCGACTACAAGGGGACGCCTTTCCAGGACAGCCATTACCGGGACGGAGCGCAGAAGATTCCCGGCAAGGTGATCTGCGCCTACTACGACCTGGGCGGCGAGGGCGTGGCCTACCATGACGCAGACGCCGTCAACCGAGGCAGCGGCGGGTTGAATCCAGCGGATGGAATCTATCTGAATGAGTTCCGCAAAAACGAGGGTGTGGACACTTCCTATACCAAGTTCAACCGGAATCCCCAGATCGACGACACCCAGTATGATCGCGTTCTGCCGCCGGCGAATCAGCTCTATGTGGGTTGGACCGAACCGGGAGAGTGGTTCAACATCACCGTCGATGTGGATCGGGACGGCGTTTATTCCGCCGATTTGCTCTACACATCCAACCGTGGAGGAACCATCTCAATCGATGTGAATGGAGAGCAGACCTCGGGACCGCTGGCCATCAAGTCCACCTTTGACTCGACCGATCCCGTGGAATGGCGGCAGTGGCACCACTGGAACATAGCGCCCAGCCTGGCCAAACTCCACCTTCGCAAGGGCAGGAGTGTGCTTACCGTTCACATCCTGACCGAGGGGCAGATGAATCTGGCCATCTTCGACTTCAAGCCGGTCTGCAATGGCTCCGGGTGCCCCACATCTCGATTTTGAGATGTGGGAAGCCGATCAGGCCTCCGCCGGAACCGGCAGTGGAGTTGCTTCGACCGGCTTCTTTCGCGGCCTAAGCAGGCGGCGCAGCGGTCTCTCGATGAACCGGTCCACCAGCAAAGCAATGCCGACCGCGATCAGGAACCACATCGCAAAGCCAGCCAGCGTCTGGTGACGGACCGTTCCGTTTTGCCAGTTGACGAAGACGCTGCTAATCACCATCGAGTGCAGCAGGTAGAAGGGGTAGCTGGCCTCGCCAAACGCTTCTATCATGCGATTCTCAAGCATTCCGAGGCCTGCCGGCCGCAGAGCAATTCCATAAATAATCGCGGCAAAGGCCGGGGCAAGCAAAGCGGTGTGAATCGTCAGGTAGGGGATCCAGGACGACAAGCCGACCACCACGCCGATAGCGCCCAGACCCGCTAGAATCATCGGCCAGGCCAATTTCTGGTTGCGCTCGCTGCGCAGGAAGAGCAGGCCACCCGCCATGCCCATCAGAAACTCCGGTAGGCGCATCAGCGGGTGATACTTGATCGCGTTGATCCACGGCCCCACGGTTTTGGTCGTGACTTCGGCCGCGCCGTCGGGATGAAAGTGCATGTAGGCCAGCGTGCAGGCAATGCCTACCAGCCACCCGGCGGGCACAATCGCCATCAACTGCCTGCGCGAGAGGCGCGTCAGTCTAGGCAGAAGGAACGGAAAAATAAAATAGAAGAACGCCTCAACCGAAAGGCTCCAGTTAGGCATGTTCCAGGCCAGTGCAGCCTGCGGAATCCAGCTTTCGAGCAGCGTAATGCTGAGGATCGCCGCTAGCCACATATGCGGTCCAATCCAGACCCATTCGGGGACGGCGGCGAGGAAGAACGGGTCGTGCGCTCGTATGCGCACGCAGCAGTAGAAGAATCCCGGCGCAGTGATCAGCAGGCAAAAGGCAAGTGCCGGATAGATGCGCGCAAATCTGGCCTGCCAGAAGTCGCGCAGGCTAGTCGCTCGGCCTTCATAGGTGTAGACCAGAATGAATCCCGAGAGGACAAAAAAGAAGCTCACGCCACAATAGCCGATGGAGGCGAATTGCCTCACCGGCGCCAGGCCGAAATAGAAGGCCTTCATGGCCTGCATGTGAAACAGGGCAACCCACAAGGCCGCAAAGAAGCGAACCGAAGTCAGTGCAGGCAGACGTGGGCGTTCGAAGGGGATTGCGCTCATAAGAAGAGGCTACGCACGGAGCCCGGCGGCGGTTCCGGCAAATTCCGCCCTTATCTACTTCTATGCGATTGGCACTTGATCGCTGATTGGACTTTGGGGGACCTGATTCCAGGCGCGCCGCTCCCTTGGAGTTCATCCCCAACTCGCGAATTTTGCGCGCTGGGGATGAACGCTCAGGGGCAAATACCGGTGAACGGGATTGAATGCAGCTATTCGGGCTGTGGGCCAAACTCATCGTCGGCCGCGAAACTATTGAGCGATGCGCCGCCCGTGCCGCCGGAAAGAGACACTACGATGGTGGTCTGAAGAGGCACGATGGGCGCTACCGTCACTGAGTCGGTCCGCTTCAAAGAGCAGGCATCCGCGCAGATCTCATAAACCTCAAGCAGGTCCGTTGTGCTGGTCGCGCTTGTTGTCTCCTTCACTGTCACGCTCCCGATGATTCCCAGAACCTGGGATTGCCCCAGGTCGAGCGTAAATACGGCGTCTGTCGGCACCGGCGACGCCTCCGGTGGGAAGGGCACAACGTTGTAACCGATAACTGATTGCTCGGATTGGCCTGCAGCCACACTCCACTTCGCAGAGAAGTTAAGTCCCGGAAACAGAGTAGAGGTTGGGAGCAGGATTGGAGTTATGGTGATGTCATTCGCAGTAACGCCGTTCGTGGTTGCAGCCGTGTAAGTGAAGTCTCTATAGAGAGCGCTGTCGAACATGCATCCCATAGATCCCAGCGCGATATAACTTGCCAGCGATCCGGTCTTGCAGTCCTGGATAGCCTGGCCAAACGAGGGAGAGGCGAGCAACAGCGTGAATGCTGCCGCAAGAACAGTTTTTCTCTTCATGATTGTGTAACCTCATGGGGGGAGATAGACAACTGTAGCGAACAGTAGCTCCGATTTTTGGGCGTTGTCAAGAGATGATTTTGAGGAACGGAATAAATTGCAGTAACCTGAAGAGAATCATCTGGTTTTTCACTTTGAAATATAAATTGGGTCACTACGTCTCTGACAGCATAAAGTTGTTTCTCTTATCACCGAACTTCTCACGCGCTTTTCTGCGCGTGAACCGCCAGTCGATGAGGACACGGTTGCGGTTCATTTTCTGGTTCCAGGCTTTGGCTTCACGCCGTAGATCGCTCAGAGTTGGAATGCGGCGCTGGCCCAGGCATTGACGAGAGAACAAACTGATCTCGATCTCCGCTTGGTTAAGCCAACTGCCGTGCTTGGGTGTGTAATGCACGGTGAAGCGCTCCCACAGCAGGCCACCGATCTTCTCGCCGAAGCGGTCCACCAGCGCCTTGCGACGATGGGTACTCAGATTGTCCATCACCAGATGGATCGTATCGGCCTCCGGATAGCGGGCCACGATCTCCACCAGATAGTCGGCGAACTCGGCCGAGCAGCGATTGGAAGTCGGTTTGGTGAAATGGCGCCCGGCCTTGGGTTCGACACCGCAAAAGACGTTGGCCGTGCCGCGCCGTTCGTATTCGCAGTCGCGGCGCAGGATTTGCCCCGGACGCGGCGGGCGTACATCGGCGTGCAGCACCACCGGTTTCTCATCGACGCAAACCACTGGTTCCCGCTCTGACAGCGGCTTTTCGTATACTTTGAGCACATCTTCCATATGCGCGATCTACGCTTCATTCAGCTCCGCCACGCACCACATTTTTCCCGCCACGGCTTCAGATCGTGGTTCTGAAGAAGAAGGCGAATCGTCTCTCGACTCACCGGCGGAGCCAATTTTCGCTTGACCGCTTCGGTGGCGATCAGACGTACGCTCCATCGCGCCTGACCTTCGGGCGGTGGCGAGCACACCATGGCAATGACTCTTTGATTCTGGCCTGTGTCCAGCGCGGGAGCCTTGCCTGGGCGCGGCTTTTCATGGATCGCCGACTCCAGCCCTTCTGCCTTGTAACGACGGGCTATCGTGCGAACTGTCTTGCGCGCTACGCCCACATTTCTGGCAACCTGCGCTCCTGTTTGACCTTCGTCAAGCTGGCGAAGAATCATTGCCCGTCGCAAAACTCGCGCCGATTCCCGTCCTTTAGTCAGCATCAACGTGATCTGATGCCGCTCCTTCTTGCCCAACTTCAAATGCACACGATGAGAGATATTCATGCCTAATAATGTGCGCCCGTTATCGTCCCATGCGGGAGCTTGAGAACAAATTTGGGTGCGCGTTTGCGCTTGCTCTTTGCCATCGGTGCGGCCTCCAATTGCCGTGGCAAAGAGCATGATCCAAACCGCTAACTCGGTCTATCGCATAGTGGAGCGTTTTCGGGGAGAAGTCCCGGAACAGTTCGTAGGAATTTCTGGCTTTCTTGCGACAACCGCTACGAAAATCAATCGCCAGGCTGTTGGCCGTGTGACCCAACGCCGCGAGCGATGAAGCCTAGTCCTCCAACAAGCAAAACCAGCATCACGATGGTGTTAAAGAGGCTTGTTGGACGAAAGAAGATGTGCAGGTTGGCCAGGATGCCAGCGAAAATAAACAGCGCTCCTGCGATCGTAAGAATCCATCCGACAATGCTGCGACCACGCCAAAAAAGCAGACCAATCCCGAAGAGCATGGGCAAAAGCGTGATACCGAAGGTGCTTTCCCCGTAGAAATTCCAGAAGGAGCCAACCACGACCACCTGATTGATCAGCAAGTATCCGCCAATACAGGCCATGACGAAGCCCAAGACAAAATGACCAAGGCCACCGGGCGTTCCGCCAGCGTCTCTGAATGTACGATTGTCCATGGCCGGAAGTATAGCAGAGGAAGTTAGCTACGGCGGCTAAATTCGATACCTGCGAGTGATGGTGCTCACATTGCAAATTGCCCGCTAACATCACAATTTGCTATAGCATTCGCGACACTTGCCTGAAGTTTCGGTGAAGCCCACACATGCCATTATTTCCTTGCCGTCAGCGGTCGCACCGGTATATTCTTTCGGCGACACCTGCACGCACTAAAAACGCCTCATTGTGATTGAAATTGAATACTGTGGGGGAGGATTATGACCGGCAAACATGGATTTCTAGACACGCTCAAGTCCGTAGCCTTTGAAGAGGAGCCGCCGAAGCCGGAACAGCACTCTCCGGCGTCTGCAGCGACGCCCGCTTTCTCAATGCCCGTTGACTCGCCCGCGGTTGAGAGTGCGGCTCCGCCAACAACATATTCACTACCGATCGATGCGGGAGTCGTGCCGGATAACGACGCGGTTTACCAGACGCTGCTTGCCAAGACGGATTTCGAGAGCACACCAACGGCTGCGACGATCCACAAGTTTCTCGATCCGCTGAAAGCCATCCCTGACACAGTGATGCCTTCGAACGTCAAGTTCAAGACCGCCGTAATTCAGGCCACCGCCCAAGCGGGATTGACGGAAGACGGGATTCTGGGGGCCTTCGACACGCTCAAGGCAAGGCTGCAACAGGAGCACGACTCATTCGGCCAAAAGGCGCAGCAGTTTGCGGCTCGCGAAGTAACAGGCAGGCAAGATCAGATTCAGAAAATTTCCGAACAAATCACAGAGCTACAGCAGGAGTTGGCTCGGCTTTCGAACGAATTGGTGGATGCGCAGGGGAAAGCTACCCATGCGCAGAGCCAGTTTGAGGCGGCCGTTCAACGCCGTGGCAGCGAACTCGAACAGCAGAAGGCGCTCTACGCCTCGCTGCTGAAAGGATAAGAGATCATTATGGGCCTTTCGCCAGTAACTCCCAATTTTACCCAGAACCTTCAAAACTACACACCGAAGTCGTTCTGGAAGCGCCCCGAGGGGCCGTTCGGCATGGTGGTGCTGGCAGCTCTTGTTCTGGGCGGCGCATTCGGCTTGTACGTCATTCTGCCGTACCTGATCACGCTGTTGCAAGACACGCTGCACGCGGTCGCGCTGGGCGCGGTTCTTGTAGCCATCCTGTGGCTGGTCTTCAACCCGACCTTCCGCACGGCTGTCTCGAACCTCTTCCAGAATGTGGTTCGCTTCTTTGCTTCATGGGTCGTCGAGACCGATCCGATCGGCATTCTTCGCAATAATCTCGACGACATGAAGAAGGCCAAATATCAGCTCGACCAGACGCTGCAACGCTTTGCCGGCAGCGACGAGCGGCTCCAGCGCAGCATCGCGGCCAAGAACGATGAGATTACGACCCTTGGTCACAAGGCCGCCAAGGCCCAGCAGATGGCCGCTGCCGCCGCTGACCCGATGGAAAAGGAACGGCTCTCGCTCGAAGGCCAGACCTTTCTAGAGCAGGCCGGAATGATGATGCAAGGCGTCAAGCAACTTCAGGCTCTTGAAGAGCAGACGGGCAAGATGCTGAAGACTTTCCAGCACTGGTCGCAGATCTCCGACAGTAAGATTCAGCGGACCGAGAACAAGGTCAACTTCCTCGCTGAGCAGCGCAAGATGATTCTGGATGCCAAGGCCACATTGGGCGTGGGGCAGCAATTACTGCGCGGCAATCCCGAGCAGTTGAAGATGGTCGACATGGCCCTTGAATATCTGGAAGACGACACGTCGCGCACGCTGGGCGAGATTCGCGAGTTCTCGCGCTATACCGACAAGTTGCTGACCGACGACCAGATCGAAAACGGCGCGGCCGCGGACGAGGCTGCGTCGAAGTTTGCTGAGTTCAATCAGAAGCTATTGACCTCCGGCAACCAGTCAACCGGCGCGGACCAGATACACATTCCGGGAGTGGATGTGCCTCAGCCATTGAAGATGCCCACAACCCTATCCAGCGTAGCCGCGTCCAGCACAAAGCCGGACACCGATTACGACAATATGTTCAAGTAGACAACGACTTACGAATTCTTTGAAGGGAAGAAAGAAATGCCGCGTTTGAAACCGCAAGCGAAGTTATTCCTGATTGTTGTTCTGGGTGGTGGGGCGGTCTTCGGACTGCGCTCGGCCATGCAGCATGGTCTGATTCCAACTCCAGGCATTATGAAGGCGATCGTGGCCTCTCGCGTGGAGCTTCCGCCCCAGCAGGAGGCGCAGGTGGCCAACGTGCAGGCGCTGCCTTACCCATCTACCGCTCCAGCGAATGTTTCTGCAACCCATATGCAGTTCGATGTCTGGGAATGGAATGCGATGTATTCGCTGATTTATGCCAACGGCGGCCCGGATACTACGAAGGGTTCGCTGATGGAAAAGTACGGCGTGAACCTGACGCTGCACCGCGAAGACTCAAATTCGCAAATGAAGGCCGATCTGCTGGCCTGCGCAAAGCAGCTTCACGATGGCGAGAAGAGCTGTTCTTCGGGCGCCGAAGCGATTGTGGTGATGGGCGACAGCGGCGGTCAATGGTTGGCCGATTTGAACCCACAACTGAAGAAGCTGGGACCGGACTACCAAGCCGTCATCATCGGTGCCGTGGGCCGTTCGAATGGCGAGGACGCACTGCTCGGCCCGGCCGAGTGGAAGTCGAGTCCGCAGAGCATGAAGGGCAAAACCGTGGTCGGCGTCATCCGCGATGGCGACTGGAATATTGCACTGAACTATCTGGGATCGAATGGCCTGAAAAACAACCCCGACCTGAAGACCTATGACCCGGATGCAGTGAACTGGATCTCGGCCCCGGATGAAGATTACATCAAGGCCGTTACCGATGTGTTCATTCCCAATCGCTGCGAGGACCGCAAGGTCGTGAAGGACGGAAGGCCGACAGGTGAGACGAAGAACGTCTGCCCCGATGGCGTAGTAACCTGGACCCCCGGTGACGAACAGGCCGTGCATGGCCGTCCGGGCACCGCAAAAATCGTCTCCTCGCATGAGTACGCTTCGCAGATGCCGGCGGTGATTCTGGGCATCAAAAAGTTCTTCAACGACAATCGAGATGAAGTTTCTGGGCTACTCGCCGCCAGCTTCCAGGCCGCCGACCAGGTGAAGGCATTTGATGCCGTTCGTCGCAAAGCTGGTGAAATGTCGGCAACACTCTACAAAGACCAGAACGGCGACTACTGGAATAGGTACTACACCGGATTCCAGGATCCAAAGTCGGGCCAGCCATTGGGCGGCTCGGCGGTCTTCGGCCTGGAAGACGACGTTAATTACTTCGGTCTGGACGGCAAGCATAACAACAATATGCGCGCAACCTACGAGATTTTCGGCAAGATTGCCACAATGAACTATCCGCTCCTATTCAAAGACAATCCCATTCCGCCTTACAAGGAAGCCGTCGATACCTCGTTTATCTTTGGAGCTCAATCATTGCTCAATACCAGCGGAGTGCAAGGCGCGAGCGCGGAGACGGTGGACTATTCCAAAGAAGCCCAAGCCGGCACGGTGCTGGGTCACAAGGCTGTCTACATCAACTTCGCCAGCGGCTCCGATCAGCCATTGCCCGACAGCATTCCTACCTTGAATGAACTGAAGGATTCGCTGGCAATCAACTCGCAATTGGCGCTTCAGATTGACGGCTACACCGACAACGCCGGCAGCGACGCAGTCAATGTGCCGCTGAGCGAGAAGCGGGCGCAAGCTGTGAAGAGCTACTTCCAAAGAGTTGCGCCGCTCAGCTTCCCTGATTCGCGCTTCAAGCAAGTTTCTGGGCATGGCTCGCAAAGCCCTATCGCTTCAAACGCATCAGTTGGAGGCAAGGCCTTGAATCGCCGCGTTGAAATCACCCAGATTGGCCAATAATCTTTATCAAAAGCTGGGGAGGCGCAAGCCTCCCCAAAACGTTATACCTGTGTGCAAATCATGAATCATGCTGTAGCTGTGTTTTCACCGAACGCCGTTCTAAACAAAAATGCTTTGCGCGTCCTGATTGTGTTTCAGGTTGCAATTGTCGTCTTAATATGGATCTTCAGTCCCTTCGTCTTGCTGCCCAAACCCGGCGAGGTCCTGAATGCCTTTGGAGACTTATGGGAGCAAGGGCTCGGAGCCGAACTGATCACCAGCTTCTATCTCAACGTGCAGGCGATCATCTGGTCCACCGTCATTTCACTACTGCTGGCCTATGCCACTGTGATGCCTTTCTTCCGTCCCATCGTCGCTTTGCTCAGCAAACTTCGTTTTCTGTCGCTGGTCGGCCTGACATTCTTTTTTACGTTGATGGCCAAGAGTGGGCATGAACTCAAATTGTCGCTGCTTGTTTTTTCAGTTTCGGTATTCTTCGTCACCGGAATGGCGGATGTAATCAACGGCGTCCCGAAAGAGATGTTCGACTTGGCGCGCACGCTGCGCATGGGCGAATGGCGCGTAGTTTGGGAAGTGATCGTTCTCGGCCAAATTGACCAGGTCTTCGATGTTCTCCGCCAGAACGCGGCCATGGGCTGGATGATGCTGACCATGGTGGAAGGCATCGTTCGTTCAGAGGGCGGCGTCGGCACCGTTCTGCTTGACCAGAATCACCATTTCCGGTTGGCCGCGGTCTTTGCCATTCAGTTGACCATTCTGCTACTTGGCCTTTTTCAGGATTTAGGTATTGGACTGTTGAAGAACATGACTTGCCCATACGCGGCATTGACGCTGGAGAGGAAATAATGGCGACCGCATATAGTCTTGGCAAGACATTGCTGAAGATCGACAACGTATCACTTGAATATGACGGCCGCCCGGTTTTGAACGAAGTCAATGCAGAGGTGCGCGACATCGTTGTGCCGGGCCGAGTACAAGGGCAGGTAGTGGGCATCCTTGGCCCCTCTGGCTGTGGCAAGACCACCCTATTTCGCATCATCGCCGGGTTGCTCTCGCCTACATCTGGCAAGGTAACGGTTAACGGATTTGATCGACCGGTCATCGCCGGTGAAGTTGGCGTAGTTGCACAGAGTTATCCGCTCTTCGAACACCGCACAATTCTCGGCAACCTGATGCTGGGGGCATTGAAGAAAGAAAAAGATTCGAGAGCTGCCCACGACAAGGTGATGGAGTTTCTGAACCAGTTCGAGCTTGCTGACAAGTTCAACCTGTACCCGGCTCAGTTATCCGGCGGACAGCGACAGAGATGCGCCATTATTCAGCAGATCCTCTGTAGCGAGCACTTCTTACTAATGGATGAGCCGTTCTCCGGCCTCGACCTGATCATGCTTGAGAAGACCTGTGAGTTGATCGCAAAAGTCTCTGATATGGACGACTTGAATACGATCATCGTGGTCACTCACGACGTGACCGCCGCCTGTTCAGTTGCCGACCATCTCTGGCTCATGGGCCACGCTCCCGGTGAGGATGGAAAGACACTTCCGGGTTCCCGGATCGTGAAGCAGTACAATCTGATTGACCGGGATCTCTGCTGGCAGCCGAACATCATCACCACGGCTCGATTCACCGATTTCGTACGTGAAGTAAAAGAAGAATTCAGGAGGCTGTAAATGAGCGACAAAAAAGAAATTGAACTTCTAGTTTGCAAGTGCAAAGACTGTACCCATTGGGAAATCGGCAAAGATGTGCTGATTTGCAAGACCTGCGGTTTGACCCTTCCCGCCAAGATCACAGTCGATGATCACCACATGCTTCATTGGAAGAAACACGAGCGGTAATCTGGAATTCCGCAGTTCCACTAACTATCCGCATCATGAGAGTACTTTGATGATGCGCTTGTGTCGTGCGTGGCTCTTCCGTGGCCCCGCAAAACTCGCATGGCTTTGCATCGAGTTTTGCGGGGTGCAGCACAAGTATCTCCTGCGGACTTGGCAGTAAGAATTGCGCTTTCCGTGTGGCCTCAGTATCACCATCGAGGATATCAACCAAGCCGGTCAGCAGCGGGCGTCAGGCCTACGGCGGTGTCTATCCAGGATTAGTACTGATATGTCGGGCAGGGTTCGCCGATCTTCCTGGCCATAGGGCAGGCGCATGAACGAGTTTGTTGATGAAGATGGTTCCTTAAATGGCCCTGGAAGATCGGCAACCGTATCCCCTCCCGGAGGGAGGAGTCGAAAATAGCCCAGGGCAAGCGAAGCGCGGCCCTGGGAATGCAGCCGAGTCAAGTTCTCCGCTCTGGAGGGGCGGTGCGACTCGCGTTTACGTGTTCATGCGATTGCCCTGTCCTGGCCTTAGGTCATGAGTCGACGAGAACAGGCCAATGCGTTCCGCGAAAGCGGCGTTGCCGCGCGGGTTGAATTCTCAAAACCTGTGGTCGGTTGAGGCGCCCTTCGGCTTCGCTCCGGGCAGGCTTTTAAGTCGCACCCCTTCGAAGCCAGATCTTTTCCTCAGCCGGCTAGCTCAGCAATCGGTGAGGCATGTGCGGTCTGACCGACCTGGTGTCTGGCCGAGCATGAAAGTGGCGCTTGCGGAGCGACTTGTGATTGAATCGAGTGTGTAAGCGGCCAAGCCGAGAGGTCTTGCGGTGATGGCGCGGCCGGTATGGGCGAACTGCACGCACTTGCAGAGATGGAGAGAGATCCATGGCAAATTCCCTGCTTCCCCCCGAAGAGCGCAATCTGACTCCCGACCAGGTGGAGGCGCTGGACGGACGGCGCGCCCTGGGCCACACCTTGCTGGTGATTGCCGGACAGTTCACGGTGATAGCCACGGTTCTGCTACTGTGGGTGGGCCAGGATCTGACCTGGTCGCCGGGATGGGCGCACCCGATTGCCTTCTACTTCGCGGTTGCGTTGGCGATCATCGTGGTCTGCGGGGCCGTGGGCTATCTGCTGCGCCGGGGGACGCCGCGAATCGACTGAGGCGACGGGCCGTCGGCTACACGAGTTGGCGCAATCGTGAATTATGCGCTGGATTCGGCGTCTATTTTTTGAGCCACATACGGCAAGACTGATCTTGGGACCATCCAAAGACCGTGAGGGCTTCTGTGTTAAGACTGAGGCCTCGCCCTAAGACAAGGCAGGCTTAAAATGAGCCACTCAGCAGCCTGTATGACACACTCCAATTCCGATAACGACGAAGCTGGAACTCAAGCCCGTGCTTACCAGCCAGAGCGCCTAGTGGATAATCACGGGCGAGTCATCCACGACCTGCGCGTCTCGGTTACCGACCGCTGCAACTATAAGTGTGTCTACTGCCGGACCGGTGAAACCGGAATCCCTGCGGACAGGACTTCGTTCGTGGGCTGGGAAATTGGTGCGCATTATCCCGAGCTGGCTATTGAGGAGTACCTACGGCTGATCAGGGTTTTTGTGACGCTGGGCATCACCAAAGTCCGTCTCACCGGCGGCGAGCCGCTGCTGAGACGCGGGCTGGTAGAGCTGATTCAAGAGCTGGCTGGGATGCGCTTGCTCAACGGCGAACCGTTGGAGCTGGCGCTTACGACCAACGGCCACCTGCTCAAAAGGTTGGCTGCACCGCTGAAGGCGGCCGGGTTGCAGCGGGTCACGGTAAGCATGGACGCGGTGGAAGCGGCAACCTTCGAGCGGGTGACGAGAGTGCCGGGGAGTTTTGCAGCGGTGCTTGCCGGGATTCGCGCCGCCCGCGAGGCGGGCCTCGAGCCGCTAAAAATCAACTGCGTTCTGCTGCGCGGATTTAACGACGACCAGATTGAGGGCTTTGCTGAATTTGCGCGCCGGGAGCGCGTGGTGGTGCGGTTTATCGAGTTCATGCCACTGGAAGAAGGGCGGATTTGGACGCCGGAGATCGTGGTTCCGCAGAAGGAGATTTTGCAGCGGATCGGTCGTGTTTTACCGCTGGTCGAGCTGCCTCCGCGCGAGGCGAGCGAGACGGCGCGCCGTTATACCTTCGCCGATGGCGTGGGCGAGATCGGCATCATCGCGCCGGTGAGCCAGGCCTTTTGCGGGGCGTGCAGCCGGGTGCGGCTGACCTCAGACGGCAAGATTCGCACCTGCTTGTTTTCGCAGGTGGAGCACGACCTGTATGGACGGCTGCGGGCCGGGGCCAGCGATGGGGAACTGGCGGCTTATATTATTCGTACTATTGAGGGAAAGGAAGCGCGCCATCATATCGGAGAACCGGGATTTCTCAAGCCTTCGCGCTCGATGGTCCACATCGGCGGCTGAAGGCCTCGCGCAGCGGAGTAGACGGTGAGGCGTCAGCGGAGTAAATTCTTTGTGGGAAGCTGATTTCCGTCGTCGCTTTTTGCGGGGCCTGCATAAGGTTCGAGAATCGTAACCACTCCCCCGGGAAGGCAGAAGAGCCGATGCTTTGCGCACGCGGCGAGCGCGTCTTGAATTTCCAACGCGCGTGACAAGCGCCGTGTGCAAGAATTGCAAGCATACTCCTCACATTGGGCTCCCGGATGACCAAAAAGACGGAAAGCAACATTCCGCTTGACGACCTTCTCATCTTTCATCAGGTGGCGCGTTCGCTCACCTCGAGCTTCGACCTGGACACGATCCTGCGCACCATCATTGAGCACATGGAGCGGTTCATCGAGGCGGAACTGTGGACCCTGGTGATGCTCGATGAGCCGCGTCAGGAGCTTTATTACGCGATCATCGCCGGCGCGGACGAACCCGCGCTGCGCAACGTGCGCATCAAGATGGGCGAGGGCGTAGCCGGCTGGGTGGTGCAGCACGGCGAGACGCTGCTGGTTCCCGAGGCCGGGAACGACCCGAGGATCCAGCAGGGGAAGAGCGGAAGGCCGCAAAAGGTGCGCTCGGTGATCGCGCTTCCATTGCGGGGACGCAAGGGAACCCACGGCGCTATCGAGATCTTCAATCCCAAGGCTGATCAGCTCACCAACTACACCATCGCTTTTCTGCACATCCTGGCTGACCATGCGGCCATTGCAATCGAAAATGCGCACGACGTGGCGCGCATCCAACAATTGACCATTACCGACGACTGCACAGGCCTCTATAACGTGCGCCATCTCTATGAGCTACTGGGCCGGGAGATGGAGAAATGCACGAAAAAGCGACCGGTGAGCCTGGCGTTTATCGATCTTGACCACTTCAAATCGGTGAACGACGAGCATGGCCACCTGGTCGGCAGTGAATTGTTGTCGCGTGCCGGAGCGCGGATTCAAGAGCTGAGCCGCAAGCAGGACTGGTGTTTTCGCTACGGGGGCGACGAGTTTGTGATCTTGATGCCGGAAACCAACGCGGATGCCGCATTGGCGCAAAGCGCAAAACTGCATCGCGCACTGCTTGATACCCAGTTCGAGATGAAGAACGGGCATAAGCTCTTCGTGAGCGCCAGCATGGGCGTGGCGACCGCTCCCAGCGACGCCACCACGGTTCACGCGCTGATCGGGACAGCAGATATGCGAATGTATGCGGTGAAAGTGCGCGGACGCGGAGCGGTTCGGGGGCAATAGGGGGACGAACTATTCGCCCGGCGGCTTCTCGGTGATCTGGTCGCCCGCGAGGCGCTCAAGCTGGTTGCGCCAGTCGAGTGACTCCACGAAGCTCTTCGATTCGCGCCAGTTCGGTTCGACGATGACGTGCAGTTCAAGATAAACGCGCGTGCCGAGTAGGGATTCGATCTGGCGGCGGGCGCTGGTGCCGATCTCCTTCAGCTTCGAGCCGCCCTTACCGATCAAAATTGCTTTTTGCCCGTCGCGTTCGCAGTAGATTGCCGCCGCGATGCGGGTGAGCGGCAGACGAGCCGGGACCGCGCCCTTTTTCCGCGGCACAAAGGGTGCTGGCTCTTCGAAGCGCTCGATGACCACTGCTGAGGCATAAGGAACCTCTTCACCGGTCTCGACGAGTATGCTCTCGCGGATTAGTTCGGCGACCATGAAGCGTTGCGGCTGATCGGTGTACTGGTCTTTGGGGTAGTAGCGCTCGCCGGTGGGCAGGACCTCGACGATCTTGCGAACCAGAATGTCCATACCATCGCGCTTGCGGGCGCTGATGGGGATGACCTGGGCGAAGCCGAAGTGACGTGTGAGCGTGTCGATCATTGGCAGCAGTTGATCTTTGGCCACGAGATCGATCTTGGTGAGGACGAGAAAAACCGGACAGTCAAGCTTGCGAATGAGGCCGAAGAGGAATTCATCTTCGCTGGACCAGTTGGTGCGTTCGTGTTTGGGGCCTGCCGCTTGACTGGATGCTGGAAGTCGCTGATCGGTGTCAGGGCGCGATTTTAGTCGTGCCGTTGAGACATCAATGCGATCCTGGGCTTTAGCCTCTGAGGTTGGCTCCTCTGAAAGATCACTGGAATCCGGTTCCGCGGCAGGTTTTGCCGCTTCTTCCAACTGCACGCGGCGAGTGGCATCCATCAACACAAGCACCAGGTCGCGAGTTTCGAGAGCTTCGTAAACCTCATGCAACATGCGGCGGTCAAGATGCGAGCCGGGCTTGTGAACGCCGGGAGTATCGACGAAGACGATCTGCGCTGCCGGGTGCTGGCCCTTGCGCGCCGGGACCTCGACCACTCCGGCGACGCGGTTGCGAGTGGTCTGCGGCTTGGGGGAAACTATGGCGACTTTTTCGCCGGTGAGGGCGTTGAGCAGCGTGCTTTTGCCGGCGTTGGGCCGACCGAGAATGGCGACGAATCCAGATTTCAAAGAGATTATAGCTCCTGACTGAGTCTACGGCATTTCGAGTCGGTGGACGCTTCAAACGGGCGGCATTGGGACAGACCGAACAGGCGGGAAGACTCGCAAGCGCTCGACGCGGCGGTCGGTGGAGGCGACAATCTCCATTCTCATGCCTGAAGGCTCGAGCGAGACAACCTCGCCGGGCAGCGGGATGCGGCCCTCGATCTCGCTGACCAGTCCGCCGAGGGTGGTGGCTTCGTGGTCGCCATCGAGATCGCTGAGACTTGCTTGCTCGCCGAAGAGATCCGTCAACTGGCTGATGGGAAAGTTGCCGGGAACCAGCCAGACGCCGTTTGGCTCGCGCTGAGGTTCGGCATCGTCATCGTGCTCGTCCTTGATGTTGCCGACGATCTGCTCCAATAAATCCTCAATCGTAACCAGGCCCGAGACGCCGCCATATTCATCGATCACGATGCGCATGTGCTGCTTTTCGCGCTGCATCTCGCGCAGCAGTTCATAGCCGCGCTTGGTCTCGGGAACGAATGCTGCCTCGCGCTCGATGGTTGAGACGGTGCGCGAGCGCGCCTCCTCGTCGGTGATTTGCAGCAGGTCATGCGAGAAGGCGATGCCAGTGATGTTGTCGATGGAGCCGGAATAGACCGGGACGCGAGAGAAGTTGTGTTCGCGCAACTGTTCGAGGAAGGCTTCAAGGGTGATCTCTCCGGGCACAGAGAAGACCTCAGGGCGCGGAGTCATCACCTCGCGGACCAGCTTGTCGCCGAATTCGACTGCGGAGCGGACCAGGTCGATGTCGTTCTCTTCAAGGATGCCTTCTTCCTCGCCAGCTTCGAGTAAGGCCTCGACATCAGCTTCGGCCTCCTCTTCTTCAGTGACCTGCTGCTCCGCCAGCGAGGCGACGGAGAAGAAGAAACGGACGAAGACGGTAATGGGAGTCATCAGCCACAAGAGAAAACGAATCGGCCAGACAATCCGAGCAGCCCAGCGGCCGCGCGTGCGGTCAAAGAGCAGCGTGGGCAACAGTTGGTTGCAGAAGACAACGACCAATATAACTGCCAGAACAGCCTGTGCGATCTCGGCGGGGCTCGGGCGGGTGAGGCCTCCGCGATCGAAGAGGATGGCGCCGAATTCAAGAGCAATGAGGCCGAGAGTGAGCTGCTGCAGGACCTGGGCGGAGATTGCGGCGTGTTCGCGCGTGAGACCGAGTTGCGGTTCGACCAACTCCTCCCAGGCGTCGAGATTTTCCTCGATCTCGCGGGTGAGGATCTTGCCGAACTCCGCGTAAACGCGGCTAATGTAAGAGGCCAGCGTCTCGACGGCGGCAAGAAAGACGATAAGGAGGTAAATGCGAAGGGTCATGGCCGCTTCCCCTTTATCGTTGGTTTGCGGGCTGAGCCGCCGCCTTGTTCTATTGCTTTGAACGTGCTTGGCTTTAGCCCCCGAGGAACTGTCTTTGCCACTCGCCGCATTCCCTCGGCGGCTAAAGCCAGAGTCTTCTTTGGGGCCTTTATGGCGCGGCTAAAGCCGCGCCCTTTCAAGGCTACGGCCTTGCGAGCGCTCGTGGTTCGTTCGATCAGGCCTTGCGGCAGACCCAATCGGGCGCGGAGTTGGCCTTCGCGGCGGGCCATCTTGCCCTCATCGGATTCGTGGTCGTATCCGGCGAGATGGAGCAGTCCGTGGAGAATGAGGACCTTGATTTCCGTTGCGAGCGGATGGCCATGCTCGACAGCCTGTTTGAGCGCCGTGGGAACTGAAATGGCCAAGTCTCCGGCGATCTCTTCGGCTCCGATGCCGTCAGCGGGAAATGAGAGCACGTCGGTGGCTTTATTTTTGCCGCGAAATTGGCGGTTGAGTTTGCGAATCGCAGCGTCGGTAGTAAGCATCACCGTGACCTCGCCCTTAAGGCAAACGGCGGATTGGGCCTCGAACAGAAAGCGAGCAAGAGTGCGGGCTGAGGGGAGACTGAGATTCTTATTCAGAACTGATGGGTTGGAGGCAGCCGTCTTCTTCGTCGCAGTTTTACTCGGCGCAGGGTCAGGGTCCAGATCTGGGTCGAGGATGATCATCGTGCGGGAAGCTGTCGCCATTCCTCTAGGGTTACGGCTTAATCATACTCGAAATGTGGAACCTGCCGTGGTTCCGGCCTCGGCTGTTCGCTTGCTTTTGAGGCACATTACGCCTCGATATTGGGGACCTCGGCCTCATTCAGGTCACGAACAAGGACGCCGGTCGCGACCCTTGCGCGTTGATCTGGCGGAGTAACACCGGCGTTTGTGCGGTCAGGGTCTACTGGTCGGGTAATTCGTTTTCCCACACGGATCAGAGGATCTTCAATGATGTGGAAGGATAAAAAGGACACGAGTGCGGTCGCGGCGAGAGACAAGACGATCTTCGGAATGGGCGGAAGACCGGGAAAGAAACGAAAACAGAACAGAATGGCGGGTACATGCAGGAGATAGATGCCATAGGAGTACTTGGCGATCTGCTGGGCTGCACCGACGATCCATCCCGCGGTCAGTTCGCGGAAGAATGGAATTGCAATTCCAAGCAGGAAGCAATTACAGGATTTGATGATCGCGGCCGCGGGCGTATCCATTTCACTGCCTCCAATAAGCAGCGGCGCCACTACGAACAGGCTCAGGACAAAGCCCGGCCATAACCAGGCCGGGAGAGCGAAGCGTTGCCCCAGCTTCGACTGCCAGATCAAGAGGCGGTAAGCTACCATGCCTGCGATAAACAGTGGCGGAAAGGTCGTCCATTCCAGATGATGAGCCCAAGGTTGAGATCCTACAACCGCCAGAAGAGCAGAGCCGAACCAGATCGCAAAGACTGTTCCAACGCGCTCAAAACGCCGCAACACAATGAAGAAGATGGGCAGTACTAGGTACATCTGAACTTCCCAGGGAAGGCTCCAGAGCGGCCCGATGACACTGGGAACACCGCGGCCTCTCAACAGATTTTGAATCAGCAAGAGGTTTGCGAGGATCCCGCGCCATTCGAGCGCGTGAAGGTTGGACTCAGGAAGATCGGTGAGCCCTGTGGCCAGCGCCAGCAGGATCGCCGCCCAACAAAGTGGGTAAATCCGAAAGGCGCGGCGAATGAGGAAGCTGCGCGCGCGATGGGCGTCTGGCGCGCGATGCATCGACAACATCAGGACCAGGCAGGTGTGTACAAAGAAGAAAGTGACGCCTACGATGCTGAAGCTGTGGAGGAATTGAGACAGCAGCGGGTTGGCAGCGTATACGTGATATTCAACACATGTATACCACATATGCGAAGAGACAACTGAGAAGACGGCAATCGACCTCAGCAGGTCGAGGTTTGTATATTTTGACTTCATCGAACGCCCCGTCCGCGCAATGGCAGAAGACGACTTCCGTTCAATTCGCGAAACCCTGATTTTTCCTTACTATACCGTGCGGGGCGGCGCTTCGGGTTAGCGCGGGGTCGTCTTGCTCGGGACGCAATGAACGTGGAACTGGTTGCGTCCACTCTGCGCGGGCTCGGCTTAGCCCGCCCTCACGGCAACGCCGGGATCTGAGGTACCCCCACCCATATTCTGCACGCAAATTCCTTGTTTTCTTGAGTTTACAGGTATGGTTGCGCTGTAAAATCCTGACAACAAAGAAGTTCCCTGCAGATTCGTCCAGGGAAAGGAGTTACGTGGCGTTTCGGCCTCTGTTTACGGGTTTCGCCCTCCCAGACCTCTCTTGCGGGTCTGGAGACCCGCGGGACAGCCGACCTGGAGGTCTGCGCTACCGATGCATGCATAGAGCCCCGATAATGATTTTGCGACGAAGTTGGGAAATCATCTGCAAGCACCTGCGCCACCTGCGGTGGGGCCAATCGCTCGCTATCCGCTCGCATGGGGTTCGTGGTCTCCCATGTCCCCAAACGCGAGGGCTCTGGGGCACCCGCAACCGGCGCTAGTTGGTCACATGCAATTCCTTGACCCCGTCGTGAGGTGTTTTCTCGCCGACATAGCCAATTGCTCCTGGAGTTCTAGCTACGTATGCTGTCATCTCGACTTCAGACCCGAAGGTCTTGGGCATGGCCGCTTGGCCAGACAAGACCAGCCCGCGCCAGATCACAACCAGCGCAATGGGAGACTTTCCCAGATAGGTGGATGCGAATTGGGCATGAAGAGGCCCCTCCTTGAGAAGAGCGGGTGTGACGCGAGCGCCGGAGGCGAGGCGTGTAGAGGCGCCGGTGAATACTTTGACGAGGTCGGATTTAGAGATCGAATCCGCGGACACGCTGGAGTTTGCGATCACCACGATCTGAGCGTTGGCTGCCGCCGCAAGGAACAGGAAGGCCGCCGCAAAAGTGATATGTAACTTCATCATGGGAACTTCTCCTTTCCTTTCGGTTAAAATGAAACGCCAATCTTAAGAATGCTCAGCCGAGTATCTGGATTAATCCCATTCACATTGTCAGAGGGGCTGAAATCCAGGTTGGTGCCATCGATGAAATGCTGCTCGGCCTTGGCATAAAGGAACTGATTGAAGTCATAGCGAGCCGAGATAGTCCAGTCTTTGGAAAAACGCGGCGGGCCCAGTGGAAGCTGGTGGTCGACGATCTGGCTGTCATAGGCGCCAACCTCGAGCTTCTCAGTGAATTTGTAGCTAGCCATGGCATACCAGCCCCGCGGATCGGAACGAAAGACGCTATTTCCCGAAGGAGCGCTTGGAAACTGGGTTGAGCCCTGGTACTGTTGCCGGGAGTACTCGAATGCCGCCATGACTTTTTTCTTTTCGTAGCGCGCGAAGGACCACTGGCTCTGGCTCGGTGGGGTAGTTTGCGTCCCCATGCTGCCCTGGTAAATCGCCTCGGAACTCCATGTGTTGGGGAAGTCCATATCGGAAGAGCCGATCATCAGACCTTGCAAAGGCGCTTTCCAGCGCAGGGTGGCCCCCCACATGGTGCCGCCCCAGCCGTTGGGAAGCGTGATTCCCGAACTTTCCTCTCCCTCCAAGATAGAGGGGTCGTCTGCGGTGACAATCTGTTCCCCGCCAAAGACGCGATAGTCCAGATCGCCGCCTTTCTGGCCGATGCCAAGCGTGCCATACAACACCCCTCCATAGTGCGATAGCGTGGAGTTGCGGCTGAGGAGTGGATAGACGCTCTGCGGCAGCAGCGACCAGATATAGGTCGGATCAAGGTCTTGTATCTCGTTCAAAAGACCGATGGGAGTCTTGACCTTGCCGAAGCGCACTCCGAAACGATCATCGAATTTGTAGTCAGCCGCGGCCCAATCGAGCGTAATCGCGTTGCCGTAGGTTCCCAGCAGAAAGTAGCGCGCCTGCATGCCGACCCGCAGCTTAGGGGTGGGCGCCGCAGTAACATTCAGCACCGCCTCGTCCCAAGCCGGGCTGCCGCTGGTGGAATCGGTTGAGAAGATGTTGTTCTGGTTGGTGTAGAGGAACCCCTGGGTCACGTAGCCGTGCAGCTCGATGTTCAGGTCAGCAAGGCTCTGCGCGGACCCCGAAAGAGCTAAGGAGGCGAACAATGCCGCCACAATCCAAAACCGATTCATCCCAACACCTCATTCATTGAATCGGCGTTGAGGAATGTATCTCTAGGGAGATCTCTTGACTATATTGAGTCGTCTTCAGAAAAGGGAAATCGACCGTTGCGCGATTGGTAGGTCATCCGTTTTTCTGGGGCGCTCAGCAGTGGGGCCAATCGCTCGCTATCCGCTCGCATGGGGTTCGTGGTCTCCCACCCATCCGCGGTGGTGCTACGGATGGATGGGACACCGGCACCCGGCACCCGGCCAGCAAGGAGTGCCCGTTTCTCAGATCCTAGGTTGGGGCCACTTCCCTTTGCCGGCGGCGACATCCTCTGCAGTCAATTCCAAATCGTTTTCGCTCGCCCATTTAGGAAGGCCGCAGTTCTGACATTCTTCGTGGAATCGCCCGAAGCGCTCGCTGCAGCGAGGACACTCCCAAATGTAGTGACTCCAAGCAAAATACAGAGTCACGAACATAAGCACAATTCCGATAACGAACGGAAGATTTCCCAAGAGGATTGGAAACTGAAATGGGCTGAAGTGTAACAGCAAACCGAAAACTGCGACAAGTAAAAAGGGCACAGTTACCAACGCTATGAACGTGTACTTCCCGAACTTGCAAAGACGCTTATAGTCGGCCCATTTCAGTTCATATTCATCTTTCATCACCGACGATCTCGTTCTCCACAGATTCACTGCGGTTTGGCCGGATGTGGCTGCTGAGCTTGGGTGCGATCCTCGCGGGGTTGGGGCCCTACTTCGATGGCCTCACCTAACGCCAGCGGCAGTTCCTGTTGCTGCGGCTTCACCGACTCGTAGGCGCGGACGATTCTTTGCACCAGGGCGTGGCGAACCACGTCGACATCTTCGAAGTGGCAGAAGTGGATGCCCTCGACACCGTTCAGAATATTGATTGCATCCACGAGGCCCGATTTGCGCGGATTAGGCAGGTCGATCTGCGTGATGTCGCCGGTGATGACCGCCTTGGAGTTGTTGCCCATGCGCGTGAGGAACATCTTCATCTGCTCGATGGTGGTGTTCTGCGCCTCGTCCATGATGATGAAGGCGTCGTTGAGCGTGCGGCCGCGCATGAAGGCCAGAGGTGCGACCTCAATGACGTTTTTCTCAAGCATCTTGTCGACTTTTTCAGGGTCGAGCAAGTCGTAGAGGGCGTCGTAGAGCGGGCGGAGATAGGGGTCGACCTTGTCCTGAAGCGTGCCGGGGAGGAAGCCGAGGCGTTCGCCAGCTTCGACGGCAGGACGAACGAGCACGATGCGGCTGACCTTTTTGGCATTCATCGCTGCCACGGCCATGGCGACGGCGAGGTAGGTCTTGCCGGTGCCCGCAGGGCCGACGCCAAAGACCATGTCGTTCTGCTCGATGGCTTCGACGTATTTGCGCTGGTTGATGGAGCGCGGCTGGACGGTGCGCTTGACCCCCGCAGAGCGTTGCTTGCCCGAATCGGCCAGCGAACGCAGCGTGGTGGCGGGGTCGGCGACGACCAGGCGCAACATGCCGTTCAGTTCGCCATTGTGGGGATTGACGCCCTGCTTTCGAAGGGCCTCGAAGTCTTGAAAGATGCGCTGGACACGCAAGACGCTGGCGTCCTGTCCTTCCACATGCACGGCGTCGGAGCGAAGATCGATGTGGACGCCGAGAGAGTCTTCCATGAGCCTGAGGTTTTCATCGCGAGTCCCGAAAAGGGGCTCCAGGTTGGGCGTGATCTCCAAGGCGATCTTCAAAGGTTTCGTTGGCCTCCAGTTGCGGTTGCGGTTTCGGTTGAGAATGAGTTGACTGACAGAGCGAGGCAGCAGCGCGGGGCAGCCTGAACAAGCTGCTGTGAATTGGCGGATGGTTGATTGAACCGGCAGTCGCTCAACTGGGCCGAGCCTGGGCTCTGGGCTGAGGAGCGGAACCGCGGGTTGGAGAAGGCTACCAAATCTGGTGTCAGTCTTCGGTATCTCGCCTTGAGAGTAGCGCCGACGGAGTCAGGAGTCAATGCGCGGCGGAAGGTTTTTTGGTGAATTGTGTGATCTGTCAGGTACGGGGATGCAGTCGCCGGCATTATTTCGCATGAGATGAACTACCCCAACATTCTCCAGAAGATGAAGATCAGCGGTAGAATTCCCCTATGAGCGGCCCTTCCACCCCACTCTCAGAGAAGCGGGAGCGCGACTGCAAAGTGGAAAGGCGCGCGCTGGAGATGTGGCTTGCGCTTCTTACCCCGGTACGTTGGTTGACGGTTTCCGGCATCACGATCCTCTCGGCGATTGCAGCCGCAACGATTCTCGGCAAACCCGCATTTTTCGGAGAGCCGCTCTATTCGATGGTGGCGGGGCTATGCGCGCTCGGCGCATCGATTCTCAGTGGACTGCATACCGCTCTGCACTGCGATGCCCACCAGGCGGAATGCAGCCGGCTGGCCGGTGTGTTTGCGGGACTGGAGGCGGGCTATCAAGCCGCTCAAATCTCCAGTGCAACGGAGCGCAAAGCGAAGGAACAGGCGCTTGAAAAAACGTTCACCGATACCATCACAGGGAGGACAGCGACACCGCCAGTCTATTTTCGGCGACGTGCGGCGAGGGAACTGGAGCGTGAGTCCGGAGCCTCGCGTTGAACTGTCGTCGAAGAACTGGGGGGTAGGCCAGCCGGGGAGGTTGGCGGCGACCGACCAAGTCCGCGCATTGACCTGCGGCCCGGTTTCCCGTAGACTAAGGTTTTGCGAGGGATGCGGCTTGAGTTGCATTCTGTGACCGCATCATCTTCTCTGGAATCAGCTCCCTGAAATCAGAGCCCAAGACTAAGGATAAGCAATGGCAAACCATGTATCTTCGCTGAAGCGCGCTCGTCAGACCGAAACCCGCACCGCGGTGAACCGCGCCAACCGCAGCCGTGTTCGCACTAGCCTGCGCGAGTTGCGCGAGGCCCTGGTCAAGGGCGACGTAAAGGCAGCGCAGGAGCAGTACCGCGCGACCGTCTCGACCCTCGACAAGAGCGTGCAAAAGGGCATTCTGCACGACAACACCGTCTCCCGCTACAAGAGCCGCCTCAACGCGCGGCTGAAGGCTTTGGTTCTGGCCAAGGCGTAGGGCGAGGCGTTAAGGATCTAAGAAACAGGAAAGACAAGAGGCAGCCGGGAGCGATCCTGGCTGCTTTTGTTTCTGAGGCTTTTTCGGAGCCGGCCCTCAGGCGTCACAGCAGTTCGAAGATCCCCGCGGCTCCCATGCCTCCACCGACGCACATGGTTACCATGCCGTAGCGCACGCGGCGGCGGCGCATCTCGGCCAGCAGCGTTGCTGTGAGCTTTGCCCCGGTGCAGCCCAGCGGATGGCCCAAGGCGATGGCTCCCCCATTGACGTTGATGCGGGCCGGGTCGAGGCCGAGTTCGCGAATGACTGCCAGGACCTGAGATGCGAAGGCCTCGTTGAGTTCGATGAGGCCGATGTCGGCTAGTGTGAGGCTGGTGCGGCGCAGGGCTTTGCGGATCGCTGCGACGGGGCCAATGCCCATCTCCTCGGGCAGGCAACCGGTGGCGGCATAGGCGACCAGGCGCGCTAGAGGACGGATATTCAATTCGCGGGCGCGAGTGGCATCCATGAGAACCGTCGCAGCGGCTCCGTCGGAGGTCTGCGAGGAGTTTCCAGGGGTGACGGAGCCCTGCGCGTGGAAAGCGGGCTTGAGTTTGGCTAGAGAGTCGAGCGTCGAGTCGGTGCGTGGGCCTTCGTCGGCGGCAAAAACCTTCTCAGTCACCGCAGGCTTGCCGGACTTCTCGCCGGGAACAGCTGTAGTGACCGTGACTGGGATCAGTTCTCCGTCAAATCGGCCTGCGGCCTGTGCGGCCAATGCTTTCTGGTGACTGGAGAGCGCGAAGGCGTCCTGATCGGCGCGGGAGATCTTGTATTGATTTGCGACGCGCTCAGCGGTCAACCCCATTGTCAGCAGCGATGCGGGGTAGTGCTCGGAGAGCCAGGGATTTGGGGATGGTTTGACGCCGCCAAAGGGCAGCAGGCTCATGGTCTCGACTCCGCCAGCCACCACGACACGGTCGCCGTCGACGCGGATGCGGTGATCGGCCTGGACGATGGCTTCGAGGCCTGAGGCGCAGAGGCGATTGACAGTGACGCCGGGAACCTCGACCGGCAACCCCGCTCGTAGAGCTGCAAAGCGGGCGACATCCCAGCCTTGCTCACCCTCTGGTTGGGAGCAGCCAAGGATGACATCGTCGACTTCGGCCTTGTCGAGCGCCGGAATCCCCGCCAATACTCCGTTTAGGACAATCGCGGCCAGGTCGTCGGGGCGGGCGGTCGAGAGAGCGCCTTTGGGGGCACGGCCAACAGGGGTGCGAACGGCGCTGACGATGACGGCTTCGGGCATGGGGATGACTCCTTTGCGAACAGGAACCTTGTTCTGCAATCAATGACCACCGGTAGTTTCCGGTCAATACCGGGCCTTGAGCTTTTGATGAGTTGCGAGATCACCTGCGATGCAACAAACTGTGATGCCCCGTCTTCCTCCAGCGAGGCAAGTTTCAGATGCTATTGTTGCTTGCGCGCCCTGCACAGCTATGCTTCACTGCTGTGTATCGGGCATTGAATCGTCCACTTTTGGAGGAAACATGGATGAGGACAAGAAGAAACCAACGAATACCTCTGTGGAAGGAGGGAAGCCGAGTGTCAACGGGAAGACTCTTGGCGACGTATGGGATTCCGTTCTCACGGAACCGAGAAAATTGCTCACACTTGTGTCGCTTCTTGCGGCCCTCTCGGGTCTGGCCATGTTTGAGGTGTTTGTCTTCACGCGCTTGTTTCACGTTGAACCCTCTGAGGTACGTCTTGGCGGCACAGATCCCCATGTGCTGTTTCAGCGGGTCGAAGAGCGCACTGGGAGCACGGAATATCTGCTGATGGTAAGTCCCCAAGGCTGGCAAAGCGCCGGGGTCGTCCTCCACGCAGGCGATCACGTCTCGTTCACTGCAGGCGGCAGGGTCTGCGTCGATATGAGCGAGATCCTGGAAAAGGTCCGGCTGCGGAAAGAATATGAGGATGAACTTGTTCATGGCCCGCCGCATATCAGGCCGTTCGACCCGGAAGAGACCCGTGTTCCGGAAGACTTCTTTACGGAGAAGCAAAAGCAGTCGCTGATCTTGGATCGCCCATGGGTGGACCCGAACGGATTCAGCCTGGACCAGTTCAAACCGAGCTTCAGGTCGCGCAAGGATCGATATCTTTTGCCAAACCAGCCTGCCGGGGGCCTGTTGGCCGCCATCATCGACGGTTCGGCGGAACCGGGAAAACAGGATGCGTTCTTTGTGGGACGTGAAAACGACATTGTCGCCTCAAAGGCAGGGGTTTTGTGGTTCACGGTCAACGATGTTCAATACAACGACCCCAACAACCCAAATCTCTTTTACAACGATAATCTGGGCACTTTCTGGGTTCGGGTGATCGTGAAGCGGAGTTGACGATCTCAGCTTCGACTTACTCGGGCATCTGCAACACGGTCCAGGCGTTCTTCAAGTAGAAGTGATAAACGGTTTTGTGGTCGACGAGTGAATCGGCCAGAGCGTCGTGGTCCAGATATGCCGGACGACGCTCCATGCCGGACTGAGCCTGGCGAACCTGATCCGGTGAGGCCGGGTCGATGCCCCAGTTGAAGCCGAGAACGCCACTGGGGTCGTGAACCTGAAGACGCTCGGTCTCTGGCGCGGCGGCAAGGACCAGGAGTTTGGCCGGGGCGCTGGAAAAGTAGACCAGGAGCGAGACAGTTCCGCCCTCTGAACAAAGAACGGCCCAATCGGAGGACCCTGCGCGCTCCAGGCTGGCGTGGATGACATTCTCAGGGTGATGGGCCTCGTAGGTCTGCGGGATGAGGCAGCCGCGGTGGCTGAGCTGAGCGGCGAGATCGTCGGGAAGGCTGGGGAATGAGCTGACCGGCAGATGGCGGATGAGGTACTTCGAGGACTGGCCGGCAACCAGGATTTGACCGGAGACGTTGAGTTGGTCTTTCTGTTGGGCCTGGAGCAAAGCGCAGGCGCAGAGGAATACGCCCGATACCAGTACGATCTTTCTCATCGCAGCGCAGACCATGAGGATTGCGTTCCCTCGGGGGCTAAAGCCCCTCTCGATTTTAGCCACTCACGGCACGACTGAACAGGTCGCGGAAAAAGACCTGATTCATGGGAAAACCCATGAAAAACATCCCTCGGCGGCTAAAGCTGGCATTGATTTTGCGGCGTTTACGGCACGACTGAAGTCGTGCCCTTTCAAAGAAAGCGCCCCTTGTGGAGTTTTTCCGCAACCTGCAAAGTCGTGCCCTTTCCAGGCAACATTATTTCAGAGCTCCTATCACCATTCGATTGCAAAGTTAGTTTCGCAGCGGCTTGCCAGTCTTGAGCGTGTGGGCGATGCGCTCCTGAGTTTTGGGCTCGCCGCAGAGGGAGAGGAAGGCCTCGCGTTCCAGGTCGAGAATGTACTGCTCGCTGACCAGGGTTCCGGCGGTCACCCGGCCTCCGGCCAGTATATAGGCCACCCAGCGAGCGATCTTCTGGTCGTGTTCTGAGGCGTAGCCGGCCTCGCCCATCAGGAAAGCGCCTGTCTCAAGGAGCGCCAATGCGGAAGCGCCAGGAGCGGGAATCTGCGTGCGTGGCTGCTGAGGCGTGTAGCCGATTTCGGCCAACAGCGCGGCCTGGGCTTTGGCGTCGAGCAGCAGCCTTTCTCGATTGAGAGTGATGCCGTCGGCGGGTGAGAGCAGACCGAGCGAGCGGGCCTCTGCGGCCGAGGTGGAGACTTTGGCCAGTGCGATCGTCTCAAAGGAACGGCGCAGCGCGGTGTTCATCTCAGCCGATTGAGCAAAGCGCGAAGGCGGGTCTCGCGGATCGGGAGGGGCGAACGCCGCAGCCGCGTCGATGGCCTTGAGCAGCATTTCTTTTGTTCCGCCGCCTGCGGGGATCAGTCCGACGCCGGCCTCGACGAGGCCAATATAAGTCTCGGCGTGAGCCTGGCGGCGCGCGGCATGGAGGCTGATCTCCGCGCCGCCGCCGAAGGTCATGCCGAAGGGTGCAACGACCACTGGCCGCGGGCAGAACTTTATCGCCGAGGTCATCTGCTGGAAGCCGCGGATGACGGCGGCCAGCTCATCCCACTCGCCCTCTTGCGCCGCAAGCAGCAGTTGCATAAGGTTTGCGCCGACCGAGAAGTTTTCGCGGTCGCTGGCAATCACGAAACCCGAAAAGTCGCGCACCGCGTGGGAGTCTGGGCGGAGCGCCGCAGAGATCAGCGCCAGCACGTCGCCCCCGATGGCGTTTTTGAGCGAGTGCATTTCGATGCAGGCGATGCCATCGCCCAGATCAACCAAAGACGCGCCGGGGTTTGTGCTGACGACCTTATTATTGCGGCGGAAGTCGGCGATGCGGGCGTGACCGGAGATTGTTGCGACCGGTTCGAGTGTTTTCTTTTCGGGCTGGAAGCAGAGTAGAGGGCCGCTTGCGCTTTCGCGTGCATACCAGGAGATGTGGCCCGCACCAAGTAGAGCCTCGACGTGCTCACTCACCGGCAGACCGAAGAACTTCATCCGGCTTACGGTCGGTGCGACTCCGGCCGCATCCCACATTTCAAAGGGGCCAAGTTCCCAGTTGAATCCTGCGCGCATGGCGCTGTCGATTGAGGCCGCATCGGCAGCCACTTCGCCGATGCGGTCGGCGGAGTAATTCCAGAGTGTGGCCAAAAAAGGCCAGAGGAAGGCCGCGGCCTTGTCCTTCGCCGGATCGTTGGCCAGCAACATGCGCAGCCGTTCGGACAGCGTGGCGGCGTTCTTCGCCATTTCGAGGGCGGGCAGAGCGGGCTTCACCGATGGACGGTACTCGTAGCTGGCAAGATCGAGGACCAGGCGCTGATCTTTGCCGGCCTGATCGGAACCATCGGGGCCTTTGACCTTTTTGTAGAATCCCTGGCCGCTTTTGTCGCCCAGCCAGCCGCGATTGAGCATTTCGTCAAGAATGGCCGAAAAGCCGCTCTGCGCGACTCCTTGCGGGAAGTTGGCGGCGACGTGCGCGAAGATGTCGATGCCTACGAGATCCGCGAGACGGAACGAGCCGGTGCGGGGGAAGCCGATTGCCTGTCCGGTGAGCGCGTCGACCTCTTCGATGGTCAGCTTTTGCTCAAGCATCAACGAGGCCGCCGAAAATAGCACCGAGATCCCGATGCGGTTGGCGATGAAGTTCGGCGTGTCGTTGGCGAAGACGACCTGCTTGCCAAGGTTGCGATCGGCAAAGGCCGTGAAGGCAGCGACGAGGGCGGGATCGCTCTCCGAGGTTGGGATCACTTCGAGCAGGCGCATGTAGCGCGGCGGATTGAAGAAGTGAGTCCCGAAGAAGCGGCTGGTTTTCCACGCGCCGGTGGCGGCGATGCCTGCGGCGATCTGCTTGATCGGCAGACCGGAGGTATTCGTGGTGAGCAGTGCAGTCGGTGCAAGATGAGGCACGACTCGGTTGAGCAGCGCTGTTTTGATAGCCAGATTCTCAGCCACCGCCTCAATGACCCAATCGCAGTCGGCCACTTTGGGCAGGTCTTCGTCGAAGTTGCCGGGGGTAATGAGCGCAGCCAGCGACGGATCGTAAAACGCGGCCGGCTTGGTTTTGGCCAGAGCACCGAGGGCGGCTTTGGCCAGTGGCTGCGCGGTCTTGTCGTTTGGAACGAGGTCAAGCAGAAGCGTGGGGATTCCGGCATTGGCCAGATGGGCGGCGATGCGGGAGCCCATGGTTCCCGCGCCCAGCACTGCGGCGCGGCGGATGAGAAGCGGTGTGGCACTTGCGGAAGTCGAGCTCATGCAAGTTCTCCCTGCTTCCATTGGATCAACGTATAGCGCTTTGGGATTCGTTTGCTGCAGGGGCCTCTCCCGGTTGCCAAAGAATCAGCAGAAGCAGAGAGCTCGCAAACAAGCCTGCCACCACTTTGGAGGAATCACCTAGCATTCTCAAAACAAATCCGAACAAAGCGACAGATTCCGCCGTTGCAAACCGGATCACGTGTCCGGTCAACCATCGAGCACGAGGGGTCGAACTCTGCCCCAGTGCATTAGGGCGGTCGGGAGCGTTCAGTATCACTCGTTGCATAATGAAGCCCGCCATAGCGGATGCAATTGCGCAGCAGATGATGGCCAATTGGAAGGTGGCATTCAGGCTCTGGGGCGCGGGATGCGTGACATGAAGCACGAAATAAAACAGCAACACAGAGACGATGAAGGCAACTTGCATAGTGCGAACCATTACGATAGCCGGATTCACGCGCGTTCTCCCTGCCGGTTCGATCTCAAAATGATCTACCAAGCGGAAACCATCGCAGCATACGGCGGAACGCGGGGCGCGGTCAAGGAGGAGGTCACTTTAGCAGTCGAGAAGGTGACTGGGCTCAGGCCGTTTCAAAAATGAACGGCTTGACTCGGCTGCAATTGCGCAGGGGTTAAAACCCATTGTTCATCTGGTTGTTTTTCGGCACGACTGAAGTCATGCCCTGACACAAAACAGGCTTATGGTAGGGCCTAAGAAGCGACTTCAAGCAGAGCGCCGAGGCCCTTGATGTCTTTGATGACGATGCGGCGGGCGTCGACTTCGAGGAGTCCTTCGGCGTGCAGGCGCATCAGGTTGCGCGAGATCAGTTCGCGTACTGTTCCTAATTGATTGGCCAGTTCCTGATGAGTTGAGGGTAACTGAAACTCGATGCCGCTCGCTGACTTCGTGCCCTCGTTCTGGGCTAGTTTGAGTAAGGTGGCGACGAGGCGCTGGCGAAT
Organism: Occallatibacter sp.; assembly: GCA_050015115.1. Lineage (GTDB taxonomy): Bacteria > Acidobacteriota > Terriglobia > Terriglobales > Acidobacteriaceae > Telmatobacter. The sequence goes on from JBEKCA010000019.1 coordinate 50,125, forward strand.
CGTCGTGAAGGACAACTCTTCGATGATGCCGACCAGACGGCGGAGTCGCGCGCCTACGACTGAGAGAACCTTGAGAGCGACCTCGGGATGTTCGAGGCAGTAGCTGTGAAAATCGCGCTGCGAGATGAAGGCGATCTGCGTCTCTTCGATGGCCACGGCCGAGGCCGGGTAAACTCCGCCATCGAAGACGGGAAGCTCGGCGACCGACTCGCCCGGCTGATTGACGGCCAGCACCTGTTCGCGGCCATTTACTGAGGTTTTAAAGATGCGGACCTTGCCGCTGGCGATGATGTGCAATCCATGGCAGGACTCGCCTTCGGAAAAAAGCAGCTCGCCGTTTTTGAGCGGTTTGCGCATGGTGCGGGCAGCGAGCGTGCGCAGTTCTTCCGGCGAGAGGCTGGAGAATAACGCCGTGCCTTCAAGGACGGTAACAATGTCAAAGCGGGGGGTGCTCATGGAGGGATCTTACCAGTTGGAGAACTGTGCAGCCTTTGTTGAGTTTGATCAGAATGAATGATGGAATTTTGAAAGAAATTGGCGGGTTAGCCATAATACTGTTCACTTAATGAAATTTGTGGCATTCTGTATTAGGTAAGTACAGGAGGCTACAGGTGGCGCGTACGGTTGCGGAACTCCCTCCGGGTGCCCGGATCACGGACTACATCAGTCT
>JBEKCA010000020.1:0-48486 GCA_050015115.1 Occallatibacter sp.
ATCTTGGGGCCATAGAAAGCCGCCTCGCCGGGGAAGGTATTGAAGGTCAGGCCGCGGTTGGTGAGCACGTTCCTGAGTGCGCCTTCGGCGTTCGCCCAATCCTCCGGGGTGCCAAAAAAGTCGCCCGCCTTATTGGGGTCGCGCGTAGAGAGCTCGACACGAAACTCCTTGAAGCCGAAGGTCTTGAGCACCGCTTCAGCAAAGTCGAGGCAGGCAATGACCTCGCCCTCAATCTGTTGCGGCGTGCAGAAGATGTGGGCATCGTCCTGCGTGAATCCGCGGACGCGCAAAAGGCCGTGCATGGTGCCGGAGCGCTCGTACCGGTAGACGTTGCCAAACTCGGCGTAGCGCTGCGGCAGATCCCGATAACTCTTCGGCGAATTCTTGTAGATCAGGATGTGGCCGGGGCAGTTCATCGGCTTCAGCCTGTACTCGGCATCGTCCAACTCCATCGGCGGAAACATGTCTTTGGAGTAGACTCCATCGTGGCCGGAGACTTTCCAAAGTTCCCGGCGCATGACGTGGGGGGTGTAGACGAGCAGATAGCCGCGCTGGACGCATTCCTCCCGCATCCAGTCTTCCATTGCCCTGCGAACCGTAGCGCCCTTGGGATGCCAGAAGACCAGGCCCGCGCCGGCCAGTTCCTGAATGCTGAAGAGGTCCAACTGCTTGCCCAGCAGGCGATGATCGCGCTTGGCCGCCTCCTCCAGGCGCACAAAGTGCTCGTCCAACTCCTTTTGCGAGAAGAAGGCTGTACCGTAGATGCGCTGCAACTGTGGATTCTTTTCGTCGCCCAACCAGTAGGCGCCGGCCAGATTGGTCAGCTTGACGGCCCTGACTCGGCCCGTCGAGGGCACATGTGGCCCGCGGCAAAAATCCACAAACTTGCCGTTGCGATAAAAGCTCACCTCGTCGCCGGGAACGGTGAACTTGGTGACGAAGTGCGTTTTCATGAAGTCGCCATCGCGCTCGAACTCCGCCAACGCCTGCTCGCGGGGCTCATATTCGTGGACAAACTTCTCGTCGCGTGCGATCACTTCGCCCATCTTCGCTTCGATGAGCGCCAGATCGTCTGGCGTGAAGGGCTTTTCGCGATAAAAATCGTAAAAGAAACCGGAATCCGTAGCCGGACCGTGTCCCAGTTTGGTCTCGGGAAAGAGCTCCAGCACGGCAGTCGCCAGCACGTGGGCGGCGGAGTGTCGTACCACCTTCAGCGCCTCGGGGTCCTTCTCTCGAACCAATTCCAGACGCGTATCCGCGGTGAGTGGCGTCGCCAGATCCACCAGGCGCGGGGCGGCCGCATTCTCAGTGGCATACATCGCGGCTTCCGCTGACTCGGTTTCAGACGTGGAGCTTCCCGCGGTCGAGCCCGCGAGCGGAATCAGCCGCGCTGCCACAGAGACTGCAGCAAGCCGCGGCGAAATCGAGTTGGCGATATCAAAAGGCGTCGTACCGGCGGGCACTTCGCGAATGGCTCCGTCGGGCAGGTGTACGGCGATTGTCTGCGTGCTCATGGGCATATGGGGGTCCTGAGGTTTCCGGCTGCGGCGTTCCGGTCCGCAGCAACTCTTCAGGATATACCGCCCGGTGCACAGTGCTCTATCTCCGGATCGGCAGAGATGAGAAGCCACGTACCTTCCGCGAACAGTTAGCGAGCGTCCGGCTCCGTCGCAGTTGGCTTTTCCTCGTGATATTCCATTTCTGTATTGATGGCCCAGATGTTGTCTTTGGAGGTGACGCCATTGACAATGTTTTCGACGGCGGTCATGGCAGTCAGCATCGAGTGGTCCTGGTTATTGTATTTATGCATACCGTTGCGGCCCACCAGAAAAAGATTTTCGAAGCTGTCGGTATACTTGCGAATCACATCGAAGCGGTCGTAGCTGCCGAAATAGGCCGGATAGGTCTTTGGCGCGTGAACAACATGGGAGTCTTCGACATCCTCTGCCTTGAGAATGCCGATTTTTACGACTTCGCCAATCGCAAAGCTGGCCATCTCCTCGTCGGAAAGCTGCCAAATCGGGTCGGTCTCGTTACAGAAATACTCAAGGCTAAGCCAGACCTTGTCTGGACTGGCAAGCAGCCCGGGGCTCCAGTTGTTGAATATCTGGAGGCGACCGACCACAACGTCCGACTCCTGGATGTAGATCCAATTGTCCTTGAGCGGGCTGCCATCCTCCTCAGTAATGGTGAGCTTGCTGACCAGCAGACCCACCGTGATGAAGTCCCGATACATGAGGCCCTCGGCGACCTCAACGACCTCGGCGGGAACCGCAGTCGAGATTGCATGAATCAGATCGCAGACGGGCATCGTGGAAAAGAAATAATCGCCCGCATACTCAACGCGTTCTCCCGCTTCGTTGACGCCCTCGACCGACACCACTTTGTCCCTCTGCACATTGACACGGTCGATGTTGACACCCAGGCGGATCTCGCCGCCGCCGGCACGGACGAGATCAGCCGTGTGCTCCCAAAGCTGGCCCGGCCCTAGCTTGGGATAGAGGAATTTCTCAATCAGCGAAGTCTCGGTCTTCTTTTGCGCGATGTTGCTTGAGCGCTTCGAGCCAAACTGCTTCTTGATAAAGTGCGTCACCACGCCTTTCAGCGAGAGTCCCTTGATGCGCTGCGCACCCCATTCGGCGCTGATCTCGTGGCAGGGCACGCCCCAGACCTTCTCTGTATACGACTTGAAAAAAGTGAGATACAGCTGTTTTCCAAAGCGATTGATAATGAAATCTTCGAGCGATCGCTCCTCGCGTCGGGGCAGCAAAGCCGATCGAAGATAGCTGACGCCGCACTGAACCGTACGGATCGGGCCCATGTTTCTGAAGGTCGCTGCAGTCAGGCTGATGGGATAGTCGAAGAAGCGGCGCAGGAAGTAAATTCGACTTTTGCGCTGGCGGACCAGCATGACAAGGTCTTCGTTTTGAGGGTCGAGAGCCGGAGCGAACGAAGGCATTTCGCGTTGCTGCCCCTGGTAGCGCAACTCGCCGTCCTGCCCGCTTCCGGCTTCGACGGGCATCAACTCAAGCCACCAGCGCATCACGCGGTCCGACTTCGAGAAGAAGCGGTGGCCACCAATATCCATGCGGTAGCCCTTGTAGCGGACGGTCCGCGAGATGCCGCCAATATCATGGCTGGCCTCAAGCAGGATTGGCTTGATGGCCGTATTTCTTTGCAGCTCAATGGCGGCGGTGAGACCGGCGGGGCCTGCTCCGATAATGATCGCTGTGCCTTGTCTCATCGCTCATTCGACTTTACGCTTCGCGTTACGGATTTCGCACGCAGTCATCGGTTAACCGAATTGGGGCACCCGTATCGACGACTTCAAAGTCAGTTACCTTCAGGTCAGCCAGATCGCGCGGGCCAAAGTCCATATCGGTATACTTCGCTTTCGTGTCCGCATCGTTCTGAGCAGTGAGGGCGATGTCACCACCGTCTGAAAGGAACATGCCGTACTTCTGCATAGCTCGTGCGACGACCTGCGCCGCCGGAGTCAGTTTCGACATATCGAACGAGGCCTTCAGACGGAAGCGTGCCCCCATCGGCGGAGCGATGATCGGCCCGCGAGGAGCGCCGGCATGCGTGGCAGGATGTACAAAAACGTGCGCGCGGATTCGCGGATTCGGAAGAATGAAGCGGATAGCGTGGTTGATGCTTCCCGCGGCGAGCTCGTCGGCACTGAAGAGCAGCGGAGCGATCGGGAAGCCGGCCGCGTCAGCACTCGTGCATTGATCTCCGCGTCCCGACGGCGGGTAAACGCGGTTGAGATCCCATACTGCAATAAAGCCTGCGTTGAGAACATTCTCAGAAAGGTTCGCCTGATAGGCCTCATAGAGCTTGCCCCGAGCGCGGTCAACCACGATCAAGTGGCAGTCGCCGTCCGGAGATGGGCATCGATAATCCCGTTGCCCTTCAAGTCCGCCTCCACTGGGAAGGGGAATCTCCGAAGGATGATCGGAATCGGTGTTACTCAAGTTGCTCTTGACGGGAACGTGCGGACTCCTGGCGTCCGCCTGCACCACCCGGAGGTTGAAGTCAACCTGCACTCGGTTGTTGTGTCCCCAACCTCCCGCTTCTGCCAGCCATCCGATCATGGAGGACGATTGAGGGTCCAGGCGCGCGTGGCTTATATCCTGTGTCCAGATGGAGCCGACGGGAAAGTACGCCTTGGATGGGGTGGCGTTTTCTATCTTGGCCGCCTTCACCTTGACGATGTGGCTGTGAAGGCCGTAGCCAATCACAATCGCTCCAACTCCAAGCATCGAAATGAGCAACTGTCTCTTGAAGTGCATGACGGCTCTATCTTCCTCTCGTTTACGTGAATCGTTGAACAGAATTCTACACCCGGTCATGTCCCGCACCGGCCGGGAATGGATCCGGTATCCCGGATTTCTCGGTTTCGGCAGTTGCAGTCCGCTCTGCCGGTGGGTTTGAGGTCCAGATACTCCATAGCGGACCACGAGTAAAGAGGAATCTGTAGAGCCCAACAACAGCCGCCGCCTTGAGCACGAGCAGTGCACTGGCCGGGGCCGCAACCCGATGCAGCACGGGAATCTTGAAGCACAGGTCTGCTGCTGCGGCCGTCCAAAAGAGCGTCTGAAGAGCTCCAAACACCAGAAAGACCGGCGATCTGCCCGAAAGCGCCATGGTGGAGACAAGCAGAAGGACAGCCAGATAAGGCACAGCTAGCCGAACGACCTTGTGCGAAACAAGCTGGAAAAGAACCGGATTGTGCGGCGTCAGCGTCCACGGCGCCAAGCGGAACAATTGGAAGTTGCCCGCCAGGGTGCGCACCTTGCGATGGAACTCTTCACCGATTTTTGCCGGCAATGTGTCGTAGACATAGGCGCGCTGATCGAGGACCGACCGGTAACCCTGGCGAATGATCGAAAGCGGCTGGAACATGTCATCGAGGATCATGCCAGCCGGTTGCGGAACTGCGAGTTCGCGGCGAATTGCATAAAAACATCCGGAGACGCCGACCGGGGAGCCGCAGATAGACTCGCAGGTCCTGATCCACTTTTCGTAGCGCCAATAAGCCCCGCTGACAGCCGCTGAGCCCACATCTTGGCTTCCGCGCCGCAGAATAAGTTCGCCGGCGGCGCAGCCGACGCTCGGGTCGGCGAAGTTGCTCACCAGTTGCTGAATCGCGCCGGGGGCGATCTCCTGCCGAAGGTCAATGAAAAGGATAACCTCGGCCGTGGCCCTTGCCATGCCAGCGTTGACGGCCACCGCTTTGCCGCCGTGTTCCTTGAGGATGATGGGGGTGATGCGCGAATCGTGTTGACGCGCCAGAAACTCCGCCGTGCCGTCGTTTGATCCATCCGAGACTATGATGATCTCTTTGATGTTGGGATAGTCGAGGCTAAGCACACTCTCGATCTTGCGCGGAAGCAGCGCCATGCCGTTATGTACCGCAAGCACGACACTGACGGTCGGAGTGATCGGGCCGATGGTCCACGGGCGCGGCCGCAAACGCGCGATTACCCAAATCAGTACGGGGTAGCCCGCATACGTATACAGGATTCCCGCAAGGGAGAGCCAAAAGACGAGCTTCATTGGGCGCCCCGTCGCAAAATGACCGTCTTGATGGTCTCGAACATGATGAGCAGGTCAAGACCTATCGAATGGTTCTTGACATAGTAAAGATCGTATTCCAGCTTGCGCTTCGTCTCTTCAAGGCTTGCGCCGTACCGGTAACGCACCTGCGCCCAGCCTGTGATTCCAGGGCGAATCATGTGGCGCAGATCGTAGAAGGGAATCTCCTTGCTGAGCCACTCCACAAACTCGGGACGTTCAGGACGGGGACCGACAAAGGCCATATCGCCGCGCAGAACATTCCAAAGCTGCGGAATCTCGTCGAGCCGCGTCTTTCGCATGAATCTGCCAACTCGGGTTACTCGCGGATCGTCCTTGGTCGCCCACACCGCGCCCTTTGCCTCGGCGTCTTGCCTCATGGTCCGGAACTTGTAAGCGGTAAACAAGCGCCCGCTGCGTCCGACTCGCGTTTGCGAGAAAAAGATGGGGCCGGGAGAAGAAAGGCGCACCGCGAGGATAATGAAGGGCAGGAACGGCAGGCAGATCACCAGCGAGACAAAGGAAACCGAAAGCGAGAGCAAACGCCGGACAAGCTGATGTGTCGCACTCATGCGAAAGCCTTCAGTGAAGATGAGGGTGCTCGGATTGAGTCCGTCCAAGGCCAGCTTGCCCGAGAGCCGTTCAAGCAGACCGCTGGAGTTCTCAATGACCACACCGCGAATGCGAAGCTCAAGCAATTCGCGGACCGGCATCAATTCGCGACGGTCTTCCATGGCGACGATCACGCGGTCAATGCCGGGCTTTGGTTGGCGGAAGGCCCGAAGATCCGCGGCAAAGCGTTCGGGCTGGGCTCGATCCCCGTCGTCGCCCCTCCAATTCACAACCTCCATTCCAGCATCGTGGTTGGAGCCCAGCATATCCACCACTGCCCGAGCCCGTACTCCGGAACCCAGAACATAGACGCGCTCGCGGAACATTGGAAGACCGATGATCCACTCATAAGACCGGCGCCAGAGAACAAGAAAGATGGTAAGAAGAGAAATGCCTGCGACCAATATATCGGGACCGATGTCCAGATCGGGGAAACAGAAGACAAGCCCCGCCAGCAAAAAGGACAAAACGCTGAGGACAAGCAACAGACGAAAATAGATCTCCCAGCCCTCTGAGATCCGTCGCGGTCCGTACAAATCGAAGTAATAAGTTAGTAGCAGAGTAAGGACTGTAATGCACGCAATCTTCAGCAGACCATTTTCATAGACCAAAGCATTGAATAGATTGATGGATCCATCCGGCCCCATAAAGCTGATGCACGCCGCTGCCAGCAAAAACGAGCAGCCAACGAGGAGCGCTTCAAGCAACAGCAGCACCAGCGTGCGAGTCGGATAGTAAACATTGAAGATCCTGATCATCTCTAACGCCGCTTATCCTTTCGCCCCTTGGATGGGCGGCCGTCTTCTTGTCTTCCGTAGTAGTAGTAAGATCCGTTGCGCGGAGCATCCTTGACTGCATTCAATACAAAACCAAGAATGCGTGAGCTGCTGAAGGCAGCTTGTGCCCGTTGCGCAACATCGAAAGGAGTGGTCGCCGCGCGAGCAACAAGCAGCACTGCATCGGCGGCGCGGGCAAGGTCGATTGCATCCGCAAACGCGAGCACCGGCGGCGAGTCGATCAGGATCCAGTCAAAGTGCGGCGAAAGCAATTTGATCAACTCTTCGATCCGGTGATTGGCAACCAGTTCCAGCAGGTTGTCGCCGCCCGCGCCGGCGGGGATAAACGTGAGATTCGGAATGAGGCGCACCCGGCCGTCCTCAATAATGCGAGGATTCTGATTGCGCTGCATGATTTCGCTCGCATTCGCGCCTCCCGCCAGATACTCAATGAGCCCCGGAGCTATGGGCGCGCCCAGAATGTTATGAAGCACGGGACGGCGCAGATCGGCGTCGATCAGCAGCACTCTGTTGTTCTTGTTCCGCGCCAGGCTCATGGCCAGATTGGCCGCAACGAATGTCTTGCCCTCGGCGGGCATGCCGCTGCTGATGAGGATCGTCTTGAATGGAGCCTGATCGCGGTACTGATAGATCTGAGATCGCAGGCCGTGAAACTGCTCAATGCTTTCGCCATTGTCTCCAAGCGTTGGCAGCGAGTCCATCGATGGATCCCACGGACGCAAAGCAATGTCTTCCAAGGCGACATCGCTCTCGGCCGCGATTGGTTCCTCGACGGCGGGAACGGCAAACGGCTCGATAGAATCCGGAATGCCCGCCGGCTGCCCGGCTCGTCGTTCCTGATCGGCCCTTTGAAGTGCATCGTAAATACGGCTCATATTCCGTGTTCCTTTTGTAAATCTGGAATGGGGGTGACGGCATTGGACACGTTCGCCTGCAAAGAATGTTCCATCAACCCCCGCATTGCCGACGATGAGATCGTAACCGGATGCTCGACAAGATCGAGTTCCAGGCTGACCGCCTCGACAATGTGCGCTGGAATCGGCTTGATCTGTTCCACATAAGCGCTGATCAAGGCGTGTTCGCAGATTAGATTGATCACGCGCGGAATCCCTTTTGAGTGTCGATGGACGAGTTCCGTAGCTTTGGGCTCGAAGATACTATTGCTGACGCCTGCAATGCGCAATCTCTCCACAATGTAGGCCTGTGTCTCTTCGCTATTGAGCGGCTGCGTCTTGCACCACAGCGAAATGCGCTGGCGGAGCTGGCGAACACTGGGGTGCTGAAGCTTCTCTTCGAGCTCCGGCTGGCCGGAAAGAATGATCTGCACCAGCTTTTCAGATGAAGTCTCGAGGTTGGTCAACAGACGAATCTCTTCCAGCAGTTCCCAGGAGAGATTCTGCGCTTCGTCGACGACGATGGCGCACAACTGATGGTCGCGGAAGCGCTCGATGAGCCAGCTGTTGAGCTGCAAAAGCATGGAGGACTTGGTTCGAGTCTTGGGCGGGATGCCGAAGTCCGTGAGCACAAATTCAAAAAAGTCGAGCACGTCCAGGCACGGGTTGAAAACAAATGCCGTCGAGATCCGCCCTTTGGCAAAGGTGTCCAGAACCGATCTCAGCAGGGTTGTCTTTCCGGTTCCGACCTCTCCGGTCATGACCACGAAGCCCTTGCGCGCCGCAATGCCATATTGCAGGCAGGCAAGCGCCTCCCTGATCTGCGGCCTCAAAAAGAGAAACCGCGGATCTGGACTGGTTCCGAAAGGAAGGGCGCGAAGGCCGAAGAACGATTTATACATGGCTACCCGTGCGCGCTTTCAGTGGGTTTGGCGGTTCGAGAAAAGAGCCCTCTGAGCTTGCCCCTTGCAGAGTTGTGCGCCAGATCGTCGACAAGTGAAACGACCGCCAGCGTCGGCAGCTTGGTAAAGGCCCAAACGTCGCGCTCATTGCGCAGGGATGTATCGCGATACTCCAGCAATGCGGAAAGCAGCAGGCCCAGAAGCAGGCCCGATCCAAGGCCGCCACCGGCAAAGACAAGACGATTTGGAAAAGATGGCGAATCGGGAAGATTGGGGGCGTCCATCACGCGGAATTGCTCGCCCTGCTGGCGGTGTTCAAGAGCCGTTGCCATCGACGACTCGTTCATCTTGGTCAGCAGTGTGTTATAGAACTGCAAGGCCGTATCGTGATCGCGAGTCACCGCTTTGTACTCTTCCTCGATCACCGGGCTGGCCTCGATCCTGGCCTCGTAGGTACGAATCTGCTGTTCGACCCGCGCCTGCTCCTGCTTGGCGTTGACCATGGCTTGCTGGTCCGCGCGAAGCTGAAGCTTCATCTGCTGCAGACGAGGCGGGTCATGACGATTGGCGGCGGTGGCATCCGGAGCCGGCTTTGGAACTTCTGCCGAAGCGTGCGCGATCTCCGCTCGCAAATCGGCGATCTTGCGTGAAACCGCAACCACGTCGGGATAGTCGGGCGTATAGAGAGCCTGCAATTCCTGCTTCTGAGTAAGTAGATCTTTGAGTTGCTTCTTGCGCTCATCCAGAGGCGTTCCAGAACCCGGATCGGAACCCTGCGGTTCATCTGCCTGTTGCGCAATCATCGTTTGCAGGAAGGTCTCCTCCTGCTGCAGGCGATTCTCGGTCTGCGTCGTGGCGTTCAACTGGGTTGTCAGCGCCTGAAGCGTGCTTTCGTTGGGACTTCCCATGGCCAGGCTCATGTCCCCGAGTTTGATCGTCTGACCGGGAAGCTTGCCGATGTTCTTTTGCTCAAAGGCAGCAAGCTTGGCATCCTGGTCGTCGAGATTCCTCTTGGCTTCGTCCAGTTGCTGCTTCAGAAATGCTGTCGTGCCTTCGGCAGACTCCTCGCGCGCGCTCAAGTTTGCGGTAACAAAGAGTGACGTAATCTCTCCGCAAACCTGCTGAGCAGTATGCGGATCCTTTGCTGTGAAAGAAATGAAAAAGCCCGGCATCCCATGCGATTGCTCCGAACGGATCGGGTTGATCCCGATTGCCTTTCGCGTCAAATCGATGCGATCGTCCATGCTGGAATTTTTCCCGGCGTACAAATCAAATCGCTCGATGATCGGCTGAATGCGCGAGCGGCTCAAGATCTGTTCCTTCATCGACGCCAGGCGAGCGCCCAGGTCTTCATCGACGACCGGCTTGACATAATCCTCGGGAACCTTCTGCTGCTCAATGAGCACCAGCGTCTGCGACATGTACCGCGGAGGCAGAATATAGCTGACGGTCAGGCCGATTCCCAGGAAGATGGCGGCGAATATCAGAATCAGCCAGAATCGCCGCTTCAAGATCCCCGCGTAGTCCTGCATTGTCAGTTCACGATGCCCGAGCATGGGCCTCCTTCATAACTTACTGTTTGAGGTGCGCTTCCCGCGGAGAGTACCCAATGCCGAAACCGATCACCTGATACAGCCCGTTTACGATATTTGTGCTGTTAGTTGTGTTCTGCGCCGTAAGATTCAAAGTGGTCGATTGGTCGATTGCCGTGTAATTTGCAAAGATACTCAAGTATCTGCCCAGATTCCGCGAGGCCTGCACTCCGCCATATCTCGCGTCGGTAACTGGCGTGTAATCGAGTGGTATTAGGCAGCCACCACTGCCGCTTTGGCACGTGGTAACAAGCTCGGCAGCGAACAGTGAGCTGGTAGAGGTATACGATCCGGTGAAGCCAACCGTCACGCGCTTTCTGAAGTCGCGCGAGTAGTTTGCGCTGATGCTATTGATCTTCGCTCCGAGCATGTATCCTGCGCCGCCGCTGGTTCCATGGGAATAATTCAAGCTGGCAGCCCCGCCCCGTATTTGGTAAGTGGCCGATGCGTTCAAGAGGAACGTCGTTGTAGCGGGCAAGCTTATGCTTCCTGAAATAGAGGTTCCTGAACTGGTGCTCCATATAGGCCCCACGCCGGCGCTGGTGGTGAACTGCCGGTTCCACTGGCGGGTAAAGTAGAATTGCGCGGTGTTGCTTTGCGTGGTAAGGCCGGCGCCGCCATAGCCGTAGCGGGAAAAGGAATACTGGCCTGAAGCCGAAGTGCGCGCGTTCAGCCGGCGAGTTACGCCCGCGTTAGCAGACTCCGTGCCCATATTCAGGGCATTACTATCGATAAAGCGCATCTGTCCCCAAGATCCGCCCAGGCTGAGCCCCATCGCATAGTTGAGTCTCTGTCCAAATCCTACGGTCGTGAAGTTGTCGAGAGTGCGGGTATTCACAGCCAGAATCGTCTGGTCGGACGGGGTGGTCGTACTAGCTCCGCCGATCGGCTCCCCGCTGCCGGCAACTCCCGAGAAACCCGTGGTCGGGGTCTCAAAGGAATAACTTGCATTGTCGCTCGCAGTGATGGACCAGGAGCGCCCAACCAACCCTTGCGTCAGCGACAGGTGCTGAAAGACATTTCCCGCCGAGGGCGGGCCGGCCCAGACCCAGCCGTAGCCGCCCCCATACTGCACGCTGAAAGGGAGTCGCTTGGCGATATTCGCGTAACTCGCATCCCCAGAGGCGAGGCTCATCTGCTGGCCACCCTGATAGCCTCCGGTCTGCGTGGTTTCCGCATAGCGCAGATCATAGTGCAGCGTTCCGCTCACCGGGAGCGGCATAGGGCGGTTGAGATCGGGAACCACTTGCGATCTTGCAGTCGCACTGGCAATGCACAGGATCGCCAGAATTGCGTGACTCGGCTTCATTTGGGCTGCCTTATGGAACGACAATTGTATCGCCAGGATTCAGAAAGAGATTGAGCGAACTGTCGCCCTTCAACGCTTGCTTGTATTGCACCGGGATCTTCTCTTGCTTGCCGCCGGTGTTGCGCAGGATATAAATCTTCTTTGCATTGGAGTACGGCGTGAGCCCGCCAGCCGTGGCAATCGCCTGCAGCAGCGTCATGCCGGGAGTCATGTTGATCGGACCGGTCTTTCCCACTTCGCCCATCAGGTACACGATCTTGCTGTTGTTCTGATTCAGAACGACGGTGACATTGGGGTCCTGCACAAATTTCTTGAGCTTGGCTTTGATCTCGTCCGCCAACTCCAGTGGCGTCTTGCCGGCTGCCTTCACGTCGCCCAGCAGCGGCACCGTGATCATGCCGTCGGGCCGGACCAGCAAGGCGCCCGACAGGGTCGGCTCCTTGAAGACGGTGACGGCGATCATGTCTGACGCTCCGATTACGTAGCTGTCGGCGGGGGCCTTGGGCGCGTCCGGCGTTACAGGCGCGGATGTCTCCGGCAAACTCGGCCCGTCGGAAGGCGCCTTGCCTTGCGCATGGCAAAAAAGTGCGGGGGATAGAATTGCTGCAATAAGAAGACTTGCCAAGTTCATTGTACGACTCCGTTTTTGTTCAATAGCGATTGATTTTCCGTCTCGATCTGCTTGAGCTTATAGAGCAAGGCCTTGTAGCTGATCCCCAGATCGGCCGCGGCGCGCTTCCGGTTGCCGCCTGTCGAGGCCAGCACCTCAGAGATCAACTGGCGTTCAATCTGGATCGAAGAAGCCCGCGTGGCTTCCTTCAAAAAAAGATGCCTGCGGCTTCCATTCCCATTGCCCGGATGCGCCGCTTTAATGGCGGCCAGAGAGATCGCTTGATCTCCGATTGCGACGAAGGTCTTGATAGCGGTCTGAAGTTCAGAGAGATTGTCGGGCCAGGTGTGCTCCATCAGATGCCCGATAATCTCCTTCCCAAGCACCGGCTTGGGGCGATCGAACTGCTTGGCGTAACGCGTCAAAAGCTCATCGGCAATCGAGAGAATCTCCGGCTTCCTGCACCGCAGCGGAGGGATACGCAGGGTCACAGCTGAGACAAGGTGGTAGAAATCTTCTCTCATGCGCCAGGACTTGACCTCTTCCAGCAACTCGCGGCTGGATCCACAAAGCAGACGGCCGGTGGGCGTCTCTTCCGCGCGAAAATAGGCGTTGACGACGAGTTCCTGCAATGAGAGACTCAGGTCCGTTATTTCAGCGAGATAAATCGTCCCATCAAAAGAGAGAGCGCTGCGAAGGGCCTGCGCATTGGTGTCGCCGCAGCAAATCTCTTTGAATGCCCCACGGCCAGGATTGGAACGCGCATGGATCTGCATCGCAATGGTGCGCTTGCCAACGCCATGCTCACCCAGAATCAGGACCGGGCATTCACTCTCCGCAATCCGAGTGATTGCGCGTTGAATCCGCGCCTCGATCGGAAGCGTCGGCTTGGCTTGCCGTTTCGCGTTTTGGATTGTTGCCGTGCTTGCCATAAGGGAGATTGGTCCACCCCTTCTATAGCAATGCGGCTTCCAAACCCGGAGACGGCACGAAGGTTGCAAGTCGCAAGATCGAGACGCGCTCTTGACGGGCGTCTTTCAGAAGCTTGTCTAGATACGAGGCAGAATAATTCCCTCCCATTGGGAAGATTTGTACCATCGCAGTTACTCGGAAGTGGAAAGTATTTTCCACTCCAACCGGAAGACCTCTTCCCAATAAGTGGCGAATCCCTGAGTAACTCTGCCGCGATCAAGCTCCTTCACATTCGGAACTACGATTGCTAGTGTAGAGAGTACGGATCAATATGCTCGAAGAACCCATTACCGGGACGGCAGTCCAGGATCTGCCGGCTCCTGCAGCTCCACGGGGCTCCTGGCTCTCCCGCAATCGATTGCCTGCGCTGCGGTCGATCACGATCTTTCTGTTGGTGGCGGCGGTTTACTCGCAGGTGCTTGCGAAACTGGTGACCGATTGGAGGCAGTTGCCCGATTTTTCTCACGGCTTCCTGGTGCCCCTCTTTGCGGCGTATCTGTTGTGGGAGAAGAGAAGCACCCTGCTCACCACCAAGATCGCTCCCTCATGGAGTGGAATTGCCGTAATGGTGTTGGGACTTGTCATTCTGCTCCTTGGAGTCTTCGGATCGGAGCTCTTCCTCTCGCGCGTTTCGCTGATCATCCTGCTGGCCGGCATCACGCTCTGCTTTGGCGGAAGACCGCTCTTGAAGGAGTTGCGCTTCGCCCTGCTCGTCCTGCTGCTTGCGATCCCCATTCCGGCGATTCTCTATAACCAGATCACCTTCCCTCTGCAATTGCTGGCCTCCAAACTGGCCAGTAATCTTCTGCCCTTATTCGCGGTGCCGGTTCTGCGGGAAGGTAACGTGATCACGCTTCCTGTAATGAAGCTGGAGGTGGCGGAGGCCTGCAGTGGCATCCGCTCGCTCATGAGCCTGTTCACCCTGGCGGTCTTTTACGGATACTTCATAGATAAGTCCCTCTGGCGCAGGATCGTGCTCGTGCTGGCCAGCATTCCAATCGCGATTGCGGCCAATGCGTTCCGCATTCTCGGCACAGGATTGTGCGTCCAATACTGGGATCCAGACAAGGCCATGGGCTTCTTTCACGAGTTTTCCGGCTGGGTCATCTTTTTGGTCTCTCTCGTGTGTTTGTATTTCGTCCATCGCATGATGCTTCTGTCGTCCGCAAGAAGGAGGCAGGCATGAAGAGCCTTCGTTTTTGGACAGCGGTCGTGCTGCTCGCGGGAACGGCGGTTCTGCTGCATACGCGCCCCAGCGCCGACCGCAATCCGCCCAGCGAGCCCATGTCACAATTCCCAGGCGCCATTGGCGGATGGACTGGAAGCGATCAGCAAATCGACCAGGATACGCGCGATGTTCTCGGGAACGGAGACTTCCTCTCGCGCATTTACCGCGAAGACGAGCAGAAGCTGCCCGTCAGCCTCTTCATCGGTTACTTCCCCACCCAGAGGACCGGCCAGACGATTCATTCTCCAAAGCATTGCCTGCCTGGTTCCGGCTGGGTCTTTGAGTCCTCGCAAACCGTGGATCTGCCCGATGTGAGTGGCCGGCCGCATCGGGTCGGCGAGTACATCATCGCCAACGGCGAAGCAAGGCAATTCGTTATCTATTGGTACCAGGCGCATGGGCGCAGTGTGGCCAATGAATACATGGCAAAGATTCACATGGTCGCCGACGCAATTCGCATGAACCGCACGGATGGGGCATTGGTGCGGGTCATCACGCCGATTTCGCCGGGCGAAAGCGTATCGGCGGCAAGAACGCGTGCCGAAGGATTCACAATGCAGATTACCGCCCTGCTGCCGCGATTTATCCCCGACTGAACTCACTCGATGAGGCGGTGCAGCCGAGCTGCCTCAGTCATTAGCCTCGGGTTGTAGATGCAGAAGAGACAGCCTGAAAGGATGGAAGACAAGTGGAAAGCGAATTCAAAGCATTTCAATCTGGCTTTAACGACTCGTGGAGACCGTGGAATCATCGCGCGGCCCTTGGGGCGGTGATGCTCTTTTTGTCGCTGGCTCTCTTGTCCGGTTGCTTTCGCGATCCCAATGTGCGCAAGCACAAATACCTTGAAAGCGGACAGAAGTATAGCGCCCAGGGCAAGAACAGAGAAGCCGCCATTCAGTATGCCAATGCCTTGAAGATCGACAAGAACTTCGATGAGGCGCATTATGCGCTGGCGCAGGCGTACATGAAGCTGGGCGTTTTCAGCTCCGCTTACGCCGAGCTCGTGAGGACTGTGGACCTGCAGCCGGCAAACTATCAGGCGCGGCTCGATCTTGGCAACCTGTACCTCGCCGGAGGCAAGACTGCCGAGGCGCAGGCCCAGGCCAACGCGATCATGGCTGCTCAGCCGAACAGCCCCGATGTCCATGGTCTGCTTGCCCGGATAGCGGCAAGGCAGGGACTTAAGGACGTCGCCATGGCCGAAATCCATCGCGCGCTGGAACTTGCCCCGAGCGACGCGAAGCTTCATGAAACGCTCGCCTTGCTGGAGGCGGACGATTCGAGCCTTGCTGCCTCCGTTGAAGATGAATTGAAGAAGGCGATCGCGCTCGACCCCAAATCAGTGAACGCAAAGATTCTGCTCGCCTCCTTCTATGTGAAGAATGGCCGGTTGCAGGATGCCGAACATGCCTGCTGGAGCGCTGTCGCTACTGATCCCAAGAACCTGGGCGCGCGTGAAAACCTCGTTCAGATAATTCTGAAGCAAGGTGATCAGGCGAGGGCCGAACAGGTGCTTCGTCAGGCCTCAAACGATCTTGCGGACAATGCGGTCGGTGTGAGATTGCTGGCCGACTATTATGCGAGAACAGGACAGCTCGACAAGGCCAAAGCTGAATTTGCGAGTCTTGCTCAGAAATACCCGAAGAATCTTTCTGTGCAAGAGGGATACGTCCGGACTCTTCTCGAGGTCAAGGACTTTGCAACCGCTCAAAATGTAGTGAACGAGTTGATGAAGAAAAACAGCAAGGATCCCCAGGTTGCGGTGCTGAACGGGGTGGTGCTGTTCAACAACGGCAAGTTGAATGATGCGATCAATGCACTCCAGAAGGCTGCCAGCGATGCCCCCAAAGACGCTTTCATCCAGTTCTGGCTGGGCAAGGTTGCGCTGGCCAAGGGAGATAACGGCCTGGCACAGAAGAGCTTTACACAGGCGGCGCAACTCAATCCGCCCGGCCTCGACTCTCAGGAAGAACTGGCGCGCCTCGCGACGATACGCGGAGATATGAGCCAGTTGTCCGAAGTGGCGGAGAAGACGATTGCCGCCGCTCCACGTTTCCCTGGCGGCTATATATGGCGCGCCATGGTGGAGACGGCGCGAAACTCGCCCGACAAGGCAGAAGCCGATCTGAAGACCGCAATCAGCAATGCCCCGAAGAGTTCGCAGCCTTACCTGATGCTCGGCAGCATCCGATACTCGCAAAAGCGCTTTCCGGAAGGGACGGCGCTGCTGGAGCAGGCATTGCAGAACGACCCCAATTCGGTTGCCGCGTTGAGCAGCCTGGTCCATTACGATCTCTACCAGAAGCAGCCGGCAAAGGCCCTGGCTCGTCTGAACGCCCAGATTGCGAAGAGTCCTAAGAACAGCGGGTTTTACGATCTGCTCGCTCAATTTCAGATTGAGACCAAAGACTTCGACCAGGCCGCCGCCACGGCCCGGAAAGCCATCGACCTCAATCCGGATGACAGCGAGGCGGTGACGATCTATTCAAAGCTTCAGGTGAAAAACGGACAGACGGCCAACGCCATCGCTGTCTGGGAGCAATGGATCAAGTCGCATCCCGGCAATGCCGACATTCTGGCCGTTCTCGGCGCTCTCGAGGAGTCGCGTGGAAACAGACCGAAGGCTGAGGATTACTACAAGAAGGCTCTTCAATTCAAGCCCGAGCAGCCTGTTGCAGCCAACAATCTCGCTTATATCATGCTCGAAAATGGCGAAAACGTGGATGTGGCCCTGACGCTGGCGCAAACAGCGCGCCGGATCTTGCCGGACTCGCCAAGTTCCGCCGACACCCTGGCCTGGGCCTACTATTACAAGGGAACCTACGGTTTTGCCCGCGATCTGCTGGAAGACGCCGTAAAAAAACAGTCGGACGATCCGATAATGGAGTACCACCTGGGGATGGTATACGGCAAGCTGAAGGACAAGAGCAACGCGGCCGTTCATCTAAAAAAGGCCATCGCTCTGTCACCCAACTCGCCAACCGCAAAGGATGCCCAGGCTGCGCTCTCCGGACTAAGCTAAACCGCCAGATCATAGCCGGCAGTGCTTCGCGCGCTGCCGGCGTCTGACGTTTTCTTCCCGCAATGGTGCACGATTCTTCTCTCGGAACAGGCCGGGTTGGTATGTCCAATTCAAAGACGATCGTGAAAAACTCCGGCTGGTTCGGCATTGAAACCGTCTTGAGCGCCGTTGTGAGCCTTCTCACGTCCGTTCTGGTCAACCGGTATCTGGGGCCGCAGAAGAACGGCTATCTCATCTACGTCTCGTATGTGTCCGGCTTGGTTGGATGTCTGGGTGGAGTCGGCATCGCCGCAACCACTCGTAAATATATGGCCGAATTCATCGGCATGGGCGATTGGGGCACCGCGCGCTACATCTATATCCGCACTCTGCTATTGCAAACCGGCATCGCGACACTAACCACCGGCGGCATTCTCTTCTGGGCCATGAGAGACGCCAGTGCGGATTATCGACTGGCCGCGGCCCTGATGGTGCTCAGCATCTGGCCATCGATGGTTAATTCCCCCTCTTCGCAGGCCAATGCCGCCACCGAAGACTTGTCGAAGAACATGCCGGCCTCGGTCGCTTCAGCCATTGCCTATCTGCTCACGATTACGGCGACTGTGTTCCTTCATTGGGGAGTGACCGGCGTCGGCGCATCGATGTTCATCATGCGAGCCGTCGATTTTCTCGTGCGCTTCTTTCCAACGATGAAGCGCGCGCTGGCCTGGAAGACGCCCCAGCCCCATCCGTCGGGACTGCGCAGGCGGATGGTGCCCTTCGCCCTGCAAGCCGTCGCCAGCATGACCGTCTCGCAGATCGTCTGGGGACGCTCGGAAGTTATCCTGCTCAAGAATCTCTATGCGGATATCAGGCAGGTCTCATACTATTCCCTGGCATTCACGATGGCCGACCAGTTGCTCCTTGTCGCTACAATCTTCGGCTCGGCGGTGGGCATCACGATCTTTGCCCAATACGGGCGCGACAAGTCCAAACTGCCCGAACTGGCCGCCACAGCTTTTCGGTGTATCGCCCTGATGTCGATCCCGCTGCACTTTATCGCCGCATCGCTCGCGGTCCCTGCCTTGCTGGTCGTCTACGGACATAAGTTCGAGGGCGCAGAGGCAGTCGTCTTGCTGGCCCCGCTGCTGTGCATGTTCAAGGCATTTGGCGGTCCCGCGCAGAGCCTCATGGAGAGCGCAGAAAAGCAGCGCTATGTGATCGCCGCGACTGTTATTGCGGGGATTGTCGATATCAGCGTGGCCTGGACTCTGATTCCTGCGCACGCCGCAGTGGGCGCCTGCATAGGAAATGGCGCTGCGCAACTGACGGCCGTCGGATTGATGTGGGGCATCAGCACCTATCTTTACAAGGTGAAACTGCCCTGGATGCTGGTGGCAAAGGTCTCTCTCTGCAGCCTGCTGGCATCGGTGACCGCGCATTACATCGCCGTGCGCCTGGCGCCAATATGGGCGATTGCCTGCGGTGGCAGCGCCGCTCTGGTGGTTCTCTTCTCGCTCTTCTACCTGCTGCGCGTGCTGGAACCCGAAGACCAGGTGCGCTTCAGAGTCATCACCAGGATGCTTCCCAATTCGATTGCCAGACTCGCGGATGCACTCCTGCTGCTGCTGATTCGCGCGGATGTTGAACCAGCATCTCCATGGAGGGCTTAAAAGAACCATCTGCATTTCGATCACTGCAATGAGTCGATTCCAATACCCGCCCGACGCGGTTGGAGGAATGTCAGGGGGAGATCAAGCATGAGGATCAGCGTTATCATTCCCGCTTACAACGCTGAGCGGTACATTGCCGAGGCAATTGAGAGCTGTCTTAGCCAGACCTACGCGCCGCACGAGATCATCGTCGTTGA
Organism: Occallatibacter sp.; assembly: GCA_050015115.1. GTDB lineage: Bacteria > Acidobacteriota > Terriglobia > Terriglobales > Acidobacteriaceae > Telmatobacter. The sequence goes on from JBEKCA010000020.1 coordinate 19,367, forward strand.
CGACCGATCGTCAGATCGCACAGCTGAGATCGCAGAGTCCTTCGCGCCGCGAGTCCGTGTCATTCGATTGGCAGAGAACGTGGGAGTTGCGACGGCTCGCAATCAAGGTATTCAGGCCTCCACTGGCGATTGGTTGGCTTTTCTCGATGCCGACGACTACTTTCTTCCGGAGAAGCTGGAGTTGCAGCGGCGCTGTGCACAGCAGAACGCGCGGGCGGTATTGATCTATACAGGCTTTCGCATTATCGCAGTCGACGGATCCGAGAGCGGCGGCCAATTCATTCCCCCTGGGGAACTCTTGCCGATGCTTCGCTACCGTAACCGAATGAATGCTTCCTCCGTCATAATGCGCCGCGACGCATTTGACTCGGTTGAAGGATTCGACCCGTCTCTGCGTATTGCCCAAGACTGGGATATGTGGCTGAGAGTCGCGGCTCGTTTTTCCGTGGAATTGTTTGCCGCGGTCCCTGAGCCGCTCGTGGTGTATCGGAGAGTCGCGGGAAGTCTCAGTTCAAGTGCCATGCGGTACTTTTATCAGCGCCAACCAATCATTCAAACTAGCTGTCTCTTCGCAACCGCCGGCATCTCTCGTTTTCTCTTGCGCCGGAGGGTTTCAGCATACAATTATTACGATACGTCTGAGTCGCTTCGCGACGAAGGTTCGCTCTCGTACCTTCCATACATGCTGATGAGCTTCGTTCATTGGCCGTTCTCAAGCATCGCGATGCAAAATAGGTACAAGGTAGCAATCGTCATGACTTTGCAGACCTGCGCGCACCTACGCAAAGCTTTTATGAAGGCTAAGTGAAAGAGGGAGTCACCGGATGAGCACGACGGTCGGTTTTTTGATCACTTCATATGACAAGCCTACACAACTAACTAGGTTAATGCAGCGCCTGAAGAAACTGTACGACGACCCTCCTATAGCCTGCCATCACGACTACACGAAATCCTTGTTGAACAGAGACGACTTTCCCAGAGAAGTCGAGTTCCTTTACCCCTCTCTTGAGCCCAGATGGGGCAGGATCTCGCTCTGTCATGCGTTCTTCGCTCTTCTGCGCACCATGCTTCAGCGCGCGGATTGTCCGGAATGGTTTGTCTTTTTGAGCGGCACCGACTATCCGGTGAGACCTGCCAAAACCGTGCTCGACCAGCTTGCCTCCGCCGGTTTTGACGCTTACCTTGACCACCGCCTGATCGAGTATCCCTGGACGCCCGATCCAAGCGTGCAGTACGCGCCGCACGCATTCGATAGCGATCACTGGGTACCTCTTGCCTACGACCGCTATGTTGCGGTCCACCCATTCCTGCCGTGGTATTCATGGTCGCGGCGAAAGCCGATCAAGATTCCAATCGGGACTATCCGGTCAAAGTTGCTTGCAGGCCAGTTCAATCCATTTTCGAAAACCGTAAAATGCTACGGGGGATCGGGATGGTTCACATTGAACCGGAAAGCTGCGGAACGGCTGATCGCGGCGAGTCCAGAAAACCTCAAGCTCCTTGCCCACTACTCCAGGAGGTTCATTCCGGATGAAAGCCTGCCGCACAGCATTCTGTGTAATCAGCCGGATTTGAAGATCGCAAACGACGACTTGCGGTATATTGACTGGAGCCAGGGCGGGCACCATCCGAAGATTTTGGGAATGGAAGACGTTCCCGGCATCCTCAAATCCGGAGCGCATTTCGCCAGGAAATTCGATCTGACAAAGGGTGCGGAAGTCTTCGATGCCATCGACGCGGCCGTGGATGCGGCAAGCCAGTGACTTGGTCGGCCAAGGAAATGCTATTCGATTGAGCTAAGCAATTTCTCGACGTGCGCGCCGGGTTCCACTTCGCTTCGGTAATATTCCCAGGCGCGATTGCGCAGTTGATCGGCATCGTGAGGATGAGAAAGAAAGCGGTCGCAGATCGTGACGCATTCCTCGATATTGCGATAATTGGCGAGCGGCGCATCCGCGGACAGATACGACGCCGTGGGTTCTGACACAAGGCATTGCGAGGCGGCAAACGCCTCCCCGATCTTGAACCCCAGTGATCCGAATAGACCTCGAAAACCAATGGAGATCAGATGTTCGCGCGCGAAGCGGACATATTGAGTCTGCCTTGAAGGATAGCGCGTCAACAGTTCCGGGTAATGGCGCTTAGCGTGCGCGGTTGGCGCCAGCCCGCCTGCAAGCCGCTCCTTGAACTGGCCTCGCAACGCCAACAGCAATTTCACTCTGTCTTCGTTTACACTCTCGTCTCCAGGACACTCCGAGGGTTCCCAGAGTCTGGCCTGGAAGAGAATCGTCTGGGAAGCCTGTTGGGCGGGCGAGCGCTCAAACGTCGCGAGCAATGGAACGAAGACGAGTCTCTTCCACGCGTTCCGGCGGCGTATTACGTCTCCCGTGCCGAACAGGGCAAGGAGTCGCAGCGAAGCTCTGGTCGATCGGCAAGCGTAGTTCAAGCCAAACGGCCGAATTCGATTGTTCGATTTCAGGTCTTCCGCTCTGACGCATCGCTTGAAATAGAGATCGCAACCGGAGAGCTCCGGCATCAACCGGTCGCTATGATCGGAGAGATCGATTCCAGCCTTCACGCCATTCCACTCTAAAATAATTGCGTGCTGCCCAATGGCAGGCGTGTGCCTCAGCTTGAGATCGATGCGGCCCTGAGCCTCTAATCGACATAAGCCAGTGATCGTCTTGACTATATGAAAAAGGTCGGCATCGGAGCCGACAGTACACACGACATCTCGCTTTTTCGACTTGGGTGGCATGGGGTGCTGCCTGCATTCTAACTCCCGGACACCCGAGGTTGCCGCAGTTCTGTTCCGCGCAGAATAATTGGCAACGCAATCAGGGCCAAAAGATTCCCGTTGGACGGCAGAGATCCGATTGAACACAGAAGCGGCTCCAGCTTTGCCTGACCATCTTCGTTCGTTTCACATCGTAGGGGGAGATCATTCCACGCAGATTTGTTCCGCCGTAGTGCGAGAATGCGGCGCGATAGCCTGACTCCAGAGCTATCTTCGCCGTCTGCTCTGAGAAGCTCCCCTTGTGGCCAACTGGATACGCAAGCACATTCGCTTCGACTCCAAGCTGTTCCTTGAGAATCGCCCAAGAACCGGATAACTCTTCGCGCTGCGTTGCGAGATCCAATTGGCTGAGCACCTGGTGAGAATGCGAATGAGAGCCAAACGCCATGCCGGCTTTGCGCATCACCTGGGCCTCGTCCCAACTCAAAAAGCGTCGCAGTGTCTTTGGAGGATCATCGCTCATTGACGCTTCTTTCAGCTCCTGAATGAAGCGTGCAGACTCCTGATTTTCTGGGTTTTTATACGACCGCAAAATAGCTTGCAAACTTTCCGCCACGCCGTTCTTGTCGATATCGACAGCCAGACCGGAGGGATAACTCAGAGTGAACCGGCGCTTTCGCGCAGTCTTGACTAAGTACGCAATCTCATCCCACCACGGAAGATGACACGACCCAACCATGCCTGTCGAAAGAAAGAAGACACCTTGCGCGCCGTGCGAGCGCAGAATAGGAAAAGCGACGCTGTAGTTATCCAGATATCCGTCGTCAAAGGTGATCAGCACTCGGCAGCGGCTCTTCTTCTCCTTGATCGAGCCTTCCAAAAATGCCAGCGCCTCATCCAGAGTTACCAGCGAAAGATGGCGTTTCAGATAGGCGATTTGTCGATCGAAATCTTCTGCGGTCGCCGAGAAGATGCCGGGATCGAAGAGGTCGTCCTCAGCGTTCCCGATGCGATGATAATTCAATACCAGCAGAGAATCTCGCGCGGGCACGTGCGAAAGCAAGAGAGGCACGCCACTCCAGAGCAACCCGCGGGCCAGCAACTCGCGCTTTCTGCCGAAACTCGGACCGCTCTTCATTTCCACCCGATCCTGGCAAGAGAATTCAGCCTGACACAGACGCAGCGATCCCTTCGACTCTACGTACAATTCGCCGCTCTCGCGCGCGCGACAAACTCCCGCAGCTTTGCGGGGTCTTTGCGGCCCGGTGCAGCTTCGACGCCTGAGACCGCATCCACTCCCCACGGGCGCAACGCGGCAATGGCTGCGGCCACGTTGCCCGGAGTCAGCCCACCAGCGGCAACCAGTTTGAGTCCCCTCGCATCTCCGAAGACGCCCTTGCGCGCCTCGACCCAATCGAATGTCACTCCGGTACCGCCGACGGCTAATGCCGTTCGCGAGTCCACCAGCACTCCATTCACGTCCGGGTTGCGCGCGTGCACGGCGATCTGGCTTGCATGATGCGCGGCATTCTCCGCGTGAAAGTGAATCACCCGCAGAATGCGCAACTCCGCTCCAAGTTGGCCGCGAAGTTTCGCCGGAAGCTCCGCTTCTGCGTCGAAGTGCAATTGCACTCCGGTCAACCCACAGGAGCGAACCGTGGCAATGATCTCCTCCGGCTCGGCATCGACGAAGACGCCGATTCTTTCAGTCGTCGCCGGCAACTGCGGACTGATCGCCGCAATCTCTTTCACCGTCACCCTGCGTGGGCTTGGCGCAAAGATGAATCCCACGGCGTTCGCCCCAGCTTCCACCGCCAGCAGCGCGTCAGGGAGCGAAGTGTTGCCGCAAATCTTGATCCAGATGCTCATCCTTTGCCAGCCTCTGCCAGCAGCGAAGCAAGCGCCGCGCCCGGATCGGCCTGCCGCATCAGACTCTCGCCGATCAGGAAGGCATCGAAGCCAGCGGCCTGCAGCCGTGCCAGATCTTCGGGCGCGGCAATGCCGCTCTCGGCCACGCGCACCGCCGCCGGTGGAATTCGCTCCGCAAGTTCGAGCGAAGTTTCCAGATGCACCTCAAAGGTCTTGAGGTCGCGGTTGTTCACTCCGATGGCATCGGCTCCGCTGTCGCCGAGCTCCGAAAGCACACGATCAAGCTCCTCAGCCGTATGCACCTCGACCAGCACATCGAGTGAAAGGCTGTGTGCCGTCTGGGCAAAGCGGGTCAATTCGCAATCGGTCAGCGCGGCGGCAATGAGCAGAATTGCGTCTCCGTGATGCGCGCGAGCCTCTACGATCTGGTACTCGTCGACGGTAAAGTCCTTGCGCAGGCAAGGCAGCGGCGCCGCGGCCGACGCAAGTTCCAGATTGTGCAGGCTGCCCTGAAAGAACGGCTCGTCGGTGAGAACCGACAGCGCCGCCGCCCCTCCCGCAAAATAGCTTCCAGCGAGCTTCGCCACATCGAAATCAGCGCGAATCAATCCCTTTGATGGCGACGCTTTCTTGATCTCTGCAATGACTGCAGGCCCCGTGGTTGATCTCTTGCGCAAGGCCGCGGACCATCCGCGCGGCTCATGCTGTGCAGCCAGCCGCTCCAACTCGGCCATCGGCACACGCGCTTTGGCCGCGGCCACTGTTGCCCGCGTCGTTGCCAGAATCCTGTCCAAGTGGGTAGACATACGCTAGGTCGAGTATACGAGTTCGATCGTTGCGTTCACAGTTCGACCGAGTACACTGATGCAATCACCAATACCGAAGCTTCGCATTTCCGTCAAAATTGCATGAAGCCGAGCGTGTCTATGATGAGTTCTTTGATTTTCGCAGCGCTTGCGTGCCCGTGGATGGCGCTGGCTCAAACTCCCGTTCCTTCCGCTCCGCAGAGTCCTGTTCTCAATTCGCGCACAACGCTGGTTCTGGTTCCGGCGCTGGTCAAGACCAAATCCGGCGAGCCGGTCTTCACGCTTACGGCGCAGGATTTCGTTGTTACCGATGACGGCATCGCACAGAAGGCCGCGATCGATGAAGATACGGGCAGCGATCCGCTGGCGCTGGTGATTGTGGTCGAAGTCGGCGGAGCGGGAGCTCGTCAGCTTGCTAGTTACCGGCGCCTGGGTCCATCCGTCGAGGCGGTTATTGGCGCGGTCCAACACAAAATTGCCGTGGTGCAGTTTGACGGGGCCCCGCAAATAGCCCTGGACTTCACCGCAGATCTCAGCGCCGTAGGAGAGTCCTTGCAAGGCCTTGAGCCGGGAGATCGCAACGCCGCCATCCTCGATAGCCTCCGATTCTCCGTTGATCTCTTGCGTAAGCAGCCTCCCTCCTATCGGCGGGCCATCCTGCTCATTAGCGAAACGGTGGATCACGGCAGCCAATCAAGCCTTGAGCAAGCTCTGCGCGACGTGAGCGACACCAATACGGCGATCTACAGCCTGAACTTTTCCTCTGCTAAATCAGACGCCAGCCATGAGCTCGCCATGATCTACCACGACCCAACCCCCGGTCCCGCCGGCGGGTGCATGAGCCGGGGCCCGGATGTTGACTTGAGCAAAAGCCGCACCGAACAAACCTACAACTGCCTGGGTCTGTTGGCTCCGCCACTTCGGCTGGCTAAGATCGCGGCAATCCTTGCATCGGACGGGCTCAAGCGCAATGCAGCGGAGAGCGTGGCGCAGTTGACTGGTGGCGAGTCCTTCAGCTTCAACGATGCGCGCAGCCTGGAGCGCGACGTGCAGGCCATCTCCCATCACTTGCCGAATCGCTATCTTCTGAGCTTTTATCCGGCGGCTCCTCATCCAGGCTTTCATGCCATCGGAATACGCTTGAAGAACTACCCGGATCTTGTCGTTACCGGAAGAGACGGCTATTGGGCTGAGCAAGAGACTACTGCGGAAGCCGGTTCTCGTTAGAAGCCATCTCAAATGTGAAGATAGGATAATTGCCTTGTCCTTCTGCGTCTTTGTAATTACGGGAGGGACGGGATACCACGAACTTCCAATCAGATCTCGACGACCATCGCCACCGCTTCCTCGGCGTTCGTGGCTATGCGCAACAGATCACGATTCTTCTGCTTCAAAAAGCCCGCCGTCACGGTGGAGTCGAGGAAAGCCAGCAGCCCGTCCCAGTACCCGGCGGCGTTGATGAGGATCACTGGCTTGGCGTGCAAGCCAAGTTGCGCCCAGGTGACCGCCTCCAGGAGTTCCTCGAGCGTGCCATAGCCGCCCGGCAACACTACGAACGCATCCGCCAATTCAGCCATACGCGCCTTGCGCGCGTGCATAGTTGCCACCAGTTCAAGCACGGTCAGCCCGGTGTGGGCGATCTCGCGCCCCTCCAGCACCGCGGGCAGCACACCGATGACCTCGGCCCCCGCAGCCAGCGCCGCATCGGCCACAGCACCCATCAGCCCCACATTGGCGCCGCCATAGACCATCCCTAGCCCGCGAACAGCAATCGCCTCGCCAAGCGCACGCGCCTCGGCCAGAAACGCGGAGTTCGTTCCGTCGGCTGAGCCGCAGTAAACCGCAACGCGTCGAGGTGGATTGGAATGTGTCATGGTCTCTTCAGGATAACTTGGCGGATAAGAGATCATTCCATTTCGAGGTATTGAGCGGGCGTTAAGATCGCAATTCCCCTGAAGGGATTCAGCACCAGGAGATCCTCGTCCCCGGTCACAATCAACTCCGCGCGCCCATGCACGGCGACCTCAAGGAACTTGTCGTCTTTTGGATCGCGACAAGCGCGGATGGGAGCGACGATCTGGAGCGTTTCGCAGGCATTCGCAAACTCCGCCACAAGCCGCTGGCGAATACTGAGCTCGACATAGCGATCAAAACGTGCGCGGCTCATCACCTCGACCAGTTCCAGCAGGGTCGCGTCGGATGCTAGCACCTCACCCGACTGCGCTCTCAACAAGGCCCGGCTCGAAGTCGACCCGGGAAACAGCAATCCGCTCAACACCACGTTCGTATCGATCACAAGCCGCTTCGGGTCGGGCATCAGTCAGCCAGTATCTGAGTCAGAATCTCTTCGGTCAGGCCCCTGGCCTTCGCCTGCTCAGCGGCAACCGCCGAGAGCCGATTAAATTCGGCCCAACGGTCCCGGAGCAGCCGGTTGTACTCCTCGGCCGACAGCAGCACGGCAATATCCCGCTGGTGGCGCTGAATTCGAACCGGTTCACGCTGGGCGGCGTCGAGCATCGCGGCAAAGTTCTGACTCGCTTTGGTGGCGGAGATCGTCTGCATATTCTTAATTATAAATAAAATATATATTTTAGCAATATGGAATTCTTGGAGGCCGCACCTGCTCGTCAGTCCCGCCAGCCCAATCACCCTCCAAACGGTACACTAGAGACAGGATCCTTCCCGCCGGACGCCATCTTGCAGCCGCAGCTTTCCAATCTCAATCCCGAACAACGCGCCGCAGTGGAGGCCACCGAGGGTCCCCTGCTTATTCTCGCCGGAGCCGGCTCAGGCAAGACTCGCGTCATCACCAGCCGCATTGCATGGCTGATACGCGAAAAAGGCGTCGCACCCGACTCCATTCTGGCCGTCACCTTCACCAACAAGGCTGCCAAAGAGATGGGCGAGCGCGTCGACCGGATGCTCGATCACGGCTCGCTGGCCAAACCTCTCATCTGCACCTTCCACTCGCTCTGCGTTCGCCTGCTGCGTCGCGACATTGAGGAGTTGAAGGTCGGCGGCGAAGGCCTGACGCGTTCCTTTGCGATCTACGACGAGAACGACCAGCAGGCCATCGTCATGCTGGTCATGCGGCGGATGGGCCTGGATACCAAGCAACTCTCTCCGCGCACTGTCCTCGGCCGCATCTCCTGGGCCAAGAATCACATGATCGATCCCCAGGAGTATTACCTCGCATCCAAAGATCCCAACAGCGAGCGCATCGCCCACATCTTTCAGAGCTACAAGGCTGAACTGCGCAAGAACAACGCCCTCGACTTCGACGACCTGCTGCTCGAAGCCGTCCGGCTGCTCAAGGTCTCCTCGCGTGCCCGCGAACATTATCAGCACCGCTATCACTACCTGTTAGTGGATGAGTACCAGGACACCAATCGCCCCCAGTACGAGTTGATGAAGCTGCTGGCTGGGGAGCGGAAGAACGTATGCGCCGTGGGCGACGAGGACCAGAGCATCTACTCCTGGCGCGGGGCCGACATCCGCAACATTCTGGAGTTTGAAAAGGACTTCCCCAACGCCCGCATCGTCAGGCTGGAACAGAACTACCGCTCCACACAGGTAATTTTGGAGGCCGCCGGCGCTGTCGTCGCCAATAACCTTCAACGCAAAGGCAAGAAGCTTTGGACCGATCGCCAGGGCGGCGGCCTGATCGGCTACTACGAGGCCCCGGACGGCGAAAATGAGGCTCTGTTCATCGCCGACCGCATCCAGAAGTTTCTTCGCGACGCGGCTGCAAGCCCCGACGCAGCCGAGGCGCACTGCGCCGTGCTCTACCGCACCAACTCACAATCCCGGTTGGTCGAGGAGTCGCTGCGCCGCTACAACATCAGCTACACCATGGTTGGCGGCTTCAGCTTTTACGAGCGCGCCGAGATCAAAGACCTGCTCTGCTATCTGCGCCTGATTCGCAATCCCCACGATTCCATGGCCTTGCAAAGGGTCATCAACGTTCCTACTCGCGGCATCGGCAAAACGACGCTCGAAACCCTGGAACGGCTGGCTCTCGAGACGGGCGCTTCCACTTGGGACGCTCTCGCGGCCGCCCTTACCAATCGCCTCATTCCAACACGCGCACTCATTGCCCTCGAGTCCTTCCGCCAACTGATCCTCGATGCTCAGGCCATGATGGATCCCGACTTTGCAGGCAAACTCGCAGCAGACGTGGCCGCAAGCGCTGATTCTGAAGAGGACGCCGACACCGGATTCGGCTTTGGAGCGGCCTCAGCCGATCAAGCCGAAAGCGACAGAGAGGGGCAGCCTGGCCTCGAAGACCAAGCTCAGCTTCCGCTTCTCGATGCCAGCCACTTCTCTCACTTCGCTGCCCAGCCCAAGCGTCCTTTCCTGACCATGCCGAAACAGACGGCCGATCAGGAATCCCAATCGGAATCAAAGGAAGAAGGCGAAGAGAAGCCTGCCTTCCGCGCACCCGGCGACGCCGCCACGCTACCCGAGCTCATCCGGTTTATCATCGACCGCACCGGCTACATCAAGGCTCTCGAGACCGAGGGTTCACCCGAGTCCTTCAGCCGGATTGAAAACCTGAAGGAACTGGCCAACGCCGCGCACGACGCCGAGGTCCGCGGCGAGACGCTGGCCGACTTCCTCGACCACGCGGCCCTGGCTTCCGACACCGATCAGTTCGACCCCGACGCCCGCGTGACCCTGATGACGCTGCATGCCGCCAAGGGCCTGGAGTTCCCGCTGGTCTTCCTCGCCGGCCTTGAAGAGGGCCTGTTCCCACACTCCCGCACCCTCAACAACCCCGACGAACTCGAGGAAGAGCGCCGCCTCTGCTATGTCGGCATGACGCGCGCCATGAACTCACTGATCCTCACCCGCGCGCACTATAGGCGGCGCTACGGCAACGACGCGCCTGAGATGAGCACTCCCTCCCGTTTCCTAGATGAGGTTCCCATCCAGTTGATCGAAAATCTCGGTGGTCGTCCCCAGGCCTCCCCATGGTCCACTTCCGGCCATGCCAATACATTCAGTCGCCGGCAAGGCGGAGGGAGCGACTTTGGCGACCGGCACTACAACTATGAAGACGAGAACCAGGACGCCCCGCCTTCACTTGCAACCCCAGGCGCCGGACCTCGATTCGGCGGCGGTTCCAAAGACAAGCCCTTTGTCGCCTCTTGGATGACCGCGAGTGCCAAACCCACCCCAACGAGCCAGGGATCTGGATCGAAAAGCGAAACCGCTGAAGCGCCAACTTCTATCGACAATATTGCCCGCTTCTTCGGTGGCGGATCTGGCCACGCGAAGCCGGGCTCGCTTCCCCGTCCCGCATTGGCTTCCTCTTCCGTGGACGAGCCCCAAAGCAGCGGCGCGGCCAATCTCAAAAAGGGCCAGCGCGTCCGACATTCGAAGTACGGCGAAGGCACCGTCCTCATGCGCGAGGGCGATGGCGAAGACGCCAAGCTGACCGTTCTCTTCTCCCGCCACGGCATGAAGAAGCTGATGGAAAAGTTTGCCAACCTCAAGAAAATCTGAGGCGTTCGCCATTTCAAAACACTGAATCCGGCCGTCGCCACGACAATCCCCGCTGCGGTACCATAAGGACACAGGATTGGGGCCGCTTATGTTCGTCGTCGTATGGCAGTTTGAAATCTCAGAGGAAAAAATCGCCGCCTTTGAGGCAGCCTATTCCGCAGAGGGCGCCTGGGCGCAACTCTTCCGCGCCTCATCCGATTACCGGGGAACAGAGTTGCTGCGCGACGCCTACATCGCCGGAAACTATCTCACCATTGACCGCTGGAGTAGCGAAGAGGCCTTCCGCGCCTTCCGCAAAGACCATGATCAAGAGTACGAGACCCTGGATCGAGCCTGCGATTCGCTCACTGCACGCGAAACCCGCGTTGGCGCTTACATCGTCTGATCCCGCCGCATCCTGCGAGAGGAAGAACCCTGGGGTCGCCAGAATTGACGCTCATTACGGCCAGGAATCTGGGGATCTACCAGCCCTCGAATCTTCTTCTCCATATCTTCGCCATTTTTTCCTATGATTATGGTATCCCACCCTGCTACAATCCCATCGAAATCCAATTCAGGCCGCCGCGCGTTTTTCCTGTGGGGAAATCAGGAATCGCGCAGACGAGCACTTCTCTTCAGGAGCCCCAAAGATGGCAATCGCCGATGACCGCGCCAAAGCTGTAGAACTCGCCCTCGCACAGATCGAAAAACAGTTTGGCAAAGGGTCGATTGTCCGGCTCGGGTCCAAAGAGGCCCTGGTGCCTATCGCCGTTATCTCCACTGGTTCCATTAGTTTCGACGCTGCTCTGGGCGTCGGCGGCATTCCCAGAGGCCGTGTGATCGAGGTCTTCGGCCCTGAGTCTTCGGGCAAGACGACCATCACCTTGCAGATCATCGCCGAGGCGCAAAAAGCCGGCGGTCTGGCCGCCTTCGTCGACGTCGAACACGCTCTAGACCCCAGCTATGCCAAGAAACTGGGCGTGGATATCGATAACCTGCTGGTTTCGCAGCCCGACTCAGGCGAGCAGGCGCTGGAGATTACCGAAACCCTGGTCCGCACCGGCGCGATCGACGTGCTGGTGGTCGATTCGGTCGCCGCGCTGGTGCCCAAGGCCGAGCTGGACGGCGAAATGGGCGACTCCCACATGGGCCTGCAGGCCCGCCTCATGTCCCAGGCCCTGCGCAAACTCACCGGCACAGTCTCGAAGTCCCGCACCGCTCTGATCTTCATTAACCAGATCCGCGAGAAGATCGGCGTCATGTTTGGCAACCCGGAGACCACCACCGGCGGCCGCGCACTCAAGTTCTACTCGTCGGTTCGCGTCGACATCCGCCGCATCGCCGCCATCAAGGATGGCGATACTGTGACCGGCAACCGGACCAAGATCAAGATCGTCAAAAACAAGGTTGCCGCACCCTTCCGCGAGGCGGAGTTCGACATTATCTACGGAGAAGGCATCAGCCGCGAAGGCGACGTGCTCGATCTGGCTGTGGCCAACAATATCGTCGAGAAGTCCGGCGCCTGGTACGCCTACTCCGGCGAGCGCATCGGCCAGGGCCGCGAAAACACCCGCACATTCCTCAAAGACAACAAGGACATCTTCGCCAAGATCGACGCCGAGTTGCGCAAAAAGCTGGGAATCGGCGGCGCCAAGGCCGATATTCCCGAAGCCCCCGCCACCGGCCACGCCGAAGCCAAAGAAGCCATCCGCGGCCGCAAAGGGTAGTTTTCTCGGTTAAGGCCAAGGTCTCAAGACCGAGACCTGAGATGTATGGCCAGATTCTTGAGTTCATAGTTCGAGGGAAAAATCCATGAGCTTTTATGTCTATCAAAACTGGCATCGTGAAAGATCCCGCGTACATCGGGACACGTGTAGCTTTTGTAATATCGGCCAAGGCATAAAGTCGCACGACAGCGAAAAGAATGGCAAGTGGTATCCTCTCCCCAATGATCCGCCCCCTCAATAAACAGAGCGAAGCGGTCGCTTTGATGCAGACATTTGGGTATGAGGATATTGGCCTCTGCAAAGTATGCAAGCCATAGGAAAGCCGGATGCCCCGTCCGCCCACAATCTTACTGCGTACGGCTGGGGCACAGTGAACTTCAAGACTTCTAGCTGAGTCTTTCACCAGATGGCTTTGTGTCAGGGCACGACTTCAGTCGTGCCGAAAGCGAGTATTTAAGGGAGTTGGGCTTTAGCCCCTGCGATGTCGAAGCCTTCCCGGCCATCAGACCCAAACAACGCCACAGGGTGCCCCCGAAGGTTCTTTGTAACCACAAGAACAGCAGGCGGAAAACCCCTCTTCCAAACTGATCGAATGTCCGATCTATTTATTGACGTTCTGAGATCTTATACACAATCCCAAAGGTTGATCGTTCACGACTTTGTCGTCATGCCAAACCACGTTCACATCCTGATGACCGTTCCAGGCGAGATAAGCCTTGAGAAAGCGATGCAGTTAATCAAAGGCAGTTTCTCGTTTCGCGTCGGAAAGGAACCAGGGTTTCGAGGCGAGATTTGGCAGCGTGGATATTCCGATGTTCGCATCCAGGATGAACTAAGCTTTGAGCAACACAGGGAGTACATCTACAAGAATCCAGTGACAGCAGGCCTTGTGAGTTTGCCGGAGGAGTTTAGGGCCGGATCAGCATATTTGAAGAAGCAAAAGCGCGCAGGGGCTGAAGCCCGAGAGTTAGAAGCCGCTGAGCGGCACGACTGAAGTCGTGCCCTGACACGAAGCGGGCTCTTCGGATTTGGAGTCAATGCTAAACGAGCCTGCCTGCAACATTTACCTCCGCCCGTGCCCATGCACGAAGACAAGCATCCGTAGGAACAGCAGCAAAATCGCGAACGCAACCACGCACGCCAAAACCAGGCGCGGCGAGCGCGGTTTTTCCTGACGTGATTTCCTTCGAGCGGCCACTTTGTGTCAACGATACCAAAGCTTCATCCGGAGGAGCCTCCCCAAAAATCAAACGGCTCGGAATCCGCTAACCGGACTCCGGGCCGCTTGAATCGTTCGATTGCTTAGCTTGCCTGCTGCTGTTCCTGAAGCTTCTTGATCTGCTTCTCCGAGACCAGCGCGGTTTTGGCCTGTTCGACCAACCGGGTAAAACCAGGCGCGTCCTTTACGGCAATCTCGGCCAGGATCTTGCGGTCGAGTTCAATGCCGCCCTTCTTGAGGCCGTTGATCAGCTGCGAATAGCTGATGCGGTTCAGCTTGGCCGCGGCCGAGATGCGCACGATCCACAGCGAACGGAACTGGCGCTTCTTCTGTTTGCGGCCGGTATAGGCAAACTTTAGGCCGCGCTCGACGGCCTCCTGGGCCGCCTGATAGAGCTTCGATTTCGTAAGGAAATAACCGCTTGCACGTTCGAGAATCTTCTTGCGGCGGTCACTCCGCTTGGTACTGCGTTTTACGCGGGGCATCGGTTCTTCTCCATTTTGCGTTCAGTGATGCGGCTGGAGGCAGGAGGCCCAAGCCTATGCTGGCCGGACTGTACACCTCTTCACTCGCTCATTTCAAGCCTTGATCTCTCGGCATTCTGCTGGAGCAAAATTGCTCCAACTTCCCGGGGGCCCGTGCAACGCGTTCGCGGGGGCCCTGAAGCGCCGTCTCCTTTTGGAGCGGCACAGCGATCAGGCGTAGGGAATCATGCGCGCGACCTTCGCGTAGTCGCCATCTGAAACCAGCAGGATTCTTCCCAGCTTGCGTTTCGTCTTTGGCGCTTTCGACGTAAGGATATGGCGCGTCTTGGCCTGGCCCCGCTTGATCTTGCCGGTGCCAGTCTTGCTGAAGCGCTTCTTCGCGCCCGTATGGGTCTTCAACTTGGGCATTTTCTTCTCTTTGTCCGCCGGAACAAGCAAAATCGATATTCCCTGGCTCCGGCGCGTCGCCCGTGAGACAGGGACTCCCCTGCCCTCTTGAGGCTTCAACCAGTATACAACAGAGCTTGTTCCAGCCGAAACCGGACTTTACTGCTTGAGCAGATCGATCGACTCGTATTCGTGGCGGGCTATGGCTGCACGAATCTGCGCCGGGGTCTTGCCAGCCTTGGTCTGCTGGTAGGCGAAGACTCCCTCCTTGGCGCATGTGTCGCACTCGGTGCTATGGATCGTCTCATAGCAACTGCGCAGGCTGGTGTGACCCAACGAGCGGTCGCAACGGCAGTTGCAGGGAAGTTGATAGATGACGCTGCTGACTTTTGCCGCCATCTGATAGACATGCACCTGCCAGGGATATTGGAAGTGCTCACCGGTCAACTTGCTGCCCGAGAGGATCGGCGGCAGTGCGCTGACCTTGAGCGGGGCCGAGGGGTGATAGGCGGGAACATCGTCGGCCGGGTTCGACCACTGTGCGTAGCTGGCCGCAGTCACAGCGAATACTGCGAGTCCGAGAACCCAGCGGCTCTTCATCCAGTTGTACGTCATAAGATCCTCTTGGCACTATTTTAGAACGATTTGAGAAGGAGCTGGAAGCCGGACCACCGGTGGCTCGCTCCTGGAATAAGAGCCGGCATAACCTTCGGCGCAAAAAAAGACGGCACGAACGGTGTAGCTGTTCGTGCCGGGAGGCCAGTGACGCAAACTACTTCCAGCGGGAGAGGGGGCTGGAGGCCACCGTCTCAGCTGGAATATATACACGATAGCATAGATCGGCAGGAATGCAAATACAAAAATCGAAATTTCTAGCCGATGATTGGGAGGAGGTCAATTGTAGACATGTGGAGTCCATAATGCGGGATTCCCTTCCAGTGAGAGCGGCATAAGCGCTGAGAAAAAGTAGGAGATAATACCCGAGCAAAACATTATAATTCTGATGCTTGCGTGGAATGTAGGTCGTTAGTTTGCCGCAGCCGCAATTGAAGAAAGATCAACAACAGGCAACCTTTTTGCCAAAGCTCGAACCCCCTAAATCGTCCCACATAGTGAACAATAGAGTCTCTCAGAACCAATCAGTCGCCTGCGTCCCTGGCTACAATCTTATGGATTTCAAAGATAAACAGGTCGGCGCGCCCGCGTACGAGGCTGAGCATTTGGCTTAATTGTAATCAGGCCAACGTGTCGACAGTGGTTGCGAGTGCAAAGTCCTTGTCGGTCAGGCCTCCAGCATCGTGGCTCACAAGGCTGAGGCGCACACGGTTGTAGCGAATATCGATGTCGGGATGATGGCCGGCTTCCTCGGCCCGTTCGCCAACCCGGTTGACGAAAGCCAGGGCCTCTAGGAAATCTTCAAAGTTGAATGTTCTCGTGAGTTGCCCGTCCTGGATCTGCCAGCCGGGTAGAGCGCCGAGACGGGAAGTTGCCTCTTCAGGGGAAAATGCGCGCATGGCCTTTTCTCCGGCAGCGAACTCTAGAGCTTTGCCTGGGTTGGGGAGTTGGCGATGTCGAGCGTGGAGAGCAGCTTGTCCTGGCCGGTGATCTCTGCGCGCAGTTCGCGCCAGAGAGCATTGGGAAACTTGAGAAATACCTCCACAATATCGGGGTCAAATTGGGTTCCGGCGCAACGCTGGACCTCTTTGCGAGCCACATCGATGGCGCGGGCTTTGCGGTACGGACGATCGCTGGTGATCGCGTCAAATGCGTCAGCAACGGCAAAGATTCGGGCCCCAATGGGAATATTGCTGCCGCTCAGCCCGCCAGGGTAGCCGGTGCCGTCGTGGTGCTCGTGATGGGTGACAACAATCTCAGCCGCCTCGCTGAGAAATGGGATCTTGCGCAGAATATGGAAGCCAAGCGAGCAGTGGTCGCGCATTACCTGCATTTCAGCCGTGGTGAGCATGCGCGGCTTACGGAGAATCTCGTCGGGAATCGCCATTTTACCGATGTCGTGGAGAAATGCGCCGCGTGCGATCGATTTGATCTTTGCCGGACTGATCTCCATCGCCCGCGCCAGCATGATTGTGTAAGCAGTCACTCGCTTTGAGTGGCCTTCGGTCTCGGAGTCTCTCAGGTCCAACGCGTCGCCCAGCGCCTCGAGCGTCACATCGTAGGAGTGCTCCAACTCTTCGACAGCCTGGTGGAGCAACTCGGTTCTAGCCTGCACAGCCTGTTCGAGTTCCTGTTGGTAGCTGTGGCTCTCGAGCAGGGTCGCCCGATGCTCCAGGGCACGCTCCACGGTTGCCAGCAAGTGTTCCCGTTCGAAGGGCTTGAGCAGATAGTCGTACGCGCCGCGATGCATGGAATCAATGGCCACACTGATCTCGTGAACGGCGGTGACCATGACCACGGGAAGCTGCGGCCGCTGCGCCTGTATATCCTCCATCAGGCCAATGCCGTCCCAGTCGCGGAATGCGACCTCGGTCAGAACGAGGTCAAAATCGTTCTTTGTCAGCAACTCGATCGCCTCGCGGCCGCTGGCGGCCATCTGGACGTCGTATCCCTGGCGCTCGAGAGTGGCGGCGATCATCGTGCGGATCGGCGGCTCGTCATCTACAACCAGGATCCGCCCGGGGACCGGCGTGGCACCGCGCACCCTTCCCGACATACGAGTGTGCGCCTCCGCGGGCCACTTTGCGCCGAAGAAGAGTTCCCCCAACCCTGCAAGGTCTAATGCCAAGGCCTGATCCCTCAATGCTGCTGTCAGCCTAACAAAGCCACAAATGAACTGCTCCAAAATTGCGGCAAATGTGGCACCGGCGGAATCTCATAGTACACCGTCGGGACAAATGCCGTCATCCGTACTTTATCTTTCGGCAGCTTAGGCCTAAATCTTCTGTTGAAAAGCGTTCCGGGCCGCCACCCACCCCTCTTTGTTAGTCTGGCGACCCCGTGCAACGGCCAGTGCACCCTCAGGAACGTCTCTGGTGACGCACGAACCGGCCGCGATAAAGGCGTTGTCGCCCACTGTCACCGGTGCCACCAGCGTCGAGTCGCTGCCCACAAATGCATTCGTGCCGATGCGCGTGGGATATTTGTCAACGCCGTCGTAGTTGCAGGTGATAACCCCGGCGCCGATGTTCGTCCTCTCGCCCACCTCCGTGTCGCCTAAGTACGTAAGATGATTAGCCTTTGCTCCTTTGCCAAGCTTCGTCTTCTTGGTCTCGACAAAGTTGCCCACATGGGCGTTTTCGCCGATCTCGCTGCCCGGCCGCAGGTGCGCAAATGGACCAATCTTCGCCCCGTCAGCGACCGTGCTGCCCGTCAAGACCGAACTCTGACGAATCAGCACCTCGCTGCCCAGCGTACAGTCTTCAACCACCGAATAGGACCGGATCAGGCAATCTGCTCCGATCTTCGTCTGGCCCAGCAACTGCACAAACGGCTCGATCACCGTATCGGCCGCCACCTCGACCCCAGCGTCGATCACGCAGCTCTCCGGCCGGAAAATCGTCACGCCCTGGGCCATCAGCCGGTTAGCCGTGGCCAGACGCAGCATCGCGTCCAGCGCGACGAGTTCGGATATGGTGTTCGCGCCCAGCACCTCGGCGGCATCCCGCGCCTGAATGGCGACCACTCGCTCGCCCGCAGCCGCGAGCAGTCCGGCAACGTCGGTAAGAATCAGTTCCCGATTGGCGTTCTCGGCGGTGAGCTTGCTGAGTTGCCCGAACAACGGCGCGGTCTTGAAGGCGTAGATTCCCGAGTTGATCTCGCGAATGCTCTGCTGTTTGGGGGTAAGCGCCTTCTGCTCGACGATGGCCTCGACCTCGGAGGGAATGACGTCAGGCCATAAATTCGACTTGCGCACAATCCGCCCGTAGCCGGTGGGGTCCTCGGGAGCGGCAGTGAGAATCGTCATCGCCGCCTGTTGGGCCTGATGGAATTGCCAGAGCCGTTCAATGGTCTCAGGCCGAATCAGCGGCACGTCGCCCGAGAGCACCAGCACGTTTTCGTAGCCGGCGATGGCCTCACGCGCGCATTGAATCGCGTGCCCAGTTCCAAGCTGGATAGTTTGCTCAACGAAAAGCACTCCTGTGGAAGCGACAGCCGCCCGCACCTTCTCCGCCTGGTGGCCGATCACAACGTAAATGTCGGCCGGCGCGGCAATCTGGCTGGCGGCGGCGATCACATGCGCCAGCAGCGGCTTGCCGCCAATCTCGTGGAGAACCTTCGGCCGTTGCGACTTCAGCCGCGTACCCTTACCCGCCGCCATGATGACTACCGCTAACTTTGAATTCGCTTCCACGTCACCGCTCCCCACCCAGATTTCTTCTTACTCCCATTGTAGGTTCTCCCTCCAGGCCGCCGACCGGCTCAATTGCGCTATCGCCGCCGCGTGAATGAGGAGCTGCAGGAAAGGGAATGGATAGGAAGGGAATTGAGCAGTAGGCGACAGTTGACGATTACTCCCGGTTAGCCGGTCGTGCATCCAGAATGTACAAAACTGGTTCGGATAACAGCCCAATCCCCTGTCAATTCTTTGGCATAAAGTGAAACCGTCAATATTGCCACAAGTGCTGGGGAGAAAGCAAATCCCCTGCAGCAACCCGCTGGGGGTGACGTATCCTACTACTTCCGATGCCGTAGGCAGCGTGCACGTCGGTCTGAACCTACTCGCCCGCTCATGGCGATAAACCGCCATGAGCGGGCCACCTGCCTCAGTTCTTGCTCGAACTTGCTCCGCTGGGGTCTGGGCTACCCGCCCGACTTCGAGACATGTAATACCCGATGCAGCTACCAATCGAGCATAAGACGATGTTCGCAATTAAACTGATCGCGGCAAAAGTTTCCAGTCCGCTTATACCGGGGAAATCCGAACTGTCTCCGTAAAAGGCAGTGATGACGGTCCCGAAGGAAGTAGCCGGTATCGCCATCAGTGCCCCTAACAGAATTTTCAATCGTGGGGATTTGTAAGATGTGAGCAATGCCGCGGCTAGAGGTGCCATCCATAACGCATCCAACATCATCAGTGGCATGAAATGCAAATAGAGCAGAGCGCACCATATTCCGTTAACACCCAACAGTACAACCATCCCCAGACAGCATGCTTTAATGATCGCTTTCATCGGCGAGCCTTTCTCCTTGATGCCGTTCGTAGAATCAGATCGTCCGCCCGCGACGACGGCAAGTTTCTACTCTCTCCCGTTCACAGTCATCGGTTTATTGGCCAATCAGGCAACCCGCCGAAAGGCAGACTTAATCCGCACGCCTTAATCGCTTGTTCAGCGCAATCACAGCAATTGTGGTGAACAACGCTGAAGTCGGTAGGAGTACATTTCTTCATCTCATTTCTCAGTCAGTCATTGTTCGGTCCGCCATTGATCCTGCGGCAGTATTGTTGTGGCCACCAGGAAGGCGCTGGATCGGGGTGAACCCCTTGAGAATCGAAGCTGAGTGTATCATTCTTATTCCCATTGAAACGAACATAGCAATGGAGAGCAGGGACAGGAAACCCGGGATAGAATCGCCGAACACATAATTCGGCGAACTGTTCCGGGACGGCCGTACATCCGACGAAATCAGCCTCAGAGGAGATACCTTGTGCGGCATAGCTTCCCTGCGCGTAGAGCGCCTTTATAGAACATGCAAGATTGTCTAGCGACAGAATCGTCTGGGGTGCAACAGTCGTTACATATTGATGCGTGTAATTGTCGTATTGTCTCTGCATCTTAGTAGGCCCAAGAGAAACTATATTAGTGGGAAGTGAATACTCGACCAGTGATGAACGTCCACTGGGATCCATCACGTTCACTGGGTCACCGCCCGCATAGTCGTACTTGCGCAGCGTTTTGGGGTCGGATGGAACGCCGTCCTCCGAATCTCTAGACATGAACCTATCCGTTCCAGCGTTGTAGTATCTGGCGCGGAGGTAGTAGAGACCGAGGTCTGAGTCGTACTGTTCGCCGCGATAGAACGATGGGCGGCTTGACACCGTTCCAAATGCAAATGCAACATGCACCGTCGTAAATGCGGATTTTGCATCGTAGCCGCAGTCCGAGGTATCCGAATTTGAGCGAGAGGTTGCTGCAGGCGCGATAGATGGCTGCGTTAGCAACATTCCAGGGAGTTGTCGTAGAGGCATTTGGTCTTCGTCGTAATTGCAAATCGTAGGCGTAGTCCACGTGTCGCGCTTGGATAGTAACGGCATGTCGACGACGGCGCATGTCTCTTTGAAGCACAGACATTCCTCCGCGTTTCCGTCAACCAACGATACTGGTGTTTGAAGCCAACTCATCTGAAGGGAAACTCTTTGATTGCCAGAATTTTACTACAGTGGAAGCGGGGATCAAGGATGAATTCTGCGCTCTGTCTGTCTCAGCCAACCGGAGGCTATTCGCCATTTTCTCAATCGCCGCAAAATCACCATTGCTCTCATCTCAAGAATCGAACGGGTGCCAAATCCCAGGCCAGAGAAAAGGAGCGGCTCGAAACAGCCGCTCCTCGTGGTCGATGAATTGAAAGTAAGTTGAGGCCGATTACTGTTTCTGCTCTGCCGCAGGCTGCTTGGGCATCGGAATGGTAATGTCCACGGTCCGCACCGGTCCCATCTTCAGCTCGTCGAGCCATGGCTTGATCTCCTCGCCTTTGCCCACTACCAGCACCGCCAGTTTGTCGGGATGGATGTACTTCTTAGCCACCCGGTCCAAATCAGCCACGGTCACTTTTTCCAGAGCCGCCTTGTAACTCTCCAGGTAATTCGCCGGGTAGTCGTAAAATTCGAGGCGCACACGCTCGGCAAGCACCTTCTCTTTAGTGTCGTAGCGGAAGAGGAACGAGTTGAGGATGTTGTCTTTGGCCCGCGCCAGCTCCTCATCGGTGAAAGGCCTGGTGGTCAGTCCGGCAATCTCCCCCATCGCCAGTTTTGTGGCGTCCACCGTCGATGCGCTCTGCGTCAGCACCGCGACGCGAAAGGTTGCCGGATGATCCCAGGCGAAGCCGTAACCGCCGCCCACCGAGTAGGCCAATCCCTTTTCTGTCCGGATCTTCTGGAAGAGCCGGCTGGCAAATCCGCCGCCCAGAATCTCGTTCATGACGGCCAGCGAGGGAACGTCGGGATTATGCCGGTCCGTACCTAGGCCGACGATCTCGATATTCGACTGGTCCACATCGGACTTTTCAATAAAGGACACGCCGGGCTTGGGATCGCTGAACTGATCGTGGCGCGCCGGCATCGCCTTCACCGGCGGCAGCGATTCAAAGGCCGCGCGCAGCTTGGCTTCCATCGCCGCCGGGTCGAAGTCGCCACCGACCGAGACGATCAGCTTGCCGCCAATCGTGTGGTCATGCCAGGCCTTCAGGTCGTCGACGCTAACTGCGCCGATGGTGGCCAGCTCCGGCTGTCGCGTATAGGGGCTGTTGGCTCCGTAGACCAGCTTGGCCGCCTCGCGACTGGCGATCTGCCCCTCATCGTCGTTACGCCGCACGATTCCGGTGGCCGCCTGCTGCTGTGCCAGTTCGAGCTTCTCCGCGCTGAATTGGGGGTGCAGGAGCAGGTCGATGGCCAGCGAAAAGACCTGGTCGGCATCGCCCTTGAGCGAGTCCCACGACAGCGCGGTCGAGTCATCGTCGCCGGCCGTCTCAATGTGCGCAGCCTTGGCCTCCAGCAGATCGTCGAGGGCATCGCCATTCATCTTGGCTGTGCCACTGGTGCGCCATGCCTCTCCATAAAGCTCCACCAATCCGGTCTTGGCCGCATCTTCATCGCGCGAGCCGCCCGGAATCGTCACCGAGCCGGAGACAAATGGCAACTCGTGATCTTCCTGGAGGAAGATCACGATGCCATTGGCAAGCTCAATGCGTTTGGGCTGTTGGGGTTTGAATTCATGCAGCATTGGTACAGGGATTCGCTCCCATGGGTTTACTGGCTGCGTGATGGAGGGAGCTAGGGACGGCGCGGCAGGTGCAGTAGCCTGTTGTAACGTGTTGTGGCAACCCGCCAGCGCCAAACCAACCACGACGGATGCCAGCAATCCGAGTGGAATCCTGAATGTGGCAGCTTTGAAAGGGCACGACTTCAGTCGTGCCGCAAATGCAGCAAAACCCAGGTCGGGCTTTAGCCCCTGAGGCAAGTTTTCATCAATCATCTGCATTCCCTCTGCGGCTAAAGCCGCAATTCGTTGGGGACCCTTTACGGCACGGCTGAAGCCATGCTCTTTCGAGACATGCAAGATTGACAGGCGAGATGCAAGGCTCTTCATTGCGCGCCTCCATCTTTCTGCGCAGCCGGAGTTTTATCTGCGCTCGCCGGCACTGTCTCAATCGACGCGCTGGTCCGGTTGCTGGGAATGAATACCTGGTTGGCCACTCGCCGGATATCGGCCTTGGTCACCTTGTCCACCCTGTCCAGTTGCAGAAACAGCTCGCGCCAGTCGCCATAGCGGGTCTGATACTGGGCCAGATCGTTCGCCAGCCCCTGGTTATCGGCCAGGCCGCGCAGCAAGTCGGCGCGGGTGCGCGTCTTGAACATCGCCAGTTCCTCGTCTGACACGTCCGCCGACTTCAATTTGTCGATCTCTTTGTGGATCGCGTCGCGCATTTCGGCAGGCGTATGTCCCGGCAGCGGAAAAGCGTAAAACGCGAAGAGCGAGGGATACTTGCTGCCGGGAAATGGGCTGAAGCCCGCAGCCTCGGCGGCAATCTGCTGGTCGCGCACCAGGCTGCGATAGAGCCGCGAGACGCGCCCGTTCGACATGATGTCGCTGATCGCGTCATAAACCGCGTCGTCTGGATCGCGGTAGTCGCCCCGGTGATAGCCCTCAATATAAAACGGCTGGGTCTGCTCGCGAATCGTCACCGTCTTCTCGGCAAACTGCTTCGGCTCGACGGTCGTCATCTCTTCCGGCTTGGCTCCGGCGGGAATCTTGCTGAAGTATTTCTCCAGCATTGGCATCGCCTCGCTGGCTTTCACGTCGCCCACCACGGTCACAACGATATTGGCGCCCACATAATACTTCTTGTGAAACTCCATCGCCTCTGTGGCGTTGATCTGGCTCACCTCGCTGGGCCATCCAATAGTGCTGCGCCGGTAGTTGTGCGCGGTGTAGGCCGTGGCCTGGAACTGCTCAAGCAGCCGCCCGATCGGGTTCGAATCGGTGCGCATTCGCCGCTCTTCATAGACGACGCTGCGCTCCTTGTAAAACTCGCGCGGCACCACGTCGGCCAGCCGTCCACTCTCCAGCCAAGCCCAAAGCTCGAGCCGGTTTTCCGGCATCGACCAGAAGAACATCGTCTCATCAAGTCCGGTCTCGGCATTGAGCCCCTCGGCTCCGTTGCGCTCCGCCACGTCGGTGAACTGGTTGGGGATGACAAACTTGTGCGCCTCCGTCTGGGCTTCGACAAAGGCCTTTTTCAGCTGAACCAGCTTCTTCTCATCGCGGCCGACGGGCTTCAGATACTCGGCCTCATAGGCATTATTAGCGGCCTCAACTTTGGCCAGAGCCACCTTCTCGGCCGCGTAATCAGTGGTGCCGATCTCGGTCGTTCCTTTGAAGGCCAGGTGCTCGAACATATGCGCAAGCCCGCTCTCGCCCGAGGGATCATTCACGCCGCCCACGTCGACAAAGGTCGTATAGCTGAAGACCGGCGCCTCCGGCCGTTCGCAGATCAGAAGCGTGAGTCCGTTGGGAAGCACCTTGGTGGTGATCTTCTGCTCGAAGCTCTTTAGGTCCTGCGCCTCCATGGCCAGCGCGCCCGCGAATGCCGCCGCCATCAGTGCTCGGGCCAGAACACCTCTCAAAAACATTGGGGAAACTCTGCTCTTCATTCCAGCTCCTTGATTCCGGGGCGCGACCATGCAACCCCGTCACACTTCCAAGCTATTGCCCCCGGCCAAGTGGGGTCAAACTAGAGGGATGGCTAGGAACTTAATCCAGGCCTTCCATTTCGCTTCCGATGGCACGTCCCCGTTCTTCCCGCATTTCTTACGAGGATTTCATCCTTCCCTTGTTACCATAAGATCAACGTGCCCAATCAGCGGACAAATCGCCGCCGCCTCACCCCCATCTGGCGGGCAGTCATTGAGGTCGGGTTCATCGTCTTTCTTTTTTATTCGAATTTATTGATGGGCGAGTTTACCTTTGCCAATGGTCATGACAAGACATTGGCCGCCGCACTGACAGACATCTTCACGAGGACCAATCTCGTAATCGCACTCGCCTCGGCGTTCATCGGGTATGTTGTCTTTGAATTCCTGCGCAAGAAACTGTAGTGTCGGTTCTATCAACGCGTTTTGAAAGGGCACGACTTCAGTCGTGCCGCAAAGGCCGCAAAATCAGCTCGGGCTTTGGCCCCCGAGGAACGTCCTTTGCCTGCCTTGAGAGAGCTGATACAGCCAGCTCTAACCGCTCGCGAAAGCTCATCTTCGTCCCGCGCCGCCGGGGTGCAGGGTAATCGCATGAACCTTTCTTGTTTCAAGGCTGGCTTTGACAAGCCCGAAAAAACACGCGTTTCGACATCGCCTTCCAGCGGGAGGCCGCGAGAATAGCCCGGGGCGAAGCCCTGGGAAAGCGATTCAGATGGATGATCCCGCGTCGGAGGGGCGGGACGAGTCCTGTTGATGTGCTGGATTACTGTTCATGCAATCGCCCTGCGCTGGGGTGTGCGAAGGAGCGCGATGTTAGAGAGGTGGAGTATATTGTTCCACAGACAAGCCATTGGAATAACAAGGCCGACAAAGAAAAGAAGCATATTGCCAAGGAGTCCAGGTTGGATCTTCCAAATTACTATGAATTTCTCCAAATCAGCCCCAATGCCGAGGCTGAGACCATTCACCGTGTCTATAAGTTCCTGGCTGCGCGCCTTCACCCGGACAACCCGGAGACCGGCGATGCGGATAAGTTTTTTCTGCTCAAGCAAGCCTATGACGTGTTATCCCATCCGGGGCGCCGCGCCAAATACGATGCCGGTATCGATAAGGAGGCACCCCCTCCGGACCCGTTGTCCAATTCGATCGATTTCATGGATCAGCTCGACGGCGAGTTGAATCGGCGGCTGGCTGTGCTGGCGTTGCTCTATGTCCAGCGCCGCACAAACCCAAACCACCCAGAGGTCTCACTGGCGGAAATCGAACTTCGAATGGGTTTTCCCCGCGATTATCTGGAATT
This sequence comes from Occallatibacter sp., assembly GCA_050015115.1. Taxonomy (GTDB): domain Bacteria; phylum Acidobacteriota; class Terriglobia; order Terriglobales; family Acidobacteriaceae; genus Telmatobacter. The sequence goes on from JBEKCA010000020.1 coordinate 45,249, forward strand.
CACGATGTGGTACCTGCAAAAGAAGACTTATATCGTGGGCGCGGACAACGCGAGGTACACACTCACCGCGGAGGGCGTGGACTTTGTAGAGTTGCAGCGCGCGAATGTTCCGGTTCTGCATAATCTGCTGACCAGCGGCACACAGCCCGCGACCGTTCATCCAGGGTCCGCGAGCGATCCAATCGAGCCACCTCGCAAGCCGATCATCGTGCCTCATCCAACAACGCATCAAGTCGAACGCCGCGTTAACAGCAAAGACCGGCGCGCCTCTGCGAGCGATCACCAAACCAAATAGCTGAGGTAGAACGAATGCACTCCACTGGGTCGCGCCTCGATGCGGCCTGAATCCTAACCCCATCTCTGCGAGTTGTGCTTCTTGAGCGAATGTCGCCTCGCGTCGAGGGGATGCGGATCGTCGTTAGAGCCCGCGCCCCTCCGCCTCAATCGCGCGCGGAAACAGAATGTTGTTCTCCAAGTGAATATGCTGGTGAAGGTCAAGCTCAAACTCTCTCAGCCCGTCATAGTAAGCGTGATAAGTTGGGCATGAGCCCTCCGGCGTTGTGAAGTTATTGCTCAGGCGGCGTATCTTAGCTAAGAGCGACCCCGCCGCATCATGCTCCTGCATCATCATCGCAATGGGGCTCGAAACCGTGCCAAAACAAGCATCCGGCCTCGCTTTCTCTTCATTCTGGGCGCGTTCCGTCTGAACAATGTATGGAAAGAGAATTGCCTCTTCCTTGGCCAGATGCTGAGTTAGTTCTGTGTCCAACGTACTGAGTAATGATTGCAACTCGGGCAGTTCGTCCCTGACAGAGCCGTGCCGGTTCACGACCTTTTGCGCCAACTCAGCCAGCCGGGGCAACTCGCGTTTTACATAGGCATGGTGCGTGGCGACGATGTGGCCCACAAGATCTTCCAACGACTCCTGCGACCAATCTCTTGTCGAGGGCGCGAGGGTTGCAACAGCCGATTCAAGCGCTGCAATCACAGCATCCACATTGACGCGGCTGGCCTCGCAGGCCTCGCCGAGAGGCTTGCGCCCACCGCAGCAATAGTCAATTCCGAAGCTCTCGAAGACGCGAATGGAGGAAGGCTCTTCGAGTGCAATTTCGCGAACGGTCTTGTTGTCTGTATTCATTCCGATCTCCTTCTCCTGCATCATGGACGAACACATTCAACCCAGCAGCGACTTTAGTCACTTTTCAGGAAATGAACCCTTATGGCATGAGAATCTCGTCGGCTAGTGACTTAAGTCGCTGTGGCCGACTTCCCCTGCACCTACTCTCGCCTCGCAGGCGAAAAACCAACCAGGAAGGTTCATCATGTTTTGTTATCAATGCGAACAGACATCGAAGGGCGAAGGCTGCCAGACCCTTGGCGTTTGCGGAAAAGACGAAACCACGGCGGCGTTGCAAGATCTGCTGCTTCACGCCGTCAAGGGCATCTCGAATTATGCGCACCGTGCGCGGCAGTTGGGCGCGGCCGACGCTGAGATCGACGCCTTCACCATTCACGCTATCTTCGCAACGCTCACCAACGTCAACTTCGATCCCCAGCGCCTGATCGAGCTGATCCATCAGGCTGTGAGCATGCGCGATGCCGCTCGCGATATTTACGAGAGCGCCAGCGTCGCTGCCGGAATCGTGCCTGCTGAACTGGGCGGTCCGGCGGCATGGAAGCCCGCGGCATCGCTCGATGGGCTGCTTGCGCAGGGCAAGCAGGTGCTGCTGCCCGTGCGTTTCCTCACCGAGAGCAAAGAGATCGCCAACCTTCAGGAACTGGTCCTTTACGGCATCAAGGGTGTCGCGGCCTACGCGGCGCACGCACTCGCGCTGGGCGCGGGCGACCCTGCGTCGTTCGCCAAGATTCACGAGGTCATGGACTTTCTCACGCACCCCGCGCCGACCGCCGAAGTGCTGCTCGGCATGGCGCTCAGTGTCGGCGAATTGAACTATCGCGTAATGGAGATTCTCGACAAGTCGCACAACGAAACCTTCGGCGCCCCGACTCCCGCCAAAGTCAGACTTGGCGCGCGCAAAGGCAAGGCGATCCTGGTCTCAGGCCACGATCTGCACGACCTCTATGCACTGCTTGAGCAGACCAAGGGCCTCGGTATTCAGATCTATACGCACGGCGAGATGCTGCCCGCGCACGGTTATCCCAAATTGAAAGCCTATGAGCATCTGGCCGGCAACTACGGCGGCGCGTGGGTCGATCAGGCTGCGGAGTTCAACGAGTTTCCTGGCGCAATTCTCATGACTTCGAATTGCATTCAGGAGCCGAAGCTGGCTTACAAGCAGCGCATCTTTACCTCCGGCATGGTCGCGTGGCCGGGCGTCGAGCATATCGCAGATCAGGACTATAGCCCGGTGATCGCAGCGGCGCTGGCCGCTCCCGGTTACGCTGAGGACGGCGGCGACGAAGAGATTACCGTCGGCTTCGGGCACCAGGCCGTGCTCAGCGTCGCAGGCACAGTGATCGATGCGGTGAAGTCGGGCGTAATCCGCCGCTTCTTCCTGATCGGTGGCTGCGACGGCGCTCGATCTGGGCGCAATTACTACACGGAACTCGCCCAGGCAATTCCCAACGACTGCCTGATCATGACGCTGGCCTGCGGCAAGTTCCGCTTCAACAAGCTCGACTTTGGCTCGATCGGCGGCCTGCCGCGGCTGCTCGACATCGGCCAGTGCAACGACACCTACTCCGCGTTGCAGATCGCGCTTGCGCTTGCCAAAGCCTTCGACTGCGGCGTTAACGATCTGCCTCTCTCGCTCGTCTTATCCTGGTACGAACAAAAGGCGGTTGCCGTGCTGCTGACTCTGCTGCATCTCGGCGTGCGCAACATCCGCATCGGACCAACGCTGCCCGCCTTCTTATCTCCCAGCGTGCTGGCTCTTCTCGGCGAAAAGTTCAATCTGATGCCGATCACGACCGCGGAGGCAGATCTCGCCGCAATGCTCGCCTGATTGGTGGAATCCGGGGTTCCAACCACCGTCAGCGCGGGTGCCCCATATCTGGCGCAGCCTCACCGCGCCAGATATGGGAGACGACGAACCCCCACCCGTACTTCCGCGCCAACTCGCCAACTCGCAATCACCGCGAAGCGGTGGCTAACCCTAATACTGTTCACTTAATAATCCTAATGGTTTTTTTGATGTCAATCGAAGGCATGGGCTTACCGTGTCGGGGTCGGAGCGGAAAATTGCTCATCTTGCGCTTGACGCCGCGGAAGTTGCGG
>JBEKCA010000021.1:0-47413 GCA_050015115.1 Occallatibacter sp.
GTCGAGTAGGGGTACGGCGTCATTGACTCGAACTCTGCGGCGCAGGTATCGACGAGCTTGAATACGGGCTTGATGCCCTTGCTCTCGCGCAGTTCCCTCACCTGCTGCGTCCCGGCATGACCCTCGAGCTTCCACTCCGTCGCGATGCGTTCGTCGCTCAGGCCAAGGCGCTTCAGGTGGCGCAGTTCCTCTGTGCTGATGGTCTCCGGCGTTGTCTCGGAGATTTTGCTCTGCGCCAGCGTGATCTCGCGCATCTGATGCAGGAACCACGGGTCCATCGTCGTGAGGCGCGCCACTTCGCGCACGCTCATGCCGCGCTCGAAAGCGTAGCGAATGTAGCTGAGCCGCTCAGGCTGCGGCGTTACCAGTCGCTGCGTGAGCCGCCGCGGATCGAGAATCTCAGCGCCGGTTTTCTTGCCGGTTTCGAGCGCACGCCACGCCTTCATCAGCGATTCTTTGAACGTGCGGCCAATGCACATCACCTCGCCGACAGATTTCATCTGCGGGCCAAGCGTCTCGTCGGAACCGGGAAACTTCTCAAACTGCCATTTGGGAATCTTGACGACGACATAATCAATTGTCGGCTCGAAGCAGGCCGGGGTCTTGCGCGTAATGTCGTTGGGAATCTCGTCGAGCGTGTAGCCGACGGCCAGCTTGGCGGCGATCTTTGCGATGGGAAAGCCGGTGGCCTTCGAAGCCAGCGCCGAGGAACGCGAGACGCGCGGATTCATCTCGATCACCGTCATGCGCCCATCGACAGGATTGACAGCAAATTGAACATTGGACCCGCCGGTCTCGACGCCGATCTCTCGCATCACGGCGATCGCCGCGTCGCGCATCTTCTGATACTCGCGGTCGGTGAGGGTCTGCGCCGGGGCTACGGTGATCGAGTCGCCGGTATGCACGCCCATGGGGTCAAAATTCTCAATCGAACAGATAATGATGACGTTGTCGGCGAGGTCGCGCATGACCTCCAATTCGTACTCTTTCCAGCCGAGTACGCTCTCTTCGATCAGGCACTCGTGCACCGGCGAAAGGTCAAGTCCGCGCGCCAGAATCTCCATCAGCTCTTCGCGGTTATAAGCAATGCCGCCGCCAGTGCCCCCCAACGTGAAGCTGGGGCGAATCAGAACCGGGAAACCGAGCTTCGATGCAAACTCCAGGCCGTCGCGAAGATTATTTACCAGAGCCGACTTAGAAACATCGAGGCCGATGCGCAGCATTGCATCTTTGAAGAGCAGCCGGTCCTCGGCCTTCTTGATGGCTTCAAGCTTTGCGCCGATCAGCTCGACGTTATAGCGGTCGAGAATGCCAGCGTCGGCCAGATCGACGGCGAGATTAAGCGCCGTTTGCCCGCCCACGGTGGGCAGCAGGGCGAACTTGCCCGAGCTGGATTCGGCGGCGAGCATCTCCGCCTCAACGCGAATGATCTCTTCGACGTACTCGCGCGTCAGCGGCTCGATGTAAGTGCGGTCGGCGAGGTCAGGATCGGTCATGATGGTGGCCGGGTTCGAGTTCACCAGCACCACCTCGTAGCCCTCTTGCTTGAGAGCCTTGCAGGCCTGCGTGCCGGAGTAGTCGAACTCCGCCGATTGGCCAATCACAATCGGCCCCGAGCCGATCACTAGTATCTTCTGAATGTCATTTCTGCGTGGCATGGGTCTCGCTGCTTCTCGAAATTCTGGTTTTGTACTTCTCGATCTCTTGTTTGAACTCGTGATCGCTGGTTGTGGCCCAAGTACAGGACAACCCGCGGATCGCGAGGATTATATGAAGGTAGCTCGGGCGAACGAGATGATAGACGTCCGATCCCAAATGGACTTCAAGGTGCAGTGTATCGAAGTATTGCCGTTGAACAAGCAATTGATAGACACCTTGGGGTGCCTTCAGGGTGAATGCGCCTGCCTGGTCAGTCCGGGTCGTGCCACCAGTCCGGCCACCGTCTTGCAGGGTCACGAGGGCATCTGGAAGAACAGCAGCTTCGGAATCCACAACCTGCCCGACAATCCGCGACAGATGGATTGGACTCGGCCAGACGCAGTCGACGATCTCCTGTGCGTGCAGATGGGTCTGTCCTGGTCCGGTGAGAATTACAAGGATGACGAAAGCTAGACAATGCCGCCTCATCGCCGCCCTCCCTCAGGGGCTAAAGCCCCGGGTTGACGCGGCCCTTCCATGGCACGACTGAAGTCGTGCCCTTTCAATTTTCCGCCTACCGTAAATTCGGGAATTTGGATGGTCTCGGCAACTGGAACAATCCCGGCAATTGTCGTGTTTTCGAATTCATCGCTTTGAAAGGGCACGGCTTCAGCCGTGCCGCTGACGATCCCAATAAAGGCTTCGGGCTTTAGCCCCTGAGGGACGGGGTCCAGTTTCCAACCCGGATAGGCCGACGAGTACCGGTACTCCGACGGACTAATGCATAAATTTTTCCTCACCGGATTCAGATGAATATAGTGGAGATGCTTGTCGTAGTCCTCCGCATCCCAAATTCGATGGTCCGCAAAGCCGCGACGCCATATCTCCATGTTTGATCCAAGTTCTTTCTTGGCCCGATAAGAAAAACCGCCTTTGATAAGCTGCATCGCCCTCTCAAGCGCAATTAAGGGCGTTATCAACAGGTGAAAATGATCAGGCATGAGAACAAATTCGTGCACGAGATAAGCTTCACCGCGATGCGAGAGTAGTGTTTTGAAAAAGAGCCGTGCCCACGACTCCGTGCTGAAAAGCGCGCGGCGCTCCCACGTATCCGACGTGACGAAGTAGGTCTGCGAGTTGTTCGTTGCATGCTCGCGTACGGGTTTCAAAACCATCCCTCAGGGGCTAAAGCCCAGCTACTATTCGCGTCCTTTCGGCACGACTGAAGTCGTGCCCTTTCAAAGCGATCTTGCGGCGCGATTAAGGCCCTACCTTTTCAAAACATCCTTGTGGCACGGCTGAAGTGGTGCCCTTTCAATTCGCCTCATTGTGCAGCCCCGAGCCGATTAATTGGGGCCAGTCGATTTCTCGGTCTCACCCATCAGCGACGCTGGTAACTTCAGACCCTCCGCTGTCATGGGCGCACGCAACTTCTTTTTCCAGTAAGCGACGATTTGCCTGTCATCTTTTGTCAACTTCGGAACCGGAGCCGGTTCGCCATCCAACCCGATAAATTGGAATGGCTCCGACGCAGTAAACTCTCCATTCGGGTTCCGGGTCCAGCGCATGTGCATCCCCCATCGCAGTGTGCCGTCGATCGGAATCTCAAAATCCGTGGAGTCGAGCATCCGAAGTTTTTTGTCGGCGTCAAAACAATAGAGTGACCGCGAAAAACTAGCCGCATCCAACTTGGCGTTCCACAATTCGATCACCGACCGATTCCCGATTTTCCATACCTCTGCCGTCCCTACCAGACGCATCACATGGTTGTCGTAGGCCTTTGGCAGGTCGCTGACCGCCTTCCATGTCCCAAATTGATCGTTGGCAAAACCGTAGCGTGCAGGTACCCCATCGAGTTCGATTCCGCAGTCCGTAGCGAAGCGGGCGGTCAGCGGATCGATTCCGTGCGCGCGAAGATTCTCAATGTGGAGTTCGAGCGGGCTTCGGAAGCTCTTGACCTGCGCCGAAGAAAAAAGACTCCCCAATCCTGCCAGCAAAATCAGGACTGGGAGCCAGAGATACATCCGTCGAATGTCATTTCTGCGTGGCACTTTGCTGATCCCTTATTTCAAATGGCACGGCGTTTAGAGCACGACTTCAGCCCGCGCATTTCACGCGCCGTGAAAGGCGAGTCTCCTCTCTGGTTCGTCGTTCTCTGTCGAAAGATTCCATCCTTCAGGTTTTCAATTCAACAGTCCGTCAGGCAGTTGCAAATCCGCCCAACTATTTGCCCCAACGCCCTCATCATCCAAGCGTTTTTTTGTTTCTTCATCTAGCGGCGGTGCGGAGATCGGCTTGTCACGTAAATCGACGAATTGCTTCAGCGTCGTCGCAATCGTTCCATCCTTACCCAGCCCCCAGCGATGCTCATATCCCCAGCCTGTTTCCTTGGCCGGATCGTCGTCTGGCGCGATACTCCAGCTGACCGAGTCGACCAGCGTGATCTTCTTTTGATTCAGGCAAGAGAAAAGCCTATAGTAGTCGCCCGTATCCAATTCCATGCCCCACTCTTCGGTCATAATCCGATTCGGCGAATGCCAAACGGCAATCGTGTGATAAAAATCGGTCTCTTGGTCTGACTGGGCACGCGATAGATCTTTCACGAGAATCCACTTCTCACCTGGTTTTTGCGCATACCGCGGCGGGACCGAATCCAAATCGATTTGGCAGTCGCTAGCAAAGCGCACCAAGGCCGGCTCCGGCCAATTCGATTTCACATCCGCAAGATAGCGGTCAAAGGGGTTTAGCTCGGTGGAAGGCTTCCCGATTCTCACTGGAGGGTTCGCCGTCTTCATCGCCAAACGATTGATTGACTTCGGTGCGGCGCTTGGCGCTGGGTGCTTACAGGAAATAGCCCCCCCCAGTCCTGCCAGCAAAATCAGGACTGGGAGCCGTGTCTTCATCCCTTCCACTCCTCCATCAGCTTGCGGAAGTCGTGGAAGAGGTAGTTGGAGTCGTGCGGGCCGGGGGCAGCTTCGGGATGATACTGCACGCTGAAGAGCGGCAGCGTCTTGTGGCGCAAGCCTTCGAGAGTCTGGTCGTTCAGGTCCACGTGGGTTAGTTCAACCTCGCTGAGATTGATCGAGTCGGGATCGACGGCGAAGTTGTGGTTGTGCGCCGTGATCTCCACTTTACCTGTGAGGTTGTTGCGCACAGGATGGTTGCCGCCGTGGTGGCCAAATTTGAGCTTGTAGGTCTTGCCGCCCAGAGCCAACCCGGTGAGCTGATGGCCCAGGCAGATTCCAAAGACCGGGACGCGGCCCAGAAACTTGCGAATCGCACGAACGGCATAATCGACGGGCTCGGGGTCACCGGGTCCGTTCGAGAGAAAGACGCCATCGGGCTTCAACTCAAAAACATCCTCGGCGCTGGTCTCGGCGGGAACCACCGTCACCCGGCACCCCTCGCGTACCAACATCCGTAGAATGTTCAGCTTGATACCAAAATCATAAGCCACTACATGAAAACTCTTTCGCGTTTCCTGATTTTGGCCGAGGTTCAAGGGATCTGGAGCACATGCCGGTAGAGAGTCGCCAGTTTGGCTGCGGCTGTCATTCGCATCGATGGTAAAAACTGACTTGGTCGAGACCACGCGCGCCAGATCTGTACCGTCCATCTTGCGAATGCCGCGCGCCCGCTGGACCAACACATCGGGATTGCTCTCGGTGGTCGAGATCACCCCGCGCATCACCCCGTGCGTGCGCAGATGGCGCACCAGCGCGCGCGTGTCGATCTCGGCCAGCACGGGAACCGAATAGCGCTCCATGTACTCGTCAGTGACCTGCTCAGAGCGCCAGTTGGAGCCGATGGGCGAAAACTCGCGTACGATCAGACCCTCGATATAGGGCCTGGCCGACTCGTTGTCTGCCTGGTTGGTGCCGTAATTCCCGATCTGGGGGTTGGTGAGAACGACAATTTGCCCGGCATACGAGGGATCGGTGGCGATTTCCTGGTAACCGGTAAGGGAAGTATTGAAAACGACTTCGCCCTGGCATTCACTGGGGTGCCCATAGCCAAGGCCGCGGAAGATGCGCCCGTCTTCGAGCGCTAGAATCGATTGCATCGCCTCTCCGAAGAGCGGATTTTATCGATTTTAACAGCTTTGGGGAGATCCTGCCGGTGGATATCCGGGCCTAATCGCCTGCCTCTACCTCACCACGCCCGCGTCGCGTGCCGGCCAGTACACAAAGACAGCTTTCCCGTAGATCAGCGACCGCATTACGGGTCCGAACTCGCGGCTGTCAGAAGAGATGGACCGGTGGTCCCCCATCATGAAATAGGAGTCATCTGGAACGACAATTTCCGCGTACGACCGGCTGTCACGGTACTCCGCCGGGACGTACGGCTCAAACACCCGCCTGCCGTTGACCCAGACTGTGCCGCGGTCAATCTCCAGCCTGTCGCCCGGCACCGCGATCACACGCTTGATGTAGCTCTTTTCAGGGTCGAGCGGGTAGTGAAAGACCACCACGTCGCCCCGTTCGATGGAGCTGAAGTGGTAAACGAACTTGTTGATAAAGAGCCGGTCCTGGTCCTCCAGCCTCGGCAACATGCTGGTACCTTCGACGCGCACCGGCTGATAAAGAAAAGTGATGATGAAGACCGAGGCCGCCGCAGAAACGATCAGGTCGCGCACCCACAACTCAAGGCCGTTTGGTCTACGGGAGGAGGTTGGTTCGGTGGCGGGAGCCGTCTGGTTCGAGGCTTCCCTAGACGCGCCAGTCCCAAGGGGATTCGGGAAGTTGGACGAAGAACTCGGCATCTGCTCCTGCTTGTTTGAAATCATCAACTTACAAATCATACTCAGCGCAAACGAAGCACCGGAGCCTTCCTGGACTCCGCGACTTCAAACGGCCCAGGAAACTCTCAGAGCTTCCGGAAGCGGAATGTGAAAGCTCCCGCAACACTTAGTGTAATCCGGTTCCCGAATGCAGTGCTACTCAGCTGGATTTGCGGATAAACCGGGCTCATATTCTTATCGGCAGCCTTTAGCGTTTCATACTGGGCTACCCCGCCTCGGTCCCGCCGCGATACTCTTAAAGCCAACGTGATCAAGAACGACAACCAACCCGTGGATGCGCCGCCGAGTCAGCCTTTGGAGAAGAGTGTGGCAGAGCTCACGCCATTCATGCGGCAGTGGACGGCGGCTAAGCGGGAGAATCCAGATGCCCTGCTCTTTTTCCGCATGGGGGATTTCTACGAGCTTTTCTACGACGATGCCGTCACTGTAAGCCGCGAATTGCAATTGACCCTCACGGCGCGCGATCGCGAGCGATCTCAGCCGATGTGCGGCGTTCCCTATCATGCGGTCGAGAGCTACCTCACGCGCCTGCTGCGCATGGGCTACCGTATCGCCCTCTGCGACCAGATGGAGGATCCCAAGCTCACCAAGAAGATTGTGCGGCGCGAGGTAACGCGCGTTCTCTCGCCGGGAACCGCCCTGGACGCGGCTCTGGGACAGGAGCAGAACAATTTTCTCGCCGCATTCTTTGAAATTGGAACCGCGCAAAGCGCAAACTCCAAATCCCAAGCGATCTGCGCCGTTGCGCTGCTCGACGTTTCTACCGGCGAGTTTCGCACGGCGGAGTTTTCGGGTTCAGCCGCGCTGCAGCAAGCGGCAGATGAAATTCAGAAGGCCGGATCGAGCGAAGTGCTATTGCCAGCAAGCGCGGAGTTGCCCGCGCAACTTGAGCGAATTCCCGCCAGGACACGCATCGAAGATTGGGTTTGGACACGCGATTTTGCCGTTCCTCTCGTAGAGCGGCAAATGAATGTGCGCTCGCTTGAAGGCTTTGGGCTCACCGGGCATCCGGCCGCCGCGATTGCCGCAGGGGCGGTGCTGCATTATGTGCGGACGACGCAGAAAAACGAAGCCTTGCACATCGACAGCCTGCGATTTGAGGAGCACTCAACGGCGCTTGAGCTTGATCAAGTGACGGTAAGGAATCTCGAGCTCGTAGAGCCGCTGTTTGCCGGTCAGGACAGCAAGACCACGCTCTTCCACGCTCTGGACGCATGCCTGACTCCAATGGGCAAGCGTCTGTTGCGGGCCACGATCCTGCGGCCGCTTGTGGACGCCGTGGCGCTCGAAGCTCGCTATGAGGCGGTAGGCGAGGCACACGGCGACCTGGTGCGGCGCGAAGAGATCCGGCGAGCTTTCTCAGGCCTTCTTGACCTGGAGCGATTGCTGGCCCGCCTCTCTCTCGATTCGGCCGGTCCACGCGATCTTCGCGCGCTTGCCTCAAGCCTGAGCCGGTTGCCGGGGCTCAAACAAGCCATCGACGCGATGCGCGCAGCACGCTGGCGAGAGCTCTCCGAACGTCTCGACACGCTCGAAGATGTAACGGCACGGATTGCAACAACGCTGGTCGAGGAGCCTCCACTGACGTTGGTCGACGGCGGAGCAATCGGCGCGCGAGTCGATGCGGAGCTCGACGAGTTGCGCACCATCTCGACTACTGGCCGCCAGCAGATCGCGGCCATCGAGGAGCGGGAACGGGAACGCACCGGCATCGGTTCGCTCAAGGTCCGGTATAACTCGGTCTTCGGCTACTATATCGAAATTACGAAATCTAACTTGTCGCATGCGCCCGCCGACTATGAGCGCAAACAGACGCTTGTCAACGCCGAGCGCTTCACGACGCCGGAGCTGAAGGATTACGAGCGCAAGATTCTCACGGCGCACGAGCGGTCCATCGAAATCGAGAAGCGGATCTTTGCCGAGTTGCGCCGCACGGTGCTCGAGGCCGCCGGGCGCATCAAGCGAAGCTCTGCCTCGGTGGCGGAGGCAGATCTGCTCGCTGACTTTGCGCATCTCGCCGCAGGTCGGCACTATGTGCGGCCAAAGCTCGTGGATGAGCCCATCATCGAAGCGGTCGCCGGCCGCCATCCGGTAATCGAGCAGTGGATGGAAGAGACGCGCGAGGGCAGGTTCATCCCCAACGATCTCTATCTCAACGCCTCGGTCGACGGGCCGAGTTTGCTTTTGATCACGGGCCCGAACATGGGCGGCAAGAGCACTTATCTGCGCCAATCGGCAATGCTGGTTCTGATGGCTCAGATGGGCAGCTTCGTTCCGGCGGAGAGTCTGCGCTTCGGGCTGGTCGACCGCATCTATACCCGCATTGGTGCAAGCGACAACGTGGCGCGTGGCCGCTCGACATTCATGGTCGAAATGACTGAGACGGCGACGATTCTAAACACGGCAACGAACAGGTCCTTGATCTTGCTGGATGAGATGGGCCGAGGCACGGCGACCTTTGACGGACTCTCGTTGGCTTGGGCGACAGTCGAGTTTCTTCATGCCGAGACCCGCGCGCGAACGCTCTTTGCCACGCACTATCATGAGTTGACGATGCTGGCTGAAAAACTGCCCCGTGTCAGAAATCTCCGAGTCGGCGTCAAAGAAGCAGCGGGCGGAATCGTCTTTCTGCATAACATTGAGCCCGGCGCGGCAAGCAAGAGTTATGGCATCGAGGTGGCTCGCCTTGCAGGATTGCCGTCTGCGGTCATTGATCGAGCCAAGCACGTGCTGCGTCAGCACGAGAGACAGGAGCGCCAAAGCGTACAGGTTGAGACAACGCCAGAGCCGGTGCAGTTGACGATCTTCACCCCCCTCTCGCAGCGCATCGTCGATCGCATCGCGGAGACTGACGTGAACTCGCTGACGCCGTTGCAGGCGCTGAATCTGCTGGAAGAGTTACAGCAGGAGTTAAAGGAGAAAGGATGAAGGCGAATCTGCGCCATGCGGCGGGGAGCCTGCTGGTCGTAGGTCTCGGCAGCACGGAGCTTTCCGGCCTGGAGCTAGCGTGGCTGAAGCTCGTGCGCCCGGCGGGTGTGATCCTCTTCCGGCGCAACATCATCGATGCCCGGCAGACGCGGGCGCTGCTTGCCGAGGCTACGGCCTTTTGCACACCAAACAGCTTTCGCTGCGTGGATGTGGAAGGCGGAACAGTCGACCGGCTGCGGGACGCCCTTGTGCCGATGCCTTCAGCAAAAGCAGTCGCGGATGCGGCGCGGCGGATGGGCAAAAGCCGACTGATTCGGGAGCACGGTGAGTTAATCGCCCAGGGTGTGAAGGCCTTCGGCTTCAACACAACGCTGGCCCCGGTCGTGGATTTGGCACGGCCGGAGTCTGCCGAGGTAATGGGAACGCGCGCAGTTGGATCAACGGCAGAAGACGTAGTGGATTTTGCGCGCCAGTTTCTGGCTGGGCTCGCGTCGCGCGGAGTGGTGGGCTGCGGCAAGCATTTCCCTGGACTCGGCGCGGGAACGTGCGATTCTCACCTGGAAACTCCCGTGATCCAGCGCAGCGTCCGCGAACTTTGGCTGAAAGATCTGGCGCCCTATCGTGAACTGCGCAACGAGCTGCCGATGATCATGGTCAATCACGCGGCCTATCCCGCGACTCCAAGCGGAACGCTCCCGGCCACTGTCTCGCCATACTGGATCACAACAATTCTGCGCAAACGAATTGGCTACAGAGGAATCATCTTCTCCGATGACATGGAGATGGGCGGGATTTTGAAGTTCATGCCGATCGAAGAGGCGGCGGTCGCTGCCATTCGCGCAGGGATGGACCTGATCGAAATCTGCCACAGCCCGGAACTGATTCTGCGCGCCTACGATGCATTGATTGCCGAAGGAGAGCGCTCGGCGGCGTTTTGCCAACTGCTGAAGGGACGCGCGGCGCAAACCGCGAAGAGACGTGCGAAACTGTTTGCGAGCGGCGTTCCGGCCCCGCTGACGGCAAAGCAATTCGACGCGCTGCAAAAACGGATTCTACGATATGGAAAATGCGTTATCGAAGCCCAGGAAGCGCGACCAGCATGAGCGCAAAGACAATGACAGTGGCCGGCATCATGAGCGGCACTTCGGCCGATGGCATCGATGTGGCCGTGGTGCGGATTGCTCCCGCCAGGCTGCGGCCCAGCCTCACGCTGCTCGCGCATGAGGGCTTCGCGTTTCCGGCCTCTTTACGGCGCGCGGTCCTGGCGGCGATGAATGCGACTGCAACGTCGACAGCGGAATTGGCGCGGCTCAATTGGCGGCTCGGGCTGGCCTATGCCGAGGCGGTGAGCGCAACCCTCGAACGGCATAAAGTGAAGCTCGATCTGATCGCCTGCCACGGGCAGACGCTTTATCACCAGCCGCGCGAGGAGAGTTATGCGGGACGCCGTTTTGCTTGCACCTGGCAGTTAGGTGAGGCAGCAGTGATCGTCGCACGACTTGGAGTTCCCGTCGTCTCGAACTTCCGCCCCGCGGACATGCTGGGCGGCGGCCAGGGAGCTCCACTCGTTCCCCTGCTCGATTATGTGATGTTTGCTGACCGCAAGCGCGGACGCGTGTTACAAAATATCGGCGGCATCGCCAACCTCACTGCCATCCCCGCCGGGGCAGATGCAGATAAAGTCATAGCCTTCGACACCGGTCCGGGAAACATGGTGATCGATGCGCTGGCGCAGCAGCTTTTCGGCAAGAGATTCGACCGCAACGGAGCCATCGCGGCGAGGGGAACAGTGCTCCAGCCTGTCCTGCGCCAAGCGCTGCGCAACCCATACTATCGGCAGAAGCCGCCGCATACCGCTGGGCGCGAGCAGTTCGGGCGCGAGTATGCGGCGCAGTTTCTTGAAGCCTGCCAGCGACGGAGCAATAAACCCGTGGATGCGTTGGCCACGGCGACTGCGCTTACAGCCGAGACGATCGCGATTAGTTACAAGAATTATGTTCAGCGTGCGATGAGGGGTCACGGCGTCGACTACATCGTCTCCGGCGGTGGTGCGCGCAATGCCACGCTGATGGCGATGCTCGCGCAGAGGCTCAATCCGCTCGGTTGCGAACTGGCATCGAGTGAAGATTTCGGCCTGCCCGCCGAGGCCAAGGAGGCAGCGGCCTTCGCGCTGCTGGCGTGGCAGACGTGGCATCACCTGCCAGGGAACGTGCCCAAGGCCACCGGCGCGTCGCGACCGACAATCCTGGGCCAGGTGACCTATGCGTAGGCTGTTCGCTCTGGCCGCTCTCGTCGCGATCGCAGGCTGCCACTCGACGCCTCGCGACCCGCAAACAGTGGTCTTTCTCATCGAGAGCAGCCCGGCGAGCCTCGATCCCCGCATCGGCACAGACGGGCAATCGGAACACATCGACGAGTTGATCTTCGATGGGCTTATCGCCCGAGATGCAAGCTTTCATTTCACACCGGCTTTGGCCGAAAGCTGGGAGCAACCCGACCCGCTGACGCTGGTCTTTCATCTACGCCAGGGCGTGCTCTTCCACGACGGCCGGCCGCTCACGGCGCGTGACGTCGTGTGGTCGGTGGAATCGATCCGCTCGGGCCAGGTGGTATCGCCCAAGGCCTCCTCCTACGCCTCGGTAGATTCAATCGATGCTCCGGACCCGCGAACCGTTGTCTTCCACCTGAATCACCCGGATAATTTTTTGCTGAGCAATCTCTCCACCGGGGCTTTTGGCATTGTTCCCGAGGGCAGCGGTCGCGAGTTCTGGCGGCATCCTGTGGGCACAGGACCCTTTCGCTTTGTCAGCCAGCAGATCGATCAAAATGTGGTGATCGAACGGAATCCGCTGAGCTGGTCTGTAAAACCGCGAATAGAGCGCGTGCGCTTTGCCGTAGTGCCCGATGCGACCACGGAATCGTTGGAACTCGAGAAAGGCTCGGGCGACGTGGCCGTTAATTCCCTTCCCATCGATGCGTTGGCACCACTGGCCACCAGACCGAATCTGGCAATCGAAGACGTGCCCGGAACACAAGTTCAATACCTCAACTTCAACTTGCGCGATCCGCTCTTGAAGGATGCCCGCGTGCGCCAGGCCATCGCCTGCGCCATCGACCGCAACCTGATCATCCAGTCGCTGCTGCGCGGTCATGCCCAACCAGCCGAGAGCCTGCTGCCTGCCAATCACTGGGCCTGGACCGGCAACGTCGCGCGTTACGACTACGATCCAGCGCGCGCTGCGCGGTTGCTCGACGATGCAGGCTTTCACGCTAGCGCAAATGGCGTGCGCTTCCACCTGACGATGAAAACGTCGACCGATGAACTGGCACGCCTGGTAGCCGCGGTCTTGCAGCAACAACTCGCCAGGGTGGGCATCATATTGGATTTGCGCAGCTACGAGTTCGCAACCTTTTACTCTGACGTCAATCGCGGCGCATTTCAGCTTTATTCACTGCGCTGGATCGGCAATGAACAACCAGACATCTTCGACGTCTATGCGACGAAGAATTTCTCTCCGAAGGGAACCAACCGCAGCCACTACTCGAATCCAAAGCTCGATGCCCTTTTAGACCAAGCGCGTCAGAGCTTGGACATAGCCCAGCGGCGCGCGGACTACGTCGAGGCACAACAGATTCTTGCGCGCGATCTGCCGGCCATCAATCTCTGGTACCGAAACACGGTCGTGGTGCATAACCGGCGGCTCACTCACGTCGTTCCCACGCCTTCGGGCAGCTATACCTTTCTGGAAACCGCGGAGCTGACAAAGTAGGCACTCCCAGCCTCGTTTTTTTGAGGTTCCGCCATCATGAATATCCTATGACTCCTGATCTGATACCCGTAATTCATGGCTCGCGACCGGTCTGACAGCCCTCGATAGACTCGATTCAACCTTTTGCCGCCTTGATTCGTCTACTGAAACGGTTGTCGCTTTTCCCTTGTACGCCAAGCGGCATTGGCAGTTGGAGAATGGATCGATGAAAAGTAAGATTTTGAATCGCATTTGCGTCGTTTCGGCGCTGACGATCGTCCTGCTGTTAACCGGCAACCTTGCTTTCGCGCAGGCGGTTTCCCGATTTGTGGGCACGATCACCGCCATCAACGGCGACACGATCACGGTGAAGACCGATGGCGACGGCGAACGCCAGGTTAAAGTCCCATCCACCGCAGCACTGAAGCGCGTCGCGCCTGGGCAGAAAGATTTGAGTGCCGCCGAGACGATCCAATTCAGCGATCTCGCCGTTGGCGACCGCGCGCTGGTGAAACTCGACCCCGACGCGCCCGCGGACACTTATGTAGCTCTCCAGATTGTCGCTATCAAACAGGCTGACGTTGCGCTCAAGCAGCAAAAGGATCGCGAGGACTGGCAGCGCCGAGGCGTCGGCGGACTGGTGAAGAGCGTCGACGCAGCCTCAGGCGTCATTGTATTGGGCAGCGGCGCTGGAGCGATGGCCAAGACGATCACTGTTCGCACCACCAAAGCGACGGCACTCAAGCGTTATGCGCCGGGCTCGATCCGCTTCGACGCGGCGCTCCCAGCGCCGATCGATGCGATTCACGTGGGCGACCAATTGCGCGCGCGGGGCGTGAAGAATAGCGACGGAACTGAGATCGCCGCTGAAGAGGTCGTCTCGGGCAGCTTCCGCAATATCGCCGGAACCGTTTTATCCGTCGACACGGCCGCCTCTACGCTGTCAGTCAAGGATCTGGCGACCAAGCGGCAAGTCACCATTCACATTACGGCGGACGCCCAGATGAAGCGACTGCCAGAACGAATGGCCACGATGCTGGCAGCCCGGTTGAAAGGGACAGCACCCGGCGCGAGCAGCCAAGGCGCAAGTCAATGGGCGGGACAGAATGGTGGGCAGGGCGGTGGTGGCGGCGATCCGCAGCAAATGCTCAATCGCCTACCGGCTATTCAGATCGGCGATCTGCAAAAAGGCGAAGCGGTGATGCTCGTTTCCACCCAGGGAGAAAACGAGGTCACGGCCATCACGCTGTTGGCCGGCGTTGAACCCCTGCTTCAGGCTCCCACAGCAAGCCGGGACCTGCTCGCCAATTGGAGTATGAACTCGAGCGCGCCGGACGTTACCCAGTAGGCAAACCCACAATCTGTGAAAGACAGTGAGGAATACGTGTACTCAAAATTGCATCTCTTTACTCATTTTTTGATTGTCCTGGCATTGGGCTTTGCAACCATGGCCACGGTGCGCGCGCAGACTCCCCCCGCGGCTCCGTCGACTACGACGTCCATCGCCGAGTCTGCTTCGACTTCGGCAGCCACGGCCAGTTTGCGCGGGCACATTGCTGACCCCACAGGCGCGTTGATTCCGGGCGCTACGGTTACGATCACTACACCAGCAGGCAAGACCGTGACCAGCGTGACCGCCGACGCCGGCGGCGCTTATCAGGTGAACGGTCTCGCTCCCGGCAGCTACGTTCTACATGCTTCCTTTCCGGGCTTCGCTCCGTTCAATATGCCAGTCATTCAGCTTGCCGCCGGGCAGATCAAACGGGCAGACATCTCCATGGCCGTCGAGGTCGAGCAGCAGAGCGTTGTCGTCACCGACGAGTCGCCGACGGTCAATGTGGAGGCGGGCGGCAACTCGAACGCCATTGTCATCAAGGGCAAGGATCTGGAAGCGCTGTCCGATGATCCGGACGAGTTATCCAGCGAACTGACCGCGCTCGCCGGACCCTCGGCCGGACCCAACGGCGGCCAGATTTACATCGATGGGTTTACCGGCGGACAACTTCCGCCCAAATCGGCAATCCGCGAAATTCGCATCAATCAGAATCCCTTTTCCGCCGAATTCGACAAGCTCGGCTACGGACGCATCGAGATCCTCACCAAGCCCGGTACCGACAAGTTGCACGGGCAGTTCTTTGCGCAAGGCAATGACGACAGCTTCAACACGGGCAACCCATTCATTGCGCATCTGCCGACTTATCACACGATTCAATTCAACGGTACTTTGAATGGCTCGCTCTCGAAGACCGCTTCATTCTTTGTCAGCGCGGAGCAGCGCAACATACAAAACATCAGCCTTGCCTATGGTCCCGATGGCACAGCCACGGGCGGACTCCTGAATCCGCATACGCGCACCAATATCGCCCCACGCATCGATCTGCAATTGGGTGAGAAAAACACGCTGACGCTGCGCTATCAGTTTTACCGCGACAGCGAGAGCGGCGAACTGAGTGCAGCCCAGCAATCGAGCAGCCAGGCTCAGAGTTCCCACTCCATCGAAAACACCGTTCAGCTCAGCGATTCATTTGTCATCAACGACCACATCGTCAATGAGACTCGCTTCCAATACCTTCGCGATGTTTCTTCGACCACTGCGGCAAGCGGTCCACCCCAGGCATCGGTTCTGGGCTATTTTACAGGCGGCGGCGCATCGGCAGGTCAGATCAACGACCATCAGGACCATCTGGAGTTGCAGAACCTGACCACCATGTCCGTGGGAGCCCATGCCATCAAGTTCGGAACGCGGCTGCGCGACAATCGCGATGCCAACTCCACCGACGCAAACTTCAATGGAACGTTCACCTTTGCCTCGGAAGCGGACTACGAAGGCGCGCTCGGCGTGCTGAGCGGAACTCCTTGCCCAACAACGAATCCTCCAACGAGCTGCTCGCCGCTCCAGTTGATCTACGCGAGCGGCGCCGCCAATGCTAATGCAAACACCTTCGACGCCGCGCTCTTCGCGCAGGACGATTGGAAGTTCAATCCCTTTCTGACACTTTCGGGCGGCCTTCGCTGGGAGTCGCAAAATCACATTGCCGACCACAACGACTGGGCTCCCCGCGTCGCTTTTGCCTACGCCCTCGATGGCCATAAAGACAAAAAACAGGCCAAGACCGTGCTGCGCGGCGGATACGGATTCTTTTATGACCGGCTGCCCATTGCCGATTTGCTTGCGGCGGCGCGGTTCGGCAGCACAAGCGCTCCGCAGCAACAGACTGTGATCTATAACCCCACCTGCTTCAGCGCGACCAGCTTGAGCGACGCATTGGATCAGGGATGCGGAACCCCCGTTCCCACGACGGTCCAGGTCGCGCCTTTCTACCGCTCGCCCGTCACGCAGCAGGTGGGAACCAGCCTGGAACGGCAATTGAACAAGGCCACAACGCTGACCTTCACCTACCTGCATTCCTTCGGCGTGCATCAAATGGTCACGCGCAACGCGAACGCGCCTAACCTTTCCGCTTACGACCCCTCTGTGGGCAATGTGGATCAGTACGATTCCGAGGCAGTCTTCAAACAAAACCAGATGATCGTGAACCTCAACGCACGATTTACCCCGAACTTCAGCCTGATGGGTTTCTATAATCTCACAGCCGCCAATACTGACAGCATCGGCGGCATAGCCTCCAACTCCGCCGACCTCGGCCAGGATTACGGACGCGCCAGTTGGGCCTCGCGCAATATGGTCTTCATGATGGCCAACTATCAGGCGCCGTGGGGCATTCGCTTCAATCCCTTCCTGATTGCGCAGTCCGGTAAGCCTTACAACATCGTCACCAATCAAGACCTGGTGCAGGACGGGTTCTTCAACCACCGTCCGGCATATGCAGGACCGAACGCGTCCGATGTCGTCCAAACTAGCTTTGGCGCTCTCGACATGGATCCCCAGGACGGAGAGACGTTGCTCCCGGCCAATCTGGGCAATGGACCCGCCGCGGTAGCTGTGAATCTGCGAGTCAGCCGCGCCTGGGGGCTTGGTCCCAAGTTGGAATCTGCCAACGCAACCCCGGCTCCGCCTGATGGAGGCCGCGGTGGTGGCGGCGGCCGCGGCGGTGGTGGATTCGGCGGTCCCTTTGGCGGAGGTGGAGGCCGCGGAGGTCCGGGAGGCATGTTCGGTCCAACCAACACTGGCCACAAATACACGCTGACCTTCAACGCGCAGGCCTTGAATCTCTTCAACGACATCGACCGTGGCACCCCAGTGGGAACCATTGCGCCCCCACCCACCGATCCCACCAACCCCGGCAGCCTGTTCGGCCAATCGACCAGTCTGGCCGGCGGCATCTTCTCCTCAGGCGCAGCGGCGCGGCGCATCTTCTTGCAGGCCACGTTCTCGTTCTGATCCACGGCAGCCTAAGGAATAGGCCGGAGCTTTCGCTCCGGCCCGTTGATAACATTTTCCTTTTCACTATCGTCTTCCGTGCCCCATCCATTCCGCGTTTTTTGCGGAATGGATGGGAAACCGACAAATGTCCCTCCTACGCAATTCGCGAAAGGTACTTTCCCTCACCGCGAAGCGCCGATTGTTGCACCTTGACGGTCGCTGGCAAAGGCATCCGTGAGTGATACCACCTTCAACTGCGCCTTCAGCGCATCGAGAGAAGCCGCGCTCTTGACTGCAATCTCCACTGTCTCACCTGGAAGCAGGTCAAAGTAATTATCGGACACCTCCGTGTCCAGGCTGCCGAATGAAAGATAAACACTGCGCGCGAGCACCGGTGAAGAAACGCGAACCTTGTAGATCCCATTCGCGCCGCTCGCTTCGATCTTCAACTGAGCAGGCTTGAGGTGAATCTCTTTGACCGGAGCAAGGTAAGTGAGATTCCGCGAAACGATTGCGCCGCCGGCTGTCAGTTCGGCAACAACGAAGACGCGCGAAGTATCCGCTGCGCCCGCTTCGGTGAGCTTCTTCAGCGGCCAGTCCATATAAACCTTACTCGCGAGCGGATCAACGCTCACGGCGCTGGTCTCCTCCACCAGCACTTTGCCATCGAAGTCCATCAGGCGCACATGCAGCTTCGCCGGTTCTGCCCTCATCTTGTCGCTGACAATGTAAACCTTCAGCGCGCCATCCTCGACGTGCGGAGAAACCAGAATCGGCGCATAGAAGCGCCGCGCATAGTATTGCAGAGCCTTCCATCGTCCGTAGTAGTCGATCGACGACCACGAGGCAACCGGCCAGCAATCATTCAACTGCCAAAAAATGGTTCCCATCGTCTCCGGACGGCTTCGCCGCCAGTGCTCCGCGCCGATCTTGATGCCCTCAGCCTGCAACACCTGGCTAACATAGAGGAAGCTCGCAAAATCCTTGGGTTCTGTGTAATCGCGGAGCAGATAGTCGTGGATAATCGAGTTGCCTTCATTATTCTTTTGGTGCGCCAGCATCACCGGCGTGAAGATACTCGTGCGATCCTCAGGCTGCGTGAAGGCCTCAATCGTCTTCATCTCCGGAAACGACTGAAAACCAAACTCAGTCACAAAGCGCGATTGATCCGCCTCGTAAGTCTTGAATGGCACGCGGCCATGCCACACGTCCCAGACGTGATTGTCGCCCGAGAGATAAACCGGCGACACCGCTTCGTAATCCGAGCTCGGCGAGCTGGGCCAGTACGGCGTCTCTGGGTCGAGCCGAGCTACAACGCGGGGCAGAATGCCGCTGAACTCGGTGAGATAATCCTGCCACATGAAATACCTGGTCTCTGGCGGCAGCGCCTGGCGTCCACCCCAGTTGAGGGCGGCCTCGGTCTCGTTGTTGCCGCACCACACCACAATGCTTGGATGGTTGCGCAACCGCCTGACCTGGTCCTCGGCCTCGGCCTCGATGTTGAGCTTGAAGGCGTACGTGCCCGGCTGCCAGTCGTTGCCAAACATGAAATCCTGCCAGACCATCAGCCCCAACTCGTCGCAGATCTCGTAGAACTCCTCGCTCTCGTAGTAGCCGCCGCCCCAGTGGCGAATCATGTTCATGTTGGCTGCGCGCGCCGATTCGAGAATGCGGCGATAGTTGGCGGTGGTCACGCGATTGGGAAAGCTGTCGAAGGGAATCACGTCCGCGCCCTTGGCGAAGACGGGAATGCCGTTGACGATGAGTTGAAAGCTGCGGCCCCATTTGTCGAGATGGCGGTCGAGAACGATCGAGCGCAGGCCGGCTTTGACCTTGCGCTCTTCGCCGACTACTCCGCCAGTACCCGCTTGTGCTTTGAACTCGTAGAGTGGCTGATCTCCGTAGCCTGCCGGATACCAGAGCTTGGGCTGAAGAATCTCAATCGGCAGATCGATAAGATTGCTACCCGCGTGAACATTGACCGTCCTGCTCAATATCGCCGGCTTGCCGGCGTCAGAGTATTGCACGCTCACCTTTGCCGGTCCTGCGGTCGCGGCCTCAACCTCCACCTCAGCGTCAAGATGAGCCACATCCTTGCTCACGTCCCGCTGGCGAATTGCGAAGTCGGCGATGCGCACCTTGTCCCAGGCCTCAATGCGCACCGGCTTCCAGATGCCGCTGGTCACAAACCGCGGCCCCCAGTCCCAGCCATATTCATACGCTGGCTTGCGTATGTAGGTCTTCTCTTCGGTCTTCGAATGAACCCGGAACAAATCGCTCGCGGCAGCATCAGCGGCGGCCTTGATAGGCGATGGGAAGACAACGCGCAACTGGTTTTTGCCGGTGTGCAGATGACTTTTGGCAGCCACGCGCCAGACGCGGAAGCTGTTGTCGGCCGTGAGCACCTGGTCGCCATTCAAGTAAACCTGAGCGGCTGCGTCGAGCCCATCGAAGACCAAGTCGACATTCGAACGCGCCAGCATGGCCGGGGTGACCGCAAAGCTCGTCCTGTACTCCCAGCTCTCCTTGTCGATCCACTGCAGCTTGCTTTCGTTGTCGCGAAAGAAGGGATCATCGATCTTTTTGTTGGCAAGCAGATCCAGATGCACGTCGCCGGGGACAGTCGCCGGAAGCCAGCCGTTCTCATCCTGCGCACCGGCCTTAACCTGTCTGAACTGCCAGCCATGGTCGAGCACCAAGACCGCATTCTGAGCGTTCGTCTGTGCCTGCGCCATGCAGACTCCCATACCAACCGTCACACCCAACAGGGCGCAACACAACACCATACGACCAGCAACTGTTGCTCGCATTCAATCTCCTTCAAACCTTCGATCAAACGGCATCAGCGGCCGAGAAAGAGGGCTCAATCCACCCGCCGTTAAGGTTATCACTGCGTAACGTTTTCATGCAGGCCTTTTCCGCGTTTCGCGGTTCTGACCCGCGTCTCTGTTCACATAATCCCGCCCCGACGTCCCATCCTGGCATTGCGCTGCAAACCCGCTGCCGCAAAGACCCACACGGCGGGCATGACGGGCAGCCGTAGACGTCCCACAGCCTGCGCTCCCCCAGAAACAGCAAGAAAGTAAAAAGAGACGCCCAGCAGCAGCCCCAGCACATCGCGGCGGGCGCAGCCTGAAAGCACGCCACTCGCCGCCAGCAAATAATAACTCAGCAGCACAAGCTCAAACATGGCCATCAGAACCGCTTGCCAAGGATGCGTCTGAGCCAGTCGCATCGCCGACCGCAACGGCCCCTCATTCACTACGTGCTTTGGTCCGTCCTCGGGATAAGCGCCCACCAGACGCAGCAGATCGGCGGCACATGGCGTCAACGCAACCACCGCCAAACCCTCCAGATGCACTCGGAGATACGTACCCGGATGTGCGCCCAATACCCGCCGTGCTTCGGAGCCCATGAACGCGACGCGGCGCGCCTGACTCCATGCTGTTTGCTCAGGATGCCGCGCAATATAAGCCTGCTCGTCCGGATAACCGAATACGTTCTGCTCCTCGGCGAAAGACCGATGCTCGACGCGAGCGGCAACCTCGGCCGCCTGATAGAAGTAGAGATTCCTGGCCACGATGCTGGAGAATCCTCCAAATCCGGTCTCCAGATAATTGCGCGTCTGCCACGCCGCCAGCCATGGAACGGCACTGAGCAACAGCACGGCGGGCGCCTTCCAGCGAACTCCGGGAACGCGCGCCAGCACCACAATCAGGCCCAGCGCCAGCGCAACCGGCAGGTAGTAGCTCACAGGGCGCACGAAGGTCGCCGCGGCCAGCCACAGGCCAGCCGTGGCCAGCCTGCTCAGGCGGCCATCGCGAAGGAAGACAGCGATCCGCTCCAGGCAGAGCAGAAGAAGCGCAAGAAACAGCGTCTCCGGCATCAAGCGAACGGAATAAATCACCGAGACCGGCTCAAAAGCGAAGAGCCACGCTGCCGTCAGGGCGATGCGGTCGTCCTGAAAGACGAAGCGGGCCAGCCTCCAGACCAGCACCACCGAAAATGCAGACAGAATCACTTGCACAAGAACTGCTGCCTCAACTCCCCGCAAGCTCGCAATGGCAAGAAACAGCGGATAGCCCGGCGTGCGATCAATCTCGGGAAGAACTCCGGTGAAGAAGCGGCCATGAAACAGCAGATTGCGCCCCGGTTCTAAGTAACTGGCAGTATCGCCGCTGGTGATGACGCCGGTTCCAGTGCGGGCGAGAGTTGCCCCCAGCAAAGCCAATCGGAGCACGGCTGCCACGGTCACCGGCGCTGCGAGACGCCGAGCCCAGCCCACGTTTTTTCGACGCATCTCGGCAGTCGTGATCATGCTCTCTTCTCCAGCACGGCATTGTAAAGCGCTTCCCACTCGTTAGCCTTGGCGTCCATGCTGAATTGCGTCTGAATGCGTTCACGCGCCGAGCGGCCAAGCTCGCTGCGAGCCGTCGCAGTGCGCTGCATCTGCTCAAGCATCGCCTGCGCCAGACGCTCCGGATCTTTGGCGGGAACGATCGCTCCGGCATCGCCGACCAGTTCGCGCACACCGCCCACGTCGGTGGCCGCCACTGGCTTTTCCATTGCCATCGCCTCGCCCACGGCCAGCGGCATCCCCTCCCACGCCGAGCCCAGCACGAAGCCATCTGCCGCGTCGAGCAGGGCGGCCATATCGCGTCGCAGCCCCATCCAGCGAACGCGTTCGTTCAGGCCCAACTTCCGTGTTAGCGCATTGACATTGGAGAGTTCAACCGCATCTCCTTCACCAGCCACCCACAACCGCGCTTCTGAATGGGCCTCCGCAACCCGCGCAAAGGCCCGCAGCAGATTCGGATAATCCTTGGCTGACGCGATGCGGCCCGCTGTGAGCCAGATAAAATCTTCGTCTGCGCCCAACTCTTCTCTCATGCGAGCGCGGCGCTCCGGGTCGGCGGCAAACTCCGCCGTGTCGATTCCGTTGGTCAGCACCGAGCATTTGTGCGCGGGCACGGCCTTGAGGCGCACGTAGCGATCGGCCGCTGCCTGGCTCACTGCGGTCGTCCAGCAACCCAGCGGATCGGTGAGCCTATACGCCAACATCCGCAACCATGAGCCCTCATAGACGTTGTGAACGGTGGAAAGAATGGGCGCGTCCCCAATGAGGCGCAGCAGCCTCGCCGCCATATTTGCCGGAAAGACATGACTGTGAATCAGATCCGGCTGAAAGGCGCGCAGAAAGCGGCGGCCTTTGGCGAGCCCTGCGAGAAGGCTGTACGGCGTCTTGCGCATATCGAGATAAATCCGCTCGACGGTTGCAGGCCACTCCTCGGATTGACGCAGCCTGAGCACAAGCAGCGAAACCGCATGGCCGCGCGCAGCCATCCGCTCAGCCAGCGCCACCACTTGCCGTTCCGCTCCGCCAACGCCGAGCGAGGTGAGCACGTACGCGATCTTCATTCCACCCACTCGCTGCGCGGCGCCCTTGATCCCGTAGCCATGTGCAGGTGCGACGATGATAACGCGCGCGGTCGGCCTTTGGCAGGCTCCCGATTTGAATTTTCGCCTGTCTCCGGTACCGATTCGTTCACAATGAGGGAGCCGTGGCCGATGAGTTCATCATCCTGCATTTCGCAATCTGATAGACTTGAGACGTCTTTCTAGAAACACGAGGAGGTTCCATGAGCTTGGGTGAGTGGGTAAAGACAAATGTCGATTATGGCCGGCGGCTTGTGGACTCCGGAATCGAAGGCGCGCGTACCGGCCAGGAAGAGTTTTTCGATGGACAGCCTGTCACTCCCTTTCTTGAGGAAGTGGCCAAAGGCGCGATCGTCCCCGCTGCTATCGGCGCCGCCCTGGGGGTAATGATCAGCTACCCGCTCTGCCGGCAGAAATCGAAGACTGCTATCTTCGCATACGGTTTGCTGGGATGCGCTATCGGTCTTGGCGCAGGACTCGCCTGGGAGAGCCGGGAGTTAAGCGCTAGCGTCGCCGGAAACGCGATGAAGAAGATGGGCAGGGTGCGCGATGAGCAGTGGCTGAGTAAGCACCCCATCGACTACGCATAGAACGGCAATCGAACTAATTTAGAGAGTTTTTCCTGACCTCTGAGCTTCGGCACAGGAAGGTTATGTCTTGTCTCGCGATAAAGGCTCTGGAACGGGAGAGAGTCACCGACTCTCCCCCGCTCCGCAAGCTCAGGATCACTGAACGTCGCTGACTTTGCCGTCCTTGAAGATAACCTTCATTCCATCGCTGTAGTAGTAAATGACCTTTGCGCCCAGATTCGCCATCCGTGCCGGCTGTCCGAGCGACGCCTTCACCTGATCGACCGTCTGCCCCAACTCGACCGAAGCCGGAGCCGCAGCCGGTGCCGCCACGACTGCGCCAGCCGTCCCGCCGTTGTCCTGCGCCGCTTCGGCGGTCACATCCGACTCGGCCTCCGTGCCTTGCTGGTCCGCCTGCTGAATATCGCTGGCCAGGTTCGCCTCGGGAGGAGGCGCGATGGCGGCGTACTGTGCTTGAACCGGCGGAGCCTGCGCCGATGGCGGAGCGGCCGGCAATCCGCCGGTGCCCTGCTTCGCTTGCAGATCCTTCAGGCCCTGGTCGATCGTCTCACGCATGTGGTTCTGCATCTCCTGCAGGTCGGTCAACTGCACCTGAACCGTTTGCGAAATCTGGCACTCCGGCTGGCCCTTGCTCGACAGAACCACCAGATTGGCCGAGGTCGCGTCCGGAGGCGGCGGCTCCCGCAATTGCAGCGCGTCGCCGTCGCTGATCGCGCACTCCTGCCCGTTGACATCGGTCACGTCCAGGTTACCCCCGGCCACGAAGACGTGCGGTCGGCCGTCGCTCAACAGGCGCGCAATTCCGCTCGAGCCTGGGTCTACGTCCTGGTTGGCGGCGGTCTGTGTGGACTCTTGGTTCTCCAGTGCTAGCTGGGCCTTCACTTCGTCGGCGATCATCTGCTTTACCTCGGGGGTAAGCACCGGCTGCGAGTTGGCGGCGGTGACTGCGGCCGCGGCCTCGGCGGCTTCAACATGCGCCGCATAGGCCGCCTGCAAATCCTGTGAAATGATATAGTCGGTCAACCAGAATGCCGCCGAGGGGTATACGGGATACGGTTGGAAGTAACCGCCGTAGAAACCAAACCAGGGATTGCCAACTCCCCATCCCCATCCGAAAGCGATTGGCGCTGCCCACGGATTGTAAGCCCATCCATAAAAAGCCGGGCCATAGTAGAAGCCGGGTGCATAAACATTCAGATACACACCGCGATAGCCATAGCCGCGGTAATAGCGATTGTATTCATGCCCGTGATAATAATAGGCGCGCCGCCCAAAGTCGTGTCCGTGGTAACTATAGCCGCGTTGCACATATCCGGGACGACCGCGTTCCGCTACCAGGCGGCTGCCGTCATGACGCTCCACTGAAACCCTCCGCCCGCCGGCCAGACCATGATGAATGTCCATCCCGCGCCTGGCGTCATGCACATCGCTCACCCTGCCATTGGGACGAGTTCGCACCGCGCTGCCGCTCTTGGTGATGTGCTCGTTGCTCCCCTTCGGCGCGGGACTCTTGAAGGCTGTGTGGCTGGCTCCCCCCGTCGGGCCGTGTGCTCCCGCACCCACTGCGCCGCCAGGATGCGCTCCCGCGCCAGTGGTCGTTGTCGTGTGAGTGGTGGTGGTTGTGGTGTGTGTGCTGGTGGTGGTTGTCGTGTGTGCAGCGGTGCCATTCGCGGTTGGCCCATGGGACCCTGTCGTCGTTGTAGCCGTGTGCGCGCCTGTGGTGGTCGTCGTGTGCGCTGCCCCGCCGGCGGCGCCTCCCGCGGGCTTGGCGGCAGGTTTGGGAGCCGAGGCCGGTTTGGCAGGGGCTGAAGGCTTCTTATCCTCGGCGATGCTGGCCGTGCTGCACAGGCCCAGCAGCCCGGCAAGAATTGTTGCTGCGGTAAAGCTTCTGACAGCTTTGCGAAGAAATTGGGGTTTCATCGGACTCCTTGTTTCCCGGTTTGGCCCGCGCTCTATCTGGAGCCGCGAACGTCCTACTCAACGTTGCTGACCTTTCCGTTGGTAAAGGTCACCTTCATGTCCTTGTAATAGAAGATCTCCTTGGCTCCCAATTTGGCAACTCTCAGCGGCTGGCCGAAGCCGGCAGTCACCTGGTCCTTGGTCTGGCCAAGAGCGATCGTCGGAGGAGGCGCGTCGGACGGAGGCGGAGGAGGAGGAATGGCAGCCATGGGCGCGGGAGCCGGAGCAGCCGCCGGCGCCGGAGCGGCCGCAGCTTGACTCTGCTGGCCGCCTTGGTCGCCTCCCTTGTCGTCCGCTGGCTGCACCGTGAGAACCTCGGAGACCGTCTTCACAAAATCATCCGGCGGCGGCACCGAACCCTTCGCAAACTGAAACTTGATCTCACCGTAATACCGAACCTGATTTCCCGATGCATCCGGGTAGGGATCGCTCAAGGTGCTGACCAGAATCCCATCCTTTTGCAGCGCAATTCCCGTCACCCAGAACTTTTCGCCAGCGACAAACTTCCGCGATGGGCATCCGTTATTGGCGGCATCCGTGGCGCTGCCTCCGCCGCCAAATGGAAGGCGGCTCTTGAAAAAGGACTTCGCCGCGTCCTTTGCGCGGTTATTGTAATTCGCGGCCAGAACCCCGCTGCTATAGCTGTTTGAAAACGCATAGGAAGACGACGAGCTGCACATCATCAGCCCATCTTTATGCAGCACCAAAACGTCGCCGGCCGTAACGATATCCGAGTGATCGGCCGCGGCCTTGGTCACTTTGATTTGAGATACCAGCTTCTCTTGAACCAGCGTCGCCGGGTCCCCCGCCTGGGCCTCTACCCCAAGGGTGAATGCAGCCGACACAACTGCCAAAGCGAATGCGCAAAGCCACCGCATTTGAGTCATTTGTTTCTTCCATTTCGTGGGTTTTGTGGAACGATTCCGTGAACCCCTTGAACGTACATCACGGCTATGAGACTGTCAAGAAATTCATGCCAGGTCCGAACCCCATTACGGGTAATCGATTCTCCGATTCTCCATGGGTCCACGGGTCAGACGCTCCATTCCGGCAGTGCGAATTCCCTATTCAACAGCGGCGACTTTTCCGTTTGCGAAGGTTACTTTCATATCCTTGTAATAGAAGATCTCCTTCCCTCCCGCCTTCGAAGTCTTCACCGGCTGCCCCAGGGCAGCGGTCACCTGAGCCTTGGTCTGTCCAATCGAAACGGCTGGCGCCAGCGGCGGCGCAACGGCCTCTCGCAACCATGTGTGCCCATCATCGGCGATCAGTTTGTCTCCCTGGATCTTCAAATTGGAAGCGCTTCCGGTCACAGTACAATCCATCGTCAACGTATCGTTCTTCACCTGGTACTTTCCCGCGCTCTGTGTGCCGCCCGGGCCAACCATGATGCACCCTGAATCGGAAACGAAGTTCAGCTGCGAATCTCCCTCATCAAAATCGAACCGCCCCAAGACACTGACCGGTTGGTTCTTTGGCACGGGATTGATCACTGGAGCAACGGTAGCCGTAGGGGCAGGCTTGGCGACTTGAATCTCCGCTGGAGCCACCGTCAACACCTCCGCAACCAATTGCAAAACCTCGTCAACCTTTGGGATCTCTTTCCTGTTCGGGAAGGCTATCTTCAGATTTGCATAATAGCGAGTATCTTCGTATCGATCACTGTAAAGTCGAAAAAGCACCCCATCTTTTTGGACCTGGAGGCCTGTGACCCAGCATCTTTCGCCTGGTATGAATACACGATGCGGGTAATCTGCCGAGGTTCCGCCCGGCGTCCTCACGGAGATCTCCAAATCCTTGCCAAGGCCCAACAATCCATGCGCTATCTTCCCATTCCTGTAGGTGTATAAAGGCGGCATTGGCGACGCCACGGCATACATCATCAGGCCCGGCTTTCCGATTATGACCCTGTCTCCGGG
The DNA here is from genome assembly GCA_050015115.1 of Occallatibacter sp. Classification (GTDB taxonomy): domain Bacteria; phylum Acidobacteriota; class Terriglobia; order Terriglobales; family Acidobacteriaceae; genus Telmatobacter. The sequence goes on from JBEKCA010000021.1 coordinate 27,345, forward strand.
AGTGACAATCTCCGAACGGTCATCCGTAATTCTAGATGATTTGAACTCGGCAAGGAGCTTTTGCTCGATAGCCTCGGGAGTGCCAGCCTGCGCCGCCAGCGAAAGACCCGCACTTACTGCAATCAATGCAAATCCGAACCCTCGAAACCATCCCGCCTGAACCATGTTTCACTCGGCCTTTCACGCGTTGTCGGGGAAGCAACTCACAAGCCAATGAATTCTAAGCCACACTCTTGGCGCTGTCAACGAACACGGATCGCGAGTCATCGGCAATCGAGCCGTGGCGCAGCGCCGGGAGTCACTCCAATCTCAACCCTCAGGTTTATCCTGCTCAGAGCTGACGGCCCCGCCATCGGACTTATCAATCCCGTCCGCCGCAAGCGACGCCGCGTCCAGCTCATGCTCGTGCCGATAGTGCTCTACTGCCATCTTGCCATCCCACCAGGCCCAGTTCATCGGATAAACATCGGGATCAAAGAACACCTCATAGAAGTGCCAGACGATGATCGCAAGCGTTGCCAATATCGCCTCATAGAAGTGAATGGCGGTGGCGACATCAACCCACCAGCGAGCCAGCAAGTCGCCAATCCAGACCTTGGCCCACATCATGGCTCCCGTTACAGCCATCAACGCCGTACCCCACACCAGCGCCCAGTATTCAGCCTTCTCCGCATAACTGAAGCGGCCGAATTTCGGCTTTTCCTTGCTAACTCCGAGGTAGTAACAGATCGTGCCCCACGCGTCGAAAGCATCTTTTGGCCGGGGCGCCAGGTCCCAGATCAAGCGCCGTCCGTCTCTGCTGGCCGCAAGATAGAAGATGTGATAGATTCCCGCGGCGATCAGGATAACTCCTGCAACGCGATGAGTTATGCTGCGCAGCCTCTCGCCCATGGCCAACACCTCGGCCAGCCATGAGTCGGGAAACTTGAGTGCGAATCCCGTAATCACCAGAACAATAAAACTCGAAAGCAGGATCAGATGCTGCCAGCGCTGATTCGTGCTCATGCGCGTCATCATTGGATTCTGCATCGAGCGCCTAGCCACCGCCTTGCTCCGCAAGATGATCGCGTTATGCAGGAACATCGCGCCAATCACGCTGAATATCAAGAGCAAGTAAAAATATCGCACCCAGTGCACGGCCACCGAGCCCACATCCTTGGCGCCAGCTGAGTCCATGTGAACTTTGGCGAGGGTGAACTTCCGCGTAACTCCCGTGTGGCACTTACCGCAGGTCGCATCGAGATTCGCGACGTTGATCGTCGAGCGCGGGTCGCTTGATGGCAAAATGTTATGCACGCCGTGGCAACTGGCACAGTTGGCCACCACCGCCGAGCCGCCTTTTGAGGCCAATCCGTGATAACTGTCAAGATAACTCGTCACCCGATTTCCCGCCACGCCGAACTCCTGCGAGAGCCGCACTCCTTCATGGCATTGCGCGCAAGTGGTGCGCGCAATATTCTGCTCCGAAACCGACGAGTTAGGGTCAATGTGCGCCTTGATCGAGTGAATTCCGTGACAATCCGTGCAGACCGGCGCCAGCCCGTTTCCGCGCGCGATCGCCTGCCCGTGAACGCTCTCCATAAACGTCTTTGAAACTTCCGCATGGCACTTGCCACAGGTTTCTGGAACATTGAACTTATTGATAGGAGATTTGGCGTCGCCGGCAGATAATATCTCGTGCGAGCCGTGGCAATCTGTGCAGACCGCGGCCTTCGTCGATCCATTCGATGTGGCGTGGCCGTGCACGCTCGCCTGATAGGAGATGAAAGGCTGCGCGCTCTCTCCGTTCGACTCCATCAGGAACTTCTGCCCGTGGCACCGGCCGCAGGTATACGGAATATTGGCATGATTCACCGGTGACTTTGCATCTGTGGCGGCCAGTATCTCGTGCGCGCCTCCGTGGCAGTCCTGGCAGTTAGCCCCCGGCCCACCCGCGCGGTAGTCCTTGGCATGAAGACTATGTGAGTAAGCCTCCTGCGCGTCAGCGTGGCACTCCGCGCAGCGAATCTTTTTTGGCGTAGTCTCGTGGACCAGCCCCTTCACATCTTTGTGGCAATCCACGCAGGCAAAGAGATCGCCGTGGATCGAGTGCGTCAGCTTGCCTTCATCGACATACAGGCTGACCTGCTTGCCGTTGACCTCTGTGGTCAGTGCAGAGTCGCCGTGGCAGGCAAGACACTCACTATCTTTGGGTTCGTTTTCGGCTTGAACTGCGCAAGCCCATGCAAGCAGAGTTAGAGTAATAAGTCGTGCAACAAATCTCATTCTATTTCTTCTTCGTAAACCGCTTAACAAAGACATCATTGCCTCATTACTCTCTGAGATATGCACTCAAAGTCAAAACCAGAAGAACAAGGCCAATGACAATGGCTGTAAATCCGACAACCTTCGAAAAATTGATCTGCCAACTTCCCGGCGCTTCCGCGATTCTTGTCTCCAGCTTCCCCTGTGCCTTCAGCCCTTCATACTCCAGAGTCCGCTTGTGTTTGAACTCTTCCTCGCTCTCTACGCCCGTAAAAACCACCATGTCCATGGGAAAACTATCCGGGCGCAGATGCGTGTTGACGAAGTGAATGGAAAAGATGAACAGGATCGCGAGCAGCCCCTCTTCGCTATGAATCACCAACACGGCATTCAACGCCCAGCCGGGCAGGAATCTCGCAAAGAAAGGTGCGAACCACATCGCATAGCCCGAAAAGCCGATGACAATCATCCCCCAGAAGACCGCCCAGTAATCGAACTTCTCCCAATAGGCATAGCGCTCAAACTGCGGCTTCGGCCCTAGTCCCAGGAACCAGCAAATGTGCCCAAACAGATCCTTCGCGTCCTTCCAGTTCGCCACCATCGAGGTCGGTCCCCAGAAAATTCCCTTCTCGCGATGAATGAACGCGCGGGTAAAAAGATCCCTCAAGTGGATCAGGAACGCAAGAGTCAGGACCACAGCGAAGAGCTTATGAAAAAAGATAATCGCGCCGAATCCGCCGACCACGCTGGCGAATTTCCGCGCCCAGATGCTCTCGCTGAATCGCATCGGCAGGCCTGTCGCCGCCAGGCCAAGAAAGGTGGTGAACAGAACGGCATGAAGATATCGCTGCCCCGGCGTGAAGCGCATGAAATACCGTCGCCGCACAGGACTCTTATCAACGCTTTCATTCGGGCTTCCCTCTGCGACTTGCTCCGGATCAGGCATGTTTTCCTCCCTCTGCGGATTTCCTCTTGACCTGGTCATATCGCGCGCGGATCAGCCAGAGTATGGTGTGAATAACAAAGAACGTCAGCGTGCCGGCAAGCAGCAGATTCATGAACAGCCGGACAAAGTAGAGAGCCGGATTGAGCTTGCGGTTGCGAGCATTGGCATGAGGCTGATACTTCACAAAACTGGCATTTGCGCCCGCATGGCACCGGCCGCAGGTCGTCACCAGATTGGCAGGAGCGATCGGCGACTTTGGATCGGAAGCCGGCAGCACATCGTGCGCCCCGTGGCAGTCCCAGCAGCGCGCCGTCTCAACATAGCCACCCAGCGAGCCTAACTGCGAGTGAAATGTGTCCCGGTATGTAGATAACTTATCCTTGTGGCACGAGCCGCAGATCGGAGTCGACTGCATTCGAAACGCGGCCTCTGTCGGCTGCAAAATCGCATGGGCTGTGTGGCAGTCGGTGCAAACCGGCGCTTTCAGTTCGCCGCGCGCGATGGCTTTTCCGTGCACGCCGCTCATATAATTCGCAGTAATTCCAGCATGGCAACTCCCGCATGTCTTGGGAATATTTGTCTTGTAAGTCGGGCTCTGCGGATCCTTGTGGCTTAGGATGTGATGCGATCCATGGCAACTCTGGCAGTTAGCCGCCACAAGCAGCCCCTCTTTACTCAGCGCGAAGCCGTGGATCGAGTCGATATACATCGGATAGACATTTGGCAGTCCGTGTTTTTTGGCCATAGCATCGTTGCCATGGCATGAGCCGCAAGTGCGCGGAATGTTAAGCGCATAGACCTGTGACCTTGCGTCGTCCTTGGGAAAGATGGCGTGCGCATCTCCATGGCAACTCGTGCATGGATGCTCGGCCTTCACCGAATGCACGCTCCCTGCAAGTGCGGCCGCCTGGTCCGCGTGGCACGTCTCGCACTTGACCGGCGTGATCTGATCCGGATGGGGATATTCCTTGATCGTCGTATGGCAGTCGACACACTTGAGGCTACCGTGCAGGCTAGCGCCAAAGGTATGACCATCCACGCTGACACTATGGCCCGCGGCATCCTGCATGCTCGCATCCGCATGGCAGGCGAGGCAATCGCTGTTCGCCTGCGCCATGCCCGATACGGGGCTAGCCAGAAATGTCAACGCAGCAAGGGCCAGCACGATTGAAGAAACTGTCTTCACGGTGGTTCCGGTTGATTTCAACTCTGCTCCCGCCTCAATCAGCCCGGAGACAAGAGCTCCGGCAACCATCTCCCAACTCAACTCAACCGCCGGAGCTTAATCTAGCGCGCTGCTACTTCTGCAGTGTGCGAATGAACTTTACGACCTCTGTGATTTGTGCGCCCGTCAGTTTATTCCCGTAGGCGTCCTTCGTGAAAGCGATGAATTGGGCATCGGTCGCCTTCATCATCTCCGGAGCCTTAAACGACAGAATCTTCTCGCTCTTTCCCACCGGTGTGTTGGCAAGCCCATCCGCGCCGTGGCACATCGCGCACTTGGCTTTATAGATGTCTACGCCGCGCGTCTGCGCCAATGCGGGGCCCGCCATGAACGCAACCATCAGAACCACGGTGGCTGCCCTGCTTCCAAGAATCATCGCGCTGCTCCTTTACCGGTACCGGTCAATTGGCGCTTCTTTCCCCATTGTCGTCATATTAGGCGTTATCGTGCAGTTGAAAGTGACAACGGTCACACTCTAACCGGAACACACCACCTCCGCAAGCAAATAATCTGATTTCACCAGCGAATAATCCGCCGTTTTTTCCGAAGTGAGACTTGCTTATTTTTTGGGATGGGACGAGTGGCTTGTTTTTTGCTCCGAGGTGATACGGGTCACATCTCGCAGTACGTCCGGTCAAGGACAATATGACCGCTGCCTGAGGACACAAAATATGGCTACAATTGCAGTTTCAAACCAAAAAGAGATGCTTACCTTGCCCGGGGACGCGGTCCGCCAGATTCAATGGCGCTTTGCCGACCGCTTCGATCTACAGATGCTGGTTCAGTCGTCGCGCGGCGTCGCGCGGGGTACCGTCGCCCAATTGGTAGCTGCCGGCGAACGCAACACCCACGAATGGACTCCCGGCAAGAGCAGCATGATGGAAGCCTTTGACCGCGCAGGAATTACGGCGGCATTCATGGAGCCCGAAGAGGGCGGATTCATCTCCGGTCCCAAAAATCTGGCGCTCTCCCTGGCGGCCTTTGAACTGGCCTGGGTAGACGGCGGCGCGGCCACGGCCAGCCTGGCCGGCTTCCTCGCCCTCGCGCCTATCCACGAGCGCGGAACACCCGAACAAATTAACCGCTACAAGAGCCTTTCCGCCCCCCCTCAGCCCGGCGAAGATCGCAAGCCCTGGCGAGGCGCATTTGTCCTCACCGAGCCAATCCCCTACGTCGGCGTCGATACCGGCATGTTAAGCGGCAAAGTGCGCGTGGCTGAGTGGAAAGACGGCGAAGAGCCCTGGCTACAGGTTGACAAGCGCGGCCGCTTCATCACCAACATCGCCTTCGCCAACTTCGTAACCGCTGCAGTCGGCTCGGACGACCCGCGCATCAAGGGCAGTTGCATGGTCATCCTTGAAGAGACGGACGAAGGCATCTTCGATCACGGGACCCCCACAAAGAAGCTCGTCCACCAGCTCTCCTCGACCGGCGATCCAATCTTCAGCATGAAAGTCCCCGCCAGCCGCATCATCGGCGGCTATACCGTCAAAGACGGCGTCATCGTCCCCAACTGCAACCATGGCGACGTGCTCGAAGCCGTCTTCAAGCGCACACGCGTCGCCGTTGGCCTGATGTCCTCGGCCAAGCTGCTCTCCGCCGTCGAGCCGATCATTCGCTATCAGCGCCAGCGCTTCCGCGGAGCCGAGGGCGCAAAGCCCGGCTCTGTCCGCTACGAACAAGGAATCCAGCAGCGCGAAGACGCCTTGCACAGGCTGGTCGACATCTGGGCCACCGGCGAGGCGGCCACTTCGTTAGGATTTGCAACGGCCCGCCGCTTTGATGATCTCGAACCCATCGAAAAGCAAAAGTCCGCAATCCTCGCCGAACGCGGTATCAGTGGCGGACGCGCCGAGATGAAGGCCCTAAAGGAGAGCGCCGATCGCGCCATCGAATTGTTGTCCTCAAGGCCCGACAGCCCACGCCGCGCCGAACTCGAAGCCGATCCGCTGGTTCAGTACGTCCTGATGGATGCAGAGACCAACGTCATCTGCCCCGCCACCAAACTCTGGAATACCGGCCATGGAGCCAATATGCTGCGCGAGGCCGTCAGCCTCATGGGCGGCTATGGCATCACTGAAGACTGCCCCGGTTTCCTCGGCAACAAGTGGATGGACGCGCAACTCGAAGCGACCTATGAGGGCCCCGAGGCCGTTCAGCGCCGCCAATTGACGGTCACCATGACCTCCGAGGTCTTCCTCGCTCAGTTCCGCTCCTGGATCGCTGAGATGCGCTACATCGCCAGCGACCACCCCGGCACCGGCGCATGCACTCTGGCCTCCGCCATGCAGATGTGGCTCTGGACACTCAACCACCTGCAAAACACCACCGATCCTACGGGCGGCAAGCTCTATCACGGGCAGCGCCAGGGCGTCACCTTTGCGCTCGCCGACGCGCTCTGCTGGCTTGTCGCTTCGCGCTACCAGATCCTCGACGTGCTTGAACTCGAACGGCGCGGCCCCAACGATCCGGTTGCCTCGGAGGGTCTCGAAGGCACCGTCCAGTTCCTCTCCGACCTCTGCCACGTGCAGGCGGCAACGGCGGCCGGCGAGGTCTCCCGCATCTGCGCCGAACTGGTCTTCGGCTACAACTGCCACCCATCCTGGAACGAGGAAGAGCACCGCAGTTGCTTCCTGGCCGGTGAACTCGATCAACTTGAAGAGACAATGCCCGGCATCTCGGCCTTTGCCGTCGACGTCATTGGATCCGACGGCAGCCACCCGCAGAAGGCCGGCCCCTGCGCCGGTTGCGCCGGAAACACCGAATTCCTGCGTCAGCAAAACAAATTGACCGCCTGCCTGAGCGGGTCAAGGCTCGCAAAAGACCGCGCCGCCGAGACACTCAGCAAAGTAATGATTCCCGAAGCGCTGGACTACCCAGCATGATCGGCATATAAAACTCCCGTGCCCCATCCATCCGCAGCATCATCGCGGATGGGTGGGGAACCACGAACCCAGACTGGATGCCAGGTGTTCCATATCTGCCGCGCATTTGGCGACAGATGTGGGAAACCACGAACCCGCACGAATCAGGTCTATCAGGAAGCAAGCATGACCACGAACCCGATCGTTCAGGAACAGGCAGCCCTCGACGTCGACCGCCAATCGATGGACGTCGATATCGCCTGTGCCGGCTTCGGACCGGCGATGGGCGGCTTCCTCACCACACTCACCCGCGCCTGGAACGAGAACCCAGCGGATCCCGCCCTCGCTAGCACAATCGCGCCGGGAATGCCCCTGCAAATTCTCTGCTACGAACGCGCCGACGACATCAGCGCCGGAGTCAGCGGCGTCGTCACTCGCGGCAAAAGCATTCGCTCCAGCTTTCCCGACCTCAATCTTGCCGAAATTCCCATGGCCGTCGAGGTCAAGCATGAACGGGTGATGTATCTGCTCGACCCCATCGGAGCTAGCCGCCGCTCGCTCACTCTGCGCGCGGCGGACGCCGTCCTCCGCACACTCGGTCGCATGGTCGGCGTCAAAGATCATGCCTTCACGCTGCCCTGGACTCCGCCATTTCTCAACAAGCATCCCGGCATGGTCATGTCGATCGGCCAATTCAACCAGTGGGTCGGCTCGCAGTTGATGGCCACTGGCATGGTTCAAATCTGGCCGGGCACGCCCGTCGCCGGGCCGCTCGTCAACGGCAAAAAAGTCGAAGGCCTGCGCCTTGCCGATCAGGGCGTCGACCAGCACGGCCATCAGGCCGAAGGCTACATGGCAGGCATGGATGTGCGCGCCAAGCTGACGGTTGTGGGCGACGGCCCGGTCGGCGCAGTCGGCCAGGCTCTGGATGAGAAACTCGGCCTGCCCGAGGGCCATGCGCACCGCGAGTGGGCTCTGGGCATGAAGTTCGTCATCGAGCTCCCTGAAGGCACAACCCTCGAACCCGGCACCGTCTGGCACAGCTTCGGCTACCCCGAGCCGGAGATCTTTGGCTTCCTTTACGTCCATCCCGAGCGCCTTGTTTCGGTCGGCATCTTCGTTCCCTCCTGGATGAGCGACCCCAGCCGAACCGCCTACCGTTACCTCCAGCACTACATCCAGCACCCCGCGCTTTGGAAGGTTCTCAAAGACGGAACCCTGCGCTCCTGGGGTGCGAAGTCGCTCGAAGAGTCGGGCCGTCACGGCGAACCCTACCTCTGCGGCGATGGCTTTGCTCGCATCGGCGAAGGCTCCGGCTCGACGAATATGTTGACCGGCTCCGGCGTAGACGAAGCCTGGGCCACCGGCACGCAACTCGGCGAGGCTGTCATTGAACTGCTCCGCGCCGGCAAGCCCTTTACTCAGGAAAATCTGGCCGCCACCTACGAAACCCGCCGCCGCCAAAGCTGGGTCGAGCGTGGCGCGCGCGAGGCCGAAAATGCCCGCAACGGCTTCCAGGCCGGAATGGTCAAGGGGATGATCGGCATGGCCCTTGCCGGTCTCACCGGCGGCAAACTCTCGCTCAAGGGTCAGATCCCTCTTGCTTACAAGCAAATTCGTCCCTTCACACCGCGATCCGTCGATGGCCTCAAACTTAAAGAAGCCGTCGGACTGGCTCTTCAGGACGGCCGCCCGCTGCACGATGCCCTGCTCTCGGCGCGCGGCTGGCCCGAGGTTCCGCTCGACGGCCGCCTGCTCGTCTCCCAGCAGGACGCGCTGCTGCTTGGCGGAAAGATCCAGGCCATGCCCGGCTTCGCCGATCATGTTGTCTTCCGCGACGTGGGCCTCTGCATCGGTTGCGAAGAGAAGACCTGCATCGCCATGTGCTCCGGTCAGGCCATTACGCTCGGCGAAGACGGCGCACCCGCCTTCGAGCGCGAAAAATGCGCCCACTGCGGCGCATGTCTGTGGAACTGCGGCCAATCCCCCGACGGCGTCCACTCCAACGTAGAGTTCCGCGCCGGCGCAGGCGGCCTGCACTCGGCGGAAAACTGAGTCCTTCCATTATGATTGGACATAACTGATCGGTTGAACCAAAACGCTGTCATCCTGAGCGAAGCGCAGCGGAGTCGAAGGACCTGCGGTTCCTTTGCTCAATTCTTTCAAGGTCGAGAGACTTAGCAGAGTCTCGACCATTGCAAGCTAGCCGTCGGTCGGCAAACGAAGTTTCTGAGTGGCAAATGGCGCCCGCAATGACAAACCCGAGCATCTTAAAGCGGATGGATGAGCTCATCCACGAAGGACAGCTTTTATGGCAATCCTTTGATAAAGAAAAAATGGTCATCCAAGACCCCGTGCGCTTTACCCAGTGGACGACAAGTTGTCTCAACTTACTTGACAAACTATCCATCGCGACCAACCGCTTCGTCGTTGAATTTGAAGCTTGGGCAAAACGCGGAAACGGATTTCAGGTCAATATTGGCGCTGCCCTTGGCGTACTCATGGCAGCACAAGCAGAGTATTCGCAGGGATTGGCAATTGAGTATCATTTATCGGTTGCCTCTGCCGTATTCGGAGGGCTGCTCCATCAGGCCGAGTATCTTTTCGAGAAAGGTTACTTACAGGCGGCAGCAGTTCTAGGCGGTGCCGCACTCGAAGAAGCGCTCAAGGCGCGTGCTCTTGCCATTCCCCTCGAACTCTCCGGAAAAGAGACCTTGGTTCCGCTCCTACACAGGTTGAAAGACAAGAATGTTAGGCTACTCACTGAATTCGAGGCCACCAATCTTGAGGCGATTGCAAAGATGCGTAACGACGCGGCTCATGGGGGCTCGTTCGAATACACCACGGAGCAGGTTGAGGACGCATTGAAGAGAATTAGGAACACGTTGGAAAATCTTTTAGGTCAACGCCGCTAGCTCAACTCAACTGGCTCCTAAAATAGACCACTAACCGCAAGAGCAACCGCAGGTCCTTCGACTACGTTTGGCGCACAGAACGCGCCAAACTCCGCTCAGGATGACAGGCTTTAGTGAAGTGAGATTTATAACAGAAAAAGGAAAAGAATAATGGCAAACATTCTCCACATCGTGGTTTGCGCGGGCATCGTTCCCGACCCGCTGCAAACTTTGGAGCCGGTCACCGGCCCCAGCGGCCCCGGCCTCAAAAACGAAATGGTTCTCCCCGCGGTCCTCGACCCCTGGGCCGCCAGCGCGCTCTATGAAGCGGCCAACCTAGCCGCCAAAAACCCCGGCAGCAAGCTCTGGCTGGTCTCGCTCGGCCCCAAGGCCAAGCTGCAACAGGTGATGATGACCGTCGCCCAGAAGGCCGCCTTCGAGCTGGTTCCCATCGACGGCCCCATCGGCGGCTTCCCTGATGCGCACTCGACGGCAGCCGTGCTTTCTGGAGCGATCGAGGCGATCCCTGGGTTGGACCGCACCAAACTCCTGCTCTTCGGCGGCTGGGAGTCGGCCACGCGCGGCGCGGGCGTGACCCTTCAACTCGTTGGCGAACGCCTCGGCATCACCGACCAGTTCCAGGGCGTCGATCAAATCGATCTCCGCGGCGACGGCAGCTTTGAAGTCCTCGAGCGCGTCGAAGGCGGCAAGCATCAAGCCTCTATTTGCGTTGGAACTCCGGCTGTTCTTGGCTGGGCCACCGGCAATCTCGCCGAGCCGCGCAACAATCCGCAAATCGGCATGGGAAACATGCGCACAATCATGCCCGCGCTTCAAAAAGCCAAGGCCGCAAAACTTGAAGCCAACGGCCTCCACTACGTCTCGGTTAGCCTGCCCAAACAGCAGCGCACAACCCGCGTCGTGAAAGACCTGCCCCCTGAAGAAATCGCCGCCGAGCTGGTCGAGTGGATTGGAGCAGAATAATGGAAACCATACTTGTACTCACACATGCAGACGAAACCGGCTCCGCGCTCAGCAAGGCCTCTCTCGAAGCCGTCACTGCAGGCAAGGAACTCGCCGCCCGCCTCTCGGCTCCGCTCACCATCGGCATTCTCGCCGCTGACTCAACCTCGGCCGCAAATTCTCTGGCTTCAACTGGAGCGCGTCTTTTAGCCGTCACTGGCGAGGCCTTCGCACAACCCCGCTATGCAACCGACGCCGCGGCCCTCGAAGCTATCTGCCGCGCCGCAAACGCCTCCATCGTGCTCGTCCCCGGAACCTCGCGCTTCTCGCGTGTCGCCGCGGCTGTTGCCCACCGGCTCGGCGGCTTCATCGACACCCATGTCACCGCTCTCGGCGGCACAGAGACTGTCGAAGCCACGCGCTGGTTCTATCGCCAGCGCATCGAAGCCGTTCTCAGCCGCGATGCTCGCCCCTGGTTTCTGGTCCTCGATGCTGGCACGCACATGGCCTTCGCAGGCGAATCCGGCGCAGCTCAGGCGGAGCAAATCGCCGTCGAGCTTCCCGAGATTCGCACCACCGTCAGCGGCCTGCGTGCGCCGTCGCAAGGAGCGCAAACCATCCGCCCCGACGCCAAAATGCTCTTCGTCGCCGGAGCAGGCTGGACCAAGAAACAGCCTGACGGCCAGATTCACGCCACTGAGGCGGGCGAGCTGATTCTCGGCTTCCTGCGCGCAACCAGCGCGTCGCTCGGGAGCAGTAAGTCCCTCGTCGACCAAGGCGGCGAGGGCGAGCCTGTGCTTCCCTTCCTCACACACATGAATCAGATCGGCCAGACCGGTTCAACCCCGCGCCACGCCAAGGGCCTGTCAACCTGCTGCCACGGCGAGGAGCCGCATGTGGTGGGCTGGCGCTTTATTGGCGACCGGCGCGCCATCTCACTCGACCCCAACTGCGGCTGGACCCGCGGCAAGGCGGATGTAGTCTACATCGCTGACGCCTTTCAGGTGATCGCCAAGGTCAATGCGCTGCTTGCGGCTGCGAAAACGTAAAAGGCTCTTACAGAATCGGAGCTTCCAGAACAGGCATGACAAGCAGTTCTTCGCCCTCGATGTTAAGAGGAACTGCTTGTGCTGCTAGTCTCCTCGCCCACCTTGCGCGCAAGTTGAGAATCGCGCTACAGGCCAGAATCACCAGCAATGGATCGAGCGGCCGCAGGTGGTATGGCTCCGGATGTGCAAAGTAGTACATCAGGGGAAATAGAAAGAGCACGCCGGCGTAGCGTATGACCTCGACGGGCCGCTTCTTCCATGCCAGCAGCAGGCCAAGGACTCCCAGCAAGGTCATGGCGCAGGCAAACGGAATGTTCTCCGGGTCGGTCGGCTCCATCGTCAGATAGCCCGAATCGAAGCTCCAATAACCGGTCCAAAGATAGACCGCGCGGCGGGCGCACATCCATGCGTACCAGCCGGGGTGGGCATGAATGTACGCGCTGGCCTGTTGGGCCTTGTGGTCCATGTAGCCCAATTCACCGACGTTATACGCGGCCAACTCGCCGGCGTCATGCAGCGGGTGCTGTGCGTCATCCGTCCAATGCAGGCTGTTGCCGTTGTTGCCCATCCACATCTCCAGGCCCATGCTGTCGCGCATCGGAATGAAGCGGTGAAAGACCATCGCGTCACGAATCAACCAGGGCGAAATGACCACTGCGAGAGCGAGCGATGCCACAGCTCCAGGCAGTAGCCAGCGCCTTTGAGCGCGAGCCAACCTCCACATCTCCAGCAGCAAAAGAAAAGGAATCACGACAAGAATCGATGGCTCGGTGAGAGCGGTGAAGCCGGCGAGCGCTCCGAAGCCGCACCATAGCCAAAGCCTCGACGAGACTTCCATCTTCTGGGTCAGATAGAGCAGCCAGAGCAGGCAGAGCAGCAGCAGGTGTGTGGACCAGGCCCACGCCGCGGAAAAGTAAATCCCGTTGGGAAATACGGCCCAGCCCCAGCCAGCCCAAACGGCCGTGCGCTCTCCAAAGCTGCGCCGCGCAAGCAGGAAGACCGGGATGCAAGCCAGGGCATTGATCAGGCAATCAAAGGCGTGAATGGCAAAGATCGACTGGGCTGTATGGATTCCAAAAAAATGAAAGAAGACAGCCACAATCAGCGGATAAACCGGCGGCATGATCGCCGAGGGCTGCATGGAGACAAATGGACTGCCAAAGCCGTGGCCTGCAATCAAAGCCCTCGCCACATTTCCCTGTTCCCAGGCGTGGAGGTGGTTGGCATCCATCAAATCTTCAAAGAGAAATCGGTTGAACGGAATCACCGCCAGGCGCAGGATCAATGCGATCAGCACCATCCACCACAGAACCGGCACGGCCCGTAGCCGGCTGCGAACAGGTGCGCCCAAACTGTTCTCTCCCAAGAGTATCTTCCTCAATGTTAGACGAAAAAAGGCTAAGCGGCGAGTACGCATTCCAGATGCGCACCGGCAGAAGGCAAACGGCAGTCATCAACACCGGATGCAACACCATGCATTCATTGGCGGTTGATCCGATTGTGATAGGTTAAAAAGTGGGAGAGAGCAAGAATATATGCCTTCAATTACGTCTTTTATCAAGCACCATTATCGCCATTTCAATGCCGCGGCTCTGGTCGACGCCGCTGAGGCCTACAACGTGCTGCTCGCCTCCGGCGGCAAGATGTTCGTCACCATCGGCGGCGCCATGAGCACCGCCGAACTGGGCCTCTCTCTCGCCGAGATGATCCGCCAGGACAAGATCCACGGCATCTGCTGCACCGGGGCAAATCTCGAAGAAGACGTCTTTAATCTGGTCGCCCACGATTTTTATGAACGTGTCCCGCACTATCGCGATCTGACCCCCGCCGACGAAGGCAAACTGCTCAGCCGTCATATGAACCGCGTGACTGATACTTGTATCCCCGAGATGGAGGCGATGCGCCGCATCGAAAATGAGGTGTTAAAGGAATGGGTCCGGGCCGATCAGGCGGGTGAGCGATTCTTCCCACATCAGTTCATGTACAAGATCCTGCTCTCAGGCGACCTGAAGCCCTCGTATCAGATCGACCCCAAAGATAGTTGGCTGCTGGCAGCTGCCGAAAAGAATCTGCCCATCTTCGTCCCCGGCTGGGAGGATTCAACGCTCGGCAACATGTACGCCGGCCACTGCATCTCCAGCGACGTGAAAAACGTCCACACGGTCCGCACAGGCATTGAGTACATGATGGAGTTGGCCGAATGGTACACGGCCACGACCGCGAAAACCCCGCTCGGATTCTTCCAGATCGCGGGCGGCATCGCCGGTGATTTCCCGATCTGCGTCGTGCCCATGCTGCATCAGGACTTGCAGCGCGAGCACGTTCCACTGTGGGCCTACTTCTGCCAAATCTCGGACTCGACGACCAGCTACGGCTCCTACTCCGGCGCCGTGCCCAACGAAAAGATCACCTGGGGCAAGCTCGGCGAGACGACGCCCAAGTTCATCATCGAGTCCGACGCCTCGATCGTCGCTCCGCTGCTCTTTGCCTACGTCCTGGGCTGGTAACTTCCGCGTAAGCTCCGGGGCAGGCGGTCTGCTGAGCGCGGCAGCAACGCTGCTGAAGAGCTACACGCCGGCGGCTATGGCTTTAAAATCAGAAATGTCACGCCGTAGCCCGGCAGCGTAACCGTCATGCGCGAATCCGGCGCAACGCTCACGGCCAAAGGCCCGCTGACGATGTTGGTTGCCGCACCGATGGTCATTTGCGCGGCCGATGAGAAACTCCCCATACTCGTAAGATCCACCACCACGGTCCGCGGGTCGCCGCTTCCATTGTTGTCGCTGGCCGCATGAACCGCCCGGTCGACCACCATCACGGTCACCGCGCCGGTGGTGTCTTTTGTCGCCAGCATCTCTACCGACGAGGTATCCGTAGCGCTCAACGCAAGAATCTGCGGCCCCGGCGAGGCGACGGTCGACGGATAAAGGCTTTCGAGCGTCTTGTCTACCCAATAGCTCAGATAGGGATTCCCATTCGCGTCGACTTCGCTGTACTGCTGGTCCGCAGTGTAGTCCCAATGGTAGAGCGCCTGATTGCCCGCCTTGCCCAGCTGCGAAAACACGTACGGCCGCCATGCTGCAAAGTAAGCGGTGGTGCCGCGCGTGTCGGTGACGAA
This sequence comes from Occallatibacter sp., assembly GCA_050015115.1. GTDB lineage: Bacteria > Acidobacteriota > Terriglobia > Terriglobales > Acidobacteriaceae > Telmatobacter. The sequence goes on from JBEKCA010000021.1 coordinate 42,648, forward strand.
GACCTGACCTGGATTGCACTCGCTCATGCCGTTGTTGCTCCAGTCGGCATTCACGTTATTCTCCGTAACCCACACCGGCACGCTGGCCAGGTCGGGGCGAGTCTGCAACTCCTGGTAGAAGTACTTCACATTGGCCGCAAACTGCGGAACGGTCGCAAACAGCTCCGTATCGGTGTCTTTCTGATTGCAGGTGCTATAGAAGTGCGTCGAAAGGACATCCACCTGCGTATTCACTCCACCCGCGTTGGCCTGCGCAAGAAACGGGGGCAGATACACCATTGGATCCCCGCCATCTCCGGTACCCAATCCATAGTCTGAAAACTCCAGGGCCGATAGCTTGATGGTGGGGTCCACAGCCAGCATGGCCGGAACCACGGCGTTATACAGCTCCACATAATCGGCCGCGCTCAGGCCATTACCATTGAACTCGTTGAAGATTCCCCACCACTCAATCGGCGTGGCGCTCGGCGACTGGAAATGCGTTCCATTCACGTCAAAACCGCCTTTGTTGTAATAGCGAACCATGTTAGCTGAAAACGCCGCAAAATCGTTCAGGTGATTGGCGATGTCGAGGGTCCCGTTGCTGTCGCACATCCACGCCGGAGCCACTGCGATCTGTAGCTCGGGACTGTGGTCGGCAGTCTCCAGAACCGGCTGCAATGTCGTGTCGAGCAGCGTGAAATCCCAGTCGCTGGCATTGCCCGTGTTCGCAACCATGGGAATAGCGCCTGCAACCACCTGCACGCGAATATGCTGCGGCCCAAGCTGGGTCAGCGTAGCCTCCTTCGCGGTCTCGGCTGCCCCCGATCCGAAGTAGTCCGTCGTCCACCCGCCGATCTGAAATGACGTGGACATGAATTGCTTGAGTACGCCGTTCACGCCCTGCGCTGTGTCGACGGAGCTTCCGACCTTGGCCGTAACGGCACTGATCAGCGTAAAACCTTGCGACGCGTTCTGGGTGCCGAGAGTCACCTGAACACCCGCCGAATAGCTCCCAGCCGGGACCGTAGCGCCCCCGGTAAGCGTGAGCGTTCCAGAGGTACCGGCACTGGCAGCCGTGAATTGGTCCGTAACTCCGGCCGGCAGGCCAGTAACTGTGACAGTTGGCGATCCGCTTGCTCCGGTGATGTTAACCGGCATCTGAACCGCAGTGCCATCCTGAGGCACAACAACACTCGCACTGCCAAGGGTCACCGTGATCGGGGGCTGAATCGTTGACCCGCTACCGCCGCCCCCGCATCCAGTGATAGCCATCAGAAGACCGGCGAAACAAATCGCACGAATTGATCGAACCAGAAAACCCATGATATAGACCTCGATGTTACAAACCGTCGCCGGCTGATGTTTATGCCCTCACAACACGCGCGCCAGCCACTTTCCCGTGTGCGAGAGAAGATTCGCCGCGATCTCTTCGGGTGTTCCTTCGGCCACGATCTTGCCGCCGCCATCGCCGCCTTCGGGACCGAGATCGATCACCCAGTCGGCGCATTTGATCACATCCAGATTGTGCTCGATCACAACCAGCGAGCCGCCGCCGTCGATGAGCTTGCGAAACGCCGTCAGCAGCTTCGAGACGTCGTCGAAGTGCAAACCCGTGGTCGGCTCGTCGAGGATGTAGAGCACACGGCTTGCCTGCGAAGGCTTCGCAACTGCGTTGGCGGCGCGAACCTGAGACAGATGCGCGGCCAGTTTCACACGTTGCGCCTCGCCGCCCGAAAGCGTCGTGGCCGACTGGCCCAGCCGCAAATAGCCGAGACCGATCTCATCGAGCACCGCAAGCTTCTCCAGCAGGCGTGCTTGCCCGACAAAGAAGCGTAGCGCCTCCTTGACGGTCATCTGTAGCACTTCGTGGATATTTTTACCCTTGTAATCGACATTGAGAATCTTGGTCTGATAGCGCGTGCCGTTGCAATCCTCGCAGGGCAGTTCGACATCGGCGAGGAACTGCATCTCGACGGTGACAGTGCCGTCGCCTTCGCAGGTATTGCAGCGGCCGCCCGGCACGTTGAATGAAAAATGGCCGGGCGTTAGCGCGAGCCGCTTGGCTTCGGGCTGCGAAGCAAAAAGTTCGCGAACCAGGTCGAAGCCCTTGATGTATGTGATGGGGTTCGAGCGCGGCGTGCGGCCGATCGGAGTCTGATCGACGAGCACCACGTCATTGAGCCGCTCGACTCCGGTGAGAGATTTGTAAACGCTCGAAGGGTCCGAGCCATCGGATTGACCGAGCGCACGCGCAACGGCGCGGTAGAGGATCTGATGCACCAGCGTGGACTTCCCTGAGCCCGAGACACCGGTAATCGCGACAAGCATTCCGAGCGGAATCTCGACATCGAGCGCGCGAATGTTGTTTGCTGCGGCTCCGCGAAGGACTAGCCGCTCCTTCCCCGGCGTGCGCCGCCGTGAAGGCACCGGGATCGAAAGCTTGCCGGAAAGATAGCGTCCGGTGAGCGAGTTGGGATTGGCCTCGATCTCGGCGAGCACGCCCTCGGCCAGCAATTGCCCGCCCATCTCGCCTGCGCCGGGACCGAGGTCGAGCAGATGATCGGCAGCGCGCAAGATGTCGGCATCATGCTCAACGACAAGGATGGTATTGCCCAAATCGCGCAACTCTTCGAGGATGTGTACCAGCCGCGCTGTGTCGCGCGTGTGCAGGCCGATCGAGGGCTCGTCAAGCACATAAAGCGCGCCCACCAGCCGCGAGCCAAGCGAAGTTGCAAGCTGAATGCGCTGCGCCTCGCCGCCAGAGAGCGTTGAGGCAAGCCGGTCGAGCGTAAGATATTCAAGGCCAACCGCGTCGAGAAATCCGAGACGCTGACGAACCTCTTCAAGAATGGAACCGGCAATCTCCTCCTGCATCGGCGAGAGGTGAATCGCTGCGAAAAATTGCGTTGCCTGCGCAATAGTCAACGCCGTCGCCTGGCAGATATTCAAGCCGTTGATGCGGACGCTGCGCGCCTCGGCCCTCAACCGCTGGCCGCGGCAATCGGGGCACTCTGCATATCCGCGATACTTGCTCAGCATCACGCGCACGTGCAGCTTATACTTCTTGCGCTCCATCTGCGCAAAAAAACCGTAGACGCCGCTGAAGCTGCCCTTGCCGCGCAGCACGGTCTCGCGCGCGGCCTCAGGCAGGTCGCGCCACGGCACGTCGAGCGGTACTCCCAACTCCGCGGCCTGCTTGCGCAAATCCGTAAACCACGGCCTGCACTTGGGCCGGTTCCACGGATCGATCGCGCCAGCATTGAGACTGAGGCCTTTGTCGGGAATGACCAAGTTGAGATCGAAGTCCACCGTGTTGCCAAAGCCCTGGCAGCGCGGGCAGGCTCCGAAGGGATTGTTGAAGCTGAACAGGCGCGGCTCCGGCTCACGACCGGGGCGATGACAGCTCTTGCATTCATACGCACCGGAAAAGCGATGACGTTTGCGATCGGATGTCTCTTCGCGAGGAAGCTCTTCAAAAGTAACCTCACCGGCCTCGCGGTAAGCAATCTCCGCGGCATCGACGATGCGCGCGCGATTTTCAGCACTGACCACGATGCGATCTAAAAGAACAAAGACCGGCAACGTGAAATCGAGATCGAGCAGCGACTCGGGCGTGGAGAACTCAAAGATCTGGCACCGCTGATAAAGACGATTGAAGCCCGATGCGCGTAGCTCGATTAATCGAGCTTTTAGCGCTTCAGTGAGCGGCGATTCCGCGGCTGTCTTCACTGGCGCCTTTGCCGAGGATTTCACGACTCGTCTTGCGGGCTTGGCTTCGGCCTGCAGCGCAGGCTCAACGTGGCGAACCGGAAATAGCGCATTGAGCCGCGTCCCCTCGCCCAGCGCAAGAATCGCCTCGGCGACCTCGTCGATCGAATCGCGCTTGACCAATCCATCGCAATGGACGCAGTGCACCGTACCGCAGCGTGCATAGAGCAGGCGCAGATAATCGTAAATCTCAGTCGCTGTCGCAACCGTCGAGCGCGGATTGCGCGTGGAATTCTTCTGCTTGATCGCAATCGCCGGAGCGAGACCGTCGATCAGATCCACATCCGGCTTCTCAATCCGCTCGAGAAACTGCCGCGCATACGCCGAGAGCGACTCGACGTAGCGCCGCTGCCCCTCGGCATAGATCGTGTCGAAGGCCAGCGAACTCTTCCCCGATCCCGACACGCCGCTGACCACCGTCAGCTTTCCGTGCGGAATCTCGCAGGAGATGTTCTTCAGATTATGAGTCCGCGCGCCGCGGATGGTGATGGCGTCATTCAATGGGAAGCACCAGGCGAGAATTCGGCCTGCGCGTCCCACTCCTCTCAGCGAGGCTCAGAGCGCAAACGGCCATTCTTTATTATAGGGCGCGGGCCCTCGCCGTGGGCGCTGTCTTCCGCCATCCCGGTCAGCATCTAAGATGCTCAGGCGAGACGACGCTTTGCGCGCTACCAGCTCACGATTACCTGGAAAACGGTTGGCTGTTTTCCTTGTCGAAGCGCTGCTCGGTTCTTGAGGATTTCTCAGCAGCTTTTTCGGCCACGCGATCGATCTTCTTCTCCACCGACTCGTCCGAAACTGTATCGTCTTCCAGCTTGTCTGCTTGCGGATTCTCAAATTGCTCAGGCATTTTAGACCTCTCAAGCGTCATTATTCGCTCAGCTTGCAGTGACGTCAGGGCCGACGCATATAAATGAACCGCATTTGCTATATGCAAACCGCAATCGAGCTGTAACAAGGGGAAATGGACAGCCCCTTGAAGTATTTTGCCGAATTGACAGACCCTCGGGTGGAGC
>JBEKCA010000022.1:0-47105 GCA_050015115.1 Occallatibacter sp.
CCGTGCGCCACTTTACTCATGGATTGCTCCACTTTCTCGTTCGACTTGCATGTGTTAGGCACGCCGCCAGCGTTGATTCTGAGCCAGGATCAAACTCTCGTTTGAAACCTGATTGCTTCCCCTCGCCCGACGGAGGTCGGTGAGGTTCAGCGGCATCGCGCGCTCGAAAGGCGCGATGCTTATTTCGTGAGAATGATCAAGCCAAACTCGATCTATTCTCATAACTGGCATGTTCAACCTAATTGTCAAAGATCCTTGAGAGCCTTCCGCCTGAGCGGCGCCCTTTTGGATCGAGGCCCGGCTTTTACACCAGGTTGTCCTCGAACTTGTTGCGCTCACCAATTCCGCGTCTTCCTGCGATCCTTGGCGTTTTTGCGCGAACCTTCCAAACATATCGAAGATCCCTTATCGTGTCAAGCCCATAATCTCATTTCGCCGAGGCCGCTCCAACTCACTGTTGGCGGTTCATTCTCGCTTGCGAATCTCGATCGGCCCGACCGGGATTCCCCCGTTCAGAAGCGTCGCGCAGCGCAAAAATATCAAACATCAACCCACCTGAGCCGCTAGGGCTCTTGAGGAGTTTTCCTCCTGGGTATTGCAATGGCTTGTTCTGGTTTATCCTCTGCGGGAATTCCTACAGAGTTTCAGGGGCTAATGCCTCACCTGACCCAACGAACTAGCATCACAACTCGCTTCCCACTTCCCTCAACGGGGCAGGCCGTTCGGCCACCGGGAGGCTTCTACTTCTCATTTGCAACTTTTTAAGAGTAGCACATGCCACTCTCGTTTGCAAGCACAGCGCAGACCAAACCTGAGTCGCTTTGTTGCAACTCCGTGAGAATAGCAACCCCACCCCCGAAATGCAAGCCACCGCCCTGTGGAAAGCGGCCGCTTCTGTGGGAAACCCGGGGACCAAAGGCACTTCGATGCGCTCTGGCGCACCGTCATTGTTTTATTAACAGTCTTCCGCACGTTTATTTTCAATGCGATGGAACCGATTCCGAGGATTCAGACTTCACGGCCATTTCTACTCTCTTTTCCGTAAGCGATAAAGCTGCCTTGTAATCGGGCCGGCTGTACAAATCGGACAGGTGAACCAACTGATTGAGTTGTTCCCTGCTGGGAGCATGCGTGAAATCTTGATACCCTTCAGCGATATAAAGGAGCGTGTAGCCTCTGCCGATCACCTTGGAAAGCAACTGGTGGGTCAGTTTGATCTCGTCGTCGATCTCGGCCGCGGTCAGGTGCGTTGGGTCGGGTTTTTGAAGCGAATAACTTCGAAGCTGGAATAACAAATCCAACTCTTCTCCGTGGATGCTCTCGAAAAGAGCAAATAATTTGTAGAGTTCCTCATTCCGCACGACTTCATCCTGGGGCATGTACGCAACAACACCGGTCTGATTGGCGGCCTTCCAGGCGGAGTCTTCCATTCCCTTGTAGCTAACAGACCAGATCGGCACCCCCGGCAGCTGGCTTGGTTTGGCGCCGGGGTGCTCGCGCAGAAAATCGAGAACCAAAAGATTGTTCTGCAATACTGCCGCATCAAGCCAGAACCCGTCTGTATCTGCGGCAAACTGTTTGTGGTTTTGCTCGCGCTCATGCTGAAGCGCCTCGCGGGTTTCAGCGACCTGGTGGCGATGATGAAGCCATTCCACAGTTGCCTCAAGGCCGAGCGCGATCAGCAAGCCGAGAGAGATGGTGGCAAGATGAACAAAAAAGTCGCGCCAGGCATGAAGCGCATGATGAGGAGCATGAACATCAAGCACTGAACCCTCCCGCAGATTGGCCGAAAAAATGTTGCGACCATCGTAGCAGGCGGATCATGCAATTCCAAAGAGGTATGTAAGGCTTCCGCACAATCTCGTTCCCGGGTCTTCTCTTTTGGGCGCGGAAGAGTCAAAGGCTGCCGCAGGGTGGCCCAACACAGTTGGCCGCCTTGCATCTTCCGCAAACAACTATTGCTTCGCGATCACCCCGAGATCCGTCAGCCCATTCACGAAATACTGCATAGCCAGCGCCACCAGCAGCAGCCCCATCACGCGCACCAGAACGCGAATGCCCGTCTCACCCATGAATTTGCGCACGCGCCCCGCCCCGGCCAGCACCCAATAGCTAACCAGGCTGGTGACGGCAATCGAGCCCAGAATCGCCCCCATCTGCCAGTGCCAGAAACTCGGCGCCTGCCCCACCAGCACCATGACCGACGAGATCGCCCCCGGCCCAGCCAGCATTGGAATCCCCAGCGGCACAATCCCGGCATCGTCCTTGGCCGTGGCCTCCTCTGCGTCGCCATGCGTCTCCTGCGTCGGCGAACGCTTGGCTTGCAGCATGTCCAGGCCGATCAGCAGCAAAATCATGCCCCCGGCGATTTCAAAGGCCGGCAGCGTAATCCCGAATAAGCGAAAGATCAACTGCCCGCCCACGGCAAAGCTGGTCAGAACGATGAAACAGGTCAGCGTGCCTTTGCGCGCCATGCGCTTGCGCCGCACCTCATCCGCACTCTCGGTGATCGCCAAAAAAGAAGGTATCGCGGCAAATGGATCGACCAGAAAGAAGATCGAACTGAACGCCAGCACCGAGAAGCGCACAATTGGCGCGGTACTCAGTGCGTTCAAGGCCGTCTCAGCTGAGTTGGTCATAACCATGCTATGAGGCTAGCCCATTAGCCCCCGCTCTCGCCAGAGCCTCATGGATACCGCGAACCTCAACCTGCATCCGGTTTTTCAAAAGGACACGGCTTCACGAGTTGCGAAGGAACTGCATCAATGCAGCTCGCTTTGAATGGGCACGACTTCAGTCGTGCCGAAAGCGGCCATCATCCACTCCGGCTTTAGCCCTTGAGGGACGCCTCTCGTGGGGCTTTCTCACGATCCAAGCCGGGTGCCCCATCCTTGCGCAGTCTCATCGTGCAAGGGTGGGGATACCACGGCCCCCAATCATCGTCCAATCTTTGAAAGGGCACGGCCATCTGGAGCCACACGCCGCGTTCAAGCCTGATCGATCCCCAACCCAGCCAACTCCCGCACCAGCCTCACCGTCTCCATTGAAACCGTAATCACCTGCCCCACCAGCCGCACAATGTACTCCGGATCGTCCTCCCGGTTCGGATCGTTCACGATCCCCGCCCGCGCATCCGTTGAAACCCTGTACTGGTCCACCACCCACTCCAGCGCGCTCCGGTTCCCCAGGCGATACTCGTAAACCTCCGCCGGAATCCCGCTCAGCGTGAGAAACTCGTTGTACTTCAGTTGTGTCTTGTCTTTCGAGAGAGACATCTTCTCGACGCGCCAATCGAGCTTGCCCGTCTCCCTCCGCTCCAGCGGATATTCAGCTTGCTCTTCATACTCGATATGCAGTTTCATCAGCGCCGCGCCAATCTCCGCAAAGCGCTTGAACTCAGGAGCCATCGAAATCCGAGGTAACTCCCGCTTCAGATTTGCCGCATACCTCGTCCGGTACTCAGGATGATGCAACAGCCCATAGGTGTAGTGAAAGATATTCCACTTGGAAACCGAGTTATCCCCATAATGCTTCCGAAACTCCCCAAGCGCCCAGTCGGTAATGTTCTCCCGCCGATTTGTGCCGTCTTCGTCGTAGGTGTAGAACGGGAAGCATTGAAACCCATCCGAACTAGCGCAAACATGGAGTTCTGGAATTCGGTTCGTTGCAATGACACTCATCGGAGACCTTGATCCAATGTCATTCACACAAAATGAGATATTCTCTAGCTCCGAATCCTCAGTCGGAAAAATCCGATGCTGCTGGTACCTTTCCTCGTTCCAGAAGTCCTGAAAGTAGACTGGCCGTCTCGCGACAGGACGATAGAGGCTCACACGAAACGCAGCATTATCAACCGACGCCGCCTCAAGTCGCCCCAAAGAGGCTTTTGTTTGGCGGGTCCATTTTAGACGTGGGTCTTCGGCATCGACGAATTCATCAACAAGCGGTCTCGCTACCTTGATGGCTTTGTACCGGGCAAGGGCCTCGCTATAGGCGGATACTGCTCTACCGATATTCTTCCTAAGAGCGGCGGCGTTCCAATTGTAGTTGTAGGCATCTCGATTGCTAGCTAGCCCCAAGCTGAATGATTGAAACATCACGCATCCGGCTTGACTGTTTTTATTCCGGCGATCGCCAACCAGCATGTAGGAATTGAATTCGCATCTTTGCCCTTCTGTTAACCAAGTGTTCCGCGAATCCGGCTCCAACTCACGCCAAGGAACTGAAGCCAGTTCCATCCATGAATTGAGCTGATCATATTTCTTTTGTTTGTCCCAATTCTCACCAACAGCCGTGTAATAGATCTGTCCTGGATCCCCGCTCTGATGATCGGTCTTCTTCACCAATACCGTGATCGCCACGCCGATTTGAATTCCAAAAACATTGTGTGTGGTCCCCGATAGTTTCGGATTTTTTCGTACATCGCCGCCAAGATCGACCACGTAGATCTTGTCAAATTCGTGCGCGAGGTACTTCCTCATCCCATCGAAAGCAATCATATCCACATAGCTGCTGTTGCTTACGAACGCTACGACTCCGCCCGCTCGGATGCGGTCGCTTGCCAAACGGAACGCCTTCACATAGGGGTCGCTCAGCTTGTTGCGAAGCGTTGCCTTGGATGCTTTTGTGTATGACTCTTGAACACGAGCATCCATATGCTTGTACTTGCGGTTCTTGTTCTCGTCGTTCTCGCTTACCTGCCCCATGTTGTAAGGCGGGTTGCCGATCACCACAAAAATCGGCGCTCTCTTCTGCCGCCGGATGCGTTCTGTATTGCCCTCGGTCATGAACTCGAAACCTGCCTGCTTCGGCTCAGCAAGCTCAAACGTATCCACCAAACAAATGCCCTCGAACGGCTCGTACTCGCCCACCCGGTCCAGATACGCGTGCTCAATATTCATGCTGGCGATGTAATAGGGCAGCAGCATGATTTCGTTGCAGTGCAACTCTTCCTTGTACTTATGCGGCAGGCTGCTGGTCTTAATTTCCTTCATCACTCGCGTAATGAAGTTTCCCGTGCCGACAAACGGGTCGAGGATATGAACCCCTTTGTCGCTGAGGCTGCGGCCAAACTCCGTTTTCAGCACCTCCTCGACGCTCCGCACCATGAAGTCCACAATGGGTTGCGGCGTATAGACAATGCCGTGCGTGTCGGCCTGCTTTTTATTAAAGCCTTGGAAGAACCGCTCATAGACGCGATTGAGAAACGCCTGCTTCTCCGAGTAGTCGCTGGCATTTGCCGCCGTCTCTTCGATGGCCTTGTAAAACGGGTCCAACTCCTTGAGAAATGCGTCCCGGCTGAATTGCCGCTTGACCAGCGAGTCGATCACCTTTTCGATCTCGGCGGCGATCACGTTGCGCCGCGTAAACTCCGGATTGTCGAAGATGCGCCGGAAGATGCGCTCAGTCAGCAGATGCTGCACCAGCATCTCCTCGACGGCCTCGTCTTTCAACTCCGGGTTGATCGATTCGCGGCAAAGCTCCGCAAATGCTGTGAACCGCTGCACAAATGCGGGATTGCTCTTCCGCTCGCCCGCAATCAGCGTCATCGCGCCCTTGGCAATCTCAGGAATGCGGTCAGAGAACTCCCGAACCGCCCGGTCCCAATCCTCCTGGTGCGGCTGCCGCCACTCAAAGAAGAGCCGCAGCACGTCCACGAGCTTTTCCGGTTCCGAGATCTCGCCGTCGAATGTAAGACGCCCGTCTTGCACGAGTATGGCGCGCGTGGGAGCTTGAAAGAGAATGTTTGTCCGCGGGTATCCAGCCGCGAACTTCTTGTTCATCTCCGCCTTCAGGTCGTCCTTCTCGTCTTTGGCCTCCCAGTAGCCGCGCGGCAGGTTGAAGGCATCGAGCACCGCAGCATCGACGCGCAGCGGATTCTTCCCCGACCGCGTGATCTGGTATTCGGGCACCACCATCCACTCGAAGGGCCGAGTGCATTTGGCCAGCAGATCTTCAAAGGCCTTGCGGATGTTCCCTTCGTTATCGAATTTGCCCCGTCCGAAGCGCTCCAGCGTCTCGTAGTATGCCTTGACCGGCGCGTGCGTTGCCTTCAGCTTGAAGTTGCTCATGGTGTCTACACCACTCTAAACCCGGCCAAGCCAGGCAAGCACTCCAGCGCGGCAAACTACAATATCTCCTTGCTGCCTCAAGACCAATGCGAGCGCTTCGATGTGGTGCTGGCGTCGCCGCGCAATCCTCTCAACATAGGCGCGGCGGCGCGCGCCATAGCCAACTTCGGCTTCAGGCGGCTGACGGTGGTCGCGCCTTTTGCCCCGATGTGGCGCGAGGCCCGGTCGGCCGTTGGAGCACCTGAGGTGCTGACAAACGCTCTGGAATCAGCAACTCTAGCCGAGGCGGTAGCCGATTGCACTCTGGTGATGGGCACAGGAACCCTGACCTATCGCAAGCCAGAACAGCCGGTAGTTGCTCTGCCTGATTTGGCCCCTCGCGTCCGCCACGAACTGGATAACGGCGGCCGCGTTGCGCTGGTCTTCGGTTCGGAGAAACATGGCCTCACGCGCGAAGACCTCTCTTATTGCCACATTTTGGTCGAGATTCCAACTGACGCGGAACAGCCATCGATGAACCTCGGGCAGGCTGTGGCTGTCTGCCTCTACGAGTTGTCCGCAAGGGTCCCTAAAGCGAACGCCAACCCAAAGACGCTAATCGAACCCGCGCCAACCTCGCAGCGTCTGGAACTGCTGGCCGGTGTGATCGAAGAGACCATCGAGGCAGCGGATTACTCACCCTCGTCGATGAAGCCCGCCAACCGCCACGATCTGCGCCTCCTGCTGCGGCGGCTCAATCTCTCTACGCACGACACACGCCGGATTTTGGGCGTTTTCCGCCGCATTCTCTGGCGGCTCAAGCGCGCCCAGGTATCCAAATAAGGAACGCGTCTGAGAACGGATTTACGCGCAAGTCACCACGGGGCAAAAAATCCTGTTAAAGTGTCGCTCAAGGGCTTCCTCAAATGCTTGTGGCTACTGTCCGTTGTTTTTTGAACTCTTTGCCGGCTTCGATTCGATTTAGCGCCGCCGCCTTCGGCTCCGCCCTGGCGCTGTCGATGGTCTATTCCGCAGGGGCTCAGCAGGCTGCACAGTCTGACGTAACTCAGCAACCCGCAACACAAGTCACACCGCCGGCGCAGCACGCCGCAAAAAAACCGAATGCTCAAGAGCCCTCCAAGACGGGCGGCATCAGCGAGGAAGAGCTGAAGCAGCTCTTGGTCGGCAAGACGCTCTACCTGCGCGGTGGCTACCTGGACAATACGCTCCGATTCGACGAGCATGGCCGCCTTGCCGGGCATTCGCCCGAGGGGCCTTACACGTTAAGCGCAATTGAAATCAACAAGATACGAATGACGAAGCACATCATTGAGTTGCAGGGAATCCGCTATGCCCTGCGCTTTGGGGGCAAACTCGCCTACGAGGACTCCTCCACAGCCTTCGACCGGGTGAGAATCACGCCCAAAAAGAAGGCCGTGATCATCACCGTTGACCGGGAGATCGTGGTTATCCCAAAGAAAAAGAAGGAAGTTAAGGCGGGCAAGGCAAGGAACAAAAAGGATCAGAGTCCGGCCACTGCAGAACCGGCCGTACAGCCTGTCTCGGCTCCGGCTGAGTTGAGCGAAACTGAGCAACTCAAGGCCTCAATCGCCGCCGCACCCGAGGCCGAGAGGCCAGCCGACGCAGGCGGCGTAACCACGACCACCTCGCCCTTGCATGCCACAAACCTGCTCAAAGAAGCTCTTGTCAACATCTTTGCCTCGGGGCTGGATGAGCGCATGATTGCCGCCATGCCTGAGTTCTGGAGACTCTACTACGAGGCTGCGGCCGCCAAAACCGACTATCGCCCCAAAGACCCCTCCGTCCTGCGCCAGAATACCGTGGACAAAAAGGCGCTTCTATTGACCAAATTCGAGCCCGATTCAAGTGAATTGGCGCAGGCTAATGGCGTGGCCGGCATGGCTCTTTACCATACCGTAGTCGGCGCTGACGGAAAGGCCCAGGAGATCGCCGTCGGCCGTCCGATCGGCTTTGGCCTGGACGAGAATGCCGTTGCGGCGATCCGCAAAGCGAGCTTTGCGCCTGCTGAAAAAGACGGAAAGCCCGTTCCAGTTCTGTTGGACCTGGTCGTGCAGTTCCGAATCTTCTCCAATCGCACCAACGTCCACAGCGAGGCAGTGCTGTCCGACAAACCCTCGGAACCGATACTGCCAGGCCCCTACAGCGTGCAGCACCCGTAAGAATGCAGGTTGCTGCAGATGGCGGAAAATTACCACAAAGAGATGCAAGAGATTGCATATTGTGGCGGATTGGTCGCCTCAAATCATTTGTTTTCATAGAGCATTAATGGCATCTAAATTGCACTTACATCGACATCTCCCGACTCTACGGAAGAAACGAAGTCCCCCTAAACGGTGACTGTCGCCGTATTTCGATTGTTTCTTGATTGCCTTGAAAGGATTTTTACTGTGAAGAGATTTCTGAGTTTGAAATTCATTTCGACTGCGACGGTCGCTGTTGCGCTCCTGCTCGATGGGCGCTCTGGGTTGGCTGATCCGCTTACGGCGACCAATCTCAATACCCCCGTGATAACGCAGTATCCCGCGGACGGCGGATCAGTGATCGCGATACCGATTGAGCTTACGAACAACAATACTTTCGGGGTAGAGATTCTTAGCTTGGGGAACCTCTCGTATTCATACGACGAGGGAAACCCAGGCGACGCGGTCACAGGCGTTTCATTCGACAATGACGTTTCCGGAAACTCGAATGGAAATTGCTACGTGGACGAGACCCTCAAGAAAAAGGGCGGTAGCTGCACGTTGGAGTTGCTTATTACAGTTACCGGTGTTGCTCCAACCAAAACTCACCCGGACGACCTGGGAGTCAGCATGGTCACAGACGCCCTAATTGTCGACACCGGTGGCTCAGACTTTGGCGGCGTTCAACACGTGGGTGCGGATTTCGGTGTCGAGGTGCAGGACACGCCTGAGCCCGGCAGCCTGATCCTGCTGGGCACTGGAATTCTGGGATTGGCTGGCGTCATGCGCCGGAAGGTTAGCCGCTCTTAACAGCCTGTCTCCTTGGCTTGAGTCCGTGGTCCCTCGGGGTACGCGGACTCAAGTCGCCCGCCCATCCGCCCCGCATAAAGACCGAAATCACCCCCGATGCGTTCGATCTGTTCGATTCCGGCCCGCATCGCTGTTTTTTCCCAACCACATCGATAGCCGTCCGACCTTTCGTCTTACGCTGTCTTGCGTCCAAAAGGCCAGATTCCGGCTGTCTGCCGCTCGGGGAGATTTCTGGTGGCGCCATGAGACGTTTGCGGGACAGAACAACACCCGGTTTTGGCAAAGAACCAGTCTGCGAGAGCTTGTCTTACGGAGGAACTGCGTCGGGCGGGCCCTGTTTGCCGACACGACGGCTGTCTTGCCAATGTCTTACGGGCGTCGGGCAAATGTCCGATTCGTGTAAGACGTGGCGTAAGACAGCGTAAGACAGGCGAGCCAGTGCAAATACCTGGGCAGATGGACGGTTTGATTTGATTTCGAATACCAAACGGAGAGGGACTTTAGGCCTGTGCCTTCAAAAACGCAGACTACGCCGACTGCTTTGGTTATTGTTTTGCTATTCCTCTTGTCGAAGAATCTCCTCGAGCTTCGGTTTGTGTTTGGTGGCGCGCCCAGTGCGCGGCTCCGAGTCGATCACGCGGGCAGCTTTGGGCTGGCCCACCCGCTCCCTTGCGTTGGCCTTGACCGCCTTCGTGGCAGAGAATTTCCCTGGCTTGCGCTTCGTCATAGTCCCTTCTTGCGTTTCCCCGGTCATAAGGATCAGTATGGAACAAGATTACGCCGGAGCGAAAGTCCCTCTGCGGATTCGCGAGAGGGATAGCCGCCGAATTAAAATGTTATAACCCCGGCGGTCGAGATTCTTTACCGGGATGGAGAGCAATGGAAGAGCGGGATTATTTCAACGAGACGACCGAGCAGCGCACGCATACTCTTATCTGCCCAAAGTGCGGTCAGGCTGGAGAGTACAAGGTCACCTGGATCGTGAGGCGCAAACGGGCGCAACTGCCCCGCGGCGCCGACGAGCGCGATCGGGCCAAATTCGCCAAGGCGCAATCGTATATGGTGCGGCGGGATGAAAAGCTGGGCTGCGTCAATGTCCGCTGCCGCAAGCCATTTGAGATCAGCTCATTACAGTCGGTAGCATTCCTAACCGAGTAGGAGTTGCGCTATTCGGCGTGGAAGACTACGTCGAATAGCAGCAGGCTGACTGTGGTGAAGATAATGTCGTAGCCCACGAGGAGCTTGATCCAGAGAGTCGGGTCGCTCTCTCCGGTGAGGATGGCAGACGTGGCCTGCACCATCGCAAGCAGCGCCGGAATAAAAATGGGAAAGAGAATCAGCGAGAGCAGCAGTTCGCGGTTGCGGCTGCGGATGGAGAGCGCGGCAAAAAAGACGCCGTTGCCGACCAGCGCCCATGTGCCGAGCGGCAGCACCAGCGCAAGCAGCCAGCCCTGGCCCGCGATGTGCAGGTTATAAAAGATAAGAAAACAGGGCGCGAGGACGATCTGGACAAATGTAACAAAGAAGAAGTTGACGATGACCTTGGCCAGATAGAGCTCGGCGCCGGGAGCGGGAGCCATGCGCTGCGCGTCGATGACATGATGGCGGATCTCGCGAGCCCAGGCCTGGTTGAGCGCGCTGACCGAGGCAAAGAGTGTGGCCACGCAGAGGACTCCCCCGGCGATCTGCTGAGAAAAGGCTCCGCGCGGGTCAAAGGCGATGGAAAAAAGCACAACCACCAGCAGGGAAAAGAAGAGCATCGAGACCAGCGTGTCGAGAGTGCGCAGCTCGATGCGCAGGTCTTTGACCAGGTGATTCCAGAGGGCGTGGGGCATCATGAGCGGCCCTCGGGTTTTGAGTGGTTGGGTTCGTCGTTTCCCACCCATTCGCCAAAAAAGCGAATGGATGGGGCATCCGGAGTTTTGTCCTTGGTCAGGTCGGCGGTCTGGGCCTCGGCAGTGCGGATATAGTCTTCGGGCGAAAGGATGAGCTGAGTTCCGCGTGTGCCTGCGGAGACGCTGATCTTGTCGAAGAGGATCGCGGTTTCATCAATGAAAACCGGATAGGCCTTTTTTGCGCCGAAGACTGTGACGCCGCCGCGAATGTAGCCGGTGAGGGGCTGCACCTCTTTGAGGGGAACCATCTCGGCCTTGCGCAGTCCCGCGACTCGGGCGAGTTTCTTGAAGTCCAGCTCAGCGTCACCGGGAATCACCGCGAAAACATAGGCGCCCGGACCACCTGTGGTCAGCAGTGTTTTGAAGACCTGCTCGGGTGGCATGTTGATCTTTTTGGCGACGGTGATTGCGGTCAGATCGTCTGGATCAACTTCGTACTCACGGAGCTCGAAGGGAATGCCGAGAGATTCAAGGAAGCGCGCACCGTTGGTCTTCATCGCGTGGGGTTTCCCTTCTCAAGCGATGCGACACGTCCGGCGTGCAGAGT
Organism: Occallatibacter sp.; assembly: GCA_050015115.1. Taxonomy (GTDB): domain Bacteria; phylum Acidobacteriota; class Terriglobia; order Terriglobales; family Acidobacteriaceae; genus Telmatobacter. The sequence goes on from JBEKCA010000022.1 coordinate 11,525, forward strand.
CAGCACCCAGTCGGCAATGGGGGCGGCGAGGTCGCGCTGATGGGTGGTCAGGACGATAGTGCGGTTGCTCTGGCGAAAGCCGGCCAGCAGTTCGACCATTTGGCGGGCGGATTCGACATCCATGTTGGAGAAAGGTTCGTCGAGCAGAAGAAGCTCGGGCGCGGAGAGCAGTACGCGGGCCAACGAGGTACGTTGGCGCATTCCCTGTGAGTAGTTGCCGAGGGGACGATTCAGCTCCGGATCGAGCCCGACCTGCTGCAAAGCCTCGGCGGGTGTCAGGCAGGCGCGGCCCGGATAAAGGTTTGCAAAGTAGCGCAGATTCTCCTGGGCGGTCAGTTCGTCGTAGAGCATGGGCGCGTGGCTCATGTAGCCGATGCGTTCGCGGGCTTCATGGGGCTCGTCTTCGCCAAAGACCGTGACTGTGCCGAAGCTGGGACGAAGCAGGCCGGCGAGGATGCGCAGCAGGGTGGACTTGCCCGCGCCGTTTTCGCCAAGCAGGACATAGCAGCGGCCCGGCTCGAAGTCGACCGAGACCTGGCGCAGCGCGGCAAAGGAGCCGAAGAGGCGGGAGACCTGGTCGAGCTGCGCGCAGAGCGGAGTGGCTGCGGTTGAGCCGGGGGTGGTCATTGATTTAGCGGGCATCGGCGATTGTCGGCTCGGACCTGGAACTATTCTGCTTTCGATTCAGATAGAGAGCGAGAGGAAACTGAGCGCCGAATAGCAGAGAACCCGCACAGAATATGAAATCAGAACCATATTCCGATATGGGCCTTTTGAAGGGGAAGATCACGAACGGTGAAACGCAAAGACAGATGAGAGCGGATCTGAAGAGAAAACTGGCTAACTTCTTGTTTCCGCCCCGCTTCAGTTTTTCGCCACCAACAGCACCGAAGACAAGCCCGACACCCATTGCCGCATCCCTGATTAAGGAATGGTGATTATAGTGCGGGTCTCTGCCGATCAAGTAAAACACCATGAAAGTTGCGAATAGAGCAACCGAAAAAGCTACGATGATGACTGTCAATACTCTCCAATTCATCAAAGCTCCTTGCGTGCACAGAACTGCATGGCGGTTTTGGGTGGAGTCGAACCTCTGCGGCGTGTTTCAAAAAACAGCCTGGCGGATCTGGGTTTCATCCCTCAGGGGCTAAAGCCCGCGCTAATCATTCTAGCGTTGCGGCACGACTAAAGTCGTGCCCTGATACAAGGCGGGCTTCGAATGAGTTCTTCCGCAGCCTGTGATGTCGAGCCCTGATACAGAGCGGATTCTTGAATCATGCTCCAATCAGTATGCCCTGAAGATGCCCCAATCAGGAGGCTTTGGTGCTTGCCGGCTGCGCTGTGGACTTGGGCTGATTCCGGGTGAGGTAGAGCGCGAGCGGAAAGGGCGCCACGATGAGCAGGAGCAATGGATACAGCGAAAAGGCAATCGGAAAATCGAAGATGGTTGTCTTGGCGAGCGATTCGATGGCAAAGAGGAGCAGGTAGACGGCGAACCATGCGATAAAACCGTTCCTCAGGAAGCGGCGGGATCTGATGTGACCGCTACGATCCAACGCCTGATAACCGGCAATTCCAAGCGCAACCGCGATCGATGCAAGCGCATTCTCAACGAATTCGCTGGAGATGAAGTGGGAGGTTCTCCTGTTCCACTCAATCATGAGGAAACATGCAAATAGCATTGCCATGTACATGACGAAATCCGAGAGCAACTTTTTCCAATTCATGAGGCTCCTTTCCGGGCAGAGCTAACTTGCTGGTTTGGACGAAGGAACTACAGACGCGCGAGGGTCGGCATTGGGCGCGGCGGCAGGCTGCGCAGGCGTTGCGTTGGGTTGCAAACCAGGCTGCGCGGGCGCGTATTTGCTGGCGCACTTGGCTTGCAGCACGGTGGCGTGAAGGACGCCGTCGCGGCCATAGGAGCCTTCGGCGAGAGCCTGAGAGTTGTCCTTGAAGGTGTCCGGCGGCGGCTCAGAGCCTTTGTAGACGACCTTGAGCAAACGTCCGCCGGGAGCCTTGGGCGAATGGCTCTCAAACTCATTCATCACAAATGTCACGTGGGGGCCGTCGTGCTCGATTGTGCCGGGCTGAACGAAGCCCTCGACGCGCAACTGGCTGTGATAGGCCTTGTCGCCCATGCCACCCAGTTCAGCGATGGTGACGTAGTAGCTCTTGTTGGCTCCGTAGCCGGAGTAGGCAAGCCAGGCGATGGTGCCGACGATAATGGCAGCCGCGACGCCGATGCGGATCGAGTTTGGGGAAGTCTTCATATTCAACTCCAACGATACGAGCGTTACGGGGCCGGGTCAACCGCACAAAGGGCTAGATGTTACGAAAGGTACGGTTGTCATTTGACGGAATAACAGACAGACCGTTCAGGCACTCATGCGTTCGGCCGGTGTGAGCCGGGGAAGCGCATCAATGGCTTTCCCGGCCTTCTGCTGGGCCAGACGGAGTTCGTAGAGACTCTGCAAATTGAGCCAGAACTGGGCGCTCGTGCCAAAGAAATGGGCTAGTCGAAGAGCAGTGTCGCCGGTGAGTCCGCGCTGTCCGTTGAGGATTGCGGTGATGCGGTTGGGCGGCACGTCTAACCGGCGCGCCAGTTCTGAGGCACTCATGCCCAGCTCGTTTAACTCCTCGGCCAGATGCTCTCCGGGATGGATGACAGGAACGGCCATCGGGTTCTCCTAGTGGTAATCGAAAATCTCGACATTGGATGGGCCTGAGTCCCCCGCAAGCCATTCGAAACAGATTCTCCATTGGTCGTTGATGCGGATGCTGTATTGTCCTTTACGATCTCCAGACAAAGCCTCAAAGCGATTTCCAGGCAGGGCCGCAAGGTCCGCGAGCGCCGTCGCCGCGTCCAGTCGGTCGAGCTTCAACCGGGCACAGCGTTCGATGCCATCGAATGCCTTGACTCGCAAGCCAGCCGTGAAATCCCTGGTGCGCTTGTCCCGATAGCCGTCGATCATCTTTCAGTCTACCCTCCGTTATGCGTTACGTCAAGAGTATTTTCACAACGAACACCTGCCTATTGCGCACCTTCCAGCGTTTGGGCGGCGCGCGTTAGGGCCTGGGTGAGAACGGCCAACTGCTGCGCGGCCCGGGTGAGATCGTGGGCGTCGAGGGCCTCGTTGACGCCGGGAATCACGACGGCGGAGTAGCCGGTGTATTCGCCGGGCGCATAGATGGTGTGCCGGTACCATGGGCGATTGGGCAGACCGGCATCGGAAAGCAGGGCATTCTCGGTCTGGCGCAGAGCGAGATTGAGCTGGGCGACATTGCCGGAGACTGTGAATTGCAGTTTCTGGACTCGCTGGGCGGCAGCGGAGAAGCGGGCCGCGGCGGCCACGGCGGCGGAAAAATCGAGAGAGTTAAGTCCCGGATCGGGAGACTTCCAGCCCAGTCTCGAGGAGATCCTGCTGGAGACTCCGGCCCTCCAACTTTGTGACCCTTCGCCGGGGGCCGCGGACTTTGCTTTGGCTGCTTCAATATACGCGCCGATCTCGCGGGCGTAGGCGACATAGTCGTAGGGGAGCACGTCGGCATCGGCCATGCGCAGGGCTTCGAGGCCAAAGACGCGCGCCATCTCCTGGAGATAGACGAATCCCGGGTCGGCGTTCATCGTGTACCAGGCGAAGTTGTCGAAGACGGAGTGATAAACCCCGTAGGGGCCGCCGGAGCCGATGTCTGTGGAGGGCACGCCGACATGCTGGAAGAATGGCGTGAAGTCGGAGCCGGAGCCGAGATCGCCGACGTGTACCTCTTCGCCGGGTGAAGTGGGCGCGCTGAGGCCGTTCTGCTCTCCCTGGGCAGGATGCGCGCTTTGTGCCGGATGATTGGTGCGCCACTGCTGATAGACCGTTCCGCCCATCGGACTGGGAACCGAACGGGTCAGTTCGCGGAGGAACTGCTTGAGCGAGGGCACGGCCGCGGCGGTAAAGTCCGTGCCGGAGACGGCAACGTCGGTGTTGAAGTAGGCGACGGCGCGCTCCAGAGCTTTGGCGTTCTGATCGACCCATTCAGAGGAGCCAATGAGACCCTCTTCCTCGGCATCCCAGCTTGCAAAGATCAAGGTTCGTTTCGGACGCCAGCCCTGGCGAAGCAGTACCCCGATGCCGTGCACCGATTCGAGCATGGCGGCGGTGCCGCTGCCGGGATCGACGGCTCCGTAGACCCAGGCGTCGCGATGATTTCCGACCACAACCCAATCGTCGGGATACTCCGCGCCCTTCACCTTGCCGATCACATCCCAGATGATGCGCCGCTGATAATCCTGCACTGAGACGAGGTGAACCTTGACGCTGCCGGAGCCTTCGGTCTGTCCGATGTGGTAGCGAAAGCCTAGCCCACCCTGCCAGCCCTGTGGTACGCCGGGGCCTTTGAGGGCTTGCAGGATCGGACCAGCATCGTGGTAGCTGAGGGGTATTGAGATGATACGGGGCTGGCTGCCGTAGGGCGAAACGCGGGCGGAATCGGGCAGATCGAGCGTCGAAGCCACGGTGGGCGTCTCGGGATCGCCGGGATATTTGAACAGGTATTGAACCGACCCGCGCTCGACGCCGGTCTCGGGCCGCCAGGGTCCCATCGGGTAAGTGTCGCCTTTGGTGAATCCGTCGTCTTGCGGGTCTGAGTAGATCAGCACACCGGCGGCTCCGCGCTGTTCGGCCAGATAGACTTTGACTCCGCGGAAGTTTGCGCCGTAGCGGACAAGAACGATTTTGCCGTGCAGGTCGATGTGGCGGACTGCAAGCTGTTCGTAGTCCTCAAGGCGGCCGTAGTTGGCATAGACGACCTCGGCGGTGACATCGCCTGAGCCTGAAGAGCCGTTGAAGGGCATTACGACTCGTGGATCGTCCTGATAAGCGTCGCCGTCAACGTGCTCGCGGGTGGGGCCGCTCATGAGCTGGTTTCCGCTGGAGTCGTAGGCCTCGACGCGCACCACCTTGGGCTGGTTCATCAGGACACGGAAGGGAACGATCTCCGTCTCCAGGCCCGCGGCGCGGAACTTTTGTACAACGTAATCGACGGTCTTGCGGTCCTCGGGTGTTGAGGCCAGATGAGGCTCGGCGGTGAGGATCTTAAGGTGCTGGCCGGCCAACCTGGCATCGGGGACGGCGAGGAATTTTTCCTCGATCGTTGCTTGAGCCGTAAAGTCGCGATAGCCGAAGACGGCAGGGGTAGGCGGGGCGGCGTTCTGCGCTGAAAGAGGTCCGGAAGCAACGGCCAGAATAAAAGAAAAGGCAAGCGGCTTGAAGAGCGCCATGCGTGGGACCTCTTTCAGCGAATTGTCGGAGCTATATCCGGCGACTATGCCACCGGCTGGGCGCAATGAGCGCAACGCCGAGCGGCCAGAGGGATGTCACTTAGACATTCAGGGCAGGGTTTGGTGGTCGGGGCAGCCGCTGGCTTCTTGAGCCGCGACTGAATGTGGTTGAGAGGCAGAACAATGGCGAAATAGACCACAGTGGCAACGATCAGAAACGAAACGGCGGCGTTGAGGAAGTTACCAATCTTAATGTGCCCGCTACCGATGTTCAGCACGACGCCGCTGAAGTCGGGCTTGCCGATGGTGGCGGCAATCAGCGGGTTGAGCACATCGCCGACGAGCGACGCGACAATTGCATTGAAGGCCGCGCCGAGAATCACGGCCACGGCCAGATCAACGACATTGCCACGCAGAATGAAGTCGCGGAATCCTTTGAGCATCTTTGCCTCCGATTGTTTTTGGCTTTGCAATTGCCTTTCGTTTGAACAGAATCAACGGGGTAGTGTTCCAGAACATCGTACATGGCGGCGGGGGTCTTTGGCAGCCACTCCTGCATTGCTTCAATTGGGCGATGGGGGAATCTGCCGGCGGATAATCCCGCGTTTTCGCCCAACCAGCCCACGAGTGAAGACCTGTCCGCGAAGGTTAAGCCAAGGCCGGGCTGAAACAGCGCTTTCCAAAGTCGCAGAGTTCTTGGTTTCCCACCCTTCCGAGATGAAACTTCGGAAGGATGGGGCACCCGTTGCCAATTTCCGGTCCGGAATCTCTTGCAACGCAGAGCGGCCACCCTTGCGGGTGGCCGTTGCGGGCTTGCTTGAGCTGAGGCGCTTACCGCTCGCTCTTCCAGTTGATCAGGTCGCCTAGAGTGGTGGTTGAGCTTGAGACTGGAGCCTTGTGGGCTTCCTTCTTGTAGCTCTCGACCTGGGCGCGGCTGGCTTCGTGGCCAATCGAGCGCAGGCTGAGGCCTACCTTCTTCTCTTCCACATTGATCTTGATGATCTTGAAGTCATGCTCCAGACCGGTTTCAAGCTTGGACGGCTGTCCGGGCTCGTCGCCTGCCTCTGAAATGTGGCAGAGACCTTCGACTCCCTCGGCAATCTCGACGAAAGCGCCGAATTGCGCCGTGCGCAGCACCTTGCCGTGAACCACGTCGCCCACGCGATGAGCGGCAAAGAAGCTCTCCCAGACGTCGGGTTGCAACTGCTTGATGCCGAGAGAGAGGCGGCGGTTCTGCGGCTCGACGCCGAGGACGACTGCCTTCACCTTTTCGCCCTTCTTCACGATCTCAGAGGGGTGCTTGACGCGCTTGGTCCAGCTCAGATTCGAGACATGGACAAGGCCGTCGATGCCGTCTTCGATCTCGATAAATGCGCCGAAGTCGGTAAGGTTGCGAACACGGCCCTCGACAACTGTGCCGGCGGGATACTTGTCGGTCAAGTTTTCCCACGGGTTCTCGAGGAGCTGCTTCATGCCGAGCGAGATGCGGCGGTCGGCGGGATTGACGCTCAAGACAACAGTCTCGACCTCGTCGCCCGGCTTGACCAATTTCGACGGGTGTTTGAGGCGTTTGGACCATGTCATCTCAGAGAGATGAACCAGGCCTTCGATGCCCTGTTCGAGCTCGACAAACGCACCGTAATCGGTAACGGAAAGCACGCGTCCTTTGACGTGCGCGCCGACCGGATAGCGTTCGGTCGCATCGAGCCACGGATCGGGCGTCAACTGCTTGAAGCCCAGCGAGACGCGCTGTTTATCCTTGTCGAACTTCAAAACCTTGACCTGAATCTCGTCGCCTACATTCACCAGGTCGCGAGGATGCGTGAGGCGTCCCCAGCTCATGTCGGTGATGTGCAGCAGGCCGTCGATGCCGCCGAGATCAACGAACGCACCGTAATCGGTGAGGTTCTTGACCGTGCCGGTAAGCACCGCTCCCTCGCCCAACTGCTCGAGCGTGGTGGAGCGCTTGGCGTTCTGCTCTTCTTCCAGAATCTCTTTGCGGCTGACGACAACATTGCCGCGCTTTTTGTTCAGCTTGATGACGCGGACTTCAATCTGCTGTCCGAGGTAGCCGTCCAGATTGCGGACCGGGCGAATCTCAAGCTGCGAGCCGGGCAAAAATGCCTTCAGGCCGATATCGACCGTGACGCCGCCCTTGACGCGGCTGACTACAGTGCCGATCACCGGCGTCTTGTCGGCTGCAGCCTTCTCGATGGTGTCCCAGACGCGCAGGCGCTGAGCCCGCTCATAGCTGGCCAGATAGCCGCCCTCGGGCTCTTCGCGCTCGATGACCACATCGATGGATTCGCCGGGTTGGAACTTCACTGCGCCTGTATGATCGGTAACCTGCTCGAGCGGCACCAGCCCCTCGGACTTCAGGCCCACATCGATCACCAGATGCTTTTCGGTCTGCTTGATCACCGTTCCGGTGACAATCTTGTCGCCATAGGCTTCAACCGCGGCGGCCTCTGCTGCCTGTTCGCGTTCAAAAGCTTCGAGCGCGGCGGAGAAGTCATCCATGGACTCAAGGCTGTGCTCTGCGTGCGCGGCTCTGGCGGGCGCGGGAACTTCCGTTGCAACCTCGGCTGCGGGCTCTGCTTCCGCGGTGGCTTCGGCCACGGGGGAAGCCTCGGCAACAGGCTCGGTTGGGGCATCGGCGTCCAGCGCGGGTATTTCGACAGTTGCGGGGGTCTCTGTGTTGGACGTGGATTCTTGCAACGGCTGCTCTTGCTCCGTCGCAGGTTCGAGGACTGGGCATTCCATTTCAGTGTTCAGGGTTGTACTCTCGGTTTCGGGATTGAGGACGTTTGCCATCGCTGCGAGCTCCGGGATTCCTTGCTCCCGCGACCTTAACTTGCCAGCCGCTGGGGTGGTTCCTCCGTTGCGCTTCTGGTCAACGAGGGGAGCCGGAGGCCATCTCCCTACCGGCGTCCGCGAACCTTTAGCCGTGGCGCTCTCAACAAAGAACAGTATCCCCGGCCCGTGAAGCTGGCGTTAAAGGGGGCTGGTCTCCTTGGGGAGCACCCGGCAGGCAGCGGCTTGCTGGAGGGCGGCCGCAACTCACTGCTGGAATCCGCGCAGGAAGCTACGCTCACGAGTGTACCAACCTCTGCTTTCTCACGTCAATCCAACGGATTGAGCAAAACAGCACTACCGGCTTGGTTGTCGTTGCGTTTTCTCAAGCGCTATGACGGAAGCAATGGACTTGCGCGGCTCCGGGAATGATTCGCCGATTTTTTTCGCGGTCAACAGATATTTGTGTCCTGTCATTCAAAGTGAGACGTCGTCAGGAGCGAGCAAAATAGCTTGTCATCCTGAGCGAGCGCAGCGAGCCGAAAGCCTGCACTGAGCGAAGCCGAAGTGGACCTGCAGTTCGTTTTCTGCGGCAAGGGTCGAAGACCACGAACCGGATTTCGCGACTTTTTATCGCGGCCAGCCCAACTATACTGTTCGAGGCGGACCCCATCCATGGATCATCTTTGGACTCCTTGGCGCTATGCCTATATCACCTCGGCCGACACAGCAGTGCGTCCCGGCGTTCCGCAGAGCCTTGCAGCCTGGCCCGGCGACACGAGCTGCGTCTTCTGCAACCTGATCGCGGCGATCAATTATGGGATTGAAAAGGGAATGAGCGCGGAAGAGGCCGAAGCTGCAGGAGGGCTGATCGTGCGCGGCAAGCATTGCTTCGTCTGCCTGAATGCCTTTCCTTATACGTCAGGCCACGTGATGGTGATGCCTTACGCGCATCTCGACCGGCTGGCGCTGCTGCCAGTCGACACGGCGCATGAGCTGATCGATCTGGCGCAGCGAACAGAGCAAGTCTTGCAACTGCTCTATCGTCCGCACGGCTTCAACTTTGGCATGAATATCGGCAAGGCAGGCGGCGCGGGCGTGGCTGGGCACCTTCATTTGCATGCGCTGCCCCGCTGGGCGGGGGACACGAATTTCATGACCACGATCGCCGAGTCACGCCTGCTGCCCGAAGACTTGCAGATGACGTGGAGCCGGATGCGAGAGGCATTTGCGGAGCTGGCGAGTGGTTTCCCACCTACCCCCACCCGTATTTTGTAAACAAATTCCTTGTTTTCTTGAATTTACAGACATGGTTGCGCCGTAAAATCGTGACAACAAAGAAGTTCCCTGCAAAATCGTCCAGGATAAGGAGTTATCGGGACTATTGGAGGGAAAGCTTCTAAGGATTATTGTGCGACGAAGAGATGTAATTATCTGCAACCACCTGCGGTGGGGCCAGCCGCTCGCTATTCGCTCGAATCAGGGTTCGTGGTCTCCCAACCTGCGTAGAAGGACGCGAGGATGGGCACCCGGCGCTCGTGCAGATTCAGGGCGCGAAATAAGCAAATTCCGGACTGGGCAAGGCGGAGCCCGGTAACCTGCTCAGAACGGCAGAGGGACGTTAAACCACTGCGCTATCAGCTTGATTGGCCCCTGAAGCCCAGCGGCTGTTTGCAGGAATTCGCCTGCCAGCTTGAAGTTCGCCAGCAAACTCTTGAGCACGTTCGCGGCGGCTGGTTTGGCTTCAGGTTTCGCGCCTGCCAGTTGTTCGATCTTTGAAAGATCTTCGTGGAGCAGTTGCTGATGTGATTCCGGCAGCTTGAGAGCGGCGATTTGAGCGCGGAGATCGTCCATGGCGCCGTCGAAGTCAGTACGCGAGAGCGTTGCATATTCGTTGACAATGGCTCTGGCGTCAGGACCGACAGCGACAGCTTTCGACGTAACTGCCCCTATGATGCCGTAATTGGCAGAAACAGCAGGATCGCTCATCCTTCCGCTCCTTTCATAGATAGTTTGCCGGCAAATGCGTTTTGAACCTTCTTGACAGCTTGTGCTCCCGCGCCTACGGCGAGGCTCTCGGCTTTCACATCACCACCATGAACGATCACGCCGTTGTTGAGGATGGTATTCTGCCGTTCCTTCAGGTCGCAGGTGTCAATGCCATGCGCATCGAGGAACTCCACTAGCGAGTCGAGAACCTCATGTTCAAACAACTTGTTGTATAGATCGCCATCCATCTTCTGAAAGTAGTGGCCATAATTGCCGCTGCTCAACGCCTGCCTGAGGCTGGTAACCGCGCCGTAGTTGAAGAGCGGATTCTTCTCGATCGCTTTTTCCCGATTACTCTCTTCCCCGATTCCGAATGTCTCTCGCAGGATCCGTGTCACCTCAGCGAAGGCCCAGAAGGGGGAAGCGACAACGTGTAGAGGCCCGATGATGAAGCTGGCGAGGAGAGCACCAAATGTTTCCTTTGCGTCTAGATGCACCATGTTGTCCACGGCACGAAATGGCTCACCGAGCGGTGTAAGAAGGAAGCGCTTGGTTTCGACGTAAAGCGTACTGCCGCGACGCGAGCAGCGGATGTAGTAGGAAAGCGCGAGATCGCCGCCCCAGTCTATGATTCGATAGCATCGATAGTGGCGGACCTTGGCATCGTCCGCGTACATATATCGAGAGGCCACGGAGTCGTCGAGGACTCTTGCGGGACGTCCGTGAATGTTCGGCAGCAACTCCTCTGAGCCTCGCACGTCGGTTCCCCGCGCGAAGAAGCAATCGGTCTTAAGAACCTCACTCACACCCAGGCTGTCCAGCCCGGAATCGATGGCTCGGTAGACATCACGAATTTCAAAGGGTTGTGGAGAGGCCGCGACGCCGAAACTGGTTGCCGGCTTGTCGAGGGCAATGACCACCGACCATCCGCCGAAATCGTAGCCGGCGCCAACGAATGGTGAGAAATCGCCGTAGACGAAGAAGTTCTGATTGGGCAAAGGCATGGCCGATAGATCATCCGCTTCAAGCTCTGCGGGGAATTGCACAGCGACGTCTTCCGGGTTGAAGGACCGCAAAGAAAACATGGGCGCGAAGGTGTCATGTTCTTCGATATGGCGAACGAACCAGAAGATTGCGCCCGCGGCGAGACCCAGAATGCCTGCCAGAGGGTTGAGCAGAGATGCGAGCAGCGTGAGGCAGAACATTCCAAAATAGATCCACCAGCCGCGACGGTTTCTCTTCTCGGCGAAACGCGCTACTTGCGCAGCGAGACGCAGATCCACGCCAAGTTCAAGGCCCACGGCCCGGTTTGCGTCTTTGAGCCAGTCAAGCAGCTTCTGCCTGGCGCCGCCATGACCGAGTAATACGCTGGCGCACAACAGACGAGTCGATTGATTTGAAAGTTTTGACATATGGACTCCTTTCAAGCCGGCTGCATAGATGGTCTCGGAGGAATAGGTTTTCGTTTCACCCGAGGCCCGTTGCCAGGCTGAAATCAGCCAAAGTTGCAAGGCGGTGAATGCGAATAAGAGCACACCGGAAACCCCGGTGTAGGCGCGAGTCATCCGCGTCACGGACGGGAATGCGGACCGATACGAATGCAAGCCCAGGAAACGGGTTTCGACATAGGCCATGACGACGCTGTAGAGGGTCCCGGCAAATGCAACAGCGATCAACGCCAAAATGCGGCGAGGCCAGGAATTCAATCTCACTCGCCGAATCGCATAGAACAGAATGAGCCAGAAGACACCACTGGTGATCCATGCGCCGAGTCTCATAAGCGGAGACTGAGTCAGGTCAAGTTTCGACTCTGCGAATCGAATGAACTCATCGGGGAAGGCGATCAGCAGGGGCAGCATACCAAAGAGCCAACTGATTCCACCTCCGGCGAATACGACTGCAAGCGGGGCAAGTTTCCAACGCCCCTGCAGGCCCCGCATGGCGCAAACAGCCACAGCCAGCACAGCGAATGCGCCAAGAATCAACCCGATAGGCCGGATGTCTTCGTTCATGGAATACGGGCTCCTCTATTTTGGCCTGAGAGCTTTGCGACATCATGTCCCGATAATTTGCGGAATGACGTCTGGAGAAACTGCGACGACCAGACAGGAGTTACTGTTGATTGCAGCTCCAAGTACACTTGCGTGGGGAGCACGGATGGGAATGAGCGCTCGAACCCGGAATTTCAACCTCACGACTAAGGATGAGACTCCAAACGGACTTGCAGACAGTGAACGAACCCACTTCTCTCCGGCGATGCCATTTGCCGGAAGACGCCGATTGGAATGCATTCCGCCGCGAAGATACAGGAATTCAGAAGGTTATAATTTGATCTCTAGCAAATTGGCGCGAGAAACTGCTCAACGGAAAGGCCGCTCCCGAGGGGGCGGCCTTTCTGCATTTCGAGAACCGAGGCAGGTGAATCAATCCCCCGCGACTAGCTCGGATTCCTTCTTCTCGACTGGCTTGGCGGGGGCGATTGAGCCTAAGCTGACCAGACCCTCGACCGGCTTTTCGCCCAGCACGTGTTCGCGATAGAGCTTGGCCATGCGGGCGTTTTCTGTTGCATCGAGTTGCTTGCCATCACGGGCGCGAATCTTTTCTTCGCGGGCGTTCTTGGCGATGCCCAGAGTATCGAGCGTGTGGTTGGCTTCTGAGTTGACGTGCTCCATGTTGAGGGTGAGGTCGTGGCCCACCTGGCTCATGGCCACCTTTTTGCCACCGGCGAAGATCTCGTGGCGACCGTGCTCCTCATACCACTTGGTGAGGGTCGCGGTCATGTGCATCTTCTCGATGATGTTGCGCCAGCCGATGCCCGTGTTATACGCGCAGAAGCTGATCTCCCCCTCTTGCGTGGCGTAGGGGATGATGCACTGCTCTGTCCGGCGGAAGTCGTAGTTGAAGAGATCCTGGAACCACATGCCGGCGATGAAGAGGAAGTTCCAGCGGTCTTTGCGGCGCAGCTTGATGTCATCGATGGTGCGGTCGCCCTTGACACTGCCGTAGTTTTTGCCGGTGGCGTTAAAGGTCTTGTCCATCTTCTTCATCATGTCGGTGATGCGGAAGTGAGTCGGAGCCTGGAATGGATCGTAGTTGCGCATCAGCGACAGGCCGAGGCCGAGCACCGAGAGAAACTTGCCGCGGGCCGCGTCGTTGATCTTGGCCAGATCCTTGGCCACCTTGTTCATGTTGAGGAATGCTGTGACCGGCGCGGATTCCTTGGTTTCCTTGTCGATCATCACGGCCATTCCGATGCCGCAGTTCGGATGACAGCCGCAGGAGAGCTGGCCCCACTCGGCGGCTGGCCCGTGAATCAGATCGGCCCAGTCGGAGAAGGTGGACATAAATGAGATTGGGAACCAGTCGCGCTCGGGCTCGCCGATGCCGCACTGCTTTTTCACGTCGTGCGCCATGTGCGAGAGCGTGTAGCGCTGGGCAAAGCGGCGCTCGTCGCTGATGTCTTCGTCGCGGCCGGTGAAGCTGACCGGCTGGAACGAGAGGAAGCTGATTTTCTTTGGGTTGTCGAGGGCGAACTGAATGATGCGGCCGACTTGTTCATTATTGATGCCGTTGATGATCGTGGTGACCGGAACGATCTCGACGCCCGCCTCGTGCAGATTGTTGATCGCCTGTAGCTTTACGTCGAAGAGGTTGCCGACCTTGCGGTGCGAGTTAGCAGCGTTGCCGATGCCGTCGAACTGGAGATAGACATAGCGCAAACCCGCTTCAGCAGCGGCGCGGCATAACTCCTTGCTCTTGGCAAATTCAATGCCATTGGAAGCGGCCTGCACCGAGTTATAGCCGACCTTGCGGCAATAGGCGACCGCGTCGAGGAAGTAGGGCGAGAGCGTCGGCTCGCCGCCAGAGAACTGAACGCTCATCTGCCGCTTGGGCTTGAGGGTGATGGCGTTGTCGAGCATGGTCTTGATCTCGTCCCATGTGAGCTCGTGGACGAAGCCAACCTGATTGGCGTCCATGAAGCAGGGATCGCACATCATGTTGCAGCGGTTGGTCAGGTCGATGGTAAGCACCGCGCCGCGACCGTGAGTCATGGTCGACGTGCCGTGGTGATGCAGGCGCTTGTCGTTATGCGAACGGACATCGCGGCCGGGGAAGCTCTCTTCGAGATGCTTGAAGAAGGCCGTGTCCATGGCCATGATGTCTTCGAAGTTGCCGTGCTTCGGGCAGTCCTTGACCATCCAGATCTGGCCATCGCGCTCGATGATCTGCGCCTTGATCTCGCCCACCTTTTCGTTGAGCAGGATCTCGTAGGGCAGCTTGCCGTCGAGGATCTGCTTGCGAATCTCAGGCACGCACTTGGGACAGAGCGAGTCAGTGGTGCGCGGCCAGCCCAGAGGCGGTTTCTCTTTTTCGTAGCTCTTCTGGAGAGGCTTGTCGGACCATTTTGGCGTGAATGACGGGTTCGGGCTGATACGGTTCAGTCGCTCGAAAACGACCCATGCGCCCTTGGCCGCGTAGACGGCTGCTTTCTCGGCGTACTTGACTGCTTTGGACATAAATCGATGTCTCCTCGAAGAAATTTTGCCGCCAGCGGCGAGTCAACCACCCCAACGACGACGACCTGTCGCTGGGGATACCGGATGTTCGCCCGGCCCTGCGCTCGGGAATCCTGAAAAGTCGGGGAATCCGAGGGGGTATAAAACGTCAGTTTCAGAGTAAATGCCGGGGCCGGTCAACCCAAACCCGTTGCAGTGAATGGGAATATTTGGCGGTGAATGGTTGCCGACAGCACCCGAGTGGAACTGTCGCCTAGCCGCGTTCCATTAATGAGTCTCAACCAGAAGAAACCCGAAAGCGCCGACGGATACTGCAATCAAGCCCTTGCCGCGTGAGGTTTAGTAGGGGATTGCCCCCCCCCGCCTCCCTGCGAAACCTTTGGGGTAGCACTGTTGAACTAGCCGGCAGTCTCGGCCAGGCGCTGGGCTCGCCAAAGGGCCCCTTCGAGGGAGACTACCGCTTCGCGGGCTACGGGCATCTCGGGAGCGGCGGCTTTCAGGCCGGCGAAGAATGCTTCACGGACCAGCGACATCTGCTCGATGACGCCGCCGGTCCAGGCTACCGGAACTTCGCCGGGAATGGCGTGCTTGCGGCGGAGCTTGGAGCGGACCAGCAGGACGAAGTTGACCAGATCGGAGGCGGCCTCCTGGAGAACTCCGATGGCCACCGGGTCGCCCGACTCGGCCAGCTCGTTCATGGCCGGTGCGAGAGCCGCGAAGTCCGGGCCGGGGGTGCTGTCGCCCAGGTTGACCAATTCATCGATGCTGGGCGTGCCCCAAATTGCACCGACCTTTTCCAGCACTTTCGACGGTTCCTCGCGGTCGTGGGCATTGAGGGCGCGGCGGATCGAGTGCAGGCCGATCCAGTAGCCGGAGCCGCGGTCGCCCAGACGGGAGCTCCAGCCGCCGGCGCACTCCCGGCTGCCATCTGGTGCGCGGCCGATGGTGTTGGTGCCGGTACCGGCAATCTGGAAGATGCCAGGGCCTCCGTGGAATGCAGCGTCGAGGGCGATGATCTCATCACCGACGACCTCACAGCGTTCGACTCCAAAATCGCGCAAGACAGCCGTAATCCACTCCGCCGTGCCGGGCATGGAGGCGGAGGCCACGCCGACCGAGGCGGCTGAGGCGCCGGTGACCCCAGCCTGGGCGAAGACCTCTTTGAGGAGTGCGCGCAGATTGGCCTCGGCGGCCTCGGCTCCGACGCGGAGGCGCTTGATGGAGCCGTTTTCCGAATAGGCGAGAGACCTATCACCCGTTACGATGGAGGCGCGGGTCCGCGTGCCTCCGCCGTCGATGCCTAGAACCGTGTTCATCATTCTTCTTTCCTCAAACAGCAAACCTCAGGGGCTAAAGCCCGACGGGTTTTTCCAGAGCGCCTGCGGCACGACTAAAGTCGTGCCCTGACACGGAGCCCACTGATACGGAGCCCCTGACACGGAGCCTTTGATGGAATCGACCCCCGGCCACCTCCAGATGCTGCCAATGATGGCTCGAGGATTCCCACGCTTCCGCCGAAAAACGAGACGCAGGTCCTTCGACTCTGCCCCACCCAGGATGGCCGGAGCATGGTGGCTCGTCGTTTGCGGAACGAAATCGATAAGATGTCTTCGAATCAGCTTATCGCAGCAACCCCAAAAGGCCCCTCCCTTCGACCAAACGGAAACGGGAAATCTTAAAATGGGCCATGCGGCTGTTTCCAGCGTCTTTGCATTCCCATTTTTTCATCGCTTGTTGACCCGCTTGGAATTATCTTTGGAAGACTAGATGAGAATAGAACGTACTCCCCGGAAGTTGGGGAACGAGGGACAAAGATGACTACAAATGTGACCGTATCGCTGCCGGGCGGGGAATCGCGCCTGGCGGGGTCGACCAAGGACCAGCGAACCGCGATGAGCGTCGATGCGCTAGTGCAGTCCTTTCTGGACAACCTGATCTTTGTGCAGGGCCGGTCGACCGAGCGGGCCACTATCAACGACCTCTACATGGCGATGGCACACACCGTGCGCGACCGGCTGGTAGAGCGGTGGATTCAGACGGTGAAGAACTACCAGGCACAGGATGTGCGGATCGTCTGCTACCTCTCGGCCGAGTTCCTGACCGGGCCGCACCTGGCCAACAACCTGATCAATCTGGGCATCTACGACGAGGCCGAGCAGGCGATGCGCCAGTTGGACATCGACCTGAATGTCCTTATCGAACAGGAAGAGGAGCCGGGGCTTGGCAACGGCGGCCTGGGCCGGCTGGCTTCGTGTTTCATGGATTCGCTGGCGACCCTGGATATTCCGGCGATCGGCTACGGCATCCGGTATGAGTATGGGATCTTTGACCAGAAGATTCGCGACGGCTGGCAGGTGGAGTCGACCGACAAATGGCTGCGGCTGGGCAATCCCTGGGCGCTGGAGCGGCCCGAAGACGCTGTTGAAGTGAAGATGGGCGGTCGCACGGAGAGGCACACCGATGCCAAAGGGCGCGAGATTGTGCAGTGGATTCCGCAGCGGGTGGTGCGCGGAGTGCCGCACGATACGCCGATCCTGGGCTATCGCACCAACACAGCGAACACGATGCGGCTGTGGGCGGCACAGGCCGTTGAGAGCTTCAACTTTGAGACCTTCAATCATGGCGACTTTTCCGGCGCAGTGGCCGACAAGGTGGCCAGCGAAAACATCTCGAAGATCCTCTATCCCAACGACGAGGGCGTCCAGGGCAAGCAGTTGCGACTGGCGCAGCAGTTCTTCTTCGTCTCGTGCAGCTTGCAGCATATTGTGAGGATTCAGCTCTCGCAGCATCGTCCGCTGGCCGAACTGCACCGCAAATTCGCCATTCAAATGAACGACACGCACCCTGCGATTGCTGTGGCCGAGTTGATGCGGTTGCTGATCGATGAGCATGGATTGGAGTGGAATGCGGCCTGGAATGTAACGCAAAACACACTGTCATACACCAACCACACGCTGATGCCGGAGGCGCTGGAACAGTGGCCGCAGGATCTCTTCGGCTCGCTGTTGCCGAGACACCTTGAAATCATTGACGAGATCAACCGGCGGCATCTCGACAATGTACGGGCAAAGTTTCCCGGCGATGGAGATCGCGTGCGGCGGCTCTCGCTGATCAACGAAGACGGCGGGAAGTTTGTGCGCATGGCGCATCTGGCATCGCTCGGCAGCCACGCCATCAACGGCGTGGCCGCGCTGCATACCGAGTTGCTGAAGACCCATGTGCTGCGCGATTTCTATGAGCTTACACCGGAGAAGTTTTCAAACAAGACCAACGGAGTGACGCCTCGACGCTGGATGGTCTTGAGCAATCCGCGGCTGGCGCAACTGCTGACGGCGCGGCTGGGCGCGGGTTGGATTCAGGACCTCGAAAAGCTGCGCCGGCTGGAACCGCTGGTGGATGACCAGGAGTTTCGCGAGGAGTGGAGCGCGATCAAGCACCACAACAAGCTGCGGCTCTCCTCATATATTCAAGACCGGTTGGGGATCGAAACCGATCCTGAATCGATCTTTGATGTCTTGGTCAAGCGGCTGCACGAGTATAAGCGCCAGCACTTGCAGGTGCTGCACATTCTCACACTGCTCAAGCGCATCCAGCACAACCCGGATTTGGAGGTGGTGCCTCGGACCTTTGTTTTTGGCGGGAAGGCCGCGCCGGGTTATCGCATGGCCAAGCTGATCATCAAGCTGATTCATTCGGTCGGCGATGCGATCAACTCAGATCCTCTGGTGCGCAACAGACTCAAGGTGATTTTTCTGCCCAACTACAGCGTGAAACTGGGGCAGAGAGTTTATCCTGCGGCGGATTTGAGCGAGCAGATTTCGTTGGCAGGCAAAGAGGCCTCGGGCACCGGCAATATGAAGTTCGCCATGAACGGCGCGGTCACCATCGGCACGCTGGACGGGGCGAACATTGAAATTCGCGAAGAGGTCGGCGAGGAGAACTTCTTCCTCTTCGGACTGACGACGCCCGAGGTCGAGAAGCGCAAGCAGGAGGGCTACAGGCCGAGGGCGATCTATGAATCGAACCCCATTCTGCGCGAGGTGCTCGACTCGCTGACCAGTGGCGAGTTTTCGCATGGTGATCGAGGTCTATTTGAGCCACTGGTGAGTTCCCTGCTCAATAGCGACGAGTACATGTTGCTGGCCGATTATCAATCGTATGTCGATTGCCAGGACCGTGTCAGCGCGGCTTACAAGGACCAGGATGCCTGGACGCGCATGTCGATCCTGAACGTGGCGCGAATCGGCAAGTTCTCGTCGGACCGGTCGATCCGGGATTACTCGGCGGAGATATGGAAGACCTGGCCGGTGAAGATACAAATGTAACTCTATCGGGGCTGGTCGAGGTTCGGTGTTTCCCAGGTCCCAAAAGCAGGACCTGGGAAACCCGGCAGTTCATCTTCCATCTGGAATTTGAAGTCGTTGGAGGCCTTGCGGATCTCGTACATCAGTCGGCCGATCTGGCGGCCAATCTCCGGCAGCCGCCTTGGTCCGCAGACCACCAGCGCCATCACCATCAGGATGAGTGAATCCCACATCCCGAGGCTTGCAACTTCAATTGTTTGCGGCAATGCCATGAAGATTCATGATACCTGCCGGCGCTCAGCCCAAACAAACAGGCTGACCCGCTCGGTGCTTATGGGGCAGCCGGCACATACGGGAAGGTCGCCGACGGCTTCGGACTGACCGACTCCTTGCCGATCCCGAGGCTGATTGGAGTGTTCGCGGCCATCGAGAACATGACATTGGGCGCGTTGTCGGTGAGGGAGCGGCCGTTCCACGCAGCGAAACCGAAGGCGGCTGGGGTGCCGACCTCGTAAGGCAGGATGTTGGGAAAGAGCCGGTGCGCAACCTCCTCCGCATATGCTTTGGGGTCTTCCGCGGTGCCATACGCCGACACGACGCCGGCGATCGCCTTGGTCACCGCCTCTCCGTAGGTCGCGAAATCGTCGGAGGGACGGCCGGCATTGAGACGGTTTCCAAGATCTTCGTTGAATTGGGTGAAAAGCGGGTGGATCATGGGAAGACCGACGCGATTGATCGAGCGCCATCCGCCGGCGTCGGTTGCAAGCGTTGAAACAGCCCACACTCCGACGCGCCGCTTTTCTCCCGCGCTGGAGAGCAGATCGCTATCGGGCGTCTCCAGCACAATCGCATAAGCTGTGTGCCCGGCAAAGAGGTTCTTCGCGCGACTTGGATCCCACCCGTTGAATTTCACGGCCGTGCCGTCTTGAAACGCATGGCCAACCGCGTGCAGCACGTCAGGCTCAATCCAAAACGGATCGCCGGCTTTACCGCACCACACCCTCAGACCGGACGGGGTGGTGACAATCTCCCCGGTTGTTCCCTGGGCAACGACGCTGCCCTGCGCGTGAGGATCGGCGGCCTCCGCTCCCCGGATGCAGCGCACGATGTAGTTCTGTTTCCCTTGCGCGTCTCGTTCGCTGAATGTGATGCGGTAAGTGAGATCTTCGATTGCATCGCCGTTGAGGTCGACTTTGAACTCATACATTCCCTCCGGATGGTAGCCGGGCGCGGGAATGGGGCCGAAGATCGAGTGGCAAACGTTGATGACAAAGACAGTGCCCGTCTGGCCGCGGAATACGTACAAATCCGTGATATCGAGACGGATATCCTGCCGAGCAATGGGTGAGTCGAGATGATGGGACATGGCGCTCCTCCTTTGGGCAGAAGTGGGATTTGCTTTCCAGTGGGGGTTTGCTTTCCAGTTGCGATGGCGGTAATTTTCGAGCGGCGTGCGTCCGGGGTTCAAGGTCTCGCGAAGTTGTTGGGGGGCCCGTTGGGTCGCGGCTTGAAAATCCGGTACTTCGTGAGTTGCGTCGGGAAGCACGAAGCCGTAAATCATTTTATCTCAGCGGATGGCAGCTGGCGCAACCCGATCGTGTCGATATAGCCGCTAGCCAACGGCTATATCGAGCGCTTGGCGTCTCTGTTAAGCCTGCGTTACAATATTTGCAGTGGAGGCGGCCTTTGCCGGCCCTGATTTCCCCGAATCTACCCGGCTTTGAACCGCGTCTAAGTGTTAAAGGGCTGCAACAACCCCGTGGATGGGGGTGCTGCTGATGAGAACGGCGAAGGGGCCGAACTTCTCAGCAACGTCAGTGCATCCACTGCAGCTTGAGTTTGTTTGCTTTCAACATCCCCGTTCGCTGCCCTGCTTCGGAGTTCTAGGGCGAGCTGGACTGAAGGCGGAATACGGTGAACCTGGTTCTCGACGATCTGACGGCGGCCTCGCCGGAGGCTGGCAGCACCTGTAGCCTCGAAAACTATCTTGCGCTCCCGGACCATACGATGGATGCACGCATCGCGGAGGCGCGCGCGCGGCTGGGCAAAACGACCTTGCTGCTTGGCCACCACTACCAGCGCGACGAGGTAATCCGCTTCGCCGACGCCACGGGCGACAGCTACAAGCTCTCAAAAATCGCTACCGAGTCGGACGCCAAATACATCGTCTTCTGCGGCGTGCACTTCATGGCCGAGAGCGCTGATGTACTCGGCCACGCTGGACAGCAGGTGATTTTGCCCGACCTGAATGCCGGCTGTTCGATGGCCGACATGGCCGAGATCTCCCAGGTGGAAGCTTGCTGGGAGGCGCTCGAAGCTCTCGGACTGGCGGACGAGATCATTCCGCTGACCTATATGAATTCGACCGCCGCGATCAAGGCTTTTTGCGGCGAAAGGGGCGGGCTGGTTTGCACCTCTTCAAACGCACGCGCCGCTTTTGAGTGGGCATTCAAACGACGCAAGCGGATTTTGTTTTTGCCCGACCAGCATCTGGGGCGCAACACCGGCTATGCGATGGGGATTCCGCTGGACGAGATGGTCGTCTGGGATCCATGGGCGAACCAAATCGGCCAAAGTATGGGCGGGCAGACCAAAGACCGCCTCGCCGCCAGCCGCATTCTGCTGTGGAAAGGGCACTGCGCCGTGCATCAACGCTTCTTGCCCGGCCATGTCGATCAGGTGCGCGCAAAGTACCCCGGCATCCAGGTGATCGTGCATCCCGAGTGCCGCTTCGAGGTCTGCCAGAAGGCAGACGCGCTTGGTTCGACCGAGCGGCTCATCGCGTTGGTTGAGCAAGCGTCTGAGGGGCAGATGTTTGCCGTAGGAACGGAGATTCACCTGGTCAACCGCATGGCAAACCGCTTCGCCGCCGAAGGCAAGAGGGTGATCACGCTCGACGACACGGGGTGCCTGTGCACCACCATGTACCGCATCACTCCGCAGCATTTGGCATGGGCTTTGGAGAATCTGGTCGCGGGACAGGTCGTGAATCGGATTCAGGTACGGTCTGGTGTCAAGCGATGGGCCAAGGTTGCGCTGGACCGGATGCTGGAAGTCGGTTAGAGAGACGCACGGCAGTTCCCTAAATCCCAGGTCCTTAGCGCGTCTTAGGAATTCCTAGTGCTGGCGAGTCCGAGTGCGATTTCCCGCTTTCGGTTTTTTGCCTGGTACATTGCGGCATCCGCGGCATTCAGCAGACTGTCGTTCGTAACGCCATTCTCCGGATAGAGGGCGATGCCAATGCTGGCCTCGCCGCTCAGAACAAATTCCTCTAAGAGGAAAGGATCGTCGAAGCAATGCTCCAGACGGCAGGCAATCTCCTCGACGTCCTTGCGGCTGTGCACGACTGAGACCAGCGCCGCGAACTCGTCGCCGCCCAGCCGTGCCAGCATATCGGCGCCGCGCAATTGCAACTTCATGCGGGATGCAGCTTCCTGTAAAAATAAGTCGCCAATGCGATGTCCGCACCGATCGTTGATCTGTTTGAAATTGTCCAGGTCGATGTAGATCAATCCAAAGAAGCCGGCTGTTTGTTGCGCCTCCTCGATTCGCGCATCCAGGAGCTTGTCCATCGCGAAGCGGTTGGGAATATCGGTTAGCAGGTCATACTCAGAACGGCGACGCAGATCCGTGTAAAGACGTCTGGTCTCAATGGCAAGTGCGGCCAGCCGCGCGCCCACGGTGAGCGACTCAGTTGCTTTGTCTGGAGCCGGTGCGCGCGGATCGAGAATGGCAGAGATAGTTCCAACCTCTGAACCCGAGCGCCCCACAATCTTCACTGCCGTGACCCTGAGCGCTATCGACGGTGAGGGGCAGGCTCCCAACGTTGCTCCGTCCTCTATCTCACACCAGCAATTCGCCCCGTTCAGCATCGAAGAAACCAGTTCTGTAATCTTTTGGAGAATTTCGTTCAGGGGATCGGAGCCGTTTATCTTTTCCAGGATATAGCTGCGGCGTTGCTCGAATTGAGCCATGGCGGCCAGGGTGGCGGTTTGCGTCTGCACTTTTCTCCGCAAAACCCAACTCCAACTTCCAACGACAACCACTACAGCCAGAAGCAGGCTAACGGCGAGAATGAGGTTGCGCATATTCATCTGAGAGGGTTTGGCGACCACCACGATGTCGTCGAAGGAGCGAAGCATAATATCGACAGGTTCCGGGCCGCTGAATGAATTGAAGTCTTCGAGAAGACAGATGCCGGTGACACGAACCTCCGACCCCAGCGGAATCTTCTTCATCGGTTCCAGCGACGTCAGACTGGACCCATTCGGATGCCGGTAAATGGCGGAGAGCATTTGTCCGTTCGATGTGAGAACATATCGATCCTGTCCCGCTTCTCGAACCTCAGTCAGCACCGTCCCTTCAATAGAGACAAGATCGTAGATATGGCCAACGTAGTTGGCATCGCCGAAATTCAGACTTTGCCAGCTCATTGGTTGCGGCGTGATGGGCGCCCATAGATGATTATCCTGAACTTCGCCGTGCGCCAGAACGAGAAATCCGTCATGAACACCGGGAAAGCCGGTTGCGTCCGCTAGATCGCCGACCCGCAGCTCTTTGTGTGTTCCAGTCATGATCCAAAGGCTCTTGGCGCCGTCTTGCAGCACCACGCCCGTACCGGGCTCATAATAGGTGATGGTCCCGTGGACCCGTATTCTGGATGTCAGGTAGTGCACCCGCACGTCAGAGAATATTGTGTCCATGGAGCTAACCGGCAGGGTCCAGGGATTGACGCCGGTTCGCTTGAGAATCTTCACGTCGGCCATGGAGGCAACATGCAAGAGGATTCCAGTCCTCTGCATCTTGTTGTCGAATTCCCCCGCGGCGATTCCTGTGATCTCAACCTCGGCATCCAACAAGTTTTCAAGCACGCCGGCATTGCCGTGCTCCACAATCGCGTCGACGACGCCGCCATCGACAACTATCTGCAGATCGATATTGGCCGCATCCGTATTCCACATTAGATCTGCACTACGGACCACGGCATGTACGCTGACCAACATGCTGTTGCGCTGGGCGTTGGCCAATTCGCTGTAGCTCGTAAGCAGAGGCTTGGGCAGTTCGCCATGATGGATCAGGGTTACGTTATGGCTGACTACGATGGGGCGAAAGCTGCCCTTTGTGGTTCCCCGCACCAGAACGCGATCACCGCGAGCCACCTTGAGATCCGGATCGACGAGCACAAAAATGGCCTCGTCGCCCTCTTGCACAAACATGGTCTGCGCAAACGCGCGGATGCACGTAACGGTTGCTTCGAAAGTGACCGGATAGCCCCTGTTGGCCTCGGCATTGCTGAGGATATGGACCGCGTGCAGACTGGTCAGCTCGACGCGCGGCTCTGCCAAGGTTACCGAGGCCGACCAGAAAACGAAGCCGAGCACGAGGATCAGTCTCTTCATTAAAAGAGGCCAAAAATGACATTCCAGTTGGAAGGCCCCTGGTCCATCTTATCGGCAGCTTGACTCAATCAATCAATTTGTCTGCGCGGTTCGCCTTTTGAAGTCGACCTCCGCACTGCGCTCGCTCAGATCACAAAGTATTTTGCCAGCCGCGCCGAGGAACTACACCTTGGAGTCTCGCTCCATCTGCGCGGTTCCAACCAACTTAGTCCGCTCAGACACCTTCGTCAGATACCCGCAAAATGGTAATGGGCACTTCAAGAGGAGACTCTCCATTCAGGTCGAGAGGGATCTCGAGTCGCTCAGCCTCGAATTGCCGATTGAAGCGGATCAACGCGATCCACTGGCCGTGGTCTTCCTGCTTCCAGACCATGCTGCCGTGCAGCTGAAGGGCTATGGCCTCCGGTTGCAGATCGTGGTGCAGGCCAAAGTATTGCTCATCGACGGCTTCGCCTTTGGCGCCGAGACTGAGCGGCAGCGTGGGCGGGTCGTATTTTGTCGAGAAGACCAAGGCCACGGAGTATTTCTCCGGCTCCTCGGCGGCGCGAGCAATCTGCTGAGCGGTGAAGTCTTCGATGCGGTCAACCTCAAAGGGATGCTTGAGGTAGCCAAGCTCGGGCCGGGTGAGTTCGTCGGTGACCGGCCATGCCGAGAGAACCGTTGCGCCGGGATAGAGCTTCTGAAGCTGATTGATGCCAGCTTGATGGAGACGGATGACGCGCGCGTAGGCCAGGTTGTCTTCAGGGGCAAAGCGATAGGGCGGGTTGATGAAGAGCCCCAGGATGAAGGCCGCGGCGGAGAAGATCGCCAGTCCGTGCCAGTAGGGCACGCGGCGATACATCGTGTGGACGGCGAGCAGCAGCACCAGCGGAAACATGGGCAACAGATAGCGCAGTAGCAGTGCCCCGCCGAGGACGCTGAAGAGCAGCGCATTGGCCAGGAGCAAGCAGAAGATTCGGCGCTTGGTGGCATGCGCGATGGCCGGGCGGAGTTGCACTCCCGCCCCGCGGGATTCAATTGCAAACTGATCTCTTGTCTCTGGCTCCTGATCCCTGTCTGGGCGCGGATCGAGCAGCAAAGCGGCGATCGCGACTCCGACCGGCACAAAGAGATTCATATGCGCGGTTAGATGAAGGATGCGATAGCCGAAGGCTGCCGCAACGCGAAAAAGATCGAGGTTGGCCTGGGCGTTGTAGCGCAGGTATTCTGGATTGCCAAAGAGAAAGCCGGTTTTGGCGTAGTGGTAGGCGTACCAGCAGGCGAGCGGCACGACGCAGCTTGAGAACCAAGCGGCCTCGCGCCAGAGGCGAATGCGCGCGCGGCCGGGAGCACGGAAGCTCTCGGATAAACTGACGGCCGCCAGTGTGAGCGGAATGACGATGGCTGTCTCTTTGCAAAGCGCGGCGGCGGCAAACCACGCGGCGGCTACTGCGGGCCTTGTAGCCTGGTTGGTCAAAGATCCGATTTGAGGCAGCGCGTAGACCAGTCCCCAAAGCGCGCAGGAGGCGGCAAAAATGTCGGCGTGAGCCAGTGTGCATTGGGCAAACCAGACGGGATAGAGGGCGGTCAGCACGACGGTCCAGAAGGCAACCGAGGCTACGCCGGTAACGCGCATGGCCAACCGCCAAACCGCGACCAGGCCGAGCGAAGCCACCATCAGCACAGAGGTGCGGGTGACCTCGGGCACGAAGCCGGAGAGCTTCCACCAGAGCGCCAGATAGATGCTGGGCAGCGGCGGATGGGCGTTCGAGAGCGTGCTGAAGGGAATCAGCGAACCGGTGCGGAAGAAGTCCCAGGCCGCGGGAATGTAGTAGCCGGCCTCGTCCCAGTAGTAGGGCAGGCGAAGCAGGGTAAAGTGGCTGGCGTAGAGGGCCGCGAAGACCACCGGAAAGATTCTCCAGGCGGGGAATGGCGCGTCCAGCCGCGGCACGATGAGTTGCTTCCAGCGCAAGCCAGTCACTCCTGATAGACGAAGCTCATTAGGTTTGTGGTCTCCCACCCTTTCGCCAGAAGAAACGCAGGTCCTTCGACTTCGCTACGCTTCGCTCGGGATGACAGGGCACGGGCACCGTTGCTAGTTGATGGGGCCTTGCGGGAAGTTGTGGCTCTGCGGCTCGAGGTTGAGCGTGCCAAAGGCCTGCTCGTACTGAGCCAGGTTTTGCCCCAGCAAATTAAACAGTGCCTTGGCCTGCTGCGGGCTGAGAAAGATCGCCGTATGGTGGCGGATGGAGACCTGGTCGGGGGCGTCAGCGGAGGCCAGGCCAAAGGCCAGTTGGAAGTCCCAGACACTGACGCGGATATGGACGCTATTGGCGTAGGACTCGCGATAATCGGGAGCCTGGACGAGGTTCATTTGCGGCTGCTGTGGCGATTGACTCATGGTGTCTTTAGATTACTCCGGCGGGGGCGGGGCGGAGACAGTCAGAGCCTGCCGGGGGACCGGGCGGCCTGGATGTGGTGCGAAAGGGGGGACTCGAACCCCCATGGATTGCTCCGCCAGATCCTAAGTCTGGTGCGTCTGCCAATTCCGCCACTTTCGCGCTCTCTACATAGTTTATTCATTATATGTTCGAGCGTCTTGCGAAATTCGCGATTGGCGGAGGATAAAGTCCACGAAAAACACCCCTCCGCGGCTAAAGCCGGCGTTGATTTTGCTGAACTTACGGCACGACTGAAGTCGTGCCCTTTCAAAGAAAGCGCCCTTTATGGAGTTTTTCCGCAGTCTGTAAAGTCCTGCCCTGACACAATGCGGCGTCTTTAAAACAAGCTCCTTGCAATGCTGTCTTGCATCGAAGCGACAAACTCTAACACACTTCATTCCCCGTTGCTAGCGCACTTCAATCTCCGCGCCCTTGCCATCATCCGCAATGACAAAATCCGCGCCGTTTGGATTCACCTCAAGGCCTTGCGCCACCTTCTTCGCATTGACAAGCAATTCGCCTTGCTTCGGCGTCACGCCGTAGATTTCGATGCGAATGTCCTTCCACCACGCGGGATACGAACCCTCATGGGGCCCGATGGTCAGATGCACGACTCCGGATTTGATCTGACAAGTGAAACTCATTCGAAGATACATCCCGTGCTGAAACTCATAACTCTTGCCATCATCCTCGTAGAGATCGCCAGCACACGCGTCTCCTGGATAGACGCGCAGAGTAAGCGGCCCCTTGGGCTTCTCATTTGTGCTTTGCGTAATGGGCTCCATCGGCAGGATGGAGCCAGCGCGAACATAGACGGGAAGCTGAGCCAGCTCCGGAGTCACTTGAATTGAAAGAGGTACTTTCGGACCTGGAATTGCCGGTGGGTCAGGATTGTAGGTGGACGACGAAACCGGTGCTCCGATCTTCGCACCAGTCCAGAAGTCAAACCAATCGGCAGAGGGGAACTCAATCGAATACGCGTCTGTCTCATCAGGATAAGCTGGGGGCGCGACCAGTAAGTCGGCACCGAGCAGAAACTCGCCGGAGGCGTTGTTATCGGTGTCGATCGGGTGGCCATCTTGAAAGACCTGCGGAAACTCCAGAAACAGTGGACGCAGCATCGGTATTCCAGTGCGCGAGGCTTCTTCGGCAAGTGTGTAGAGATATGGCATGAGTTGGTAGCGCGTATCGATAAAGCGGCGGCGGATCGCTTCCTGCTCCGTGCCGCCGATCCATGGCTCCTGGTCGCCGGTGCCTTTTTCAGTGTGATCGCGATCGATGGGCTGAAATGCACCGATTTCAAGCCACTTTGTCAGTAACTCAGGCGTCGGAGTTCCAGCGTATCCTCCCACATCTGCTCCACTGAACGCAAAGCCGCTCAATCCAAGATTCTTGAGCATTGGAGTGGTGAAACGAAGATGGTTCCAGCTACTGCTGTTATCTCCGGTCCAGGTAGCAGCGTAACGTTGTCCTCCCGCATAGGTCGCCCTGGTGAGAACGAAGGGCCGCGTATTAGGGTCCAACTTCAAGAGGCCGTCGTAGGTAGCTCGCGAATTCTCCATGCCATAGACGTCGTGAATCTCGGCATGGGTCGCAGTCCGCTTTCTGAATCCCGGCTCATCAATGCGATGCACAACGTTTTCAGGCATCGTAAAGTTGGCGGTGTCGAAGATGGAAGGCTCATTCATGTCGTTCCAGAAGCCATCGAGGCCGTCGTTGTGAAAGTCGCGATAGAGCGTGCCCCACCATGCGCGGGTCTGCTGCCGGGTGAAGTCGGGGAATACGCTCGGGCCCGGCCAGACTCGTCCTGAATAGTCGGTTCCGTCTGGATTCTTGACAAAGTGGTCCCCAGCGATGCCGCTGTCGTAAGGAAGGTAACTCTGCTGGGGAAGGTTGGCGATGTGAAGGTCAGTGATCGCCACAACATGGAAGTTTTCCGAGTGAAGCTGCGCGACCATTCCCGCCAGATCAGGGAAGGCAATGCGGTTGACTGTGAACGGGCGATTCCGATCCTGATAATCGATGTCGAGATAGATCGCATCGGCGGGAATCGAGTCGGCACGCAGGCGACTTGCGACTTCAAGCACGCGGGCCTGAGACATGTAGCTGTAGCGCGACTGTTGAAAGCCAAGACTCCAGAGCGGCGGAAGTGGCGGAGTGCCGGTAAGCCAAGCATAAGTCTCAACGACCTGCTTGGGAGTTGGGCCATAAAAGACGTAATAATCCAGAGGACCGTTAGCTGCTCCAAAGGAGTAAACCCCAGCGGTCTCTTTGCCAAAGTCGAAGCTGGTGCGCCACGTATTATCCAGCAGAACGCCAACCGCAACGCCTGCGCGAAACGCCATGAAATAGGGAATGCTTTTGTAGAGTGGGTCTGTCGATTCCTGAAACCGGTAGGCGTCGGTATTCCAAAGAGTGAATGCTTCGTTGCGACGGTCTAGAGGACCAGTTTTGTCGCCGAGGCCGAAATAGTGTTCGTCGATCGGCATCGATTTGTAGATACGAAAGGCATCTCCATCAAAGCGAACTGGCCGGGCATCCTGCAGCAGGATGGTCCCGGACAGATCGCGGACCACAACCTGAAGAGTTCTCTTGTCGATCTCCACAATGAGCTTGCTGGTGCGAAACCCGGTTCGATCGGCACTGTTTTCGACAGTAACCGGAACGGCATTGTGGCGTGCGTTTGGGAGCACAGCCCAGGATGCATCTTCAGGAAAGGCGTTGCCGCGTGCGAAGGTGACACGCAAGACATCGTCGCGCAGTGCGACAACTTTCTCGTGTACCTCTCCCGCCTGGACCTCGATCCCGTTGGAGAGCGTTTCCAAATGCGAAGCCGGTGAGAGAGGAAGCGAAGTCGGCTGAAACACGTTCGATTGAGCCCATCCCGTTGCGTGGATTTGAAGCGCCAAAAGGAAAATGAGAAGACGTGTTGAACAGAATGAACATATCGAGCGCATTAGGACTCCTGAACGAACGTGAATTCGATAGCGATTTGGCAAATATGAATTGGAGAGCCGCTTTCTTGCCGCTATGGGGAGTCGCCATGCGATGCCTCCAACGACGAAAGATCAGGATCTTCGACCAGCTTCACGCCGCGGTCGTGCCGTTGCTGCTTGATCGCCTTCAACTCATTGATCGCATCGGATGCATCCTTGTCGTCCCCGATCTGACGGTAGAGGCGCGCCAGCAGGTAGTGGATGGAGCCGTTCTCATCACTCGACTCTCCCATCTTGAGTTGCTCGATCGCTTCCCGGGTTCGACCGGTCTCCGCATCAACTTTGCCTATCAGAGCATGCACGTGGGAGAGCATCTGCGGCTTTACCTTCAGGCTCTTGTTCAAAAATGGTTCGGCCTCGGCAAAACGGTTGCTGATAACCAGCGCTTCCGCGAGGATGAGGTTCACTTCCGGATCTTCCGGCGCGTGATCGAGGGCCATCCGCGCGGTCTCCATCGCTTGATCGGTGCGGTTGTCGCTGAGATAGGCCGTCGCCAGTCCGGCCATGGCCGCTGAATCGTTGGGTTCGATGGCTAGCGCGTCTTTGTATTCGGCTTCCGCGCTGGTATACCGCTCCAGTTGGTAATAAATGTCCCCAAGCAGCACGTGACCTCTGGCCGAGTCCGGTTCTAGTTGCTGGAAGCGGGCAAGTGAATTGAGCGCCAGCCGCTCATTGGCCTGGATCGACCAGTAGAGCGCTTCGGGCGAAGCCGGATGCAATGCGCCCAATGCCGCTGCGGTGCTGAATGCAAGTTCGTTGTCACCGGTAAAGAACGAGCAGGCCGCGAGCAGCCGGAGTTTGTCAGCGGGCATCGCTGCAAGCACGGGCTTAATCCGACGCGAACAGAGTGCATACTGTCCTGCCGCAAACAAGTCCTCTGCTGTTTTGGGAGCTGTGGAACCGGGGCGTGACTCTGGAGTCTCATCCGACTTGCTTGGCCCTGCCTCGGTGTCCTGCTCGACGATGACCCCTCTCAAACCTGCCAGGAGAGCGTTTTTGAGTCCCTCGGGGAATGACTTACTTTGCGAAAAATCTCCGCTATCCAGGACCGCGGCCTTCTCCGCCGACAGGCCCTCGAAGAACAACCCGGCATTGACGTCCACAAAGCCATGATCACGATCCCACAACTGCATCAGAAGTTCGCCAGCATGCCCGGTGTCTCCACTGTCCATCGCAACGCGCGCCAGCCCCAGCAGGGCCAGGCTGCACTCGGGATGCGCATTCCGTTCCGCAGCAAATGCTTCAGAGGCTCCTTTCGAATCGCGAAGTCTGAGCAGCGAGAAACCTAACTCCGATTGCAGGCAGGGAGGTTGCGGCCGAGAGCTAAGCAGGCTCCGATAGAGTGTTGCGGCCTCGCTGAATCTTCCCTGTTTTTGCAGGGATTCGGCATACAGCGCGCCGGCGAAGGCGGAACTCTTGTTTTCGATCGACATGACGTGAGCATCCGCTTCCACTTGATTCAAACGGGCAATCCCCAGGCCAAACCAGGCAGCGCCGAGCTTTGGGTCAAGGCTGGTTGCCTTGGCAAACTCCCGGGCCGCAATGGAGAACTTGCCGAGAGCGAAGTACGCGCGCCCCAAAGCGAGCGGCGTCTGTGGATCGGTCTTGTTGATTCTTTCCGCTTTGGTCAGAAAAGGGATCGCCTTGAGCGCGCTGCCTGAGCGCACGAAGTCGATACCAAGAAACAAATTGGGCACATATAAAGCAGGGTTGAGATGGTTGGCGTGCTCAAAACTCTGGATGGCTGCGGGAATGTCCTCCGCCTGCTGCTGCACGAGTCCGAGATTGGCCCATAACTCCGGCATTCCCGGCTCGATCTTTGTTGCCTGCGTGTAATCCTCGACAGCGGTCGCGAAGTCGTGTGCGGCCTGGGCCTGCTGAGCCGCGGCCACCAACGCTTCCAGCCTCGTGGCCTGCTGCTGGCCAAACCCGCAGAGGGGTTTGACCAGCAGTGCCAGAAAGACAAGCAGCAGCAACTTGAGGCAGTCTTTCACGTGTCGATTACCAGTAGAACTTTCCGGCAAATTGAACCACTCTGGGCTGGAACGCGGTTGTGATTGCACCGAAAGAACCGGGGCTGCCCAAATTAGCATTGCCTGGTCCCGGCGCGTAAAAGTTTGGATGGTTGAAGGTGTTGAAGGTCTCGAAGCGGAACTGAGCTCTCATGCTCTCTCGAATGGGCCAGTTCTTTTCCAAAGCGGTGTCCCAATTCTGATAACCGGGGCCGCGAAGATTTGAGAAGTAGCGTGGGGCATTGCCGAAGTTGCCATACGGCGCATAGGCGAAGGCGCTGTAGTTGATCCAGGAGTTGGCCGCTGTGCTTTTTACTTGATGCGCCGGTTTTGGATTCCCAACGACGTTCGGTCTGGGATCGCCGCCGTAGGAGTTCCAGTTGTTTCCGAGGACGCTGATTGGAAGTCCGCCCCTGAAGGTTACGATTCCTGAGAGTTCCCATCCGCCAACCACGGCATCGGTCAGACGGTTCATCCCCGAGCCGACTGACTTGCCGCGGCCGATGGGGAGCTTATAGGAGTAGCTGGCCACCAGCGCCTGCGGAATATCGCCCGCATCCACGCTTTTTTCGCCGGCGATGTTGTAGTAGTTTGCGACGGCGCCCCAGTTCGACGCACCATTGTAAGACCAGGAGTTGTTACCCTCGACGTTGTCAAGGAACTTGGAGTAGGTGTAGGAGACCAGCGCGGTGAGTCCCTTGCTGATGCGATGCTTATAGGTGACCTGCAGGCTATTGTAGAGAGACTGGCCTACAGGCGCATCGGTCTGGCTTACGCCGCAATACTGCGGATAAGCTACGAGCAGTTGGTAGTTTTGCAAGCTTGTTGCGCTATCAATATTGCAAGAGCTCGG
Organism: Occallatibacter sp.; assembly: GCA_050015115.1. GTDB lineage: Bacteria > Acidobacteriota > Terriglobia > Terriglobales > Acidobacteriaceae > Telmatobacter. Next base: position 44,074 of record JBEKCA010000022.1, read on the forward strand.
GGCGATCTTCCCACCTATTTCGAGGGCTTGGAGCGGCGCGGCCAAGGGATTGGACGCTGCATTCGCGCTGAGGTAGCTGGCTCCCATCGAGAGGTACTTCGGATTCAACTGGTTGTAATTCCAGCCGCTTTCCATGCGAACCCCGCGGTTGCCGATGTAGTTAACTTCGAGTTGATCATTGGACGTCAAGGCATATTCCACGCCTAGCAGCCACTGTTGAACGTAAGGGGATGGGCGGTTCCGGAAGACGCTGCCAACGCCATTGCCGTCCTGCTGAAACGATCCGTTGTTGTTGCCGGTAACCTGCGCGTATACGCCGCCCCAGGGATTACCGATGCTGATATTCGGATTGGGGGTAACGCCGCCGTTCAAGCTCAGGTTGGCGTTGGTTGTCGCGGTGAAACCGTCCGTATCCGCTGAACCGGAACTGGTGACCGCTTCCGGATAGAAGATTCCGTATCCGCCGTGGATGACTGCCTTCTGAATTGCCTGATAGGAGAAGCCAATGCGAGGTGCGACGTTGTCGTGGTTGGTGTTGTAGAAACTCCGGTTGCCGGGTCCCAGGAACTGGAGCGCGCCAAGCAAGGGCTCGCCCGCCGAATAACTGAGAGGGTTCAACGCGTTCGGGTCGAAGATCGAACCCTGGTTGTGACGCGAAGTGTACGGAGTTTGAATCTCATAGCGAATGCCAAGATTCAGAGTAAGCTTTTGAGTCGGTTTCCAATCGTCTTGCAGATACTCGCCAAGAAGATGATTCGATTCATACGGGGTGGTCGGCGTTCCGACGCTTGCACCATCAAGAACGCCGAGCAGCATCTGGGCAACTCCGTTCCCGGTGGTGGGATTGCCCCCTTGGGGATTCGGTCCGGCAGTGTAGTTCCCGTCGAACGTAAGGGAGTCCGAGTAGAGGTTGTACTGGCTAAAGACCTGCTCCACGCCCATGAACCCGAAGCTGACGATATTCTTTCCGTGCGTTTTGATGAAGTCGACAGCCACTGTGCCGATGGGTCCGTGGTTAGTGGTTCCCTGGGCGTTCCCGCTGAATGGGCCGAGTTGGGAGATCCCGTTTCCCACATTGACGATAGGAAACAATGGATCCTGTTGGTTGACATACGACGGAAGTCCTAGAGTGGTCGAGGGATTGAAACCGAGCGACTGGTTGTTGCTGGTTTCGTGCCATAGCTGGACGCCGGAAGTGATGTTCATGGTGAAGGTGGGGTTGAATATCCGCGTAAGTCCGGCCCACATGCCCCAGCGGTTATTGGGCCGCTGATTGCCTTGTCCTGCCGGATTGGATCCCCAGTTGTCGGCAGTGCCTGTCTTGGCCTCCTCCTTATAGGAGTAGCGGAAATAGGCGTTGGTATTGTCGTTGAAATTGTGGTCGACCCTGATTCCGTACTCATTCCAATACGTCGGCGCCTTTCCGGCCAGAGTCAAATTGAAGGGCACATCGCCTGGAATTTGTGCCGCCGGATAGTAGCTGAGCAACTTGGTGCCGACAGGATCCGGGGTGTAGCCGCCCTGAATGGTGCCCGCGCTGAGGATGTTGCCCGGAATGGGGTTGCGGATGAAACCGGAGGCAGTGGCCTGATTGCAGCTTCCAGTGATGGATCCGACTATCGGCGAACCGCAAGCGCCGTACGGATTGGTCACAGGATTGTAAGTGTCTACTTGGCCGGCGGTAATGGCGTGACCACTGTGCGGGTCGTAAATCGCGCCAGTATAAACGGGACGGCCAAGAGCATCGAATACTGGCGCTAAGACCGAACCCGTTGTGTTCTCCTCGGCCTGAGCACCCAGTTGCTCGGAGAAATCGCCGCTGAGGAATTTGGTGTCTGGCACCGTGTACTGCGAGGGGGATGGGGTGTTTGAGTTGAAGCGATCGTAGATGCCATAGATGAAGGTCTTTTTCCGCTGCCTATACAGGCCCGGAATGTAAAGTGGGCCTCCGGCAGTCACACCAGACTGGTTACGGCTGAACGTGCACAGATTTGTGTTGAGGAGACCTTGGCAACTACCGGGTGTTTGGTAGTAGTTGAGGGCGTTGAAATTGTTACTCGAATAGAACTCGTACGCCGAACCGTGGAAGGTATCGGTGCCCGATTTTGTGACCACATTGACCACGTTACCGGTACTCCATCCATACTGAGCCGTGAACGAGTTGTTCTGGATCTTGAATTCCTGCGTTGCATCCACGCCGGGGACAAAGATGACCGCACCCCACTCGGTATCGGTATCCCAGGAGCCGTCGATCAGAAAGGCGGTAGTTCCAAAAAAGCCGCCGGCAAAGTTCATGAACGAGATGTCCTGATCCGCGGTGTCGGTTGTGTTGCTGCCGCCGCCCAGAAGCAACTGCCCTTCCGAGCTGTTCTGCACCGAGGAGTTGAGCGTAGCGAGGCCGTAGACGTTGCGCACATTCAGAGGCAACTCCACAATCTCCTTGCTGTCGATGCTCGATGCCACGTTGGAATTGTCGGTGTCCAGTTGGGGCGCATCGGCGTTTACTGTAATCAACTGCGTCTCGGCCCCGACCGTAAGGGACACGTTCTGCGTGACGCTGTCGCCGGGGTTGAGAGCGATTCCGTTCTGTTGATACGCCTCAAAGCCCTTGGATTTGACCGTCAGGCTATAGGTAGACGGAGGAAGCTGGTTGAAGGAGAACCGTCCCCCGGCGTCCGACAAGAAGCTTCGGCTGACACCCTTCTCCGTGCTGACCAACGTCACGGAGGCTTTGGGCAACACAGCGCCCGAGGGGTCCGATACCACCCCGGAAAGCGTTGCCGTGGTTGTTGCGATTTGCGCGTTAGTCGAGGGTGCACTGTCCACCAGAATGGCGAACAGAATTGCAACTGCACCCAAGAACCACAAAGACCTATGTCTCCTGCTCCTGATTGTCTTCAATGTGTAGCCTCCATCCCGTAAATCCCCGTCGACCTGAGGGCCCTGCATGATGTTCTGTTGTCTCTGCTGCTTGCCCCGGTGATCGAGGTCTAAGGCATACCCTTTGTAGGTTCGCCGATATTGAGCTGTGA
>JBEKCA010000023.1:0-46449 GCA_050015115.1 Occallatibacter sp.
CATGAAAGAGGATGTATGCCTTCAAGAACCAGCAGGGGTCTTTATCGCAAAGTGAGGGTTCTCTTGTTGCCGCCGAGTGTCCGGGGCCCTGGCTGGACAATCGGCTCCCGGACTTTTTGCTTTATTGGAGTGAGAGCGCCTTCTCTACCACCTACCAGCGAGGAATCGGAGGGGCAGCAAAAAAGGTTGAAAAGCAAGACAGGCTATTAATGTTTTATCAGCATATGAATCTCAGCGAGGAATCACTCCTTCTGAAGTCTTATCGCTGCATGTTGGCGCGAGATTTCAGCAGTTAGGTGGCTTTGCCCGGCGTTGCACGATATTGCACGAGGAACCCACTGGCCCAAGCGTATCTTGTTGATTATAAATGGTTGTTTTTGGGGCGGCGGGCGGGGATCGAACCCGCGACATCCTGAGCCACAGTCAGGCGTTCTGCCACTGAACTACTGCCGCCATCTACCTCTAGATTGTAGCATCGAATGAGGCCATCGGCCCCGCGCGACCAGAGGGAAGCGATCATGCCCCGCCAAGATCCCAGCTCGAAGCCTGTTACCAACTCGGAAACTGGGCAGCAGCAGATTGTGTTGCAGTCGCAGGACCGCTGGGATCGTGGCGCGTGGCTTTTCCGCGACCGGACCTTGCATGGATTGGAGATCCTGCTGGATGAGGCCTTTGTTGTGCCTGGAACAGGCTTTCGATTTGGCATCGACGGCATCATCGGGCTCGTTCCCGGTCTCGGAGATGTGATTGCAGGATTGCTCTCGCTGATCATTCCGCTGGCAGGGTGGATTCGGGGAGTTCCTTATGTCACGCTCGTCCGCATGGTGGCCAATCTGGGCATCGGCGTGCTAGTAGGCTCTATTCCACTCTTCGGCGACATTTTTGATATCGCCTGGAAGGCCAATCGCCGCAACTACAGCCTGCTCGTTCACCACCTCGGCGAGCCGCGCCGGCATACCTGGCGGGATTGGGCCTTCCTCCTCCTGCTGGCTGGAGCCCTGGCATTGGTCTTCGCCGTCCCCATTGTGCTGGTAGTTTGGTTTTTGATTTGGCTCGTCGGGCACTGAGGCCGATGGCGTTGCGCGCAAAAGAAGGCCGATCCGCGCTACAATCTAGGAGAGTCGGGGCGTAGCGCAGCCTGGTAGCGCATCTGCTTTGGGAGCAGAGGGCCGGGGGTTCGAATCCCTCCGCCCCGACCAGCATAAACCATTGATATTTCAAGCGATACTCACGATTAAGGTCACGCATCTGCTTTTTCCTGCTACAGCACTGTAGTCAAATCTGTAACAAACCACGCTTCGAAGGCTTTTCAGTGGAATTCCAAACAGTGTGCCTTGCCAGAATTCCATCCGGTTCACTGAGAGCTTGGTTCTTGAATTCGATTCGGCGAAATACAGAAGGAATTCTACCCTCACTTCGCCCTCCATCCGCTTAGAATTGTGTAGCTATAACCGTAGCCTCCTGTTCCGTCTCCAGAGGTTCATTGGAGAGTCGGCAACAGCGCAATCGGGACTCGGAGTGCAGTGAAAGGACGAAGATGAGTGAGTCTGTATTGCTCCAATTTCTGAGTAAGGGTCTGGTCGACGTAAAAGGCGACGATACTAAGTTTGCAAAGCTTGAAGCCACATCGGCCGAGGTTGCAACTCTACTGAAGAAATATCCGGCCAAGGCGACGAACTACGCATGGATAGCATTTGACCCGCAAGCGCCTGCATCCGACCCAGTCGTGTTGGATGTTCTCGAGGTCTTGAAGAAGCAATGGCCGACCTACGTCAACACCTTCGCAGGAACTCCGATAGCGGTTCTTCGCGCCATTCTTTTAGATGCGCTGATCCAGGCGGCGTATGACGACGATCGCGTTGCGGTTTCCTTTGCCGCCTGTGCGCGAAACCTCCTTCCGTTTATGGAAACGGGGAACGAGCAAGAAATTTGGTTGGAAGTCGTGAAGCGGATAGAAGCGGATGTCGATAAACGGGCCGAACAAGAATGGGCAACCCCAGCGAGTATCACCGTCGGTCCCTTTGTACACGCACCTATTGCAGCGATCAAGATCAGCAATAGCGCCGTCAAGATAAATGGCTCTTGACGAGAAAGTGTAAGAGCCCTCGTTTTACGCGGCTTTCTGAAAGGCGACGAGTTGGGTTCTTGTGGCGGCAAGCCGTTGCGCTTTGAGGAGCAGGTAGTTGAGATTGCGGTAGCCGCGTCCGCGTCGCAACAGCGCTTTGATATTGCCGTTGGCCGCCTCTACCACTCCCAAAGGAACCTTGGTCCGGCAGTAGTTGAGGATTCCATCCAGATGGCGAAGCAGCATGTCGGCGAGCTTCTCCATGGGTTTGAGCCGCTGCCAGCGCAGCTGGCCGATCCAAGACTTCAGGTAGCGCATCATGGACCTCTCGTAGTGATAGCTCCATAACCGGTCCAGGCTCTCTTTGAGCAGATAGGCCTTCATGATGCGCCGGTTCAGCGCAAACAGTTCGTTGAGTTGTTGCTTCTTGCGCGTGGTCAGAACTATGAACGGAACCCCGTTGACGGAAGAAGAGCAAGAAAGATCCAAGGTACTGAGCGCATCCGGCAAGACCCCTAACTACATTGCCAAGGGCATCCTCACCCCCAATTCATGAACGCTTAACGTAAACTTTCGGATATTTTACGGGGTCTCTACATCCGGATTACGTCCCGATCAGGGCCATTCTATGCCAATCCGGCTGCAAGAGTCTTCACTCCGCGCAGATCGATTTTTCCAGTGCCCAAGACCGGCAGAGCGTCGACATGGACGAACTGATTCGCCCTTGGCTTCCACAGCGCCGGCAGATCACACTTTGCGAGTTTCTCAAGTACCGGCGCGAGTTTCTGCTCCAGAAGCGTATGGACGACTACAAGGCGCTCACCTTTTTTCTCGTCGGGCAAGGTGGTTACTGCGAAGACCTGCTCTGTAACTCCGGCCAATTCCTGTAGCTTGTCCTCAATCTTGATGTGCGGCACCATCTCGCCACCAATCTTGCTGAAGCGAGAGAGCCGGTCAGTAATGGCCAGAAAGCCGTCCTCTTCCATCACCGCAACATCTCCGGTGGTGTACCACCCGTCGCGCAGGACCTCTGCGGTTTTCTCGGGCTTGCCGAGATAGCCTTTCATCACATTCGGCCCCTTGACGAGCAACATTCCAGGCGTGCCGGGGGCGACGGGTTCGCCAGTATCGAGATCGGCCACTCTAACTGAGACGCCCGGCAGAGGATGGCCGATCTTGCCGCGCCTTGCGCCCACCTGCCTGAATCCGGGCGCGCGAAAGTCGCGGCCATTCACGGTGACTACAGGCGAGCACTCCGTGCAGCCGTAGCCTTCCAGGGGGCGAATGCCAAAGATGTCTTCAAATGCCAGCGCAACACGCTCAGGAAGTTTTTCCGCGCCTACAAGAACAAATTGCAGACTGCCGAAGCTCTCCGGTGAGCAACGCTTCATATAGGCCTGTAGAAAAGTCGGCGTCGCGATCAGAAACGTAACCTTGTATTTGCCGACAAGCTCACTGATGACTTTTGAATCCAGAGGATTCGGATGATAGATGACACCCACGCCGTTGACCGCGGGCATCCACAACCCCGCCATGAATCCAAACGAGTGAAAGAAAGGCAGGATGCCCAGTATCTTGTCGCTGCCGCCGAGCATGAAAACCTGCGAGACCTGCTGAATGTTCGACGCTATATTAAAGTGCGTCAACATCACACCCTTTGGGTCGCCGGTGCTGCCGCTCGAAAAAATCACGGTTGCAAGCTGGTCTACGGCGCTCTTGGGCACGATGTGTTTTGCTCCAATAGCCTTGTACAGCACCCATTGAGGCGTGAGCCACGCGAGTGCTAGCGAAGCCATCTTCTCTGTCAGGCGTGGTGACTGCAAGGCGTCTTCGAGAAAAAGCGTTCGACCAGGAATCTCCAGTTTTGGGAAGCGCTCAACAAATGCTTTTGAGGTGATGACCACATCCACGCCGCACTGGCTGGCGCACGATGCAATGACTTCGCTGGAAGCCGTGTAGTTCAGATTCACGGGAATCCGGCCGAGCATCATTAGTGCATAGTTGGTAAGTGCTCCGCCAACCGAAGGCGGCACCAAAAGACCGATCATCTGCCGCTCACCGATTTGTGGACGCATCCTGCGCGCGATGTAAATAGCCTTGGTTAGCGCTGAGCCAAAACTCACCTTGGGCGTTTTGCCGTCGGCCATCATGAAGCGCAAGGGAAAACGCCGCGCTGTATGCACGAAAGCGCGATCGAGCGTCTTCATGCGCCTCTTGCGCTGTTGGAAGGCGTCTGCCTGTAACTCCTGTACCGCGCGCCGGACTGCGATTGCGGTCGAGGCAGGGGGCATCGGCTGCCCGAAGCTTACGGTCACTGGATAGGGAATGTGCTGCGGAATCTTCCATAAGAATCGCCCGCGAGCGAAGCTGAAAATACTGCCCCAGACGCCGTCGAGGTTCACGGGAATGATTCGCACATCGACGCCCTTCATGATTCTTTCCAGCCCACGGCGGAACGGCAGCAATTGCCCGGTTCGTGTGATCTGGCCCTCGGCAAAGATGCAGACTATCTCGTCGTCGCGAAGTGCGTCGCTGGCCGTGCGCAGCGAGCGAATCATCTCGCGGGGACGTTGTTCGCTTGAGATGGGAATCGCCTTCATGGCCTTGGCGAATGGCTTGATGAATTTGTTGTCGTAGATCCCCTTGTACATCAAAAAGCGGATGGGTCTGTCGGTCGAAGCGATCAACAACAACACATCAACAAACGACATGTGGTTGCACACCAGCAACGCGCCCGTCTTATCAGGAAAGTTGTCGCGCCCCAGGACTTTTACGCGATAGATCGTATGAGTCAAGAAAAACAGGACAAGACGTCCAAACCACTCCGGTAACAGCATCAGTACATACACTGTGCCAATGGCGGTAATGACGGAGGCGGCGACCATTACCCCGCGAGGATCGAGATGAATAAATGCGGTAAAAATGTAGTAAACGCCCGAAGAAAGCGCTATTCCCACGAAGGATAGCAAGTTTGCAGCGGCGATGATGCCGCCTTTATCCTTCTCCGCCGGTCGATGCTGAATTAGCGCATTGACCGGGACCGCGTAAAATCCTGCCCAAAAGCCCAGCACTCCGAGCATTACTCCTGAGCCAAGAAGACCGAAGTGCATTCCGCCCAGCGCAAGCCCAGTGCAGGTCATTCCGATGGAGCCGAGCGGAATAAGTCCGTATTCGATCTTGCTGCCGCTGACAAGGCCGGCAATCATGCTTCCAATACCAATGCCGATGGCGAGAGCGGCATTCAAATATCCAGTTTTTGTCTGCCCGATGTGCAACACATCCGGCCCATAGACAACCACTGTCGAAAAAAGCAGCGAGCCAAGGAACCAGAAATATGTATTGCCGGCAACGGCGAGAAAGAGCGCCTTGTCACGGCGCATCAATCCAATCTGTTGCCAAAGGTCGCTGAGAAAGTTGACGCGGTATTTCTTGTCCGGTGCGGCCGCCGGAACCCGATCGATACCCAAACTCGTAAGGAAGCCGACCACAGCGAGAGTCAGCAGAAAGTAGCCGGCATAGACCTCCTGCCCATGGAAGCGCTCCGCCAAGGCAGCGCCGGTGACCGTCCCAACAATAATCGCCAGAAAGGTTCCGAACTCGATAACACCGTTGCCCCATGACAAGCGCTTTGCGGGAAGCAACTCCGGCAGCAAGCCATACTTCGATGGTCCAAAAAGGGCGGCCTGCATCGCAACCAGCCCAAGTGCTATCAGGCAGGTGAGTTGGGAATGGTTCGCCAGGCCCGCGGTTGCAACGGTCATGGCCCCGATTTCCATCCCCTTGGTCCAGAGCGTGACCCGCCGCTTGCTGAAGCGATCCGCAAGCCAGCCGCCGGTCATACTGAAAAGCACAAAGGGCATCGAGAAGAGAAAAGTTACCAGGGATACAAAGCTGGAGCGCTCATTACCTGCCAGCCCCATGCCGACAATCATCGCCAGCAGCAGGTTTCTAAGGATGTTGTCGCTGTAGGCGCCCTGAAACTGGGTAACGATCAGTGCCCAAAAGCCGCGCTCGCTACGCCGCGCTTCAGGCAATACCGGCAAAACCTCTGCTTTGCTACTTGAATTGGTCTCTGTCATATGGTGTTTGGCTGAGTGTTGTCGATTATAGCGCGCCTTGACTCAGATTGTTTATACTTCCGTGTCATCGACAAACGGACCTGACCTCTCTTTCTGTCAGAACGGAGCTTCAGCAGGTTCTTGCAGAATTTATTGCAAGAGCTACTTCCAAGTCCGTTCTTCCAATAGTCATTCCTTTTTTCTGTCTATGAAGGGACTACGAGCATGGAACTCCTGATTGCCCTGATTGGTGGAATTGTTGCTTTTGTAGCTTTGGGTCGAACCGGAACTCTTCGCCAGCGCCTCGACGCGTCATCCTGGAAGATCGCCGACCTCGATAGAGAGATAGCCAACCTGCGCCGCGAACTAGCACAGGTCTCGCGGCCCGTGGTTCAGCAAAGCGCTGCCGCTTCGTCCGCGGTTGTCGGCCACGGCGCTGAGCAAGCAGCGGCTCCCAGACCCGCCGCGGCTCCCGTTGAGGCAAGCAGACCGATGCCGCCTACTGCTGTCCCTCCGATACATCATTCGGAAGCTGAAACTCGGTTTGCTCCTGATTCGCAGGCTGCGGTTGTATCCACGCCTCAGCTCTCTATGAAGCAGGCGAGCCCAACTCAAGCAATCCCGCCAAGCAAGACAGTGGCTGATGTTGGCATCCCCAAACCAGTAGTGAACGTGACTGCGCCACCGCCGCCTCATTCGGGACCAGTCTTCTCAGCCAGAGTTGAAGCAAGACCGGACACGGTCCCGACTCCGCAGCCCGTTGTCGAGCGTGCGCCAATGCCGCGCCAAGCTGAACAACCACAGCAAGTCTACGTGTCCCCAACGCCCCTTTTTGCAACGCTTCCAACAGCGCCGCCCGGCAAGAGCTTTGCAGAGCGTCTGCGATCCACGTTGCCATTCGAAGAGCTGCTGGGCATGAATCTCTTCGCCAAGATCGGCATCATCTTGCTCGTTCTAGGATTCGCTCTGCTCGGAAGAGTCGCTTTGATCTCCATGGGGCCGGGGCCAAGAGTCGCGATGATCTACGCTGCCGCCGCCGCGATGCTGGGAGGGGGAATCTGGCTTGAAGCCAGAGAGCGCTACCGCCTGATTGGCCGCACTGGAATCGGCGGAGGCTGGGCGCTGCTCTTCTTTACAACTTATGCCATGTATCACGTGCCGGCGATGACAGTGATGAGTTCGAACACACTCAACTGCATCCTCATGCTCGTAGTGGCAATTGCAATGGTTGCCCACACACTGCGCTACAAATCGCAGTTGGTCACCGGACTCGCATTTCTATTGGCTTTTTGTACAGTCGCTCTGAGTCAAGACAGCGTCTATGCGCTGACTGCGGGAATCATCCTTGCGGCAGGCATCGTTGCCATCGCCATCCGCATGGGCTGGTACGAACTTGAAGTGTTTGGAATCCTGGCCAGCTACGCCAATCATTTCTATTGGCTCTACCGGCTTCTCCCGGACGGCTTCGCGGGTCATACCTTTCCGCAGTTCTGGCCGAGCGCTATCATTCTTGTCTTCTACTGGGCAATCTTCCGCATCTCCTATGTCGTGCGCCGCATCAACGCGCCTCGCGACGAGAAAATCTCTACGATCGCCGCATTGCTGAACACTATGCTTCTGGGGGCGGTGATGAAATTTCAATCCACACGCCCGGAACTTGCCTTTTGCGGGATTCTCGCAATCGGTGCGGCGGAGTTTATCTTCGGTCAACTGAGGGTAACGCGCCGCCGCCGTCCAGCATTCATCCTGTTGACCGTGATGGGCACCATTCTGATGTTTGCTTCGGTGCCGTTCAAGTTCAGCGGCAATAACATTGCATTCTTCTGGATGATCGCGGCCGAGGTGCTGCTGGTTGCCGGGATCGTCCAGTCGGAAGTGCTGTTCCGCAGACTCGGCCTGCTTGCGGGACTCGTGACTGGACTGCTGGTGATCTATGAAGCCTGGGGCATCGTCGACTTCCGCCAGCACTCGGATCTGCCGCGCATTCAGGACGGAATCCTGTTGCTTGCATGTGGTGTGACGTTTTACGTAAACGCACTCCTCATTCGCCGCAAATGGAGCCCGCTCTTTGGGGAATTTGACGGTACTACCATCACTATTCACAGCTACATCGGTTGCGCTACGGCCTTCCTCGGCGTGTGGAGCGTCTTTACCGGGGACTGGACCGCGATAGGATGGGCTGCGCTGATGCTGGGTGCAATCCTGGGCAAGCGGTATCTTGATGACAGTCACCTGTTGGCGCAAGGATGGGCATTGTTTGCTGCGGTGACATTCACCGCCATGGCAGTCAACGGCCATCTCTCCGACGTTTATCCACATCACATCGCGGCGCGCTTAGTCACGCTCCCTGTCATCGCGCTTGTTTTCTACGTGTCGGCTTGGGCGTTATCTGGAACCGACGATCTTCGTCTGAATCTTCGGTTTCTTACGATGTGGGCTGGATCGTGTCTTTTGGTGCTTCTTGCATGGCTTGAAGTGGCTCCCGTGTGGGTAGCACCTGTCTGGATGGCGCTCGCCGTTGCGTTCAATATCGTTGCTCGCCGGATCAAACTTCCGGACTTCGCTTATCAAAGCCATGTACTGGTTGCTGGCGTTGGTGTCCAGCTTTTAGCGGTGAACCTCTACGCACAAAGCTCTCTGGAGCGTTATGTTCCATTCCTGAGCTGCGCAGCGGCCTTCTATGCCATCTCGCGCATTTGCACTTTGCGGAATGCACCGTATCGGCGCCCAGCCGCCTGGATGCATACATGGGCTGCGACAGCATTGATCGCAGCGCTGGCATGGAACGAGTCTCCACAACTCTGGCTTACTGCAATCTGGGCGGTGTTTGCGCTGGCTCTTGCCATTGTTGACCGCATTTTTGATGTCGAAGAGTTCCCCTATCAGGCACATGTGCTTGCCTTGCTGGCCGTGCTGCGGGCAGTCTCTCTCAATCTGTACACGCTGGATCAATGGCGCGGCGTTGACCTGCGACTCATTACGGTTTCGATTCTAGTTGTAGTTCTCTACGCTTTGGCGCGTTGGGTGCGAATGCCTGAAACGCTGAATGCACGGCATGCGTATACATGGGTGGCTTCCGCCCTCGCCGCATGGCTGTTGTGGAGCGAACTGCAGCCCATCAGTGTTGCGCTGGCCTTGGCGACCTTCGGGCTTGCGCTCTTCGAGTTGGGCAGATTGTGGCAGCAAAAGCAGATTCGTTTGCAGGGATACACAGCGCTTGCCGCAGCATTTGCTCGGATCTTCTTCGTAAACCTGACAGCGGCAACCCTACCCGGCGAATCGATCAGTCCGCGCATCTACACAGTCGTTCCAATTGCGCTGATCTTCTTCTTCGTATGGGCTCAGTTGCAATCAAACGAGGCAAAGCCAGAGATCGGACGCTGGTCACCGCGCGATCTAATCGCCTATTTCGGAACTGTGTGCATCGCAGCGGTTCTTTATTTCGAAACACCCGTCGAGTGGATCGTTGTTGCCTGGGCCGTTCTTGCACTTATGTTGGTGATTGCCACATGTGCGCTCGATAAAGAGGTATTCCTGCAACAGGCTGTTCTACTTACGGTGGGAATCGTTGGACGCGGAATTGCACACAACATCTTTGGCGGAAGCTATTTCTCTTCCGAAGGATGGCGCGGCAACTTCGCTGTTCTGTCGATCACTTCCGCTCTTCTACTGGCTGCATTGCCAATCGCTTTCCGGTTGCGAAAGCGCTATGTCGAATATCCAATCGACTCGCTGCTCGGTCGCTGTCTTGCCCTGAAGCGCAGCGAACAATGGTTCTTCTTTGCTCCGGCCGTGTTGATTACCATCATGATTGCTGTCAAGATGAACGCGGGGATTGTGACACTTTCGTGGGGTATCGAAGGGGTCACAGTGGTTCTGTTGGGATTCATAGTCAGCGAGCGAAGCTATCGGAGTGCGGGGCTATTACTCTTGTTGACCTGTGTTGGTAAGATTGCCTGCCTCGATTTCTGGCGGTTGAATGGGACTGACCGTTACATAACCCTCATCGTAGTTGGCGCCGCCATGAGTTCAGTTCCGTTTCTCTATGGAAGGTATCGCGAGACCGTCAGGCGGTTGCTATGAAGCATGCTTTTGCGCTCATTGTCGTACTGATAGTTGCCGGCGGTGCTCTCTATTTCGCACAACACAGAAAGCGCCAGGACGCGGTGAATGCCAATGCTGTCGTGGACATGGCCGCGGATTGGCAACGTGATATTACGCGTGCGCCTATGCAATTCACACGCATCTCCGACGAACAGGAAACGCAGATTGGGGATGAACTTGCGCAGGAATATTGTAATTGTTCTGAGCGAAGTTCAGAAGCGCGAGCAACCGAGCAATACTTGAATGTTGTGGGCGGCCGCGTTGCAGCGCACGCGAAGCGCAAACTCAACTATCGCTTTCATCTTATCGGCGATGCCAATCTGATCAATGCTTTTGCGTTACCAGGCGGTCACGTCTTTGTTGGCCAGGGTCTTCTGGACCAGATGACAAGCGAGGACGAACTTGCGTTTATCCTGGGACATGAGCTAGAGCATATCGATCACTATCACGCGGTCGAGCGCGTGCAGATAGAAGCGAAGCTGAAAAGCCTGAACCTCGACATCGTGGCGGCTGTGGCTGAGATTCCAATGTCCTTGTGGCAAGCCGGTTATAGCAAAGATCAGGAGTTTGAAGCGGATCGCGAAGGACTGCGCATTGCGGTCGCGGCTGGCTATTCGCCTCAAGGCGCTCAAAAGATGACGGAGAGACTAGGAAAACTGCAACGTGAATATGTGATCCACGCAGAGACTCCGACCGACGAACTGGGTCAGGTAGCAATCGACGGATTGACAGGCTATTTCCGCTCACATCCGCTGCCCTCTGAACGTCTTGAGCAATTGAATGCGGTGATTGCGCAGGATCATTTGCCGAAGGATCGACCTCTGAAGCCATTCCATATCGAATATGAGGTTACGAGCGGAGGAAGATAGCGGCGATTCAGTTGTGAGGGCACCTTCAATTCCACGTGCTTCCACCATTCGATGTTGTCCAAACGGTCCCATCATCGGATTCAACCGTGCCGGATTGGGTGGTTTGAAAATGAATGTGGGCGATGGAATGCTCACGGCCATCTTTGCGCGGCAGGTCGATCAGATTCCAGGTAACGCCATTGTCTGCGGAATGATAGAGGTGCGAACTGTCACCGCCGATCCAGACCTCGCTACCGAAGACTGATACGACTCGCATCCTCGATTGTTCATGAGGCAGCACCGCCTGCCAATCTCCATCGCCGAAGGAGCGCTCTGGTTGTCCCAGGCCATTGATGCGCCAGTGCGGACGGGCAGTTGGGGCAATCGGAACCCTCGACGGCCCCCGTACCGGCTCGGTACCGGCAAAGGCAGAGACTGACCTGGCTGGAGCGGCTTTCAATGCGGTTGCACCGGATGTCGCAAATTCGCCAGCTTCTGCGTTGGCTTGGTAAGAACTTTGTTGGTTTAAGTCGGACCTCTTTGCCGCATCGATCGTGGCTTGCGGGATCGCATTTGCGACGGTCATATTCTGGGAAGGCGAGGGCGCTTGCAACTGGCCTGACCTTGGACCATTTGCTGTTGTGCTGAGAGCTTCCGGCTTTGTCAGTTGGGGCAACGGCGATGACTGTTGAAGCATTGACGAAGGAGGTCGCACTGCCTCCCTGGTTGCCACGGCCGTGTTCTTTGGGAATGCCACCTTCTGCTGATAGACCAATACTGCGGAACAAACAACCAGGAGACCTGCGGCAATACTTGCCCAGGGTAGCCAAGTACGTTGCGTGGAACTGGAGGGTCGAGCCATGAGAAAAGGTCTGAGATCGTCGGCCGATTCCAATGCCGTAGCAGCAACAATGCTCAAAACCTCGCGGCAATCGGCGCAACCCGCGAGATGCGCTAATACCTGCCGACGTTCGCCTTGCAGGAGCGCACCTTCAGAAAGAGCCGTAAGTACGTCGGAATCGGGGTGAGGCTCGCCTTGCTGGTCTCGCGCCAGTTCCCGCCGCAGCGAATTGGACTCTGATTGTTTCACTTCACTGATCCATTTTCTTTACTTTGCTTCTTAACTTAGAACGTTTCAACTGGGCGTTCTTGCCGCAAATTCTCCGCGACTTTGACGTTGAGGTCACGCACATCAAGCTCCTGCAGGAGTTCATCGCAGCGCCGAGTATTGAATCCTGCGGCCTGCAACCGTTTTCGAAGCCGTTTTCGCAATTCTTTGGTCAATTTTTCCAGTTTCCTGCTGACCGTGGACTCATGTACACACAACTGGCGTCCAATGTTGGCCAGCGTGCGCTGATCGAGAAAATACGATGCAAGCAAAAAACGCTCCTCGCTGCTTACTTCGGCGAGCGTTTGCACAATAGCATTGGTTACGCGGTCATCCGTCTCTGTTGCATCTATTGGAGAACTCGCCGCAAAACTGACACCTGCCTCAACCTGTTCATCGAGGCTCACCTCTTTGGCGTGCGAACGGCAACGGTTCACATGTTGCTGCGCAAGCACGGTGCGGAGCCAGCCTTCGAGATAACCACGCCCCGTGTAGTAGTCGAGTTTTGAAACACGGCGGCCTTCGCGGTTGGGGACTCCGTAGAGTTCGGCGTAAAGCCCGTCGGCGAGTTCGCGGCCAGCCGCCTCATCCTTGGCAATGCGATATGCCGTTTCATAGAGCGATGCGCGAAAGCGGACAAGAAACACATCCCATGCGTGCTCGTTTCCAGCCGAACAGGCACGCGCAAGAACCAATTCCCCAACACGCAGCATCGCCACCAGTTCCAATCGTTCGGCTTCGTTTGTATCAGCCGCATAGCGAATCACCACAGCGCCCACCATCTGCTGGAAATGCTGAGGCTTTATGCCGTAGCTTTCCGCACCAGATTCGTTGTAGCGTTGCGCGATGGCATCAGTCACGGTCTTCCCCAGCGCGGGATCATCGACCGGGAGTGAAGCCTCAGGAAGCATCGCAACGATGGTAGCAAATTCCCTGCAAGAAACCTAAAGGCCAGCGTTCTTCTTCTGTTGAAGGTCAGCAACAGGTGGTACATGGAGGACGGAATGGGAGATGTGATGAGCTTCTGGAATCAAAGTCTGCGGGGTGGAGTCAGGATGATTTTGGCCGCATTCTGCGGTCTGATGTTGGCAAATCCTGCAATTGCCGGCGGTCCAAGCGATCAGGTCGGATTCAAGGTGTTGCCGGCACTTGTGCGCGGCAATCTGGCAATTTTCCCTGTTGTTGCCGACCACTTATTCGATACCTCGCAACTAATGACACTCGACGAGGGGGTTCGCTCGGGGCAGGTCACGGTGACGGAGGCCGGGGATGAGCGGGGCCTGATCCGGCCAGGCCAGTCGATACCACCGCGACAGGAAGGCGCTCAGGTCAATCGCCTTGTGCTCTACAACAACTCCAATCACCCGCTGCTCTTGCTTGCGGGAGAGATTGTGACCGGTGGCAAACAGGATCGAGTGATTGGCTCCGACCGCATCGTTCCCCCGAATACGGGACCGATCGACCTCGGCGTTTTCTGCGTGGAGCCGGGACGCTGGGTGGCATCCAGCGCTAACTTTGGCTCAATGGGGGCGCAGATGGCACAACCGAGCGTTCGCACACCGGCAATGGCCGACCGCAATCAAAGCCAGGTTTGGGCCAATGTGCGAGCCTCGAATGCGATAATGGCTCACAATCTCACCAGTTCCGACGCGATGGCAGTCGCGGGAACAAGCTCTTACGCCAAGGTATTTGCGAGTGCCCCAGTGGCAAAGATGGTCACTACATATGGAGGCGCCGAGAGCGAGCAGGCAATCCTGCGCGAACTGAGAGCTAAGGGCGCAGTCGGCGTGGTTGTAGCTGTGAATGGTCGTGTTCTTTGGGCCGACGTATTTGCCAGCACGGAGTTGCTCTCGAAGTATTGGCCGAAGCTGATGCGCAGTTATGTTGCAGAGGCAATGACTTCGGCAAACAGCGGCGTGGCATCGGATATTCACGAGGCGGAACTCTACATGAGCGTCTTGACAGGCGGGCGTGAGATTGTGGAGACCGAGCCGGAGGTCTATCGCCGCACCGATATTACAGGCGACGGATTTCGCGTTTTCGAGTTGACGGCCCTGCTTCCCAAAACCGGCTTTAATGTTCACATCACAAAGATTCGGGAATAAATGCGTTACGTTGGGTCAAATTGGAAGGTCATCGCGGATCTCTCGAAGTGCGTGACGAACTCCGATTCGCCACTCGAAATAGCGACATATCAAGACCAGGACTCTGACCGTGTGATTTCGAACTTTCGAGATCGAGGTTTCCCACCCATTCGCCAGAAAAAGGCAAAACCGACCGAGAAGCAGACGGTTTTCCGGTTTTGCCTTTCGCTGTCCCACACCGTTTCTGGTTGGGCAGGCCCCACTCGGAATTGGTTGCAAGCACCGCTGCAATCAACTACACTTTGGTTAAAAGCCTATACATCGGTATTCGGCCGGTCGTCGGATAGGGCGGCATAAACACATCCGCTCGGAGGGTGAAAGATGCGCGAGGACCTGATCGCTAGTTTGCGGTCGATGATCGTCAAGGACCTGTTTGTTGAGATAGATGAGAACGATATCGGCCTGGATGATGGACTCCGGACAGTCATAGGACTGGACTCCGTCGGTTTTGTGGAATTGCGCGCACTGTGCGAGCAGAAATTCAACGTCGTGATAAACGATGACGATTACACGCCTGAGAACTTCAGGTCGGTAAACGTGCTTGCGAACCTTATCGACCGTCTGCAATCGCAGAGACCCGCGACAGCCGGCGCCGCGCAGTGACCCTGGCTGCTCTGGCCGCTTCAACCAAGAGAGAGTTCCAATTGCAGGGAGCCTTGGGACCATCCGCAAAGGCGCGGCCGTGGGGGAAGCAGCCACGCCGATTTGGGGACAATCTCGAATGCATTGCTTTTTTGCAGGCAGCATCATAGCGCCCGCATTCGAGATGCTTTAAGCGCGGGGGATCGAATAGTCTTATGGCATCTGGATTACGAATAGCTGTCACGGGCATGGCGTGGCTGACGGCTCTAGGCGACGACCTTGAATCGGTATGGCAAGCGTTGCTCGCGGGCAAGTTGGGGCTGCGGCCTGTTCCCTTCACCGGGCGGCTGCGCAATTCGCTAGCAGGACCAGCCATAGACCTTGAGGGTTCACCCTCCGAGCGGCTATTTAAGATTGCCTGCGCGACCATCAGAAAAGCTCTCGCCTCGGCCAACCGCGAGCCAGGCGACCCCGACGTGCGCTTCGTACTGGGCACCAGCCTCGGCGCCTATCTGGATGAGACAGCCTCGCGGACCCCACTCTCCGGTTGGGCAAGCGATGTGGCCAGGGAATTGGGAATGGCAGCGCCGCCGATCGTGGTCTCCACCGCATGTTCTACAGGCGCGGACGTGCTGCTGATCGGAGCCGAGTTGATCCGTTCCGGAGCCGCGAAATGCTGCGTCTGTGGCGGCGCGGATGTTTTGACGCCCAACAAGCGGCTGGCTCATTCGACGCTGGGCACCATGTCTCCGACATATTTGCGCGCATTCGACGCGCGGCATGATGGAACGCTTCTGGGCGAAGGTGCGGGTTTTATCGTTATCGAGCCGGAGTCGCAGAATCAATCCTGTTTTGCGATGCTGAGCGGTACGGGCTCGGCCAATGACGCCAGCGGGATGACGGTAGCCGACATCACCGGGCTCTCAGCCAATTACGCAATGCAGAGATCGCTCGCCGATGCGGACCTGCCTTTGTCGTCGATAGGACTTGTCAACGCTCATGGTTCTGGAACCATCATGAACGACACGACCGAGTGCAATGCACTCAACGCATTGTTTACGGGATCGGATCGCCCCCTGGTCTTCGCGACCAAAGGCAACTTTGGGCACACTCTGGGCGCCACTGGGACCATCGAGGCCATCGCTTTGATTTTGGCATTGCGGGAGGGCCGCGTCCCTCCGATTCATGGCTTGGAGCAGCCGCTTCCGGAGTTCAATTTGCCACTCGCAATCTCCCAACCGACATCCTGCACTCCGCGCGCCGGTCTGAGCCTGACACTCGGCTTCGGAGGGTTCGACACGAGCCTGGTCTTCGAGGTGGCATCGTGAGCGGAATGTATCCGTTGATCGTCGTGGGATCGGGTGAAGCGACCGCACACCAGCCGAGTCTGTTTGAAGCAAAGATTCGCTCCACCGTGAGATATGCCGATCCGGCCGCGTGGATTACAGCCAACGCAGTGAAGTTTGCTCTGGCCGGAGCTGAGGATCTGCTGGCTGATTGGCGGCATGAGATTGGCATCGTCACCATTGGCGATCAGGGGCCCGGCACGTCGATGGCAAAGGTGCAGGCCGATGGGGAAACTGGATTTTCTTCTCCGCTGCATTATGCAGCATCGAGTCCTGGAACTCTGGTGGGTGTGCCGTGCATAGCCTTCGGGCTGCGCGGGCCGACGATGAATCTAACGATGGCCCCACAGGATGGACTTCCCGTGGCTCTGATGCTGTGTGAAGGTTGGCTCAAGCGAAAGGCCGCTCGATTGATGATCGTGGCGACCTGCCAGACCGCCAGCTTAGGCGCGACTTTGAGCCGCGCCGCGCTCATTGCGCCTCAGGGATTCATTGGCACCGATAGGCCGCTGACAGACTCGTTCAGCCTGTGGATGGCGGGCGGTGATCCGGCCGAGGGAGCCAGCGCATGAAAGAGTTTCTCTCACCACGCCTGCTGGATTCGTTCCTTGAGAGGACGATTGACGCGCTTCCCAGCGGCTTCCCGCACACGACGCCCGACTGCGCGGCCCTGGGTAGAGCCTGGACCCAGCTCGGCATTCGCCCCGGTGATCTGGTTTTGCTCTGTCTGCCCAACAGCCGTGAATTGCTGCACAACTTCTTCGGTGTGATGATGGCCGGCGGCGTGCCGGCTTTGCTTTCGCCGCTGATGCCGGCGGCGCGCCTGCGCGAGATTTCGACGGCGATGGGAGCCCGCGCGATCGGCGCGCTGCGCCTGACGACCGGCGATCTGGGAGCTGAGTCCTACCAACGAATCGGTCATCTGCACGTCGCGATTCTCAAAGCCCCGCCGGAGCCGGCCGCCGCACCGGGCGAGCTGGTTCTGATGACCTCGGGGACCTCTGGAATCGCCAGCGGATGTGTCTTCGATTTTGAAGCGATTTTGCTCAATGGCAAGCGCCACGCTGATGCGATTGGCCAGTGCGCGGACGACACTGTGCTGCTCAATCTTCCTCTGCACTTTTCCTTTGCGCTCTCCAGCCAGGCTCTGGCTTCGCTTACGCGCGGCAACCGGTTGATTATCAGCGGCCCGCCCTTCCATCAGGCTGGTTATCAGGAAGCGCTGAATCAGTTCGGCGTCACCGTATCGTCGCTCACGCCGGTGCATATTCGCTCCTTCTTTCAGTCCGATCCCAGCCTGCTCACTGAATCGCGCGTGCTCTCGGTAGGTGGCGATCAACTCGATCCGGAACTGGCGGCACGGCTGGTCGAATTGCGCAAAGGCAAAGAGGTCTATCTCACTTACGGACTCACGCAAGCCGGACCGCGTGTCTCGACCCTTGCGGCTCACAGTGCGCCATCGTCCCGATTCAGCTCCGTGGGCCTGCCTCACGAAGGGACCGAGGTGTCTCTTCGTCCCGTCGAAGACGGAAGTGGAAGAAAACAGCTCTACGTGAAGTCGGCCACCGTCATGAAGCGCACCATCGGCTGCGTTGAGGGCCGGGCAAAGGACCTGGTCGCGCCCCAGACGATAGCCACCGGCGACGCCTTCGAGATCGATGAAGACGGCAACCTCTACTTCAAGGGAAGGCTCAACGACTTCATCAGCCGCAAGGGCGAAAAGATCAGCCTGGCGACGGTGCGCCGCTTGACAAGTGGTATTCCCCACGTGGTCAGGGCCAAAACGCATATCCTCAAGCATAGCGACGGGGGCGAGGATTTCGATCTGGAGCTGTGTGTCGATCCGGCCTTCCTTGCTTCGCATCAGAGCGCTGATCTAACGTCGGATCTGAAACATCTTCTGCGGCGAACCGAGATGCCGCGCGCCGTTCACATCGAGCCTGCAAGCGAGTTGGATGCACAGAGGTACAAATGAGCACGAGTCCGGTTTCCGTTGATCCTCAGGCCGGCAGTTCGCCGAGACCTTCGCTGCGCCGCCGCCTTGCAACCTCTCAAAGCCCTATGGCGCGTCTGCTGCGTTGGGGCTACCACTCGTTCAACGGCTTCTCCATGCCCGCTCCGAAGATCCTCGTCTGGCCGATGTTGCAGATCTTTCTTTGGATGCGCTTTATCTATTTTTTCGCATTGCGCGTTTTCATCTGCGAACCGTTTTTCAAGGCGTATTGCACCAAGTATGGCCGGAATCTGCACACCGGTTGCTTCATCCATTGGGTTAATGGAAAGGGCGACATCATGATCGGCGACAACGTGACGCTGGACGGCAAGAGCTTCATCTCGTTTGCGGCCCGCTTCTCAGATCGCCCAACACTCGAAATCGGCGACAATACCGGCATCGGCAGCGGCTGCGGTTTCACGATAGGGAAGCGGATCACGATCGGGCGCAACTGCACCCTCTCCGGCGGCATTCAAATCATGGACTCCAACGGCCACGACACAGACCCTGGAATGCGGTTGAAGCATGACGCGCCGCACGAGGAAGATATACGACCGGTGACGATTCGCGATAACGTGTGGATCGGCAAGAGCTGCATCATCTTTCCCGGCGTAAGAATCGGGGAGGGAAGTGTCATCTCGGCGGGCTCGGTGCTCCGCAGCCACGTGCCCTCTTACAGCGTTGTTGCGGGCAATCCGGCAAAGGTCATGTTCCGGCTTAAAAAGCCCGATCAAACCAGCCAGGCAACGGGATGAAACGGAGCGATTGATGGAGAAGATAACGGGCGGCCGGTTGCTGATCCGGGCTTTGAAGGCGCACGGGATCCGACGTCTTTTCACCATCCCCGGCGCGCCGCTGTTTCCCGTCTACGAGGCCTGCCTGGAAGAGGGCGTCGAGGTCTTTACGGGCCGCCATGAATCCGGGCTGATCCACACGGCCGAGGGCTGGTCGCGCTCAACGGGGCAGCCATCTGTTGTGCTGGTCTCGCCCGGTCCTGGGCTGGCCAACTCCATCGCCGGAATCTCGATTGCGTATGCCGAGTGTTCTCCGGTCATCGTGCTTAGCGGCATCGATGTGCCCGTCAACCTCGGCAGAGGCGGCCGCCAGGAATTGCCGCAGGTAGCCATGTGCGCGCCCGTCACAAAATGGTCGGCTCTGCTTTCAAGCGGCAATCGGATTTCGGAATACATCGCCAAGGCATTCAGAATCGCAACGAATGGAATGCCGGGACCGGTCCATATCAGTATCACGACCGATACGATCTCTGAGTTGATCGAGGTGGATGAAGGCACGATTCCGCCTGCGGAAAAGATGCGGCCAACCGCTGTCTCGCAGGCAGATCCGGTATTGATCGAGCAGATTCTAGAGCTTCTCTCGCAGGCCGAGCGGCCGCTGATCGTCGCCGGAGCCGCTGCATTCTGGTCTCACGATGGCGATCTGTTGAGGCAGTTGATTGAGACCGTGAAGATTCCGCTGATGACTGTGGAGCAGGCCAGAGGAATTGTTCCCGACAATCATCCGTATTGTTTTGGCGACGGCTACGGGACGGTGAATCAGGCCGCGCAGTTGGAGGGCAGCGTCGACGTGCTTCTGCTGCTGGGCGACAGGCTCGACCATCCCCTGGCCTACGGCAGTTGCTTCGGATCAGCCAAAATCATTCATATTTGCCCCGATCCCGACGAGATCGGCAAGAATCATCCCATCGAGTGCGGTGTAGCCTGCGATGTGCGAGCGGTGACCGCTCAGCTTGTTGCGGCGGCCAGAAGCCGGTCGTGGGAAGAGCCGTCCAAATGGGTCACGATGCTGCGTGAAACGCGCCAGGCGCAAGCGGAACGTGCAAGAAAAATGGCCGCCTCGACCCAGCCCGGCGTTCATCCGGCCCGGATTGCGCTCGAAGTGGAGGCGATGCTCGACGAGCGGAGCATCCTGGCCTTCGACGGCGGCGATTTTTCCTCATGGGCGCGATATTGCATGACCGCGCGCCGTCATGGCGGCTGGCTTGCCAGTACGGTGCTGGGGCATCTCGGTGTCGGCTTGCCTTACGCAATCGGCGCGAAGATGGCGTTTCCAGAGGCAAAGACAGTTGTCATGACCGGCGATGGCGCAATGGGCTTTTCAGTCATGGAATTTGAAACGGCCGTTCGATACAAGATTCCAGTGGTCGTCGTGGTGGCCAACGACGCTGCTTTTGGCGTCGAGGTTTACTACCAGCAGAAATGGTTTGGTCCGGATCGCGTGGTTGGCACTGAGCTGACCAACACCCGCTGGGATTTGCTGGCGGAATCTCTTGGCGGACACGGAGAGTTTGTCGGCGCCCCCGAGCGGCTTCGTCCTGCGCTCGAGCGCGCCTTCGCATCTGGAAAGCCGGCATGCGTCAACGTGATCTCTCAGCGCACGCCCAGCCCGCAGACCCAGACCTTTTCGCGGATTTACTTATTGAAGAGAGCCCACGCAAAAAAGAAGGCATGAAAAGAGACGCATGAGCAACGGCACAAGTCTAAAAACGCCGGCACCGCCGCCCCCTGCCGATCCATACGATCTGCTGGCCGAGGGAGAACGCGCGCGCAAACTCTCGGCAGAGATCGAAGGCGTCAAGAGCATGATGGAAGGCATCCGCCTGATTAACAGCACCATACTGACCCATGTGCTGTTTGGTCTGTGGGACAGCGGATTCTACGAGTATTCACTTTCGCATCCGCGCTTTTCCGCTGCCGAAGCGGCTGAGACACTTGGCCTGGATGCCGAGGTTCTCGCTACGCTGCTGCATCATCTCGTGGGCTGCGGAGTTCTGCGCGTGGATGGGGAACAGATAGAGCTGACCGAATATGGATCGAGGCTCTCCAACGTCATCGTGCGCGGCGCAATGAATCTCAATATCGGCGGCTATAGCTCGATGCTGACTTCTATCGGCCCGCTGCTGCGGAAGGAGGTTACGCGCGCAGAACTTGAGGAACTTCGCACAGGACTGCACAACAGCCTGGGGACCGAGCAGATGGCGTGTGTCCGGCTGGTTCCGGCCGTGCGCAAGATTCTTGCCGAGCGCAACCTTCATAGCTTGCTCTACATGTCCTGCTGCTCGTCCGGAGAGTTTCTGGCGCAGATGGCGCGCAGCGATCCCGCCTTTCATGGCATCGGAATCGATACGTCGGCGAAGCAGATTGCCCATGCGCGTCAGATCGTCGGCCGGTATGGCCTGGAGTCGCGCATTCAGCTGATTCAGCAGAAAATTGGAACCGAGCCGCTGCCGCTGGATGAAGAAACCCGCAGTCAGATCGATGTCGTCGCTTCGATCTATCTGCTGCACGAGATCGGCCGTCATGGCAGGCAGCGCATCGTCGATGTGCTCAAGCAGATCAAAGCGTCGTTCCCCGGCAAGCTCTTCCTCTTTTCCGAGACGATGCCGCCCGAGACGCCGGACAGGGTCAAGAAGTTACCGGGCCAGTATTCCCAGCTCGATTACCTGCTGATCCATCGCCTGCGCGGCAAGGGCATGCCGCTCCCGGCCGAGGAATGGCAATCCATCCTCGCCGACGCGGGAATCAAGTTGATCGATTTCAAGGAAGTCTATTCGATCGGCATTTTCCTCGCGGAACTCTGACCATCGCATACCGTTCGGAGAAATGAATCAGGAGAACGTAGCATGACGCAGAAGACAGCTTTAGTGATCGGCGCAAGCGGCGGATTGGGCCGCGCCATCGCATCAATGCTTGCAGAGGAAGGGTATGCCCTGGCTCTCGTCGGCCGGGATATGGAAAGATTAGAGAGCACGCGCAGTGAATTGGCAGCCGCAGCACAGAGCGCTCTTGTCTTCTCCTGCGATCTCACCGACCGCGAGCAGACGCAGGCCATGGTGGCTCAGGTTCTCGCGCAGATGAGTTACATCGATGTGCTTGTATGCGCCGCCGGATTGAACGTGCGCCAGAGAAGCTTGCGTTCTCTCGATCCTGCCGACTGGGACCGCGTGATTGCAGGAAATCTCACCACTGCATTCAATGCGATTCACTTCGTACTGCCGTCGATGCGCACCCGAGGAAGCGGCTTGATCCTGCAAATCTCTTCTCTGGCTGGATTGCGGGCGAACACCATCACGGGAGCGGCGTATTCCGCGGCCAAATTTGCTCAAGGAGCGCTGGGAATCAGTGTCGGCCGCGAAGAGCGCGGGCGGGGAATCCGTTCCACCGTGATCTACTCGGGTGAGGTCAACACACCTCTTCTTGAGGCGCGCGGAGAGCGTGTGGGCGTGACGGTCAACGAAGGCCGCCGCGAGTCGATTCTTCAATCTCAGGATATTGCCGATGTGGTGCGCATGTTGGTCAACCTTCCACCTAGGGCCCACATTCCAGAGCTGGCGATCAAGCCAACGATCGACGACTTCTCCTAAGCGTTGTTTTTTGCCTTGGCAGGATCGCTTGCGGGCGAAAAGGCCAAGTCTTCCAGCGGTTCTCAAATAAACAACAATGCCGCGCATCGCCGTCCTTCCCACGGCGATACGCGGCATTGTGCCAGCGCAAAACCAGAAAACTCGTCCCTGGTTTTGCTGCGAAGCGGCAGGGATGCCTACCGCGAAACGATCTTGGCCAGGCGTGGATCTTTCCAGAGCGGTGCGAAGTCCGAGTCAGAGTACACAGAGGCCAGATCGCGATAATGCCCCTCCTTGGCCCGGCCCAGATAATCCAGCGCTCCGTCGAGGTTGCCGCGCTTCATATAAGACTTGGCAATCAAGAACAAAACACGCGCGTGCTGCTCCGGCGTCATAACCTGGGCTATAGCTCCCCCCTCGCTATCGCTCAGCACATCGGCGTCAAGCTCCAGGGCGCGTGCATATTCGGTCATCGCGCGATCGATTTGCTTCAGGCCCATCCACGCCTCCGCGAGGTTAAGGTGAGTGGAGGCGACCGACTCGTCGAGCGCCAGCGCCTGCTTGAAGTAGCTGGCGGCCGACTTGTACTTTTTGTCCAGCAGAGCCACTGCTCCCAGGTTGTTCAGCGCGGAGGTAAGCCGTGGGTCGAGTTTGGCAGCCTGCGCAAACTGTTTGCGTGCCGCCCCTCTCTCGTCCAGCTTCAGTTCCACAATTCCGAGCTTGTTATAGAGCTCGGCATTCTGCCGCGAGAGGCGAATTGCCGCCTGATAGTACGCAACTGCCTTCATGTTGTCTTTGTGGAGCCGCGCTAGGTCACCGTTCTCCTCCGCCACCCTGGCTGCTTCAACCTTATCTTTGGCGGCCGTCTCCGGAATGGATTCTGTCCTTCCGAATGGTGCCGCTATCATCACCAGACTCGTTGCAACGAGCATCATCACCAGTCTTTTCATTGGGTCACCTCTCCTGCATATGGGCTTCTCGGAGGGGTCGGCGGTTGTGCTTGCCCTTCCCGGCGATCTCTACCCTGCATTGACTCAAGTAAAGATCCGTCGTGGGCTGGCCGCAACGCTATACCTGCTACCTTCTGGCTCCGGGAGGGTTAAATCTTCGAGGTGGCCTACGGAGCCATCATGATTACAATAACTTGCAAGTTGTCTGACATCCAGCGGTGAAACACGAGGCCCGCCATAGGTCGGGAGGTTACACGGCGCTACACGATTGCGTTCCCCGTTGCATACACCGTTAAGCACTAGCCAAACGATCAGGGATCGATAGCATTACAATCAGTCCGGAGACAGTTGCGATGGCGATTGGGAGCCCAGAGATGATCGATCTTGAGGCGCAGCGGGCGGAGTTGGACACCGTGCTCCATTCTGAGCCGTTTATGCGCGCCCCCACGCTCGCCAATCTGCTCTCCTATTTATGTGGAAAGCTCTTTGCCGGGGAGGCCTATCAGATTAAGGAGTATTCGGTTGGCGTGGAGGTCTTCCGTCGCGGGCCGTCCTTCGATCAGGACTCCGACTCGATCGTGCGGGTTGAGGCTAACCGCCTGCGCAAGCGGCTGGCCGCCTATTATGCCGGTGAGGGCGCGTCGCACCGGCTCCAGATCTCCATTCCTCTAGGGCAATATGTCCCGGAGTTCAAAGCTGTTGCCGCGGTGCCGGGGGAAGCACCAGCAGTACCAGCCACTCTAGCCGCGGCAAGCCTGCCCCGCGCCGATGACGCCGCCCCGCGGACGACCAAAGGATGGTTGCGCCAGCCACTTCCCCGCGGCTGGTTGCTTGGCGTCATGATTGTGTCTCTGCTTCTCGTGGTCTATTGGTCTATGCGGGCATTTCGGCATATGAAGTCAGCGCCCCCGCCTGTTGAATCGAGTCAGTCTTCCGCACCACCTGGTGAGTCGCAGCTTGGCCCGCCGACCGGCGAGGAGCTTCGCATACTGGCCGGTTCGACGCGCAGCTTTGTCGATCACGCCGGCAAGCTTTGGAACGCCGATGCCTGGTTCAGCGGAGGCACGGCTGTGAAAAGCTCCGTCGAGCATATCTGGCGCACGCAAGACCCGGATTTTTATCGCACCAGCCGGCAAGGGCAGTTCAGCTACAGCATTCCTCTGAAGAAGGGCATCTATGAGCTGCGCTTGTATTTTGCCGAGACGGTCTTTGACCCGGAGTCGGCCGGAGCGGACGGGGAGGGCAGCCGAATCATGACGGTGCGGGCCAACGGCAAACCGCTGCTGAGCCGCTTTGACGTAATTGCCGACGCGGGAGCCAGCCGTAGCGCCGATGTGAAGGTCTTCCCCGGCATGCAACCCGCGTCCGACGGTTTGTTGCATCTGGATTTTCTCGGCGACGAGGGCAAACAGGCCACCCTCTCGGCCATCGAGATCCTGCCTGGATTCCAGGGGCACATCCGGCCTGTGCGGCTGCTGGCCCGGCAGACGCCATACTACTCCAACGACAGCCACTGGTGGAGCCCGGATAACTACTTCCAGGGTGGGCAACTTGCCACTTATGGCACTCCGGTGAATGGAACCGACGATCCAGAACTTTATGAAACGGAGCGCTGGGGCAACTTTTCCTATGCAATCCCCGTTGCACCGGGAAAATACTCGGTGACGTTGCTTTTCGCCGTGCGCCATGGCGACTGGGACCAGTCTTCAACTCCATCCGGCGAACCAAGAGCTACGGTCGCCCACATCTTCGATGTCTATTGCAACGGGAATGCGCTCTTGAAGAACTTCAACCTTCTCCAGGAGGCGCGCGAGTCAGACGTAGTCATTCGCAAGGCCACAGGCCTCACGCCGAATGCGCAGGGTAAACTGCTGCTGAGTTTCGTTCCTGTCGACGGCTATGCAACCGTAACCGGGATTGAAGTCCTTCCGCAGTAGTTCCCTTAAGTCGATCGACTGACCCCCGCTGTCCGCAGCCCGCTCATCCCGCCAACGGCGCATCGCGATACAGTTTCCGGCTTGCCGGTGATCCGGCCGGAGCCCAGAGACTCTGGAAAGCAGGCGAAAAGGCGACTTGGCATTACAGATCGAGCCTCCGCGAATGCATCGGCGATTAGGCGCTCATGAGCCGACTCGGTTTGCCGCCAGTCGCGTTCTGTGGCAATTCCCCGGTCCCCAAGTGCGAGGGACCGGGGGCAACCCGATTTGTGATTTGGAAAGGTTGACGACCCTCCCTAGACGCGCCAGTGGAGCGTCTACTCGCTATGCGGTAGTTGCCCTCGCTCTCTTCTTGGCTGCCTTCTTCTTGGGCTTAGGTGGAACTTTCAACACCCGCGCGTAGACAAAAATCTCGCCATTAAGACCGATCTCGGCTGCGTTCCCGTTGTTGAAAAGAAAATCCCCGCCGTTAAAGCACCTTTTATAGCCGTTCTCATAGTCAACTGAATGCTTGTTTTCGACATGGACTTTGAGGCTACCCCCTTTGCCACACTCCATGCCGCAGATTAAACAACGTGCCCCGTGACCTGGACGAACTGCACCTTTCTTGCGCCTTACACCTTTAGGCATTTCCCCTCCCGGAAGTGAATCTGAGCTGTTGCGAAGATAGTCAGCAATCATAATGACTGCTGGTTTACGTGTCAAACGGCGGGCACCGAATTAGGAATGGAAAGCGCCGCAGGGTACGGGGTCGCAATCGCGCCTGATGGTCGGCCTCGGAGAATGCACCGCTCCCAACCGTGCACCGGTCACGTCAGGCCATTATCATTCCCTTTATGAACAACAAACTCCGCTGGGGAGTTCTCAGCACCGCCGACATCGGCCTCAGGAAAGTTATCCCCGGCATGAAGCAGGGGAAATACTCGAGCGTTGCGGGCATTGCATCTCGCGATCTGGCAAAGGCCCGCAAGGTAGCCGAAGCCCTCAAGATTCCGGCGGCTTATGGCTCTTACGAGGAGCTTCTCGCCGACCCCAATATTGATGCAGTCTACATTCCGCTCCCCAATCAGCTTCACGTTCCATGGACGATCAAGGCCGCCGAAGCAGGCAAGCATGTGCTCTGCGAAAAACCTCTGAGCCTGACCGTCGCGGAGGCCGAGACTCTGCTCGCCATTCGCGCCCGCACGGGAGTCAAGATCGGTGAGGCCTTCATGGTCAATTGCCATCCCCAATGGCTTCGCGTGCGCGAACTGCTCGACGAAGGTCGCATCGGGAAAGTGCGCTCGACTACGGGCTTCTTCAGTTACTTCAACGATGATCCCAGCAGCATCCGCAATCATGTGGGGAGCGGCGGGGGCGCGCTGCTGGATATCGGCTGCTATCTCATCCACGCCTCGCGTTATGCCTTTGCGCAAGAGCCTGCGCGCGTCGTCTCGCTCATCGACCGTGATCCCGAGATGCGCACAGACCGGCTGACTTCGGCGTTGCTTGATTTTGAAGGTGGCCACTCCATCTTCACGTGCAGCACGCAGCTGATACCCTACCAGCGCATCCACTTTCTTGGCACACAGGGCCGGATCGAGATTGAAATCCCCTTCAACGCACCGCCCGGCCAGCCTACACGCATCTTCATCGACGCCAGCGGCGACATCTTCGGCGGAGGCATCACGACTGAGAGCATCCCGGTCTGCGATCAGTACACGCTACAGGGCGATGCATTTTCAAAGGCTGTTTTGGAAGACACCGATGTGCCTGTTCCGCTTGAAGACGCGATCAAAAATATGGCCGTGATCGAAGCAATCTTCAAGTCCGCCGTATCGGGCCAATGGGAGGCGCCGTCGCATTGAGGAGTCACAGAAGTTGCAACAAAACGCTTGAGGTATTTGGTGAGCAAATGCGCAACTTATACTGGATTGTTGATTAGAGGTTCAAATGGACGAGATTCGTCAGCGAGAAAAAGCGCGGCGCAAACGGATGCGCTATGCCGAAGGCAAACTCAAGCAAGCGCAGCAGCGATTGACGCGCGCCAACCGCAGCATTGTCTTTTGGTCCCGGATCGTCGCCGATCTCAGGCACGAACGGATTCGCGCTGTTCAGCCGCCGCTTTGGCCCGAGGGTGAAAATGAAGAGTTGAAGTGAACTGACGCAGGTGAGAAACCCGCGCCAGTTCAACTCTGCGCATGAGCGCGGACTAACTCGC
This sequence comes from Occallatibacter sp., assembly GCA_050015115.1. Taxonomy (GTDB): domain Bacteria; phylum Acidobacteriota; class Terriglobia; order Terriglobales; family Acidobacteriaceae; genus Telmatobacter. The sequence goes on from JBEKCA010000023.1 coordinate 27,696, forward strand.
CGCTGCGGCCTTCTTTGCTTCCCAGCGCTTTTTTGCGGCTTCGGCGATGCGCTTCCGGCCTTCGGGACTGAGATTCCGCTTCTTCTTTGCGGGCTTTGCGGCGGCCACGGCAGCCGCTTTTTTAGTTCCGGCGGCCGTACTTTTCGGTGCCGCGGCCTTTGCCTTCTGTGCCGCCCAACGCTTCTTAACCGCTGCGGCGATTCGCTTCCGGCCTTCGGCAGAGAGATTCCTCTTCTTCTTTTTCGCGGGTTTGCCAGAGGCTGGTATAACTGCTGCGTCTGCCTTCCGGGGCCTGCCCACTTTCTTCTTCGCTACCGGCGCTGAGCCGCCACTCAGCAGGGCGCGCGCCTGTTGTAATTGGGCAATCTCCTGATCGATCGTTGTCAGAATTTCCGATACTCCCATGGATCCTCCCTGATTGGTTGAGGCAAATAGTCCGGTCATCGACTAAGTCAGAACTCCGCATAATGCCAGCCACTTGCTCTAACATACGATACTCGACTAATTGACCTTTGACAAACAAGTTTTGACTGCTTCTGATGCTGAAGTTCTTTCCTGGTCACCTGTCTGCTGTCACGATTGATTCATTCCGGTCTTTCTCGATGGCCGCGTAGGTCATAACATTCTCAATAAGCCAAACTTGTCTCAGGCGCAAAATGAATCGTATCGAGAGGGCCGTAAACAAAGAGGTATTCAGCTTCGTCGAAACACAACCGGTTTCCACAAAGCCGTCTTCCACTCACGCCTCAAGCAATCGATGCATTCGATGAATCGTTTTTGGTTCGACTGAGGTCGTGCCCTGATACAAGCGAGAGATTCTAAGAAATAATTCTAGAGATCCTCATGTGAAACTAAGTCAAAGATGAGGCTGACATTCTGATTCGAACCATCAGACCAAAGTCATCGGGTCCGGGCAAGGAATTGCGACAGCCGGTCCGGGAGAGATCGCTACCAGGTCATCTATGCAATATCGAATTGCACGACTGCCAAAATCTATCGACTGCTCCGAAACGGTATCGAAGGGCCCCGTTGCGATGAGGAATCTGGCATCGGAGAGCCTATGATTGTTTGCCGCGACGGCACAAGATCCTCTCCGGCACCGGATTCTCTGGCTTCGATGTTCTGTCTTTGCGCCGGACGCGAAGTCGCCGTCAGTCGCCGGAAGTTGCCGCTTCTTTTGGTCCTGGAGTTTCGGTCGGCACACTTTCGGTGTGGGGGCGCCAACTCGTAATTCCTAGTTAAATTACTCATTTTAAATGTAATAGTCAGACATCTACTTACCATAATTCCGCCAAAAGCAACGATGGATTCCCACTTTGTGGTCCGACGTTAGCGGCTTCGTGACCGCTGTCACTGTTTTCAATTTCCATTCCACTCTAGAGTCGGTATATGGTTATCGATATGAATTTATCGAATCCAGCGCTACTCAACCGGCCCGAGGCGCGGTCAATTCCGCAGCCCAGCCTGAAGCGGCTTCCCCAATACCACCATTTCCTGGTGGACCTGGAGGCCAAGGGGATCAATCGCGTCTCTTGCAGCCTGATCGGCCAGGTTTTGGGCCTGGTCCCGGTACAGGTCCGCAAAGACTTGCAATACACGGGGATCATCGGCAAGCCGAAGACAGGCTATTCAGTCCCCGAACTGATTCGAGCCATCGAGACATTTCTCGGCTGGAACAACATCAATGAGGCATTCCTCGTTGGGGTGGGAAATCTCGGCACTGCGCTATTGGGCCATGAGCGCTTTTCCAAGTTCGGCCTGCGGATCGTCGCTGCCTTCGATACCGACCCTGCCAAAATCGGGAAATGGATTCACGAGAAAGCAGTGCTATCTCTCGACAAACTCGCCGATCTTGCGCCGCGTATGAGCATTCATTTGGGGATTATCACCACCCCTGCTGAAGTAGCGCAGGCAGTAGCCGATGAAATGGTAAAGGGGGGTATTCAAGCCATTTGGAATTTCGCCCCCGTAAAGCTCAAAGTTCCAGAAAACATCATCGTCCACAACGAGGACCTGTACTCCACGCTGGCTTCTCTCTCCTGGAAGCTGGCAAGACGATTCCGGGTACCAATTCAAGAGAGGGAGGCCGTTTAGATGGCTTCGATGCCTGTTGTTGTTGATAGTGCGGAGAAATTCGAGAAGGTAGTCAGTATTCTCGATCATTACTCCCGCCGTCCGTCAGGATTGATTCCGATCCTGCAGGCGATTCAACACGAGTACCAGTATTTACCGGAAGAGGTCCTCACCTATGTGGCGACTTCGCTCGATGTTCCGCCCGCTCGCGTCTATGGCGTGGCTACGTTTTACGCGCACTTCGCGCTCGAGCCAAAGGGAAAGCATGTTATCCGCATCTGCGATGGAACGGCCTGCCATGTGAAGCAGTCCCTTCCAGTATTGAATGCGCTGCACGAAAAGCTCGGCACCAGCGAGAAGAACAAGACGACTCCCGACATGATGTTTACCGTCGAGACGGTCGCCTGCCTCGGTGCTTGCGGATTAGCCCCGGTGATCGTGATCGACGAGCAGGTTTACGGACAGATCACGCCGGAGCACGCTGTGACACTGGTCGATGAAATCAAGGCGATGGAGGCGGGGGTTGCAACCGCTACAGAGCCTGCCGCTGAGCAGCCCTCAGCTGAGGACGCCGATGCATAACATATCGATTCCAGAGAAAGCGCACGGAATCTCCACGCTCGCCCAGGTGCGCCGGGTCATCATCTGTGCCGGTACCGGATGCATGGCCAATGGAGCCATGAAGGTCTTCGAACAATTCAAGGCCGAGATTGCCAACTCCGGTCTGCGCGCAATTCTTGAACTGCGCGACGAAGCCACCAGCGATGAGGTTCGCCTCTCCAAGAGCGGCTGCCAGGGATTCTGCCAGATGGGTCCGCTCGTTTCTGTTGTGCCGGATGGCATTCTCTACACCAAGGTTCGCAAAGAAGACGTAGCCGAGATTGTGCAGAAAACCCTTGCCGAAAACCAGATCGTCGAGCGGCTTCTCTACAAAGATCCGGCGACGCGGAAGAGCTGTCAGGGCATCGAGGACAATCCCTTCTACGCTCGCCAGAGTCGCTTTGTGCTGCACGAGTGCGGCTTCCTCGATCCCGAAGACATTCGCGAATATATGCTGCACGGCGGATATGCCGCAGCGAGGAAAGCCTTCATCGAGATGTCTCCAGAAGAGATCTGCAAGACGGTCCTCGAATCCGGCCTGCGAGGCCGTGGCGGCGGCGGTTTCCCGACAGGACGGAAGTGGGAAGCGGCACGCATTCAGACCTCCGCAAAAAAATATGTAATCTGCAACGGCGACGAGGGCGACCCCGGCGCATTCATGAACCGCTCCGTGATGGAAGGCAATCCGCACAGCGTGATTGAAGGCCTGATGATCGCGGCCCGCGCCATCGGGGCCAACGAGACTCTGGTTTACGTCCGCGCCGAATATCCGCTGGCAGTCGAACGCATGCGCCGCGCCGTTGCAGATGCCGAACGCGAAGGCATTCTGGGTAAAAACGTCTTCGGCACCGGCCTCTCAATGAAATGCGAAGTGATGGAAGGCGCGGGCGCATTTGTCTGCGGCGAAGAGACGGCTATGATCGCGTCCATCGAGGGCCAGCGCGGAATGCCGCGGCCCAAGCCGCCATTCCCCGCGCAGAGCGGACTCTGGGGCAAGCCGACGATCATCAATAACGTTGAGACGCTGGCCCACGTCTGCCGCATTCTCAACGAAGGCCCCGAGCTCTTTAAACAGATTGGCACCAAGGACTCTCCGGGAACCAAGACTTTCGCTCTTACCGGACACGTGGCCAACACAGGCTTGGTCGAGGTTCCGTTCGGTACGACACTGCGTGAGATTGTTTACAACATCGGCGGCGGAGTAACGGACGATGCCGGAAAAATTTGGAAGACAGGCTTCAAGGCTGTGCAGATCGGCGGGCCCTCCGGCGGTTGTTTGACCGAGGAACATCTCGATCTTCCGCTGGCTTATGAGTCGCTGCGGTCTGTTGGCGCGATGGTAGGTTCCGGCGGACTGGTTGCTATGAACCAGGGCACCTGCATGGTCAGCATCGCGCGCTTCTTTATGGAGTTCACGCAGCGCGAATCCTGCGGCAAATGCGTGCTCTGCCGCGAGGGAACACGACAACTGCTGGCGTTGCTCGACGACGTGATTGAAGGACGCGCGGATCAGAACACGCTCGACCTGCTTGAAAAGCTAGGCCGCTCGGTGCAGATCGGTTCCTTGTGCGGATTGGGAAAGACCGCGCCGAATCCGGTGCTTTCGACGATGCGCTATTTCCGCAAGGAATACGAAGAGCACGTCTTTGAGAAGCGCTGCCGCACGGGACGCTGCAAGGCTCTGCTGAGCCCTGAGATTAACGAGACGAAGTGCAAGGGCTGCGGCCTCTGCATCAAGGCTTGCCCGACGGGAGCCATCACGGGAGATAAGAAGCAGCCGCACCACATCAATCCTGAACTGTGCATCAAGTGCGGCGCTTGTGCCACAGCCTGCAAAATACATGCGGTCGAGGGGATATAGCCAGATGAACAAGGTCACGCAGCCAACATTGACGATCGATGGAAAAACAGTGGTGATCGAAGGCGAGCGCAATCTGCTCGAGCTTGTTCGCAAGGCCAACATCGACCTGCCTACATTCTGCTATCACTCCGAACTCAGCGTCTATGGCGCATGCCGGCTGTGTTTAGTGCAGATTGATGGACGTGGAATTCAGGGCGCATGTTCCACGCCGCCCGAGCCGGGCCTGAAGGTTCTCACCACGACTCCCGAGATTCGCGAGATCCGCAAAATCGCGGTCGAATTGCTGCTCGCCAACCACGACCAGAGTTGCCCGACCTGCTCTCGCAGCGCCAACTGCCAGTTGCAGAGTCTCGCACTGCGGCTCGGCGTCAAGAAGGTGCGCTTCAAGTCAGTGCACAAACCCATGCCGCTCGATGAGTCCTCTCCGTCACTGGTCCGCGATCCGAACAAGTGCGTCCTCTGCGGCGATTGCGTGCGTATGTGCGCTGAAATTCAAGGCATTGGAGCCATTGACTTCACCCATCGCGGCCATGACGTCACCGTGCAGCCGGCCTTCGGCAAACTGCTCGGCGAGGTCGAGTGCGTCAACTGCGGCCAATGCGCCAGCGTCTGCCCCACCGGCGCGCTCACAGTGAAGTCCGAAGTCGATCAGGTCTGGGGACTGCTTGCCGATCCGAAGAAAACCGTCATCGTGCAGATCGCGCCGGCCGTGCGCGTCGGCCTCGGCGAGTGCTTCGGCCTGAAGCCGGGCGAGATCACTACAGGCCGCATCGTCGCCGCTCTCAAGCATCTCGGCTTCGATCAGATCTACGACACTTCCTTCGCTGCCGATCTCACGGTCATCGAAGAAGGCACTGAGTTCCTTGAGCGCAAAACCAAGGGCGGAACTCTGCCGATGTTCACCTCCTGCTGCCCAGGCTGGGTGAAGTATGCGGAGCAGTACTTCCCTGAGTTGCTGCCAAATCTCTCCACCTGCCGTTCACCGCAGGCTATGTTCGGCTCACTTGTGAAGGCGATGCTTCCCGATCAGCTCAAGATCGAGCGCAAGGATCTCAAAGTTGTTGCCATCATGCCGTGCACGGCGAAAAAATTCGAGGCCCAGCGCCCGGAGATGGGCGTAAACGGCGACCCGGATGTGGATTACGTGCTGACCACGCAGGAACTGGCGCAGATGATCAAATCCGCAGGTATCATCTTTGACAGCTTGCAGCCTGAGTCCTTCGACATGCCCTTCGGTTTCTATACCGGTGCGGGAGTCATCTTCGGCAACTCCGGTGGCGTGATGGAAGCTGTGTTGCGCTACGCCGCGGAGAAGGTAACCGGCAAGAAGCTGGACAACGTCGAGTTCGAGCAAGTACGCGGCGATTCCGGTTTGCGCGAAGCCACTGTCAATATCGATGGCACGGAACTCAAGCTGGCGATTGTGCATGGTTTGAGAAATGCTCGTGTCGTTGCTGAGCAGGTAAGAGCCGGAAAGACCCACTACGACGTGATTGAAGTGATGGCCTGCCCTGGTGGCTGCATCGGCGGCGCTGGACAGCCGGTTACCACTTCGACAACAGCACGGGCTCTCAGGACAAAGGGCCTCTATCACGCGGACAAGATGCTCCAACTGCATAAGTCGCAGGACAACGTCTTCATCACCGATTGCTATGCGAAGTTCCTCGGCGAAATCGGCGGAGAAAAGGCGCATCATCTGCTGCACACGAGCTATCAGAGCCGCCGCCGCATCGCCGACGAGTCTCTTTCGCTGACGCAGGCCAAGGGCAACGACAAGACCAAAGTCAGCGTTTGCCTGGGTACGAACTGCTTCCTTAAAGGTTCGCAGGATGTTTTGAACGGCGTGCTGCGTCACGTTGAACAGAACGGGCTTGAGGGCCGCATCGATGTCCGGGCCGGATTCTGTTTCGAGAAATGCGAGACCGGACCAACCGTAATGATCGACGGCGAATGCGCGCATCACTGCACCGCCGCGAAGGCGATTGAAGAAATAAACAGCCGTATTGAAAGCGAAAAACCCGCTTGAACAGCTGACGCAGAACTTGTAAGCCCTGGCGCCGACTGAGTGATTGGAGAGGAGACTATTTTGATTACTCACGAACGAGCAGACTTCATTAACGAAGTGGAGATAGAAACTATCCTGGCGCAGCACAAGCGTCCGGAGCCGGCAAAGGTGCGCGAACTGCTGGTAAAAGCACACGAGATGCACGGGCTGTCGATGGAAGAGGTGGCAACGCTTTCCTTTGTCGAGAGTCCCGAACTGCTGCAGGAGATCTTTGCGACGGCGAAGCAGATCAAGGAAGAGATCTACGGCACAAGGCTGGTCTTCTTCGCTCCGCTTTACATCTCCAATCGTTGCGCCAACGAGTGCACTTACTGTGCCTTCCGCGCAACGAACGCTGCTCTCAAGCGCCGCACGCTTACGCAAAACGAAATTGCGGAAGAGACGCGCATCCTGATTCGCCAGGGACACAAGCGGATACTGATGGTCTCCGGCGAGGCGCTGCCCCCCGAGGGTTTTCAATATCTCCTCGACTCCATCGCGACAATTTATTCAACGCGTGTCGGCCCCGGCGAAATCCGGCGCGTCAATGTGAATCTGGCGCCGCAAACGACTGAGCGCTTCCGACAACTCAAGCAAGCCGAGATCGGAACCTTCCAGCTTTTTCAGGAAACCTATCATCGTCCGACGTACGCGGCGGTCCACTTGAAGGGCAGCAAGCGCGACTACGATTGGCGCACCACCGCCTTCGACAGGGCTATGGAAGCCGGCATTGACGATGTCGGCATCGGCGTCCTGTTCGGCCTCTACGACTGGCGTTTCGAGATCATTGCAATGATGCAGCAGATTCGTCATCTCGAAGAGACGTTCGGCGTGGGCCCGCATACAATCAGCTTTCCGCGCATGGAGCCGGCAATTGGTTCCGACATCGCCTCTCAGCCTCCGCATCCGGTCAGCGACGCAGACTTCATGAAGATGATTGCCATCATGCGTCTCGCCGTGCCTTACACCGGAATGATCATGTCCACGCGCGAAACGGCAGAGGTTCGCCGCGCAACGCTGGAGTTGGGAATCTCACAGATCTCCGCCGGCAGCCGCACCGATCCGGGTGGCTACAAAGATGGCGAAGGCAATCCGAACGCTGGCCAGTTCCAACTGGGCGATCACCGCACAGTCGAAGAGGTTGTCAGCGACGTTGTTTCTCTGGGCTATCTGCCATCTTTCTGCACCGCATGTTATCGGCTTGGCCGCACCGGACAGGACTTCATGGATGTTGCAAAGCCGGGAGAGATCAAGTACCACTGCCATCCCAATGCGCTTTCCACTTTTCAAGAGTATCTCAGCGACTATGCCAGCCCGGAGGCAAAATCCGCTGGCGAAAAACTCATCTCGATTGAACTGCAACATATGGATGGGCAGCAAACCGCTTGTGCCCTGCCGATGCTCAACAAAGTTCGCCGCGGCGAACGCGACGTCTTCGTCTAGAAAAAGGAGATCAACATGATTCGGGCAACTTCAAAGGGGTTTCGGCTTCATATCGGACTCTTCGGACGCCGCAACGTCGGCAAATCCAGCTTGCTGAATGCCATCACCCAGCAGCAGGTCTCCATCGTCTCGCCTGAGGCAGGCACAACCACCGACCCTGTTGAGAAGCCGATGGAACTTCTTCCCATCGGGCCGGTGCTCTTTGTCGACACAGCGGGAGTCGACGACGTTGGCGCGCTCGGCGCACAGCGCATCGAGAAAACGCGCCTGGCAATCGCCCGCACCGACATCGGTGTTCTCGTTTGCGAATCCGGTGTCTGGACCGACTTCGAAGAGAAGCTGCTCGCCGAGCTTCGCGCACACAAGATTCCCGTGCTCGTCGCTTTGAACAAGACAGATCTGCACCGCCCCAGCACCGATCAACTGATCCGCTTCGAGCAGGAAGACCTTCCCTACGTGAAGCTGGTCGCAAAGACCGGCGACGGAATCGACAAGCTCCGCGCAAAGCTCAGGGAGATTGCCCCCGCTGAGTCTGTCGAGCCGCCGCCACTGCTGCGCGACTTGATCCGTCCAGAGCAAACCGCGATTCTCGTCATGCCCATCGACAAGGAAGCACCCAAGGGCCGTATCAAGCAACTGCAGACCCAGGCGATTCGCGAATTGCTCGACGCCGAAACCTTATGCGTAGTGGTCAAGGACGCCGGACTTGCAAGCGCCCTGGACAACATGAAGACGCCTCCCAGCCTCGTCGTTACGGATGCAGCGGTCTTCGATCAGGTCGCGCGCGTCACTCCGGAGTCCATTCCGCTGACGGCGTTTTCGATTCTCTTGTCCCGTCTGAAGGGCGATCTGGTTGCGCAGACACGTGCGGCGGTCACAGTGGATCAACTGCGGCCTGGAGACAAGGTCTTGGTGGCCGAGTCCTGCACGCATCACCCGATTGAAGAGGACATCGGCCGGATAAAGATTCCCCGGTGGTTGCAGAAATATGTCGGCGGCGAGTTGGAGTTCACGACTGTCAAAGGCCGCGACTTCCCGCAGGATCTCTCACCCTACAAGCTCGTCATTCACTGCGGAGCCTGCATGTGGAATCGCCAGGAGATGATGAGCCGTATCGCCGAGTGCCAACGTCAGGGCGTGCCCATCACGAACTACGGTCTGGTGATCGCGTATTCGCTGGGCATTCTCGAACGCGCACTTGAACCGTTTCCTGAGGCGCTCGCCGCATACAATGAGGCTCGCCAGCAGCAACTGGAAGCGGTCGGAGTAAGCAGCTTATCGGAGCTTGACACAATCGAGATGAGTCTAGTGAATTGACCTGTGACTGAACTGAGCAAACTCGATCTACTCGGATGGCTCCGCGAGCAGCGGTCCTCGCGTCTTGCGGAGCTGTACGAATGGGGCAACGCCGTGCGCAAGCAGAATGTCGGCGATGCGATCCATCTGCGCGGGTTGATCGAGATCTCAAGCCACTGCGCACGGCAATGCATGTATTGCGGGTTGCGCCAGGCCAATCGTGCGTTGCCGCGCTACCGCATGACGAGAGATGAGATCCTCGGCTGCGCTCGCGAAGCGGAAAGACTCGGGTACGGCACGGTCGTGATGCAGGCCGGCGAAGACGATCAACTCACCGCCGAGTGGATTGCCGAAATTGTCCGTTGGATCAAGAGCGAGACAACACTAGCGGTCACTCTTAGCCTCGGCGAGCGCCAGCCTGACGAACTTAAGCTGTGGCGCACGGCGGGGGCTGACCGTTATCTGCTTCGCTTCGAGACTTCCGACAGAAGTCTCTTTCGCATCATCCATCCGCAACGCTTCTCTGGCGGACCTGACCGGCTCACGCTGCTGCGCCAAATTAAAGCTCTTGGCTACGAAGCAGGCGGCGGCGTTATGGTCGGCATTCCCGGGCAAACCTTCGAGAGCCTTGCCAATGACATTCTCACTTTTCAAGCTCTCGATCTCGACATGATCGGTATCGGTCCTTATATTCCGCACGAAGATACGCCGCTGGGCTCCGGTGCGCTGCGTCCCGCGATTGATCGGTCCGATCAGGTTTCGGCCAACGAAGAAATGGTCTACAAGATGATCGCCCTTACGCGCATCGTGTGTCCCACAGCAAACATTCCCAGCACGACCGCGCTGGCCACGATCAATCGCGTCGACGGGCGCAAGCTCGGGCTTAAAGCCGGCGCTAATGTGGTGATGCCAAATCTGACTCCGGTAAAGTATCGGCGCCTTTACGAGATCTATCCCGAGAAGGCCTGCATTGAAGAGAGCGCTACCGATTGCAACCAATGCCTGCGCGGCCAGATTCACTCTCTCGGCCGCTTTGCCCGCGAGGGCCAAGGCGGACGAGGCGCGTTCGAGACACTTGCAAGTATCTTGCCCGATGTGCCTGCGGAGTTAGTGCAGTTGCAAGCCTAGAGAGGCGAACCATGGCTTCCGATGACGGCGTTGTCGAGATTGTGGTTTGTCTGGGCAGTTCCTGCTTTGCGCGCGGGAACTCGGAAAACCTCGCGATCATCAATCAGCATGTGAAGACCCATGGAATCAACGCTTCGATCCGGCTCACAGGCAAGCTTTGCCAGGATGAGTGTAAGCTGGGGCCAAACCTGACCATTGGCGGAGAGTCTTATCACGGCGTAACCGCGGCAAAATTGCGCGAACTATTGCAGCAGCCAGGCAGTCCTCTGCGGGGTGATCATGGAGCGTCGTAATCCCATCTACACGCAGGAGCGCGAATGTCAGGATTGCCACAAGTGCATTCGCGAGTGCCCGGTCAAGGCGATCCGTGTGGAAGACGGCTACGCGCGCGTTGTGCCTGAGCTCTGCATCATGTGCGGCAACTGCGTGCTCGCTTGCCCCAGCAGCGCAAAGCGTGTGCGCGACGATCTGCCCGCCGCCAAAGAACTTTTCAATAGCGGCCGCAAAGTGATCGCATCGCTCGCCCCTTCGTTTGTTGCTCAGTTCTCCGGCACGCGTCCTGCACAATTGATTCACGCACTGAAGAAGCTCGGCTTCTTTGCCGTATCCGAAACCGCGCTCGGTGCACAGCAGGTTTCGGCCAGCGTTTCTGCGCTGATGCGCAGCGAGCCCAAGCAGATTTGGATCTCTTCCGCTTGCCCTGTCGTCGTTGACTTTATCGGCAAGTATCATCCCGAGTGCCAGCCACATGTCTTCGGTGTTCTGTCGCCCCTGCTGACGCACTGCAAAATGCTGCGCGCGCACTACGGCGATGACATCGCGATCGTATTCATCGGCCCATGCATCGCCAAAAAAACTGAAGCTGAACAGCATCCCGAATTGCTCGATGCGGTGCTCACCTTTGAGGATCTTGATCATTGGCTCGACGAAGAGGGAATTGGACTGGATGAAATCGTCGAGACGCCGGAGGACCGCTTCCAGCCCGAGGAGGCTCAGGAGGGTGCGCTTTATCCTATCGACGGCGGAATGGTACCGGTCGTCGCCGGCGAAAGCGAAGTCAGCAACTCTCAGTTCATGGCCTTCTCTGGCCTCTCGAATGTCGAACAGGCCCTGAAGGGCATTACCGAGTGGAAGCCGGAAAACAATATTTTCTTTGAGCTGACTGCGTGTGCGGGCTCTTGCGTAAACGGACCCAGGGCCGCGCGCAACTCATCGGTCGCTCGCCGGCGTTACGATATTCTCCACTACGCAAAGCCCGCCACTGAGCATCCTCGCAAGCTGTCACTGCGCATCGACCGGAAGTATTCGGCTTCTCCCGTGGCCCGCAACGAATACAGCGAACTGCAACTGCAGGAGGCGCTGCGCACGGTGGGAAAGTACTCTGCGGAGGATGAATTGAACTGTGGCGGCTGCGGATACGACTCTTGCCGCGACTTTGCCCATGCGCTGATTGCCCGCAATGCCGAGCGGATGATGTGCGCGACATATACTCGGAAACTTGCGCAGAAAAAGGCCAACGCTCTGCTGCAAAAAATGCCGTCCGCGGTGGTGATCGTCGATGAAGATCTGAAGATCATCGAATGCAATGCTAATTTTGTCCATCTCTTTGCCGACGATATCGAGCAGTCGAAGGACCTTGAAGGCAGCGCTCTGGATGCCGTCATTCCATTCTCTTACTTGTTCCGCCGCGTGCTCGATTCCGACGAAGATATTGTGGGCCATGACATCCGTTATCAGCGCAGCATTCTCAACACGAGCATCTTTACCATCGAGCCTCACTCTGTGATGTGCGGCATCTTTCAGGACATCACCAAGCCCATCTTCCAAAAGGAGCAGATCATCGGGCGCGCTCGCGAGGTCATTCAAAAAAACCTCAAGACCGTGCAGCAGATTGCCTATCTTCTTGGTGAAAATGCAGCTGACTCAGAGATCATTCTCAACTCCATCGTGCGCTCCTTCAGCCCCGAAGAGGTCGACGGCAATGAGGCCGGGGGGCAGAAGTGACCGGCGCAGAGAGCTTCATTGAGGTCGATTCATTCCAGCGGGCCAAGCACGGCCAGTACATCTCCGGCGACGTTTTTCTATCGCGCAAGGTTGAGCCCGAAGGCCGCATGATCTCGGTTCTTTCCGACGGTTTGGGCAGCGGCGTGAAGGCCAGCGTGCTGGCGTCGATGACGGCGACCATGGCCTTGAAGTTCACGGCGAGCCCGATGGATATTCACGAATCGGCCGAGATCATCATGGACACGCTGCCCATCTGCAGCGTGCGCAAGATCAGCTATTCCACATTCACTGTCGTCGATATGAATAGCTCGGGCGAGACGCGCATCATCGAGCACGGCAATCCTCCCTTTTTGCTGATTCGCCCCAATGGCGAGTTGAGCGTGGAGAAGACCGAGGTGCGCCCCAAGCGCTGGGAAGACCGCGTGATCAGCTTTTCAAACTTTGATGTGCAGCGCGAAGATCGCATCATTTTCTTCTCCGATGGCATCACGCAGGCGGGCATGGGCGAGTTTCGCACGCCACTCGGTTGGGGCTTGGGGAGCGTCGACAAATTCGTGCGTGAAAAGATCGATCGGCATCCTTATATCTCGGCTCGCGAGTTGTCCCGCGTGCTTGTTGCGCGCGCAGAAGAAGTCGATGGGCTCAGCGCTAAAGACGATATCACTTGCGGCGTTGTCTACTTTCGCAGCCCGCGCCAACTGCTGGTAATGACTGGAGCGCCATTCAATCGAGCGCACGACACCGACCTTGCAAAGATGGCTGAGCGTACCCCAGGCCGCAAAGTCATCTGCGGTGGAACAACGGCCAATATTGTCTCGCGTATGCTGAATCGGCCCATCCAAATCGACATGCGGCAGCAGTTGCATTCCAAGGTCCCGCCGTCCGCTAGAATGGATGGTTTCGACCTGGTGACGGAAGGCACGCTGACTTTGGGCGAGGTGCTTCGCCTGCTTGAGCAGGGCTTTGCTCCCGAGGACATGAGATCGAATGCGGCCGTGCGTCTGGCGACGATGCTGCTTAACAGCGATATTGTGAAGTTCGCCGTTGGTACGCGAATCAATGAGGCTCACCAGGACCCCAACATCCCGGTCGAGCTTGACCTTCGCCGCAATATCGTGAAGCGAATCGCGCGCGTGCTTGAGAGCAAGCACATGAAGCGGGTTCTGATTCAATATCTCTGAGCTTTTCAGATCGATCTGCGACCTCCGCCTGATGCATGTGCGACAGTAAAAGAGGGATGGAAGAAGACTCAAAGACTGCACGGCGCATCGCGTTTCTTGGCTACAGCGCCTGCTTCGCGGCCGGGTGCCTGTGGGGCACGGGCTTTTATTGGGGCCGGCTTGCGCTCAACGAGATGAGCGTCGAGCACATGGTGCTCTACCGGTTTCTTTTCGCCTCACTCGGGATGCTGCCGGTCGTGATTGTGCATCGCCACCGCTTTCGGCTCAACGCGCGCGAGACGCGCCTGCTGCTGACTTGCGCTTTTCTCGGTATACCGGTCCAGTTTCTGCTCCAGTTTCACGGCCTGGCCCGCACCACGGTGAGTCACGCCTCGCTGATGGTTGGCTCGATGCCGGTGATGCTGGCCGTCGCGGGTGCGCTCATGGCCTCCAAGGGCGCAAGGGAAGAGCGACTGGACCTCCTCGGGTGGCTGGCTGTCTTCGCTTCGACGATTGGCGCATCGCTGATTGTTCTGGGCGGCAGCCGCGGCGCGGCGGCTCGTGGTGAGCCTTCACTTTACGGAGACATGCTGGTTCTGGCCTCGCTGGTGATCGCGCTCGCGTGGATTCTGCTCAGCAAGAAGCTGATGGAGACGCACAGTCCGCCGGTGGTGACTGCCTACACGATCCTTTCCGGGACGATGATGCTTGCCGTGTGGATCCTCGCTCCACTGCTGTTGAATCCTTGGCTGTCGAGCAAGGTTGCGCCGCCGCCATTCGCGCACGTGAGCCTGACTGCCTGGATCGCCTCGGCGATCGGCGGACTGCTATGCACGGCAACCACAACGCTCTTGTGGAACTGGGGCATCCATCATGTTCCGGCCGCGCGCGCCGGAATCTTCCTGAATCTCGAACCGGCGGTGGGCTCCTTGCTCGGCGTTGAGCTGCTCGGCGAACATCTGGGTCCATCCGCCTGGATTGGCGGCGGACTCATCCTGGCGGCGGCCGTAGTGCTTACCGCTCGCGGCTCGCGTCCGGGATCTATCCAGGAACCGGACATCATTCTGGAATAATGGATTGAAATTGTCTTAATATCAGAAACATGTTGGGCGAGACGGCTTCGATTGCTTCCGGAGACGACCGGGCGGCGACGCACTCCAGGCGGAGAGATGTGCTGGAGTTTGCCACTGCCTACGGCCTGATTCTGCTCGTCATATGGACGCCGCGCCCCTGGCAACGTTATCTCTGGTGGGTGGCTGCCGCGTCGATTGCGGGCATTACCGCGCGCTCATTCGAAGGCCGGCAGGCTGTGGGGCTGCGCACAGGGAACTTCCTGCGTTCGCTCTGGGTGGTTGGTCTGGCCCTCGTTGCCGCTGCCGCCGCCATCATTTTTGCCGGAAGAATGGATGTCGTGCGTTTGCCCGAAGGGCCAATCTATCTTCTCAAGAACTACTGGGCCTACTCGTTGTGGGCCTTCGTGCAGCAGTTTCTGCTACAAGGCTTCTTTCTCTCCCGCCTGTTGCGCCTTGTTAGCAGCACCGGCTTAGCCGTGACATCGGCCGCAATTCTTTTCGCATCGGCGCATCTGCCCAATCCTATTCTTACGCCGGTCACGCTGCTCTTCGCGTTTGCCGCTTGCTGGGTCTTTCTGCGTTATCGCAATCTCTACGCGCTGGCGATGGCGCACGCAATTTTAGGAATCACGATCGCAATAGTGGCGCCGAAGCCGATGATCCATAACATGCGCGTCGGACTCGGCTACCTCACTTACAACCCTGCGCACAGATCACCTCATTCAGCGCAACCACAGAGACCAGATCGCGTCCACTGAAGCGTGCGTAATGGCCGCGGCTCCAACCCGGCGATCTCTGCGCCATGCTCGCCCGTAAAAAACGCCCGCCACCGCAGCCAGCAACACATAGCGCCAATTGAAGTACGCGGCCCTCTTGTTGAAGTGCGAAAGGCCAAAGAGCACAGCGGTTAGAAGCAGCGCAGGTGTGCGTCCGATGCGACGCTCCAGCAGGTTCTGCAGCCATCCGCGAAAAAAAAGCTCCTCGGGTACGGCGATAAAGAAAAAAGTAAAGACCCATGCGCTGGCCATCGGCTCGATCCCCGGCCAGGACGCGTGCAGGTGCAGGAATCCAAGACTCAGGCCAAGCGCCAGCGCGATGGGGGTATAGAGAGCCAACTCTCGTAGCCCAGTCGCCGCATCCCGGATGCGCAAACGCAAGTCAAAGCCGGTTCCTTCCAGTTGCCGCAGCGCAATAAACCCATAAATTCCGGCGTCGAGCAAAAGCACCTTATTGAAGATCGCCAGATGAGCCGGCCAAGCGCCTTCAAACCAGCGCAGATCGACCGCCAATCCCAGCACGGCGAGCACAAGAAAACCCCGCCAGCCGCAGTTCTCTGAGTGCCGCAGCAGGGTTGCAATAGCAACCGGGAGCACCGCATACAGCAAGAGCCACTCCCAGCGGAAGTTGCCGCCCGCACAGGCCACCAGCGCGTAAGGCAAGCATAATGCCGCGGGAGACGCGAGTTGTGCCCACGCCGGAAGAGACCGGGCACGTCCCGCAGCCCATTGTGGAAAAAATGCCGCGATCACGTAGGGAGCCAGTGCGAGCAAGGCGGCGATCGTGTTAGCCGGAGTAAACATGGCGCACCTCCATTTTGCTCCCTCGTTTTGAACAGCCCCAGTGTGAGGCGTGCCTTATCATAAACTTGAATCTCCCCTACGAAACCGAAGCTATAGCAGATTAACGCTTGGGCAAACCTTGGTCATTGCGGGCAACCTTCGTGCAATTAACATTCCCCGCGGCGTGACCGATAACTCCTCTAGCGATTGACGGAGGTTCATGTGACCCTTGTGACCTGGAATCACGCCTGCATGGTGGGCGTGAGAGCCATGGACGACCAGCACGGAATCCTGATGGACACGATGAATGAGCTTCGACTGGCGACCGTCCGCGGTTCGGGCAGGGAACAGGTCAGCGAGGTGCTCGACCGGCTGATCGAGTTCACCCGTATGCATTTCTGGAGCGAGGAGCAACTGCTGGAGCGGCATGAATTCCCCGGCCTTGCCGAACATCGAATCGAGCATCAGCGCATTATGGCGCAGATTCTACAGTCCTCCCATCGCGTGCAGCATGGCGAAAAGATGCAAATGCGTCCGCTGCTGTGCTTCCTTCGCGATTCTTACGCTGAACACATTGAGGGCATGGATCGTCAGTATGGCCCTTGGCTCAACGCCCGGGGCGTGGACTGAAAAGCGGGCGCCAGCCGTGAAGCCGGTGGTTGTGCCGCTTCGATTCATCTTTCGGGTCGAGGGTATCCGTATATTTGGACTATCTTACTCAACTTTCTAGCTGAATTGGCCGATGTTTCTCTTACCGGCGCGCTCCGGCAGGAGAAATTGCATGCCACTTGTAGTCTGGTCCAACAAGCTTTCCGTTGGGGTCAAGGCCATCGACGAACAGCACACCGTCCTTTTCGACACCATCAACGAACTTCATGCGGCGATGATGAAGGGCCACGCACGAACCATTGTCGGTGAACTGCTAACCAGGCTACTGACTTATACGCGCAATCACTTCTCGGATGAAGAGCGGATGATGGAGACTGCCGGATATTCCGATCTGGCTCAGCACCGGATACTGCACCGCGATCTGACCAAGCAGGTCGAGGATTACATCGCCCGCTTCCAGAAGGGTGATCTCACGCTCAGCATCGAACTCGCCGGCTTTCTCTCCGATTGGCTCAAGAATCACATTCTGGCCGTGGACCAGTCGTACGGGCCCTGCATGAATCAGCACGGCATACGCTAAGCTGCGAGCGACGCCTCCGGGACCCATCCTGTGCGTCGCGCAGTCGAAATCGCTGTTCAACTTCTTTTCATCCTGGCCGATCAAGGCATTGTCGGCGCAAACCGTCTGGAGAAACTCATGGCTTTCATGACCTGGAACGACAAGCTTTCCGTGGGGGTTCAAACCCTCGATAATCAGCACAAAGTCCTGATTGAAACTCTCAATGATCTTCACTCCGCCATGATGAAGGGCCAGGCGCGCGCGGTGGCCGGAGACATCCTCAGCAATCTCGTGAAGTATACGCACGATCACTTTGCCTCGGAAGAGGCGATGATGGAGCGGAGCAAGTATCCGGGGTTGTCTGCGCATTGCCTCAAGCACCGGGAATTGACCAAGCAGGTTGAGGACTACGTCGCCCGTCTCGAGAAAGGCGATATCACGCTGGGCGTGCATCTGCTTAATTTTCTCTCAGACTGGCTCACGAAACATATTCAAGGCGAGGACCAGAAGTACGGACCCTGCATGAACGAGCATGGCATTCGGTAACAGTTAACAGTGGAGATAGGCGAGGTAGTTTCTCGCTGCGCTCCTGCTGGATTTGCGCTAGCGCAATCCCGGCCGGACGATTCTACTCATCCTCTCGCTGAGTCAGCCGATCATGCTTTTACCGGAGTCTTCCGGCGCGAGGTCGGCTATGGAGTTAACAGCGGGAGACAGCGAGTTGAGTGTGGGAGTGAGGCTACTGGACTGCGATCACCGGGTCTTGTTCGAGACCATTAATGAGATTCAGCAGAGTGTGACGGCAGACAAGGGTCGCCGCCGGACCGGCGTGCTTCTGCGCCGACTGGCAGGCTTCACTCTCGCTCACTTCGAATTGGAAGAGGAGATGATGGCTGCCACACGGTATCCAGGACTGGCCGGCCACCAGCGCGAGCACAAGCGCATGATGGAACAGATGAGAGAGCTTGTCTCCCGGCACAGCCGGCGCGGCCTTCCCTTGGACTGCGACTCCCTGAGTATTTTGTCCAGGTTGCACGTCAGCCATGTGTGGGATGGCGATCTGCGCTATGGCGACTGGTTAAATGAAAATGGCAACCGCTAACTCTCGGATAACAACTGCGCGGATGTCCCACATCTAACTCCGGGAGCCCCATATCTGGCGCAGCCTCATCGCGCCAGATGTGCGATACCACGAGGTTTGTAATATGGCGACGGCGAAAATATTCTAGTGTCATGAGTCATTAATTAACTAAACAAATAGTCGCGCGCGGTGTCTAACATGACAGGAGCGATGTCATGAGACGAGGACGCCGATTGCCGGAGTTGCAACTGAGCGAGGAGCAGC
>JBEKCA010000024.1:0-44267 GCA_050015115.1 Occallatibacter sp.
TGACGCCTGTCTGAACAGAAACTCCAAAGAGCGCCAGAAAACCGACCCCCGACGACACGCTGAAGAACGTGCCAGTTACTAGCAGAGCGAGCAAGCCTCCAACGCGAGCCATAGCCACGTTCAGCAGAATCAGCAGCGCCCATTTGAAGGAACGAAACATGGTGTAGAGAATGATGAAGATCAAAAAGACCGTCAAGGGCACGATGAGAAGGAGCCTTTTTTCGGCTCGCGTTTCGCTATCGTATTCTCCCGACCATTCGAGGTGATAACCGCGCGGTAATTGCACATTCTTGGCGATCTTGTCGATGGATTCCTTGACCGTGGTGCCCAGATCGCGCCCCCGCACCTCAAAGCGGATGGCCACATAGCGGGAACCGTCCTCGCGGTAAATGTCGTAAGCGTCATCGCGAATTTGAACTTTGGTCAACTGAGCCAGCGAGACGCGCTCTCCCGAGGGAGAGAGCAGTCGAATATTCTGGATAGCTTCCTTGGTGTCGCGATAGGGTTTCTGATAGCGCACGACCACGTTGTAGACTGCCTCTCCCTGCAGGACCTGGCTGACGGGATTGCCGCCGATCGCGGTCTGAACAGCATCTTGAATGTCGGCCACATTGATGCCGAAGCGCGCGGCCGCCAAACGGTCGACGGTGAGATCAATATTTGGCTGGCCCGTATCGCGCTGAATTCCCAAATCCTTGACCCCGTCAATATTGGCCATGACTTCTTTGATTTGTTCGCCCTTTTCTTCGAGAACGTCTAACTCCGGCCCGTAAAGCTTGGCGCACAGTCCGCCCTTCGTTCCGGTAAGCGTTTCATCCACGTTGTCTTCAATGGGCTGGGAGAAATTCCAGAATGCTCCTGGATATTTCTCCAGTTCGCGATCCATCGCAGCGATCAGTTCCTCTTTTCTCTGATGAAAGACGGGGCGCCATTGGTCCTTGGGCTTCAAGTCGACGAAGTATTCCGTGTTGCCAAATCCTCCTGTGTCGGTTCCATCGTCGGGCGCCCCGGCTTGCGAGACGACCTTGGTGACCTCGGGGAATGAGGCGAGGATATAGCGTGAATGCTGGGCGAAGCGCGTGCCTTCCGTCTCGCCTATGCTGTTGGCCATCTCGCCGCGCGCCCAGATCGCGCCTTCGTCCAGGTGGGGCAGAAACTCCGAGCCTATGATGCCGCTGAAGGTCAGGAACAGAGCGACGGCCAACGAAGCCAGGCCAACGCCGACGGTGATCCATCGATTCTCAATGGCCCACTTGACCCCGCTCCGATAACAGTCTTTCAGGAACTCCATCACCGGGTTGCGCCATTCCTTGACACCATGCGGGAAAAGAAAGGCAGCAAGCACCGGCACAATGAAAATGGAGAATACGATAGCGCCGAGTAGCGCGAAGGCAACGGTGAATGCCATGGGCCGAAACAAGCGCCCTTCGACTCTTTGCAGCGTGAAGATCGGCATGTAGGCGGTGATGATGATCGCGATGGCATAGAAAACTGGTCGCTGGACCTCGTGAGCGGCGTCACGGATCATCTCTACCGGCGTCCTCAGGCTCATCGTGATGCGGCCCGCTTCAGCTGAGCCATTCTTGGCATGACTCAAGTGCCTCATGATGTTTTCCACCATGACGACGGCGCCATCCACAACCATTCCAAAGTCGAGCGCACCAAGCGAAATCAGGTTTGCAGGGATATTGCTCAGGTTGAGAAATATGGACGCGAAAAGAAGGGAGAACGGAATGGTAAGCGCAACGATGAACGCTCCACGGACATTACCGAGGAACAGAAAGAGAATGATCGTTACCAAGAGCATTCCCTCGCCGAGGTTGTGCAGCACCGTGTGCAGCGTGTAGTGAAGCAGATCGCTGCGGTCGAGCATGGGAATGACTTTCACACCCTCGGGCAGGATGTGATTGTTGAGCTCGTCCACTTTTTTGTGAATTCCTTCAAGCGTGGGGCCTTCTTCAGCTCCCTTGCGCATCAGCACGCCGCCCTGGATGACGTCGGGCTCATCGACAATCACGCCGTCCGGGCGATGGTCGGCTCTGGCCATGCGCCCCAGCCGAATTCTTGGACCCCAGTCAACCTCCGCGATGTCCTTCACGCGAACAGGAGCGCCATTCGAAGTGGTTAGCACGGTGTTCTCAATGTCCTGCACATTGCGGAAAAGTCCGAGCGCGCGGACGTTCAGTTGCTGCAGGCCCTCCTCGACAAAGCTGCCGCCGGCATTCACGTTGTTGATGGCCAGCTGATTCTCCACTTGGCTAATACTCAAGCCGTAAGAGATTAACTTATTCGGGTCGACACGTACCTGATACTCGCGCGCGGTGCCACCGAAGTCGCTCACGTCCACAACGTTCGGAACTTTTCTGAATTCCTTGTAGAGCGTCCAGTCTTCGATGCTCCTCAAATTCATCAAGTCATACGCCGGATTTGTGCTCCGAATCGTGTACCAATAAATCTGGCCGGTGGTGCTCCAGTCGGTGCCGATTTGAGGCTGCACGCCCGATGGCACATTGACCTGCGTGAGCCTTTCGAGCACCTTCTGGCGGTTCCATTCGTTGACCGATTGGTCGTCGAAGATCAACGTGACCAGGGAAAGACCGAAAATCGATTCCGACCGAACCGTGGTGAGATGCGGAATCCCAAACATCTGAATTTCGACGGGAACCGATACTTGCTGTTCCATTTCTTCAGCGGAACGCCCGGACCACTGGCTGATGATTTGCACGTAATTGTCGGCGATGTCGGGATAGACCTCGACTGGCATGTTATGAAACGAGACCGCTCCCCAGCCGAGCAATAGCAGCCCAATCGCCAGCACCAACCACCGGTTATTGAGAGCAAAATCTACGAGCTTGCGAATCATGATTTCTTCCTCGGGCCTCGGAGTTGAGCGTCATTCATTGTCGATCGCATTTTGGAGATTGATCGCGTTTGTTACGACTTGCTGGCCAGGCTGTAGCCCGGATAGGATCTCCTGCATCTTGTTCGGCAATTGCTCGCCACTGACAACCTGAATCCGCTTGAACTTCTCTTGCGCGGGGACGAAGACCCAATCGCGGTCGTGCAGATGCACGATCGCGGACGAGGGGACGGAGGTGTAGGTCCGCTTCTCCTTGCCGTACAAAGTGGCTGTCGCGTACATGCCAGGTCGCATCATCTGGCCCGGATTGGCCACTTCAATACGGACCTTCGCTGTGCGGATATTCGGATCGAGAATCGAGCCGATGTTACTGATCGTGCCCTTGAGAACTTTGTCCGGGTAGGCGTTCAGCTTGAGTTCGGCGGGTTCCCCGACGCGCACGTTGGCCATGTCACTCTCGTAAACGTCGCAGACGATCCACACGCTGGTGAGGTCTGAAATCGTGAATGGATTTGGCGTAGAGTAAGCCTGCACGAAGGCCGAGTTTGTCACCTCCTGATCGGTAATTACGCCGGAAACCGGGGCGTGAATATCGACAATCCCCTTCGGATCATCGGGATCGCTGCCAAGCAGGTGAAGATGCTCGGTGGCTGTGTCGAGGGTGGTTTTGGCGTCGTCCTCGGCGTCTTGCGCGACCTCCAGATCTCCCAGCGCAATGGCCCCGTGCTCGTACAGCACCTTTGCTCGGTCTAATTGCTTGCGCGCTAGTAACTCGTCGGATATAGCCTTGCGGTAGGCGTCGAATCCTCCCGAAATATCGTCGCTGCGAACACGCAACAAGACCTGGCCTTTCTTGACTGTGTCACCAAGGCGGGCGCGGATGTCCACAACGCGGCCAGAGGCAAGCGATATCACAGGGACAGTTCGCGCGATGTCCGGAATTACGGTGCCGGTCACAAACAATTGCGACGGGGCCTGATATTCATTCGCTGTTACGATCGGATATAACTCCGGATGATCGACAGCGAAGAAGGAGACGTCAACTCCCGAGATCACCTTGGCCGGCGGCGGGGCCTCTTCGTCCGCTTTGACTTTCTCGCTCTTGCATCCGCATATGTCCAGAGTTACGGCCAGACTTATCAGAGCAAGGCAAATTCCAGCTCTTTTGTTATTCATATGGTTCCCGCCCCCTAGTGCCTTTCGGCAATCTGGACACCCGGATACCTTCAATTAGCGGTAGCCGTTGTTAACATGCCTAGACTGTGAGCAAGTCTCTTTCCGGAGCGGCCTCTGCGCGTTGCCGCGCACGGTAGCTGCGGGGAACAGGCCTGCCTGGAATTGGATCTAATTAGAGGAGTGGATCAGGCCGCCGGAGGAGGGCGATTCTGAATGGAGGAGAGCGCGGGGATCTTCAGAGTCTGGACAAGGAGGCTGCCCAGAACAACAAGGCAAAACGTGTTGAATGGAGTCTCCGTGGCAGGCGTGGGAATCGAAGCCACGACCGGATGAAGTTGCGCGTGCTCATGCGCGCCGAAATCGTCCTCGCGCAGGAAACAGCGTGTCTCGGCGGGATTCTGGGCCATCGCCATGTCGTCATACACGGTGATGACAGCGAACATGATGACGAGGACTAATGCCAGGGAGACGAATTGCGTCCATCGTCCCCGGTCCTCGCGCCGCGCGTGGCGCACCCACAGCCAGCACATGGCTATGGTCATCGCAGTCCAGCCGAGATTGGTGGCCAACTCCATTGGTGAAACCCCTTGCATTCCACTTTCATTTAGAAACAATTCCGGTACTGCTGCTTGCAAAATTGAATGCTGATGCTTCAAGTGTGCGTCGATTTGCATCGGAATCGCATAATCGGTTCCTCAAGAAACCGTAGTGATCGCAGTTATTCAGTTAGCAGGTCTGGCCTTATTTGCAGAGGCCAGACCTGGCTTGAAACAATGGCTAGAACCTGACCATAATCGCAAAAGTGCTGACGGTCTGATTGGTAGCGAGGTCAGGCCACCAGATGAAATTGCTGGGGTCGGTCGTGCTGATCCAACTATTAGGTCCGCCGCAGGCCGCATTGACTGCCGGCAGCGGCGTGCCATAGCCCAAGCCGGAGCTTCCACCATTGAGACACGCATAATACTGCGGAGAACCGTTATTGCCGAGTGGAGGCGTAATGCCGGTGCCACTGCCGCCGAAGCCACCGCGTTTGCCGGTCCAGTAAGGCACGTCGGAGTAGCGGTAGCCGGTCTCCCAGCGGAAGGTGATGAATTGGCTGGGCATGTAATCGAAGGTGATGGTTCCATCGTGCATTTGAGCCCGATCTCCTCCGTTCTCGGTAAAGTACGGAGTGCCGGTAATCGCCGTCGCGCCGTTGATCGGCGGCAGCAGCGTCAGGTAGCGGCCGGGATTGTTCATTTGGCCGCCGCCGAGAGTTACGGCATAAAGATCTTTCTTGAACCAGAAGCGGTTATAGGCCATCCAGCCTGCGAACATCTGCTTGGGCCTGCCATTGGCGTTGTTGTGGCAATTGACGCCGCCGTTGTAGGTATCGGTGGTGCCTGTCGTCGGGGACAGGCCATTGGGATTGATCGCGCCATTCGGAGTGGCGAAGGAGGCGGGGCCGCCGCCGTATTCACAACCGAGGTCGCCGGTGATGGTGTAGGCGATCTTGTCCAGGAAGGCCTTAGGCTTGTCGTACACCTTGACCTGCGCGCTGTAGTCGGCGTGGATGCGCGAGCGGCCGGGGTAACCGGCATCGTCTTCACCCAGGCCGTAGTTGTTCCATACGAAGTCCAAATACGGCTTGGGACGCCAGAGGATCTGTCCGCCCAAACCGCCGTGGCCATTGTAGCGAGCATACGACTGCCAGCCATTGATGATCCACGGCTCGATCTTGAGGTTCTTGGTGGGGAACCACTGAATGCGGAGCCCGTTGAAGAACCACGGCGTGTTGGAGGAAACGAACGAAGGCTGATAGGTCCAGTTATCGAAGTTGTAGTAGCTGAAGAGACCGATGTAAGAAACGAAGATACCGGCATCCACGTTGAGTCCATGGTTCACATCGAAGTGATAGCCGCCCCATCCCTCCGAGATGTACTTATAAGCGTCTGCCAGGTCCCACTGTCCGCGGTTGGGGCTGCCGTCGTTGCGCGGGGTCGTGGTGGCAAACAAGCCATTCATGGTAAGAAAGCGCCCGCGTACATTATCGATGCGGATGTCGCCGCCGAAGCTGAGTTGCTCAAGTTGCCATTCGTCGGAACGAAAAGTTTCCGTCGATCCCCCCAGGCTGTCGTCACCGGGGTGGTTGTAATCGAGGGTGTAGTTCGCGTCGGCGCGAAATTCAGGCGTGAAGTATTTGGTGCTCATCGGGCTATCGACTGCGTGACCGTTACTATTCAGCCAGGTCCAGTCGCCGGGGAATGGCGCCTCCTTGGTCAATCTCTCCGCGCTGATCTCGGGAGGCGCGGGAGTTGCGGCGGGCGGCGGAGCCGGTGCAGCTTGCATGACTGGCATCATCGAGCTGCTTGACTCGCCAGTCACAGCAGCCCCCACAGCCGTGCGTAGCGCGTTTGCGTCCCGCTCCGCGTTGCTTGCCCCCAGTTCCGATTCAAGTTCGGCGATGCGCGCCTTCATCTCCGCAAGCTCTTTCACGACCGCTGCACGATCGACTGCCGGAATGACAGCGGCGGGCGCAGCGGCTGGGGTTGCAGCAGCCGGCGCAGGTGCGGCCGGGTCGGATTCCGGCCCACTCAAAGCAGCGATCTCTACCGAAGCTGATTGGGAGTGCGGCGCGATGGTGGCGGCTTGCGCTCCGGAGTTCTTGTTAGATCTCGACTCCGCGGATTGAGCTTGACAGCTAATTTGCACGGCGAGCCCGCAGATTGCAGCTCCCAATAGCATGGCCATCCTGGAATTTTTCTTCATTGGTATCTGTCCTCCACGACGCCTGGCGTCGCCGGTTTGGAATGCGTTGGCTCTCAATGAGGGATAACTCGTTTCCTGGTTCCGTCTCATCAATTTCGATTGTGGTGCAAAGCGGCATAAAGAAGCCGCAAAGAGAACGAAGTGATTTTGATAAGGTTGACTAGCCTTGCGCCATTGAATATGCGCTTGTTTATGCTTATTGAGTTTGCTCCAGAGGGGGCTGGAGTTGTGACTTAGGGACAACCATAAGACCATCGTCGTAAAGAATCCGTGTGAGTTTTAAAGAAAGTTATAAGCATCATGTGAGTTACACATAATGAATTCATAAATACGATCTGGACGGGCGATTTGTTCGCAGCGTCTATGTGTCTATGTGTCGATGGTCAATACCAACAATTACCGTTAACTACTGGTCAATCTTTTCTTATTTATTCTTTATCTATCCATGCTTAGCATCGTAGTGAGTTACTTCGTTGAGTATTCTCGAGCAGATCGGAGAGTTAAATGCCGCGCGTATTCTCAAAAACATTTGTTGCATTCATGGCCATTTGCTTCGGTGTGCAGACTTCGTCAGCGATTGGAGTGATGATTCATCAGATACCGGACAAAGATGGCATCTACTATACGGGACCCGAGGTCACCGCGCCCACACTGGTTCATACTGTGTTCGTTCCGTACCCTGAAGGTATTTACGGCAAAAGCATTCAGGGCATGACTGTGTTGGCCATGGTCATTGAAGCCAACGGCATCCCGGCGCATATTGAAGTGCTGCACACGCATGGCGAGGCATTCGATCAATTGGCGATTGCGGCTGTGAAACAGTCGAAGTTTGATCCGGGCAAGTTGGGAGATCGACCAGTACCTGTCTGGATCGATGTGCGGGTTGTTTTTTACGCTAATCGCAGCCAGACCACTCCTCAGATTCTCATCACCGAGAGAGACCTGCCGGGTCCGAGCGAGGTGCAGTTGGAGGACAAGCATCACAACCCGCTGTCGTATACGCCGCCCTTCACGATCCACGAGGTTGATGCGGACTTTGACGATCCGTTTATTACACATCCCTACGTGCAAGTGGCCAAGGTCAGCGTGCTGGTGAGCGAAGAGGGGCTGCCAACGGAGGTTCGTGTTGCCCGCGGCCTTGGGTTTGGGCTGGACAAGAAGGCCGAGGCGGCTGTCTGGCATTACAAGTTTTTGCCCGCCACCAAAAAAGGCCAACCCATTGCCGATCGGAGAGATGTCATGGTTAACTTCGCCATCTTTTAATTCTTGATTCTATATTCGGAAGCATCGCGGCTCACTACCCCGTACAGTTCACCCTCCGCGTTCATATTCGAGATGAACGGCGATAGCTACCGCCTCACGCAACGCCCCAACAAAACGACCCGCAACTGCCGCACGCTGAACTTCAACTGCATAATGAAAATCGGGGTAGTAGGGCCTCTTCCGCAATCGAGAGTCCCTGCTACCCCGCAAGACCAATTACTTCACAGCAAGAGTTTGTTCAAGTTCCATTCTGTGCCAGTCGGCTGGCCTTACTTTTGCCTGGCCACGCAATTGTTCAAAAGACGATCTTTCCTGCAAACTGCACAAGGCGTGGATTGTTCAACTGCCCCTGCCCATTGATCACGCCGAATCCGCCGTTCGTACCTGCGGCAATTTGTTTTTCGGGAAGTGTGTTGGATGGGGGCGCAAACTGAACACGGTTGAAGGTGTTGAAGATTTCAACACGAAATTCGAATCCCAACTTATTGTCAGGCCCGAAGTTCGTGTGCTTGAAGGCGGCGAAGTCCCAGTTGTCAATGCCGGAGGCTTGCAGGCTGTCAACGCGTGGCTCGTTT
The DNA here is from genome assembly GCA_050015115.1 of Occallatibacter sp. Classification (GTDB taxonomy): domain Bacteria; phylum Acidobacteriota; class Terriglobia; order Terriglobales; family Acidobacteriaceae; genus Telmatobacter. The sequence continues at coordinate 8,623 of JBEKCA010000024.1, forward strand.
CCGAAGGTAAACGGGTCCGGTGTAGAGAAGCAGGCCGGGTTGATCCAACCAGGACCAGTACCCAGACCGCTCAACACGCGCGCGGCGCCAGATCCGGAGGTTGCCTTCTTGCATCCCGCGACGACATTGGGACGCAATGAAGCACCGCTGTTGTAGTAGTTGGCGTCATTGCCCGCCGAACTGATGTTAATGGGAAAACCGTTCTGGAAGGTCGTCACGCCGTCGATTCCCCAACCTCCGACGACCTTGTCAGCCAAGGGTGAAAGATCGCTGGCATACTTTTTGTTCTTGCCAAACGGCAGATCCAGCACGTAGCTGACGATGAGGTGCTGCGGAACGTTCTGCGAGGAGAGAGATTTATCGGCTCGTGTATTGTTCCAGTCCTGGATGCCACCTTTGCCTCCAACCTCAAGCCAGGAAGTGATGGTGTCTGTGTTGCTGAGAAGCTTAGCCCACGTGTAAGCAGCCAACAGCGTACCGCCGCCGTTGAAACGCTTCTGCAACGTGGCCTGAAGAGAGTGATAGGTGCTGGCATAGTTTCCCGCGCCAGCATACTGAAGGCCATTGTACTGGGGGAAGGGACGCAGCAGTTGCCCTTTCGTGATATTAGCGGACGACATAGCGCTTCCTGGCGCGGCGATGGGGTGGGCTTGAGTACCGACGAAGGGATTGGGTACCGACTGCGCAACGTCGGTCGCGGCGATAGCACAGTCACGAGGATTGTTGCTGCCGGCGCATCCAGGTAACGCGGCTTCGTACTGCTGGTTTGCAGTGGCGAGATAGTTGTCGCCTAACTGGTCAATCTGTTGATTGTATACAGGCAAGTGCGTTCCCTTATTGGCAGCATATGCGACATCAGCAAACCATCCGCCCCAGAGAGTGCGCTGGATATCGAGGTTCCACTGCTGCATATACCCGTAGTTGTAATTCGGATTCTCGAATGTCGGACTGGATGCACCCTCCTCATCCAACGCGATGAGCGGCAGCTTTGTTGCGGGGTCCACGCTTGCGCCCGGAGGCTCCACAAAGTTGATCCAGGGAGTTGTGATCGTGTTGGTGGGTACAGTAGGCGTTCCATTGTTTCCTGTGTACGCCGTCTGAATTGAGTTGACAGGGTCGTTAAGAGGGTTGGTTGCCCAATTGGCATCGATCGGAATCCAGAACAACCCATAGCCGCCGCGCAGCACCGTCTTCGGATCGATGCTGTACGCGAAGCCGACTCGCGGTGCAACGCCCAAGGTATTTTCATTCAGGTTATAACGGCTGCTGCGCGTGGAGCTGGCGACCAGTCTCGCGGCGCCGAGCACCGTGGTGGAAGGTCCACCAGTCGTGCCGACAGCGGCCGCAACGATGGGATCTATGGCGGTCGGATCGAAGTACGACTGCCGGTTGTACCGTTCCGACCAGGGACTCTGGTACTCATAGCGCAGACCAAGATCAAGTGTCAGTTTGCCGCTCGCGTGAAAAGTGTCGTTGACAAAGCCGGCGAGGAGTTTCTGCTTCCCCGCTACCAGGTTGGGAATCACGGCCGTGCCAAAGAAGTGGTTGCCTACTTGTTCCGGGTTGGTCGCCCATCCCAACAGGAAATCCGCAAATCCGAAGCCTGGATTTCCGGTGTAAGTGCCGTCAAACCCGAGATAGCCGCTGATGATATTGCTCTGAGCGTAATCGTCCAGTGTGATTTCGTATTGAAATCCCGTCTGGATTGTGTGGCGTCCCCGAACCAGGGTGATCGACGGAGCGAACCAGTATTGAGTGTCATGGTCGACGATGTAGCTCTGCCCCTGGGTGGCCATGACGTTGTCGGATTCACCTTCGACGCCGATTGTGGGCGGAGTTCTTTCAGAGGCTGGCAACTCGCCATTGAATGCGGAGTTCCAACCGATGGTTGTGAAGTCGAAGCCTGAGTTTTTTGGAGTGCGCGCATAATTGAAGCGAGAGCCTGCAACGTCCAGATTGCCAATGAGATTTGGCCGGAAGACGTAGTTGTAACCAAGCGCAAGAGCTTTCGAGGTCATGGTCTCTGTGCATCGATCCAGGCAAAGACCGGTGCCTAAGGGGTCCTCCGGTTGATTCAGGTTGTTCCATTGGCTGAAACGACCGAATAGATGCTGCGCATCGTTAATTTTTTGATCGATGCGGGCAACGTTCTGGTTCTGATTGCCGCCGAGCGAGTAGCTTGACGTAAAGTTGTTCAGGGCGGTTTCGGATGTGTTTGTCGCAGCCGGCCAGAGGCTGATTAGTGCCTTTGCCGTCTGATTGATGCGGGCTGCTGGAATGATATTGCCGACGAAAGGAGTGGGGGTGCCGACAGGCTGGCCGGCCCTTGGGTCGGGTGGCTGATAGAGAAGGCAACCGCCAGTCCCGAGGCCATTCGCATTGGGAACTGTTTGAAGCTGGGTACCGCACGGGTCAGTAATGCCGGACAGTCCGTTGGCTGTAAGATAATCGGTTAGGTTCACGTCGTTCCCGGCCTTGATGGCTGATACCACATTGGGCGTGGGGACCGTGGATACCCAGGACGACGAGGAGCGCAACCGGAAGCCCTCGTAGCTATAGAAGAAGAATGTCCTGTCCCGGAAGATTCTTCCGCCAAAGTTGCCGCCAAACTGATTCTGAATCCAGGGCGCTCTCTTGAGTCCGCCGTTATTCGAGAAAAAGTCATTGGCGTTGAGAACCTTGTTGCGGATGTACTCATAGGCTTCGCCGTGGTATGTGTTGGTGCCGCTCTTGGTGCTCAGGTTGAGCACGCCGCCAGCTACCTTGCCCCACTCCGGGCCGATGTTGTTCGTTTGGACCTTAAATTCCCCGATTGTGTCCTGCGTGGGGATTAGGATGGGCAGGTTGATATAGCCGATATTGAGCGGCTGGCCGTCCAGGTATTCGGCGCTTTGATTGGCGAATGAGCCGCCGATCTGGAAGTTTCCCCACGCGAATGGGTTCTGACCGGTGGCCGTTGCGCCGGCCTGCCCTTGCATGACAACTGAAGGCGCGACCTCGACAAGGCTGAAAACGTTTCGGCCATTCAGGGGAAGCTCATCGGCGTTGCGTTCTTCCACCACCTGGCCCAGCGAAGATGTCTCCGCCTGCAGTAACGGAACATCCGATGAAACTGTCACGGTCTCAGTTGCCTGACCGACGGTCATCGAAATATCGAGCCGGGTCGTCTGCTGCACCTGGATGACGACGTTTTCACGGTTGACACGCTTGAAGCCCGGCTTTTCGACCGCAACGCGATACTCGCCGGGGTTGAGGTTCACAAATGAGTACAAGCCGGTTTCGCCTGTGGTCTGAACCTGCTTTTCCGATGTTCCGACATTGGTGAGTGTTACGGTCGCGCCTGGAACCACGGCGCCTGTCGAGTCCTGGACTATTCCGCTCAGGGAACCGTAAGTGGATTGTGCTCTAAGTCCAAGTGAGCACAATAGAACGAGGAGAATACTGAGAAGGCCGTGCTTGAGCACACGACCGGCCGCCATTGCGTGTAGCAACTTTGACATGGTGCCTCCAAAGGGAAAACTCTGGTCGAGAGTGCTTGCGAATCTAAGCGCACTCCCACTAAGAGAGATACGACGGAGTTGGAGAACCTGTACCAGATGCAGGCGGGAGACAGATCTACGTGCTTGACGCGCGGCCTCGAAAAGCGCACATATCCCGTGGCGGAGACAGAATCGAGTTTTATGGCTTGATGACTTGGCTATTGCCTATCAGTGTTTTTGGGGGGATCAAGGCAGGCCAGAAACGCCATGCCGATATCACCAATCTCAGCATATTGGCTGTAGATTGCCCGGCACGGCGCGCAGTTTTCCAAGTGCAGCTTTAATCGCAGCCGCTCCTCTTCGTCGAGCGAACCGGCAAGCGCCAGAGCACAGAGCTTTTTGTACATCTCATGAACGTCGCTGGCCCTTTTCTTTTCCATTGTGGCGATCTCGCACGCTCTCAATGATCGCGCTCTTGCGCAGACGCTCGAGACCCCGGTAAAAATGGTGGCGAACGTTGCCAAAGGGCTCATGGAGCCGTTCGCTGATCTCTCTGAGTCCCATTTCTTCAAAATAGTATAGTTCCAGCGTCTCGCGCTGTACGGTGGTCAGATCGTCAAACGCACTCTGCAAGCGTCCGAAGTCGAGTCTCGCTTCGATCTCGCTCTCTGCATTCTCCAGACCCGTCAGGGTGTCCTCCAACTCGGGAGACTCGACATCCTTGTGAATGTAATACCCTCTGCGCGAGAGCTGTGCTTTCCGGTCCCGGGCTCGGCTGTATGCAATCTGAACAATCCACACCTTCGCGCTTCCTCGCGAAGGCTCGAAGACTAGCGGCTTCCGGTAGAGGTACAGGAAACATTCTTGTACGACTTCGTCAGCTTCTCCAGCATCACGCAAGACACGTAGAGCAATGCTGTGGACGAGCTTGGAATGCCGGGCGAACAACATCTCCAGGGCCTTTGAGTCTCCGGCCCGCAAAAGAGTCATCAGCTCTTCATCACTCGTGTCACGAACATTGCCATCAAGCGTCGCTGGATCCAAAATTCCTTGCAGTGGGGGCTGCATTCTCAGTCCTTCAGTTTTGACGTCGCGACAGGCCGAAATGTCTTAAGAATCCACTCCTCCTCTTGGATGAATTCGACCGGACAAAGTTACGCCGTGGCGACTCGAAATATACGCCTTTGAGGCGTGCATCTTCCAGAGAATAAAAACGAATGACCGACCTGGAAAAGATTGAACCTACGTGGTACAGACTATCCAATTGGGTCGTATCTATACGGGTCATAGTTGCCGGACATACCAAGAAAAGAATGGCAGGCGCTGACTACGCCTGCCACTGGAAGTGATGCACAACTATCTCGGGCTTTCGCCCGAAAGCAAGAAAAAATCAGAAGGTAAACTTCGATGCGAACTGGAACTGGCGCGGTGAATTGACGCTTTGGCCAATCTGGCCAAAATCAGCGTTGCCGCTGCTGTAGTCTGCAAACGAGGGTACAGACGGCGCGCCGAACTGCACCTTGTTGGCAATGTTGTACGAAGAGACCTCAAAGCGAAGATTCCGCGTTTCGCCCAATTTGAATTCCTTCGAGAGGGTGAGATCTAAATCGTCTGCGCCCATGGTGCGTACGCGATCGAGGTAAGCCGGCGCCGTTCCCGCAACGAATTGACTGGCAGGCACCCCAAAACAGTCCGGGTTGAACCACGCCGCTGCTGTATGTGGCGCGCCTTTGCTGGGATCGCATGTCATATCCATGCGCTGATTGAAGTATGCCGGAGACGTACCAACAAGCGGAGAAACGATGGGAACGCCTGTGCTGAGATAGAACACTCCGTCCGTCGTCCAGCCGCCCAGAACGGCATTCGCAACTCCGTTCAGATTCAGGGCCCTGCCTTTGCCCACGGGCAGATCGTAGGACGCCTGCGCCGTAAACTGATACTTCACGTCCTGCGGGCTGACGGCATGTTCCAGGTTGAGATTTTTCCAGTCTTGTGGCGAGCCTAAATGAGAGCCAACGAAGTCCAGCGGAGGATTGCCGTCGTCCGTCATGATTTTTCCCCAGGTAAAGGAGACAAGCGTGGTGAAGTGCTGTGTCATGCGCTTCTGAAGTTTTGTTTGCAGAGAGCTGTACTCGGAGTCGCCGCCCGGATAACCGTGGACATTGATGCCGTTCCCCGAGCCGTAGTTGCCAGAGCCAAACTGTGGAAACTGCTGTACGGAGACCCACAGCGGGACTTGAGCGTAACCGAAGTTGCCGTTGGTGTTTGGCTGGATAGCCTCCCATTGGTTCGCGACCGCCGTCGGGCAGTTGGCCGCCGTCAGACCTACGCAGAGGGCATCCTGGTATTTTCCTATCGTGCCCAGATCGAGCACGTTCAGGTCGACGCTGGCAAACGGCAGGAAAAGCCCCCTGCTGCCCACGTAGCCGACGCTGACAACCACGGCGTGCGGAAATTCATACTCGACGCCGAAGTTGAAGTTATAGGTCTCTTGCGTGCGCTGGGAGTGCAGCATAACGTTTAGAGGCGAGCCAAGATTGGTATCCACGCCCAGTGTCGAGCCGGTCAGAGGAACAAGTCCTGACGGGTCTGCCGTGGAAGTTGGAAATGGATTGCTTAGTGAATAGCATCCTGTCACATTTCCGGTGTTGGGGCAGTTCGCCGTAGAGTTGAATATCGTGTTGCCATCCCCGTTCAAGGTTGTGGCGTTCCAGTTGGTAGCCGTGTTGTATCCATCGCTGTCTAGGACGGAGTTACCGACCATTTGCGCGCTGGGGCCAAAGTAGAAGCCCGCGCCGCCGCGCACGACCAACTGCTTTGCAGGCTGCCAGGAGACGCCCAGGCGCGGGCCAAAGTCCGTCATGTTGGCTGCGAAGGGCGTGCGGTTGCCGGAGGTAGCGAAGACGTCGCCGCCGGTGAAGTCTACACCGTTGGCTTTCGCGGTGACATTCGGATCGAAGTACTCAAGGCGGTTATGGCGCTCGGTCTTGCCGCCGAAGATATCCCAGCGCAGCCCGGCGGTAATGGTGAAGTTGTGGGTCGGATGGTAGGTGTCCTGGATGAAGGCTGCGTAATAGGGACTTGACTCTGCCGCGAAGAGGTCTTGTGTGAAATTTGTATTTTCATTCCCTGGAGCCGATCCCATGCCCAGAAGGAAGGAAGCGAAATCGCTGCCGCCAACCGGCGTAGATGCGCCGGTAGCCTGATCGGTCGCTGTGATATCGAAGGCATAATTGCCGGAGGGCGCCCCAGGCGCGCCGACATTCATGAACCTCTTCATATACTCCGCGCCGGCCGTAATCTCGTGCTTGCCCCAGCTCTTGGAAAGAGTAGCGTTCGCGTCGCTGTTCTCGCTGGCAAAGATAAAGGTGTTGTAGTTTGCGGTGCCGCCGATTCCGTCATAGCCTGGAAGCGAGCCGCTGTAATCGTTAAAGGTGAAGTAGGGAAGAGTCATGTATGTCTCATCCGCTGCAAGCGTCGAGGGAAATCCCATCTTTGCGAGATCGTCGACCGAACTCTGGCCTGGATCACCGGTCTGATTTTCAAAGTGGCGCGTGAACGAATAGCGCAACTGTAAAACCGTGGTGGAATTCAAAGTATAGTCGTCAGCAAGCAGGAAGTTGTTCCCATGGGTGCGATTCTGAAAGTAGTAGAGATCCCAAGGGCTTTTGAAGGCGTTGTAATTGGAAAAGAAGAGATCGTCAAAAGAGTAGCGAGCAAAGATGTGCTGCTTTTCACCGTGAAAATAGTCCAGGCGGACATCGAACTTCTTCGCGTTGTACGGGTCCAGGCCGGGAAGATAAAGGTTGTTTACGCTGAAGGATGAATCACACGTGGAACTGACATTGCACTTTGGGAAATTCGCCAGAACCGACTGCGCAATGGGATTGATGTTGGAGATTTTGTTGCCCGCAAATGGCTGCCGTGTTCCGTCGGGATTATCGGCAACCAGCGGATTGTAGATCGTGAAGCTGTCGGCTGAAAAATCGCCGCTCCGTTCCGCCGTGGTGGGAACCGTAAACTGATTTGCTCCGTCAAACAACGCCTGCTGCGTGGCCTCGTAGTCGCCGTAAAAAAAGAGCCTCTTGTGCAGGATCGGACCGCTGATCGCGCCACCTTCCTGATAGCGGTGGTAGTCCGGTGTAGGATTGCCCCCCTGTTTATTGAACCACTCGTTCGCCGCCAGAACATTGGGGCGAATGTAAACAAACGCGTCTCCATGAAACTTGTCGCCTCCGGATTTACTGACCAGGCTGATGACGCCTGCGCCGCCGCTTTGATAAGAGGCCGGAGTGTTCTGGGTCTCGACTCGGTACTCATCCACACCGTCTTCGGGGACCTGCATTGCCGGGATCACGGCGGCAACATTGTTTTCGGCGATCCCCAGCGGGCTGCCGTCGAGCATATAGTACACAGAACCCTCGATTGCGCCATTGATGGTGTAGGAAGAGACATCCGCGCCAGGGCGTTGAAAGAAGACGCCGGTTGTGTCGGAAGAGTTGGGCGAGCCATTTGCCGGAGTGACGCCGGCGCTCAATTGCACCAACTGAAAGACATCGCGAGTAACCAGCGGAACGCGGTCAATGGTCTCGGCGGAGATGAGCTGGCCAACCGTCGAGTTGCTGGTTTCCACCAGGTCAACGGACTCCGAGACGGTGACCGTGTCGGAGACGCTGCCCACGCGCAGCGCAATGTTGACGGTGCTGACCTGATCGACGGAGACCGACACATTGTCTTCGGCGACGCTCTCAAAGCCGGTGACGTTGGCTGTGACCTGATAGAGACCGGGATTCAGCGAGACAAAGGAGTAGAGGCCTGCCGAATTGCTCGTGACATGGCGGACGATCCCGGTTGCATGATCGAGCAGGGTCACCTTGGCGCCGGGAACGATGGCCCCGGAAGGGTCCGAGACCAAGCCACTGATGCTGCCCCTGCCGGGCTGTGCGAGTGCAGCGGTTGCGGCCAAAAGCAGCAGGATGCAGGCGACCAGGAGAAGGGAAGTCGACCGCACGATTGCCTTGCGATCTTGGATGGCAATTTTCATAAGAGCCTCCAAAAAATTGACATTAAAACGTTTGAATACACGAAGAAGATTTAATCCTTGTTCGCCTCGCTAGTCAAGAAAAAAATATATCCCTGTGATTTTTGCCCGGGTCTTGCCTTTTCTCCGGACCGGTATTCGCGCGGCAGCTGGGGGAGAGATGCCGGGCCATTGCATGAACGTTTTTTGCTCCAAAACCGGTTCTGGCAGGCTGCGAGAATAGCCTAGAGCGAAGCCCCGGGAAAGCGTTTCAGGAGGATGATCCCGCCCGGGAGGGACGGAACGAATCCCGTTCATGTGCTGGATCATCGTCCGCGCGATTGCCCTGAAGAAAAACTCAAGGGTAATTCGCGGCACCGCCCCGGTATGGCAGAATAACGCAGAGTCGCCGATTCCTGGGCACGCGCTCCAAGGCGACGGCAATGCAAGAGGACGAAAAGTGGTTCAGCGAAGATCCGGACATGTGACGTTGCTCGATGTCGCCAGCGCCTGCGGGCTCTCCGTGTCCACCGTGTCGATTGTGCTGAGCGAGGCTCCGCCCTCGCAGAATCTGGCCCCCGCGACGCGCCAGAAGGTCCGGGCCATGGCGCAGAAGCTCGGGTATCATCCCGACGCCTTTGCCCGCTCCTTGCGCCGCCGCCGCAGCCAGACGATCGGCGTGCTCGCCTTCGATCTCTCCGACCCCTACTGCATCCCCATCGTGCATGGAATTCAAGCGGGGTTGCAGCCGGCCAGCTATCTTCCGCAGGTGATGGACGCCGAGACGCAGCGATCCCTCTTTGACAAGTATCTGCAGATGCTCCTCGAACGGCGCGCTGAGGGCTTGATCGTGATCGCCAGTTGGGTCTTCGACGAGACCGGCCTGCTCAGCGACATCGAAAAGAACAATGTGCCCATTGTGATCGTGAGCCGCGACATGACCGAGAGCGGGATCAGTTCGGTGCTGGTAGATAACGAGGCGGGAGGCGCCATGGCCATGCGCCACCTGGTCGAGCTGGGCCATCGCGACATCGCGGTCATACGCGGGCCAGTCGAGCTCTTTGACAGCGAGCCGCGCTGGGCGGGGGTGCGGCAGGCAGCGGCGGAGGCGGGCATTCTCTTCGATGCGGAACTGGTTCTGCAACTGCCCAGCATGGTGAACCCGGTCTCCGGCTTCGAAGGGGGACTGGATTGCGCGCGTCGCATGTTGTCCTCCGGTCGTTCCTTCACGGCGGTGCTGGCCTTCGACGACCTGACCGCCCTGGGCGTGGTGCGCGGTCTCACCGAAGCCGGCCTGCGGGTGCCTGAAGATTGTTCGGTGCTGGGATTCGACGATGTGCTGCCGGCCGCCGTGGCAACGCCAAGCATCACCACCATCCGCCAGCCTCTGAAAGCCATGGGACTGCTGGCGGCCGAGTGGATACAGGAAGAGTTGGAAAAACGGGATCACGGCCGCGCGCCCGAACCAAAGCTCTATAAAGCGCAGCCGGAGTTGGTTCGCAGGATGTCGTCAACTTATGCGGCGAAGATGCCGGAAAAAGTCGGGGAGCCGCAGAAGATTACTTGACAAAGGCAGCGAGTTTGGAGAATATCGTCTCTATTCAAACGATTGAATCATGGGAAATCTCCTCGCTTCCCTTCGATCGGCCTTCGTTCCTGTTTGCGTGAAGGAGTTCTTGTGCATTTCCAAAGTAAAGTCGCATCTCTTTCTCTGCTCCTGTTCGCTCTGTCCGCGGCAATTCATGCGGGAACCGTGACCCCCCTCCGCGAAGGATGGCGGTTGCAGTCGGCCTGCAAACTCCAGGCCGCTGGCGATGCGATTTCTGCTGAGGCATTTGCCGTCGACGATTGGCTGAAGACCAGCGTCCCTGCGACGGTTCTGGCTGCGCAGGCCGCGGCGGGTGCAGTCCCCGACCCCTACTACGGCATGAATCTGCGCCAGATTCCCGGTGCCAACTATCCCATCGGAGCGGACTTTTCCAACCTGCCCATGCCGCAGGACAGTCCCTACCGCTGCGGCTGGTGGTATCGCGAGGAATTCACTGCGCCCGCCGCAACAGGGAAGGAAGAGCGCTATTCGCTAAACTTCGGAGGCATCAATTACCGCGGGGAAATCTGGCTCAACGGCCAGAAGATCGCGGGCACGTCTGACGTCGCCGGGGCTTATCGAACCTACGACTTCGATGTAACGGCGCAACTGAAGCCCGGAAAGACCAATGTGCTGGCGGTCGAGGCCTTTGCGCCGACCGAGAAGGATTTGGGCATCAACTGGGTCGATTGGAATCCCTGCCCGCCCGACAAGGACATGGGGCTATGGGGCGCGGTCGACCTGGTCGCAACCGGCTCAGTGACTCTGCACTCGCCGCTGGCCGTCACGCACCTTTCCGCCAGTGCACCCGATACGGCCGACCTAACCGTCTATGCCGAGTTGCACAACTCCACCGATCACACTGTAAAGGGGCTGGTCTCAGGCTGGGCAGCCGGAGTCCGTTTCGAGCAGACGGTCGAGTTGACGGCAAATGAAGCCCGCACGGTCGTCTTCACTCCGGAGAAGTTTTCTCAATTGCACATTCGCAATCCCAAACTCTGGTGGCCGCGCCAGATGGGCGATCCACATCTTGAGCACCTGACGATGAGCTTCAGCACCGAAGGCCAGATCACCGATCAGCAGAGCGTGGACTTCGGCTTCCGCGAGATTACCTCGGAACTCACGGCCAACGGCAACCGCCTCTTTCGCGTCAATGGCAAGCCCCTGCTGATTCGCGGTGCTGGCTGGTCGCAGGATATGCTGCTCCGCTCCGATGAGAAGCGCCTGCGTGACCAGTTCCGCCTCGTGCGCGACATGAATCTGAATACGATTCGCCTGGAGGGCAAACTCGAAACCGATGCGTTCTTTCATCTCGCCGACGAGCAGGGCATTCTGGTGATGCTGGGCTGGTGCTGCTGCGACCACTGGGAGCACTGGAAGGATTGGACTCCGGAAGATCTGACCATCGCCACAGCATCGCTGCGCGCGCAGATGCTGCGCCTTCGCTCTCATGCCAGCCTGTTGGTCTGGCTCAACGGCAGCGACAATCCTCCTCCTGCCAAGGTCGAGAGCACTTACCTTCAGGTCGAGTCTGAGACGCACTGGCCCAACCCCGTTCTCTCTTCGGCATCTTCAACGCCCACCGCCGTCACCGGCCCTAGCGGAGTCAAGATGAGCGGGCCTTACGATTATGTCGCGCCCAGCTATTGGTATGTCGACAAGCAGCACGGCGGCGCATTCGGCTTCAACACCGAGACCAGCCCTGGGCCGGCCATCCCCTCGCTCGCCAGCCGGCAGACCTTTCTACCCGATGCCGATGCATGGCCGCCCACAGCCGCATGGAGCTTGCACAACGGCGGCGGCGAGTTTGCCAATCTCAAAGTCTTCAACGACGCTATGAATGCCGTTTACTCCCAGCCTCACTCTGCCGCTGACTACGAGCGCATGGCTCAGACAATGGAGTACGACTCAGAACGCGCCATGTTCGAGGCCTATTCCAAGAATAAATATGAAACCACGGGCATCATTCAATGGATGCTCAACAACGCATGGCCTTCGATGATCTGGCATCTTTACGATTACAATCTCGATGCCGGAGGCGGATACTTCGCGGTCAAGAAGGCCTGCGAGCCGCTGCATATTCAATACTCCTACGATGACGGCTCGGTTGTGGTCGTGAACAGCACTTTTGCCCCTGTCGCCGGGCTCCATGCCAGCATTCATCTTTATAACATGGCGTGGAAGGAGTTATATAACTCCGAGGTCACGCTTGACGCCGCCGCCGACAGCGCGCGGCAGGCTTTCTCCGTGCCGGAAAGCCTCTATCAAGGCAGCGATCGTATCTTCTTCATCGATCTAACCCTCGCGGATAGCTCCGGAAAAGTGCTCAGCCGCAACTTCTATTGGGTTCCCGCCGTTCTCACGTCCTTTGATTGGCCGGCGACCGACTTTACGCACACGCCCGCCTTGCGCCACGAAGATCTTGCAGCGCTGACCAATCTGCCTCCGTCGAAGGTCACAGCTCGCGCCGAGATCGATAACTCGCCAAATGGCCGCGAACTGCATTTGTATCTCACTAACTCGTCTGTGGAATTAGCCTTCCAGATCAGCGCCGCACTTCGCACGCACTCAGGCGGACTTATCGCTCCGGTCCTCTGGTCCGATAACTGGATCGAGTTGACGCCGGGCGAATCGCGCACGCTCACTGCGCTTCTGCCAGACTCCGCTCCCGCTGATCCTGTCGTTCAGATTGAAGGCTGGAACATCGCAACGGAAACAATCAACCCTACCGCTGCCGTCGCAACAAAATAAGACTGGGTGCCCGATCCATTCAGCGCACTCTGCGGAATGGGTGGGATACCACGAATCCCATCCAGATACAAAGCACTAAATCGATCAAGGAATACCATGGCAGCTTCAGCGGAAAGCAATCAACCAAAGGCCATCAGTCTCAATCGCACGCTCGGCCTGTGGAACCTCATTATCATCGGCATGGTCATCATCCAGCCGACCGCGCCCATGGGTATCTATGGCGTCATCAGCAACAAGGCTAATGGGCACGTAGTCACGACCATCCTCATCGCCATGGTCGCCATGCTCTTCACCGCTATCAGCTATGGCCGCATGGCCAGGGTCTATCCCAGCGCTGGCTCGGCGTATACCTACGTCGGCCAGGAGATGCACTCGGCGCTCGGCTATGTCGTTGGCTGGGGCATGGTGATGGATTATCTGATCAATCCGCTTATCTGCACGGCCTTTTGCGCGCAGGCCGCCATGAATATCCTTCCCGGCCTCTCTTTCTATATCTGGATACTCTTTTTTGCTGCTTTCTTTACCTGGACTAACCTGCGCGGCATCAAAACTTCGGCGCAGATGAACGAGGCTCTCTGCGCTGGCATGGTGGTCGTTGTAGTTATATTCCTGGCTGCAGTCGTTCGCGCGATCTGGGGAATCCACCACGACCCGGGCTTCTTTACCCACCCCTTTTACGATCCGAACAATTTTCGTCTGCAAAAGATCTTTGCAGGAACTTCGGTGGCCGTTCTTACATACATCGGCTTTGACGCCATCTCCACATTTTCCGAAGAGGTCCGCAATCCACGCCGCAATATTTTGCTGGCCACTGTGCTCGTGTGCCTCATCACCGGGCTGCTCTCCGGCCTGGAAGTTTATGCGGCGCAACTGATCTGGGGCTCGAAACCCTTCGCCAGCGAAAATGTCGAGTCGGCCTTTGCCATGGTCTCAGGCAAGGCTGGAGGAGTGATTCTTTTCCAGATCGTCAACTTCACGCTGCTGGTCGCGAACATGGGCTCCGGCATGGGTTCGCAACTGGCTGCGGGACGCCTGCTTTACGGCATGGGACGCGGCAATGCCCTTCCCAAATCCTTCTTCGGGGCAATCGAACCCAAACGCCGCATTCCGCGCAACAACATCGTCGCTGTAGGAGCTTTTGCCCTTGTCGGAGCGGGACTTCTTCAATTCTTTTCGGATCGCCTGGGCGGCGGCGCATACGAAATCGGCGCGGAGTGTCTAAACTTTGGAGCCTTCATCGCCTTCATGGGAGTCAACGCCGCAGCATTCGTTCACCATGTGAGGCATGAACAGAAGAAAACGCCAAGCGGCTTCGTGGTGCCTGTCCTCGGTTTTCTCATCTGTGGATTCATCTGGTTTCACCTGAGTCATCCGGCGCTGGTGCTTGGCGCGACATGGATGATTGCCGGCATCACTTATGGCGCGATTCGCACCCGCGGCTTCCGCTCTGAACTGGTTACATTCGAAGTGCCTTCCGACGTCGCGTAGCCGCCAAGTTGAGGCTCGCGGCTTCGCATCCATGCAGTAATGTGCGTGGGAAGCAACCCAAACGCAATGAAACACGATCTGTTTGACACATACAATCAGGTCTCTGACCGTGTGATTTCGAACTTTCTAGGTTGAGGTTTCCCACCCATTCGCCAGGAAAAGGGCGAATGGGTGGGGCACGGTGCTGGAACAAAACCATGCGGTCAGAGACCTGGTGTTGCGCTCGTAAATAACGATTATGATTGTGCTTAGTCCATGTGTGGAGGCGAGAATCCAGGGAAAATCCGCTTGACCCCACCCAATTACTCAATCAGTAAGTTTTTCGCGGGTTTTGATCTTGTTTAGAGGCCATTATTGGGCCAAAAGGCGCCTCAGGTGACCGGCGTTGAGCAAATTCGCTTGACAGCGGATTCACTGTTGCGGCAAAGTCGGCACACGACTCTTCCTCAGCCGATTGTCGGCTTTCCCCGCGATTCTGACCTACAACCCTCTTAGGAAGTCAGTCTCTTTCTCCTTTGCGAGGTTTCCCATGCATCATCTTCACTTCAATCATGCGGCGATTCTGGTTGCGGCCTTGATTCAGTTCTTTCTCGGGGCGCTGTGGTATTCGCTCTTCTTTGCCAAACCGTGGATGGCTTTCACCGGCCACATCAAAGGCGAAAGGCCCAAAGGAATCGCAGTCGCGATGCTGTCGTCGGCCATCAGCGCGCTGATCTTCTCGTTTGTGCTGGCGCATGTTGTGATCTGGTCGGGCGCGGCAGAGATCGGCGGAGGTGTTTTCGTCGGGTTCGTCTGCTGGCTGGGCTTCATTGCGGCGCCGCTCTTCGCCGAGACGATCTATGAGAAGCGGCCGTATGGGCTCTTTACTATCAACAGCGGGTATTGGCTTGCGGTGCTGCTTATCTCGGGCGGGCTGTTGGCGGCCTGGCGTTGAGAATCGCAGCGTGTGTGCGCCTCAGATCCTGCGCTAAAATCAGGGCATGAGCAAAGAAGCGATTGCAACCGACAAAGCTCCCGCCGCGATTGGGCCCTATTCGCAGGGCGTGCGCGCTGGCAACCTGATCTTTACGGCCGGGCAGGTCGGAGTCGATCCAGCGACCCAGCAGGTTGTCGCCGGTGGCATCACCGAGCAGACCACTCGCGTCATGGAAAACCTGACGGCCATTCTCGCCGAAGCCGGATCGAGCTTAACTCAGGTGGTCAAGACCACCGTCTTTCTTAAAGATATGAATGACTTTGCGGCGATGAACGCTGTCTATGGCGCGTACTTCCTGGGTTCGGGTCCCTCGCTGCCCGCACGCAGCACGGTCGAAGTCGCCCGGCTGCCCAAGGACGTGTTGGTCGAGATCGAGCTGATCGCCGAGATTCAGCCTCCTGCCGCAATTTAGAACATTCTCGGAAATTGTGTTGACCAAAGTCTTGTAGGTTTCCCACCCATTCCGCAATAAGCGCGGAATGGATGGGGCACGGAAGTCCAGAGTAAATCCGAAAACGCTCTAGACGGGACTATTCCCACACCAGGAGGGACGTGATGAAGGATGCGACTGGAAAGACAGGGACGCAAGAGAAGGTCGAACGCACCGATGCCGAGTGGCGAGCGCAATTGACGCCGGAGCAGTATCGGATTTTACGCGAGAAGGGCACAGAGCGCGCATTTACCGGCGCGTTGACCCAGAACCACGAGACGGGAAACTATCATTGCGCTGGCTGCGGGGCGCTGCTGTTCGCGAGCGATGCGAAGTTCGACTCCGGCTGCGGCTGGCCCAGCTTCACGATCCCTTCTGATTCGAAGGCCATTACCGAGCATGAGGATCTGAGCCTTGGAAGGCGGCGCATCGAAGTGACCTGCGCCCGTTGCGGCGGTCACTTGGGTCACGTTTTTCCCGACGGGCCGCGACCGACCGGGCTGCGCTATTGCATCAATTCGGGTTCTCTTACATTTGAGCGGGCTGGGTGAGATCGCGGCTGCTCGGTTCGCTGTTTTGTCTGAAACCTTGGGGGGCTTGATGAGTCTAAAAGCCTGTGCACTGGAACTCAGAGCACGGGAAGCCCCGAACACTTGATTTAGGAGGTCTCATGCCGCAGAATCTGCTGGAACAGTTGCGCAAATATACCGTGGTTGTTGCAGACACCGGCGACTTCGATGCTATGGAGAAGTTTCGCCCGCAAGACGCGACCACCAACCCTTCGCTGATTACAGCCGCTTCGCAACTGCCGCAGTACCAGCCGATTGTGGACGGCGTGCTACTTGATGCGCGCAAGGAACTGGGTGGGAACGCTACAGATGCGGCAATTGCCAACCTCGCCTTTCAGCGGCTGGCCATCGCCTTCGGCAAAAAGATTCTCGCCATTGTGCCCGGCCGCGTTTCAACTGAAGTAGATGCTCGGCTTTCGTATGACACGGCGGCGACCATTGCGCAGGCTCGCAGCATCATCGCGCGATACGACACCGATGGCATCGGCCGCGAGCGCGTGCTGGTGAAGATCGCGTCCACCTGGGAAGGCATTCGCGCCGCCGAAGTGCTGGAGAAGGAAGGCATTCACTGCAACTTGACACTGCTTTTCGGGCTGCACCAGGCCATCGCGGCAGCCGATGCGGGAGTCACGCTGGTATCGCCTTTCGTGGGACGGATACTCGATTGGTACAAGAAAGACACCGGAAAGGATTATCAGGGCGCGGACGACCCAGGCGTCATCTCAGTAACCCATGTCTATAACTATTACAAGCACTTCGGATATAAGACACAGGTGATGGGCGCGAGTTTCCGGAATATTGGCGAGATTCGCGAGCTGGCGGGCTGCGACCTGCTCACCATTTCGCCGCAACTGCTGGCTGAACTTGAGTCGACCGAAGCCGAGTTGCCGCGCAAGCTTTCGCCTGAAGCTGCCAAAGCGCTGACTGTGGAGAAGATTGTTATGGATAAGGCCACCTTTGACCGCATGCACGCCGAGAATCGCATGGCCACAGATAAATTGAAGGAAGGCATAGAAGGCTTCTCGGCCGCGCTGGTCAAGCTGGAATCGCTGCTGAGCAAGCGTCTGTCTGAACTCGAAGCGCGCGCAACAGCGGCAGTTTGATCCAATCGATCCGCCGCAACAAAAAAGCAGCCCTTCACGGCTGCCTTTTTGTGGTGTGCGCGGGAACTCAGCGTTGCAATTGGAATTCCACACTGCTAATTAATTTGGCAGCCTCTAAACAATCAGAGCAACTTCTCCGATAGCTTCAGTGTCAAATCAAGTAATCCAGGCAATGGCCGGCGGCCCTTGTCGTAAGTCAATGTGCTGCCGGGCGTTGTGATCTTCAATAGTGTTACTCAACTCTGCCGCCGGGGTAGGCTGCGGCCGGACCGCACGAATTGGGAAATCGGGGGGCAAGTATGGAGACGCAGACTCATCCACTCGAACCTTTCTTCCGCCAGGCCGTACGCAACAGCTATGAAGGCAAGCTGGGTCTCCGCGATCCAGACGTAACCGGTTATGTGGCGCGCATGCTCTGCGAGTTCTCAGAGGCCGACCATCTCTTCAGCATGCGCGATGCCGAAGGGCATCCCGTTGAACAACTGGATGCCATGATTCACGCCTCAGACCCCGTACACGGCGATGCGACCTCGTTTGACGCCGAGCGCGCTGTGCGCAAGCATATCGGCGACTATGCGCTCTTTGTCGCGGGCATGTTTCCGGAGGCGACCGAACCGGAACGTCGCCGCCGTCGCCAGCCGAGCCTTGCTGAGCTGATTCACGCCGGCAAAGAGAGTTACTACATCGTGAGCCAGTTCAATCTCTTTGAGTACGAGAAAGAGGCGCCGCTTTTTGCCCGACTTTCTGATTCGTTTGAGCGGTGCATCCTTGGCCTGACGCTGATACGGGACGAACTTGGGCTACGTAAAAACCTCATGCTGCCGCCGCCGGTGAATTAGGCGGTTTCGGGCGAGATTGGCATTTTCTCTGGGGCTAAAGCCCTGATTTACTTGGCGGCGTTTACGGCACGACTGAAGTCTTGCCCTTTCAAAACACAGACTTATTCAGAGCCTCCCTAAACATACCGACTTCGTTGGAGACGCCATTGTCTGGCACTACTTCGACCAGACACCGAGTTGGTTGCCTGCGCCATCGGAAAAGTGGAACCGACGGCCGCCGGGAAACTCAAAAACGGGTACAGCAATGCTGCCGCCGTTGGCTACGATGGCGGTTTCGGTAGCCTTTAGATCCGCGGAATAGAGCACAACCAGCGGCGCGGACTTGGGATTTTCCTGTGGGACCGCACCCTTGGCAAAGCCGATCGCGACTCCGGAGCTGGCAGGGCTGCAATCGATGTAATCCGGACCCCAATCTTTGAAGCTCCATCCGAAGACCGTCGAGTAGAACTTCTTTGTCCGCTCGATGTCGGTGGTTGAGAATTCGACGTAGTTGATCTTGTGGTGCTCGGCGGGATTGCTCATGATTCGTCTCCTTGTTGTTGCGTGATGGGAAATGGCGTGATGGGAAAGTAAGTCGGAGAAAGCTTGGGTACGCATTCACACTAGCAGAGATTTCAGCCTGTCTTCCAAGGATTTTCGCGATAAATCAGTGTCCGAGCCAAATAGAAACGCCGCCGGTGATAGAACGCCCGGGCATCGCGACGCCTTGAATCTCCTGGTAGCCCGTGTTGCTGAGATTTGCCAGGCGAAGATAGGGGCGCAGCTTCCATGAAGTCTGCGCCAATGCAGCATTCCATACCGGATAAGGAGTGCTGTTCCACGGTGGATTGCCTGGTTGCTGATAAGGCTTTGCGATGGCGACGGAGTTGGTAAATTCGAGATCGTGCCATAGCGCAGCCGTCCATGTGGCATGAATATTTTCGACCGGGTAATTCAGCGCATATTCCGATTCAAGTCCATTCAATGGCGGCTGCGCGCCGAAGAGTTGAGTCCAAGCGAGCTGCACTGTTTGTCCCTTTGCCGCGTGCCAGGTTGCGGAAGACTCGACTCCGGCAAAATGCAAGCCGCTGAGGTTGGCAGCGCACCAGGTATCGGTTGGACAGGATGGAGGAAGAACAGAGTTAGCGGGAGGTGCGGCTGTGAGGTAGCGGAGATAATCGATCGTGTCATGCTGGCGGTTGTAAAATCCTGTGGCCGAAATTAAAAGGCGGCCGGAGGGGACCCAATCGACCCCTCCCTCGCCGGACCAGGCCGACTCCGGCTTCAGGTTCGCATTGCCGATGGTGGCTGGATCGGAATAATAAAGGTCGGTATAAGTCGGAAGCCTGAATCCGTAGCCGCCGCCGGCACGCAGCTTCAATTTGTCGTTTAGCCGCAAGCTACCCGCCAGATGAGGCGAAGATACTGCCTGCAATCCCCCTGAGAGTAACTCCTCGCGCAGGCCTGCGGATAGGTTCCAGCGGCTTTTTGCGGGACGGAGATCCAGGTCTGCGTAACCCGCGCCGCGATTGCGCGCATGAACGCCTAGGTTGTTGCTTCGAATGCTGTCACCATCGGATTCCAGGCCGAACAACAGTAGGGATCTGGTCGCGATGGGAAGAGTGTGGCGCAAAGAGGCCTGCCACGAGCCGTCGATGTGGTTGTTTTCATACACAGACGGATCGTTGCGCAGCAGGATGAATTCGTCTGTGTGGCGGCGATAACCGAAGGCTGCCACGGTGCGGCTGCCTAACTCCTGTCGTCCTGAGGCGAACCATCCCTTGGTCCGCTCCCACGAGTTATACGGACCATAAAACTGATTTGCGCCGAAGGATCGGTCGCTTGCGGCAAAGAGCAGGTCAGAGATGCCAAGGCGCGAACTGAACCATGCTTCAGTTGAAGCATCTTCATTGCGGTAGTCGCGGTCAGCCATGAATCCAGTCGAGAAGTTGCGATCGGCGGTCTGGCGGCTGCTCCATCGCTTACGCGCCAGGGTTCCCAGCAGCGACTCTTCATTGGAGCCAAAGCTGCCGTAGCCCGAGCGCAGGTGCAGCGAAAAGTCAGAAGGCGCAGCAGTGAGAAAGTCTGCGACTCCGCTCAATGCGTCCGCGCCATGCAGGGTGGAGCCTGCGCCGTGCAGCACTTCAATCGAGTCCATCGCGTCGAGGGGAATGGGCAGGTCGAGATTGTGATGCGCGGTCTGGCTGTCGTTGATGCGAAAGCCATTCAATAGCACCAATGCCTGCTCAAAGGTCCCTCCACGCAAAACCAGGTCGGCCTGTCCGCCTCCCGCGCCACGCTGTTCTAGATAGACCGATGAGTCCTGGCGCAGTAACTCCTGCGGCGACTCCATCAATAAGACATTGTTCTCGACCGGCAGCACCACCACCGATGCCGAGGACTCCGCCAGCGGCACAGGGACCGGCGATCCAAGAACAACCATCGTTTCGGAGGGATGAGGAAGCGGAGCGGGTTGTGACGCCGCTTGACAGGACGCACGTTGTGCACTGGCTGCCAGCACCATGCAGGCCGCAATGGATATTCTTCTGAAAAATGGCACAGTTATCTTAAAAACCTCATGGGGAAGTTATGAGCTATTGGAGAAACTCTGAACAAATCACTCTTGTAATCAGACATTCCCTCAGGGGCTAAAGCCCGGACTGGTTTTTGCGGAACTTGCGGCACGGCTAAAGCCGTGCCCTTTCAAAGAGAGCGCCCTTTGTGGAGTTTTTCCGCGGCATCTAAAGCCGTGCCCTTTCAACACATCCACTCATTCAGGGGCTTCAGCCGGCGGGATAACTTGCAGCCGGATTAGAGAATGTAGCGCGACAAATCCTGATCCTTCACGATGGAAGCGACCATTTGTTTGACGTACTCCGCATCGATCAGGAAGACCTTTTCCGGACCGGAGGCGGTGACACGTTCTTCGTAGGGCAATGGTGTGGAAGACTCGCTCTTGATGGCTTCTTTGAGAGCCGCGGCAGCCGCTTCGTCCGGGGCGCGACGGGCCACGTCGGGGGCTAAGAAGCTTACATCCTCAAGCACCCGCTCCATGATGGTATGCAGTCGCCGCGCACCGATGTTTTCGGTTTGTTCATTCACCTTGAATGAAAACTCCGCCATCTCGCGCAACGCTTCGGGTGAAAACTCGAGCTTCACGCCTTCGGTCTCCAAGAGGGCGGAGTATTGCTTGGTAAGAGAAGCCTTGGGTTCGGTGAGAATGCGCAGAAAGTCGTCGACGGTCAGAGACTTCAACTCGACACGAATCGGGAAGCGGCCCTGTAACTCGGGAATAAGATCGCTGGGCTTGGATACATGGAAGGCACCGGCGGCGATGAAGAGAATGTGGTCGGTGCGCACCATGCCGTAGCGGGTGTTGACGGTTGTTCCCTCAACGATAGGCAAAATGTCGCGCTGCACGCCCTCGCGCGAGACATCGGGTCCGTGGCCGCCCTCGCGTCCGGCAATTTTGTCGATCTCATCAAGAAAGATGATACCGCTTGACTCGACACGCTCGACGGCCGCTCGATTGACCGAATCCATATCGATGAGCCGGCCCTCTTCCTCGTCGACTAAGTAGTCGAAGGCATCGGCGGCCTTCATCTTGCGCTTCTTCGAGCCGCCGCCGAAGATATTCGGGAGCATGTCTTTGAGGCTCATCTCCATGTCTTCGAGGTTCTGGTTGGAGATGATGCCGAACTGTGGTGTTCCGCGCTCGCGCACATCGATTTCAACCATGCGGTCGTCGAGCTTGCCTTCGCGGAACTGCTGGCGCATTTTTTCGCGGGAGCGTTGATAGCTGTCCGTGCCAGGCAGTGTGAGTTGGCCCTCCTGGGCGGGTGGCATCGGCGGCGGAGGCGGCAACAGCACATCGAGCAGGCGCTCCTCGGCGTTCATCTCTGCGCGGTCTTCGACCTCTTCGAGGCGTTCTTCGCGGACCATGTCGATGGCGATCTCGACCAGGTCGCGAATCATCGACTCCACGTCGCGGCCAACGTAGCCGACTTCGGTAAACTTCGAGGCTTCCACTTTCAGAAACGGCGAGTTGGTTAGCTTTGCCAGCCGCCGCGCAATCTCGGTTTTGCCCACGCCCGTCGGCCCGATCATGATGATGTTTTTGGGCATGATGTCGTCGGCGATTTCGGGGGGAAGTTTTTGCCTACGCTGGCGGTTGCGCAGGGCGATGGCCACGGCGCGCTTGGCAGCCTTCTGGCCGACGACGTGTTTGTCCAACTCGGTAACAATCTCGCGCGGCGTCAGCTCGTCGAGCGAGACATCTTGTTCTTCGGCGGATGCGGGTAGATAAATTGCCATTCTAGATTTCCAAGTACTCCGTGCATTGTGTCAGGGCGCGACTTGAGTCGTGCCGGTTATGCCGTCGCCAATTGTCCCGGGCCTTAGCCCTGCGGGTATGCTAATTCAAAACAGGCCGACCTCGTGTGGTCTTCGGTAAGGCGTCCCTCAGGGCTAAAGCCCCCAGTTCTATTGTTTTTTGCGGCACGGCTGAAGCCGTGTCCTTTCAAAACATTGACTTAATCGGAGATTCCCAACCTTACAACTCCTCAATCGTAACGTGGTCGTTGGTGTAGATGCAGATTTCGCCGGCGATTTTCATCGCCTTTTCGGCGATCTCGCGGGCGTTCAGTTCGGTGTTTTCCAGCAGTGCGCGCGCCGCGGCGGTCGCATAGCTGCCGCCGGAGCCGATGGCAGCCAGCGGCTCGTCGGGATCGATGACATCTCCCGAGCCGGAGATAAGAAAGGTCTGATTCTGGTCGGCCACCACCAGCAGCGCCTCAAGATTCCGAAGCATCTTGTCGGTGCGCCAATCTTTGGCCAGCTCAACAGCCGAGCGATTGAGATTGCCGGCGTACTGCTCCAGTTTGGTTTCGAAGCGTGCGAAGAGCGAGAAGGCATCGGCGGTAGAGCCGGCAAACCCGGCCAGGATCTTTTCCTGATAGAGCCGGCGAATCTTCTTGGCTGAATGCTTCAGCACATGGTCGCCCAGCGTGACCTGCCCATCGGCGGCCATCACTACCTTACCGTTGCGCCGGACGCAGATGACGGTGGTGGATCGGATGCGGCCGCGAGTCCGGGATTGTGTAGTCACAATATTACTGTTGTTCAGGACCAAAAAAGAACCTCCGGAAACGAGAGTCCGGCAGGCCGGAACTCCTTCAGATGCAGTCACGAGTATATCGCAGCCGGAAAGGCGGGCGATTGTAAGTCCGCAGGAACGGGACCGGTTATGCCACCTCGTGAATTTGTCAGGCTCCAATTGCGGTATCCTCTAGGTGGGACCTCCGGGGAAGGGTCCCGCCTCCGATGACTCGTCTCAACGCTCATGCCTGGGAGATTGCAGCCGCTTTAACCCTAACCGCCACGCTACTCGCGGTAGGTCTTTGGCTGCTGCTGCGCAAGCGCCCCACTCCTGAGGAGATTGAACGCGCGCGGCGACGGCTCCTGGCCCTCTCCGGGCGCCTCGTGGACGGCATGTTGCTGGACGTCTGCGAGGTCGAGGCTCCGGCCCGATCAAAAAATGAGCAGCCGCGCACCCTCACCATGCTGCTCTACAGCTATCGCATCGGCGGCGTGGACTACGAGGCATCGCAGGATATTACCGACATGCGCGACGTGGTGGATGCATCGCAGGTGCGCGCGGGCTTTCCCTGCTCGGCGCGCTACTTGCCGGGAAAGCCTCAGAACAGTATCGTGGTCGCCGAAGAGTGGTCCGGACTGCGTGAAGGGCTGCCGGTTTTGCCGGTTTACGAGGACCGCGACCCGATCGATACAACTCACCTGGACAGCTTGCGCCCCGGCCGCGGCTAAGAGTTTTTTCAATTTCGACAAATCGAGCTTGCCAACGCGTTAGATTGAAGGGTGGAGATTACCCGCCTGGTTATCCTCCGGTTGCGCCAGCGGTCGCTGACCCGCGGCATTCTGCTCGCCCTGGGCGCGCTGGCGGCCGGTCTGTCTTTGGCGGGCTTTCCCCTGGCGAGCGCGCCTCACGCTTCGGTGTGGCAGATCTTGCCAGCGCTGGTCGTCTTTTTGGCGATGGTTGAGACAGCCCGCTGCTTAGGCCGACAATGGAGCCTTTACCACGCCGGCGTACTCCTGCTGCTCTATTCGGAGCTGATGATCCTCGTCCTGGTGCTGTTTCTTTGGGTTTATCTGTAGGAGTCGTTCTTTCATCTCGCAATGAATGGTTGTGGGCCAAGTGCTCTACGCGCGGGTCCGCCATTTCATTGATAGAGCGGCCAACTTATTGTCGAGAGTGGCGGGAGGGGGCGTCGCCTGCTTTTTCGGCGCCGGTTGAGCAGAGAGCGCTTTGATGGAAAGACCGATCCGCTTGGCCTTGGTATCCACGCTCAACACTTTCACCTTAACGATCTGCCCGGTCTTGACCGCCTCGGATGGCTCTTTGATGAAGCGGTTTGAAAGCTCGCTGATGTGGACCAGCCCGTCCTGATGAACGCCGATGTCAACGAATGCGCCGAACTTGGTCACGTTGGTCACTACGCCCTCCAGCACCATTCCGGCCTGCACATCGTCGATGGTGCGCACGTCTTCGTGGAAGCTGGGAGCTACAAACTTGTCACGCGGGTCGCGGCCGGGCTTGCGCAGCTCCGCCAGAATATCGTCCAGCGTGAAGGCGCCCGCTTTGAGCCGGCTGCGATCGACTTTCTCCAGCATCTGCGGCTGTCGAATTATCTCGTCCACCGAAGTTGAGAGCGATTGCGCGATCTGCTCGACCACCGGATACGATTCCGGATGGACCGCGGTCATGTCCAGCGGATTTTCGCCATTGCGAATGCGCAGAAAGCCGGCCGCCTGCTCGAAGGTCTTCGGGCCGATTCCCGGCACCTCAAGCACCTGCGCGCGCGCACGGAACCCGCCATGCTGATTGCGATGGCTCACAATGTTGAGCGCAGTGCGATCGGTGATGCCGGCGACGTGCCGAAGGAGCGTCCACGACGCGGTATTCAGGTCCACGCCCACGCGATTCACGCAGCTCTCCACCACGCTCTCCAGCGACTCCGCCAATTGCCTCTGATCGACGTCGTGCTGGTACTGGCCCACGCCGATTGACTTGGGATCGACCTTTACCAGCTCCGAGAGCGGATCTTGCAGGCGGCGTGCGATCGAGATGGCTCCGCGTACCGTCAGGTCGAGATCGGGAAACTCCTGCCTCGCTACATCCGACGCCGAGTAGACGCTGGCTCCGGCTTCGCTCACGGTCACTGAGAAGATATCCGCAATTCCCTTGTCGCGCAGGAACTCACGCACGAAGGCATCGGTCTCACGCGATGCCGTGCCGTTTCCGATGGCGATGGCGCGCACGTTGTGCTGCCGCAACAGGGCTTCCAGCTTCGGTGCAGCTTCGGCGTTGCCGTGCTTGGATGTGTGCAGGTATAACACATCGTGCGCGAGAAGCTTGCCGGTCTCGTCCACTACTGCCGCCTTGCATCCGGTGCGCAAGCCGGGATCGATGCCCAGAACCGAGATGGTTCCGGCCGGAGGCGCAAGCAAGAGGTTGTACAGATTATCGCGGAAGACCTGGATGGCATCCGCGTCCGAGCGCCGCTTCAGCTCAAGCCGGATCTCACCCTGAATGGAGGAGTTCAACAACCGCTTCCAGGCGTCGTCGATGGCCAGTTCCAGTTGTGGCGTCCAATCGCCCGACTCTCCGAGCACGTGGCGGCGCAAAAGCGATATTGCGCGCTCGGGCTCAATCTCGATCAAAAAATAGAGAACGTCTTCGCTCTCGCCGCGGCGGATGGCCAGCATCCGGTGCGATGGGATGGTCTTCGCCGGTTCTTTGTATTCGTAGTACATCTTGAACTTTTCCTGCTCATCGACGGCGTCGATTGACTTGCGGCTTACGACAACGCCTTCGTCGAAGACCAGTTGGCGCAGAGCCTTGCGCAGACCGGCATCCTCGCTGATCCACTCCGCCACGATGTGCCGCGCGCCTTCGAGCGCCTCTTCGACCGTAGCCACGCCCAGTTCGGCATTCACGAATCCCGCGGCAAATGTATGCAGCGGTTCGGCAGCGACCTGTTGCGCCCATAGATACGCGGCCAGCGGCTCAAGCCCTTTTTCGCGAGCGATGGTTGCTTTGGTGCGGCGCTTGGGCTTGTAGGGCAGATACAGATCTTCCAGTTCATTCCGGTCGAGCACAGTCTCGATGCGCGCTTTCAACTCAGCGGTCAGCTTGCCCTGTTCGGAGATGGAGGCCAGGATGGTTTCGCGTCGATCCTCAAGTTCGCGGAAGTAGGCGAGTTTCTCCTCAATATCGCGAATCTGCACCTCGTCCAGGTTGCCTGTGGCCTCTTTGCGATAGCGCGCAATGAAGGGCACTGTGCCGCCATCGTCGAGCAGTTCAATCACTGCGCAGAGTCCGTGAAGCGGAAGATTCAGAGTTTGTGCGATGTGGGCAAGGATTTGAGGGGGAAGGTTCTTTTTGTCCGTCATGGGGTCCTTTTACATCCTAAACGGAATTCGGACGCACAGTCGGACGAGGGTTGTGTAAAACACGGTGGACCACGGTCGGACCGCTTGCCAAGTCATTGCACGGAATGGGCGATCGCGGGAGCGCTGTTTTCCTATGGATCTCGCGTTCAAGCAGGATTGTGGGAGAGAGCCTATCCGTAATCTGGCAGCTCCGGCTTCCAGGTCGGCGGTGCAGTGGGTTTTCGGACCAGAGGGGTGTCTGGCGGCGTGGACGCCGCCAGTACAGCCGGTCTGGAGACCGGCGCTCAATTCTATGGGACAGTCAAGCTGCAGAAGGACAGGGTGCCACTGTTAACCTGCAAGCGGATCATCGAAAGACCTGCAGGAATGTTGACGGAGAGCGAAGTGCTGTTTTCGAGATTCTTGTTAGGCGAAGCCGCGAGGGTCACCGTGCCCTGCAATGTGCCGTTGATCCAGATTCCAACCTGAGTCGCAACGGTTGAGCTGCCGCTGAGGGTAAGACTGCCCGAGAAGGCCGCGCCGGCATTGCTGGCCGGGTAAGCTACGTAGGAACCTGTGTTAATGCCCGACTCGCAGCTCTGGCCGCCGATAGTCTGGCTGTACCCGGAAGAGCCGCCGCTGATGAGTTGGTAAGTTGCTCCGTTGACCGGCCCTTTGGTTTCATTGCTCAGACTCAGAGTTCCAGGCAGGGGCGCGCCCAACGTTACGGCGGCCTTGGGCGCGGCTTGAATATCGGCGAGCGCAAGGAACTTGGGCGTGGTCGCACCTGTGAACGGCCCGTCGTTTGGGTTGATGTCCGGAGTGAACTCCCAGTCGCCCGGTCCCTCGACGGTGTAATAAACCAGCACATCGCCGCCCATTTGCGCCCAATCTGTCTGAAAGTCGTCCATGAAGGTTTCCATCTGGGAGTTGTCGATCAGGCTTACGTCTGCCGAATTCGAGAAACTCAGTCCGGGGCCGCCTTCGTAAGCGACGTGTTTGATTCCATAGTTAGTAGTCCACATGGAGTCAGTCGCCCAATTCTGCGTGGTCGCTGCGTCAGGATAGCTGGTATTGAAATACGTGCTCGGATCGCTGAAGCCGGCCCCATTGGGATAATAAGCAGAGCCGCCCCCGCCATACACGACTTGAGCGACGGTTGTGCCCTGGCTTTGCGTGTAGTAATCCAGCCATGTGAGGGCTTGGTGCAGCGTATCCTGTCCGTTGCCCTGCTGCTCTTCGACCAGCGGGCGCACCCGGGCCATCATCTGACCAGGGAAGATCCCTTCGAAAGTCTGACTGATCGAGTACATGCGGAACGCCGGATAGCGCCAAATGGTGTAGTACTGGTTGTATCCGGCGGTACTGGGGTTGTTGTCCGGCGTATAGAGCGGGCTATTCGCGGGAAGATACTGGCAAATGTCTGCGACAACCGGGTAGACACCCGCGCTTGTATTCCAAACCTCGTTGGCGTATTCGAGATAGAAGCGCAGATTTGGGTTCAACGGTGGATAGACAGGATTGCTCTGTGGCGACGTGTAAGGATTGGTCCCATCCGTGCCGTAGGCGATGGCCAAGGCCATGTTAGTAACATAATCGCTGCCTGTACTGGGATTGGTTCCGGCAACCATCGGAATATTGAAATAGCAATCGACCAGCAGGGTATTGCATAAGATGATTTGGTACTCCAGCGCCACTCCGCCGGTGCCGTTGTAGACCGTGCCATCCGGGCCTGTCCAACTGTTCGGAATACCGGCTTGCGTGGCGCTGGACGGAGTAACTCGATCCTCCCAATACTGGAGATAATTCCCATTGGTGTTAGTCCAGTCCATCATGCGCACCGTCCCAACCTTGCCCATTGCGGTGAGGAAGTCGTTGGAGAAGATTGTGGTTCCTTGCGCGGGGTTTTCGGAACCTGGGTCGGTCGCTGACAGATAGAGATGGGCGTTGGTGAAACCGGTACCCACTGCGCTGGCTGCGGTTCGCTGGGTGTTGGTAAATGCCAGGCCGCAGGATGGACTGCCTGATTCGGTAAATGTGACCTTTGCAGTGGTGATATTGGTGTTGACGTTGTAGGACTGATTGGTCACCCCGCCATTGCACCACATGACTGAGACCTTTGCCTGCCCGGTGAATGACAGATCGTAAGTGCCGTTAAACTGCGTCCCATTGTTAAGCGTGTCGGTCAGGATCACGGTAGAGGCATCCTGCTTGGGCCAGCCGTTGCTGTCGATGTTCGTCAGCGTCGTTCCCCACGCAGCCGTGTCCCACGTTCTGGACTGTTTGAAAAGATCCAGGAACGCATAACTTCCGTCCCAGTCATTGAGGAACCATGTGCCGAGCCCAACGTAATTCTTTGCCGGATCCTGGGCCGGAGGCAATGAGGCGGTGCTAGCGCTAGGTGTGGCTGAGACGCAGGCGGAAGGGGCGCTGGCGCCGGTGGAGTTCACCGCAGTTACCTCGAAATAATAAGTGCTGCCATCCGTCAGTCCACTTTCCACATACCGTGGAAGCGGGCTCGATGCTTGCGCGCCGGCTCCAGAACATCCGCTCTGTGAGAATTGGCTGATGTTATATGAGGTAGCCCCGGCGCTCGAGTTCCAGAACAACGCAACCTGTTTGTCATTGGCTATGGGATCCAGACCGGTCACCGCCGCAATGGGAATCGCCATCGCTTGATTCGACGCAGTGCTGGTCGACACCGGATTCAGAGAGTAGACAACGTAATAGTATGTGGCGCCATCGGTAAGTCCCGTGTCAGAAAACACCGTTGTTGTGGGAGTGCTGACCGTGGTGTACGGACCGCCCGAGACCGCCGAACGGCCCACCTGATAGGAGACGGCTCCTGTTCCTGCCGTCCAAGTCAACTGAATCTGTCCGTCTCCCGGACCTGCGGTTGCCACCAGGTTTGCTGGGGAACCGGGCTGCGCCATGGGAGTTGCCAAGGCCTGATTTGAGTTACCGCTTTGATCGGAGCCATCGATCGCGGCGACAACGTAGCAATAGGTGGTATTGTTCGCGACTGCGTCATCCTCGAATTCCGTGCTTGTTGTAGTGCCAATTGCGGTATAGGGGCCGCCGGAACTTGTTGAGCGCATCACGGAGTAGCTCGATGCTGCCGCGACGCCAGTCCAACTGAGGCTTACCTGCTGGTTTCCCGCAGTGGCCACAAGCGCCGTAGGCGCCGCGGGACCACCTGCGGACGTAACGGTGACGGTGAGCGATTGCGTGACAGGCGCTCCGGCGGAAGGAGTGACCGTGAGGGTATAGGTAGTGGTCGCCGAGGGCATCACGCTCAGCGCGGTCCCGCTGGTGACAGGAAGATTTCCAGGCGTAATGACGCCGTTGCCATTGCTGAAAACACCCGTCAGGTTCGCCGACCCGCCTGCGGGGATCGATGGCGGGATCGCGGTAAAGCTTGTGATCACGGGCACAGGTGGAATCACTGTAACAACAGCAGTCTGGCTGACAGTCTTCCCTTGTGCGTTTGTAACCGTGAGTGTATAGGTCGTTGTGTCGGAGGGCATCACGACCACCGCGGTTCCGCTGGTCGCAGGGAGATTTCCAGGCGTAATGACACCTGTGCCGTTGGCGAAGACACCCGTCAGACTGGCTGACCCGTCGGTGGCGATTGACGTTGGGTTTGCCGCGAAGCTGGTTATGGTGGGCGCGGCGGCACTTACCGGGCTCACAGTCACAGTCGCGGTCTGAGCGGCGGTAACTCCCGCGGCATTTGTGACCGTGAGCGTGTAGGTCGTCGTGTTAGAGGGCGTCACGCTCACCGGCGTCCCGCTGGTCACGGGGAGATTTCCGGGCGTAATGATGCCGGTGCCGTTGGCGAAGACTCCCGTAAGGCTGGCTGTCCCGCCTGCGGCAATCGATGCCGGGTTCGCCGCGAAGCTTGTCATTGCGGGCGCGGAAGGCTGCGTGAAACCTACGGAATTCACGCAACCCGTAGTGCTGCCCACGCACAGACCGATTGCGCAAACCAGTGTGGCCTGACCTGGAGTTATTCTCATGTCACCATCCGATGACTCAAATTCTCGCATATTTTGTAGCGCGCGATGAAAACCGTTTGTAAATGTTTGACCTAGAGACGGCGAACTCTGAGATTGCCGTCGGTTCCCGGTTGTTTAACTCTGACAAGATCTTAGATATCAAAACAGGGACAGTGACCATTTCAGGGCTGACCCTCGCCGGGAACCTACATTGTCACTGTGATGGAAACGTCAGGCAGCCCCACGGGCACGGTGGGAACGGTCGCTTTGAAGGTCCGGCAGGATTCGACTTCTTGGTTCGGAATATATCAGTCCCCGAAGTACGGCGTTGCGATCGGAAACCTGGATTTTGATTGTTCCGGGCGAACGACCGGCAAGCCGGAGCCTAACCCACTTCAGGGCCTTCGATCCTTACCGCAGTACGTTTCGTTCTGCCGCGGTTGATACTGCTTCCTTTCACATCGTGCGGAAACCAACCTTCCACGATAACCTTGAGTCTATGAACTGGATCACGATTCTCATTTTTGCCACGATGCTCGTGGCTGTTATTCTGCTGAGGCGCTCGGGCCTCATTTCTGCCGCGGATGCCGTGGATTACCTGCAAAAGGGAGCTATGGTGGTCGATGTGCGGACAGCCGGCGAATTCGCTGCTGGTCACCTGCCCAATGCGATCAATCTTCCGCTCAATGAAATTGAATCGAGCCTGCCGCGCAGGGTGAAGGACAAAAACCAGGTCCTCTTGCTGCATTGTCAGGCCGGTGGGCGCTGTGCGGAGGCAAGAAAGAAACTGATCGCGCTGGGGTACATGAATGTCTTCAACCTCGGTTCGTATAGCCGAGCGGCACAGATCGTCGAGGTCAAGTAAGCTCCAATTATCTGTATGCCGCGCCCCGGCACTGCCGTCCCCGCTGATAAAATCTTCCGCATGGACACAATTCAGTACAACCTGCCGCCTAATAGGATCCCCCTCGCCTGGTACAACATCGCCGCCGACCTGCCCAAGCCGATGGCCCCGCCGCTGCATCCCGGAACGCTTCAGCCGCTGGGCCCGGCCGATCTGGCGCCGCTGTTTCCAATGAGCTTGATCCTGCAAGAGGTGAGCCAGGAGCGGGAGATTGAGATTCCTGGCGAAGTCCGCCAGCTTTACGCGCAGTGGCGCCCGGCGCCACTGTTCCGCGCACGCCGCCTGGAAAAGGCGCTCGATACGCCCGCGCATATTTACTACAAATATGAAGGCGGGAGCCCGGCCGGATCGCACAAGCTGAACACCGCGCTGCCGCAGGCTTACTACAACAAGATGGATGGCACCAAGCATCTCTCCACCGAGACGGGCGCGGGCCAGTGGGGCTCGGCGTTGTCGATGGCCTGCGCATTCTTTGGCCTCGATTGCAAGGTCTACATGGTGCGGGTGAGTTATGACCAGAAGCCCTATCGCCGCGCGCTGATGGAGGCCTTTGGAGCCTCGGTGACCGCTAGTCCGAGCATCGAGACCGAGTCTGGCCGGGCGATACTTGCCCAGCATCCGGATTCGAATGGCTCACTGGGCATCGCGATCTCGGAGGCCGTGGAAGTGGCCGCGAAGGATCCGAATACCAAGTACGCGCTGGGCAGCGTGTTGAATCACGTCTTGCTGCACCAGACGGTGATTGGCCTTGAGGCGATCGAGCAGATGGCCCTGGCCGATGACGAGCCCAACGTCGTGATCGCCTGCGCGGGCGGCGGCTCGAACTTCGCCGGTCTGGCAATGCCCTACATTGGGCGCAATCTTAAGGGCCAGAGCGAGGCGCGTATCGTTGCCGTAGAACCGGCGGCTTGCCCCAGCATGACCAAGGGCAAGTTTGTTTATGACTTCGGCGATACGGGCCACTTAACTCCTCTGGTCAAGATGCACACGCTCGGCAGCACCTTTGTTCCTCCGGGAATTCACGCCGGCGGGCTGCGTTATCACGGCATGGCGCCGCTGGTCTCGCATGTCCTCGATCTAGGATTGGCCGAGGCGACGACCGTTCAACAACTGGACGCATTTGCCGCGGGAATTCAGTTTGCCCGCTCGGAAGGGATCGTGCCCGCGCCGGAGTCCAACCACGCCGTGGCCGCGGCCATCACCGAGGCACTCGAAGCCAAGGCAGAAGGCAAGCAGAAGACGATTCTCTTCAACCTCAGCGGTCATGGTCACTTCGACATGGCGTCGTATATCGCGTATCAAGCCGGCAAGCTTGAGAACTACGAGTATCCGGCGGAAGAGATCGCGATGGCGCTGGCGGGGTTGCCGTCAGTTGGGTAGTTAAACGGCGGAGTTAGCGAGGTTAGCGGAGTTAGTCCAGCCTCGCGCGTGTTGGCAAATGTGTGGGGCTTGAAGGGTCGCGACAGGCGATACCTCAAGCCCCACACGGCTTTGTTCAGGAGGAGTTATGGATGAGTTATTGAGCCGCGGAGATCCTTTTCGCGTCGGGATGCTCGTCTTTCCTGGAATCACTCCGCTGGATCTGATCGGGCCGCACGAGTTCTTCAGCAAGGTGCCCGGAGTCGAGGTGCGCCTCTATTGGAAGAACCTGAGCCCGGTTACAAGCGCCTCCGGGCTTCAGTTGATCCCCACGCACACATTGCAGGACGAGTCGCCGATCGACCTGCTCTGCGTTCCAGGCGGGCCGGGCCAGGTTGAACTCATGGCCGACGATGAAGTGCTGGATTTCCTGCGCCGCGCAGCGGCGACTTCGCGCTATGTCACTTCGGTCTGTACCGGCTCCCTGCTGCTGGGCGCGGCGGGCTTGCTTCAGGATTACGAGGCCACCACGCACTGGATGTTCATGGACAACCTGTCCGTGCTGGGAGCCATTCCAGTCCAGGAGCGCATCGTTTGCGATCGCAACCGGATCACCGGAGGCGGCGTGACCGCGGGCATCGACTTTGCCCTGACCGTGATCGCGCAGTTGTGGGGAGAGCGCGTTGCGCGCTCAGTGCAACTGGGGCTGGAGTACGACCCGCAGCCACCGTTCACAGCTGGTTCGCCGAAAACCGCGCATCCCGAAGAGGTTCAGCTCCAGCAGGATCGCGCTCGTCCCTTGCGGGAACGCCGCCTGGCAGCCAGCAAGGCAGCCGCGGCGCGGCTGAAGCCATAGCTGCGAGTTGAATGTTGTCAAATCAGGACGGTTGCTCGACCTTCCAGACATACAGAAAGGCGGCGTCGCTCGACGTAGCGACTTCAAGGCCTTTCTGGCGGGTTGCGCGATTCAGCGCGGCGCGAATGTTCTCTTTGGTGTCCGGCAGCGCCTGGAGGGGAACTTTCAGCGCGTTTCCAGTCTCCAGGTTGTCGATATCGTTTAACAACTGCGTGACGATCTTCTTGTGCTTACCATCCCGTCCTTTGGGAACATCGAGCTGAGAAATAGATTCGAATTCGCTCAGACGGGGCTTCGCATTCGAGTTGGTCGCCATATGTCGCTCCTTCTGTTCTGTCGTAGTCGTTCCCGTTCTTCGGACTTGCAACCGATATCGATCCGGTTTCCCTGCAGAACGTATGCTTAAATTGCTGTTAACCTATCCTCACGGAAAAGAATACTAAAGACTGCGAGAATTTGCAATGCGCTAAACGAGAATTTTTGATCACTTTTGGACAACTATTGTGTTCACTATTGCGCCGGCATTTTAAGTAAACCTGTTTCCAGGAAGAAGTCGCGCGTCTCACGGAAAACTCGCCATGATTTTCCCAACTTCCTCATTTTGTCTAAAGACCTCGTGTATTAAAGATTCTGCTCGTGCGAAAAAGAGTTTCCCCGTATTGCCGGGGGGCTGCTAGATTCTCCCATAGAGGTTTCCCCACTGGGCCGGATCGATTTCCCTCCCCCCTCCTGCACGCGGCCCAGATCCACGAAAGATCATTCAAGAAAAGACTGAAATCGCTTTCTGCGAGCTTCGGCCTGAGAGGTGAAGAATTCCATGAATAACGATGAATCCAAACCACGGCCCATTTTATTGAAGAAGCAGTCCACACCTTCAACTTTCCCAACCGTCCCGATTGAGGAGGTTCCAATGTACAGTCCGGAAGGCGAAGGCGGTCCCTATCGCCCTGTAGTTCTGGTGGTCGACGATGAGTCAACCATCGCCGATACGCTCACAGCAATCTTGAAACAAAGAGGCTATGCGGCAATGCCTGCGTATGACGGCGAAAGCGCCTTGGAATCGGCGCTACTGATGCCTCCACAACTTCTTATTTCGGATGTTATTTTGCCCGGGATGAACGGTATTGAGCTTGCGATCACAATGAGGCGAATTTTCCCCGAATGCAAAGTCCTGCTCTTCTCCGGGCAGGCATCGACCGTCGATCTGCTTGCTTCCGCGAAGAGCAGAGGAGAGCATTTTTCCCTGCTCACGAAGCCGGTGCATCCGACGGATCTGCTGGCGCGGGTGAAAGAGGCATTCAGTACCCGGCCCGAACACAGTGCGTCCACCCTGGTCTAAAGCCTATCGGATTTTTCTCGTCTCCAAGATCGGGTTTCCCAGGTCTCGTTTTTGAGGCCTGGGAAGCCACAGAATCTTGCGCGAGCTTTGCCGTTTATCAAAGACAGAATCTGGAGTCCCAGGTTCTCGACTAAACCGCGTTTGACTGGATTGCGATGCATGTATATCAGCTTCTCGACGCGCTTCTCCTCCGTAGAGACGTTGAAGTAGTAATACCGCGCCTGGCAGAACGGACGCTCATGCCGTCGCAGTGTGACTGAGAGCTCGATTGCTGCGGGTCGTTTACCAACAAGTGGACGTGCTCCGGTATGACCACGTATCCGCGTCAACGGACTCGCTGCTTGCACCGACCTTGAACATGCAGGCTCACACGGCCCCCGATTCTCCGCGGCGTAATGACCTTGCCCTCAGAATGCGTAGCCCTTAGGTTTTGGTTTTGAGAGATCAATTCATCTCGTCGTAGTCGTCGTGACGGTGGGAATGTGGAAATCGGTTTGATCGATTTCCAAGGTTGGT